>JAGOSG010000016.1:0-3759 GCA_018062445.1 Minisyncoccota bacterium | reverse complement strand
GGTTTTAACAATACCAAGCGAGCGAAAGCCACTAAACCTTTTTGACCTTCAGAAAGTGTACCTATTTTTGAGTGAAAAATTTCACCACTCAATAAAAATCCAGCAGCAACCTTGCGTACATCTTCTTCAATGCGAGTACTCAGTACTGACGCAAGTTCTTCATACACAGTGCTATCAAAATCAAGATTTGAAAAATCCTGACGATAATATCCTATGCGTACCCCCGGCATAATATCAGCACCCTTTGCTGTTCCATCGGCAAGCGACTGCAAAAGAGTACTCTTACCAATACCATTTGGACCAGCAAGCAAAAGGTGTTCATTCTTTCTGAGTACCACCTTAACTTTACGCTCTGTTGGTTTATGTTTTTTCACCACCGTAAGCGAAGAAATAGTCACAATCTCTCCAATAAGCCCTTGCTGGAATGGAATACGAAATGAACGAATAGCCTTATCTTCTTTACGCACTTCAACTTTTGCCTCCTCAAGCTCATCAGCCTTTGCGCGCATCCTCTTTGCAACCATACGCATTTGCCCACCTTTGTTAGCAAAAAAGTTCGCTTTGTCTTTATTCTCTTGTATTTCTTTAGCGAGCTGAGCATTCTTACGATTTTCTTTTTCTATACGCACAGAAATTTCTGCAACCACGTCAGAATAATTACCCACATACTGCTCAATGGTGTGTGTATGGATGTCCAAATACAACACTCCTTGTGTAAACGAATTCAAAAATTCTGCATCGTGTGAAATAACAACGACGGTCTTTTTATACTCAATGAGGAACTTCGTAAGATGCGCAATTCCTTCCTTGTCGAGATTGTTCGTCGGCTCATCCAAAAGCAACAAGTCAGGATTCTGAATAAGTGCGGATGCCAAAAGAAGTCGTGCTTGCTGTCCACCTGAAAATGTTCGTATCACCTTTTCATAGGGAGCAACTAAGTTCACCACTTCCAAAACTGCGTCAATACGAGGATCAATATCATATACTTTATGAGGAAAGACCTTTTGGAAAAACTCACGCACTGTAAGATCCATCTGGTCTCGCGGAATCACTTGTCTACCGAGTGCAATAGTGAGGCCATGCTGAAAATGAATCTGACCGTCTTCGGGCTCATGTGTTTTCGTAATCAAACCAAAAATAGTACTTTTTCCCGCACCATTTTGACCCATGAGAGTAATCTTTGTTCCTTTCCGTATAGAAAAATCCACCTCACGCAAAATGGGTTTTCGAATAGTAAAGTCGTGTGAGACTTTTTCAAATCGAACTATTACTTCTCCACGAGCTGTTGCCATAATGTGTATTTAAAAAGCTTTTAGTGAGTGCTTGTTATATGCAAACAAACTACTGAGGTGAATTTATTTCTTTGAGGATCTCGTAGAAGTCTTCCGAAGTGATGGCTTTACCAACACTTTCCCTGAAGGCTTAACAGCTACACTCTCAGATGAAGTGCCACCAAGTGCCTCAATCATTCGTGTCAGCTTGTCCACCTTAGAGTGTAACAGCTCAACTTGGTTTTTCAGATCGCTTCCCTGTCTCTCACCACCATCAGAAGAATTAGAGCGCCATGATGGCCGTGCGTTTGAAGGTGCGTGTGAAAACGAGTGTGGCGCATCTTCTCTCTTACTTGCAAAACAATCTCTGCAAAATACTGGTTTCTTTCCATTTGGGCGAAATGGCACTTCACACATCTTTCCGCAATCCACACATGTTGCTTGGTGCATTTCTAACGGTGCCGAGAAATCTCGCTTTGGACCACCTCTGAATCCTCCACCACCCTGAGAAGCTCCGCGCCCAAAGCTAGGCTTTTTAAATCCTCCGCTTCTTCCACCACCAAAACCTCCTCCTTTTTTGAAATCTTTCATTGTGCTCAAATTATAACATTAATTTTTCAAAAAATCAAACAACTGCCTCGTGGAGTAGGTAAAAGAAAATACCGCCTTGAGGGCGGTATTTTCTTTTCTCTAGTGAGTGGATTATGCGCGAGATACGTTCACTGCGCTTGGTCCCTTTTCACCTTGCTGAACTTCGAAGGAGACGACATCGCCTGCCTTAAGTTCATCAAAAGTGACACCAACGAGATCCTTTGAATGAAAGAAAAGATCCTTCGTCTCGCCTTCGCGTGAGATGAATCCGAATCCTCTATCCGTCAGGGTTTTTATTGTTCCTGTCATGTTTTTGTTTTATTTTTTTGTTTTTTGTTGAGAAATCCGACCTTGTTTCTTTAGTCCCTTAGACTCCTCCATTGTCCCAGACAATTCACTCACTGTCTATAGGCACATCCCTTTACGCACCTAATGCTCGACGGCTCAATGTCCAACCATAGGCTGAGTAACGCCGTCAAAAATTTCTTTGTTTTCAGGACCCGTTACACCCATGACACCCCACGCACCGCGCTCTGTGCGTGCCAGTGCATGATCTACCAACATATAATTTCCAGGTACTAACGGGGTGAACTCCACAACAGTTGCACCTCCTGCTGGCGCGAGCGTCGTTTGTACATTCGTCAGTGGATCGCTGGTTAATGATGCCTCCAGCCATACGCGGTCAAAAATTTCTCCTATCATATGAACGGAAGAGATGAGATTAACGCCTCCATTGCCGAAATAGATACGAACCTTTTGTCCCACCTCCGCGTGCATGTTTTCTGCAGTGAGTGACTGAACTTTACCGTTGAAGACTATGTATTGTGGCTTTCCATCAAGTAATGCACGTGAGTCAAATATTTGGAGACCCTGTTTACCTAGTGTACCCGTTGTGTAGAATTCTCCTTGCATCACATACAGCTCCTTATCAACTTTCGGCAAACCACCCTTTGGCTCGACGAGAATCAATCCGTATTGCCCATGTGCCATGTGCACGGCAGGAGCTTGTTCAGCACAATGATAGACGAAAAGTCCTGCACGCATTGCCTTGAAAGTGAGCGTTTTTGTTTCTCCTGGCATAGCTCGAAGAACAGAGGCACCACCCCCAGGACCTAGGACCGCATGAAAGTCGACTGTGTGATGATGCAAACTTGTTTTGTCATTATGGAATGTCACCACAACGGTATCCCCTTCCATAACGCGAAAGAATGGTCCAGGAATTTTTCCATCAAATGTCCAATCGTTGAGAAACACGCCAGGTGCAACTTCAGCTATCACTTCTTTAGCAGTGATTTCAATGTGTACTGTTTGCGGAGCAGTACGTGTAATCGGTGGAGGAATATCATTGGGATCGCGTGCGATATCTTTAACTTGTTCAAATTGGTTAAAGTGAAGGAAAAATTGAATCACATTACTAAAAGGAAGCGCGGGAGAACCTGCAGGGCCATAACTTTTTAGAAATGATGTATATTCAATACCATTTGGAAGACCATTTGGTACATAAAAGAAAACAGAAATTCCTAGAAAAAGAAGACAAATCGCGACAGTAGCCAAGCGCGAATGAAATCGTCGCAAGAGCATGTAGAGCAACACCCCTGCCGCAACAAACGCAATAATAAGACCTAAGGTCTGCACGAGCACATACGAAAGAAGTGAGAATAAAACCATAGAGTATTTAATTATTTAAAAGGTATTTGGCAGTCTTCAAAACAATGCGCACTTCGATTGAGTGTATATATCCTCTCACGTCCGCGGTCTTCACTCTCCACAGCATCAACCGAGCGAAGTATGTTCAGGTGATGCGATATCGTCGGCTGACGCAACTGCATCTGGTCAGTAAGCTGCCCAACGGTCATGCCTTCTTTTGCTTTTCCAAGTAAGCATACAAGGTTATAAC
>JAGOSG010000008.1:0-16443 GCA_018062445.1 Minisyncoccota bacterium | reverse complement strand
GCATCAACCGAGCGAAGTATGTTCAGGTGATGCGATATCGTCGGCTGACGCAACTGCATCTGGTCAGTAAGCTGCCCAACGGTCATGCCTTCTTTTGCTTTTCCAAGTAAGCATACAAGGTTATAACGACTCTTATCTCCCACTACTTTAAAGCAGTCAGGACAGAGCTCTTCCTCGCCACTTTTGACCCACGCTGGTCGCGCATACACGAGAGCCTCTTTACTCTTTGTTGTTTTTGTTTTTGAACTTCTTATCCCCAGCTGTTTTTTACCCATAGACCTCTATCTATATGTTAAATTCATAGACCCTTATCAATATATCATCTCCACTCACTATGTCATCAACACAATCCACACTACTCACGCACATCATTAAACGAAATGGGGCACGAGTTCCTTTTTCCATTAAAAAAATTACAGTTGCTGTAGAGAGAGCAATGCAGGCGGCGGGAGAATTTACGGATGGCGTAGGTGTAAGCATTGCTGAAGAAGTAGAAAGAAGTCTGTATGCAAAAAAATCCAGCGATGCGACGTTTGTACCAACGGTAGAGGGTGTACAAGACGAAGTTGAAAAAATACTTATGGTACAAAATTTCCCTGCGACTGCAAAAGCCTACATTTTATATAGAGCTGAACGCACTCGCCTACGCACTGCGCAAGGTGAAGTACCTGAACATGTGAGAAAGCTTGCCGAAGAGAGTAAAAAATATTTTAAAGGAAATCCCTTGGGAGAGTTTGTATATCTTCGAACCTATGCGCGCTGGATTGAATCAGAAAACCGTCGCGAGACATGGATAGAAACCGTTGACCGTTATGTGGCGTTCATGAAAGAAAACCTAGGAGAAAAACTAGGCGACGAAGAATATGCCGAGGTGCGTGAGGCAATTCTTCGACAAGAAGTAATGCCTTCAATGCGACTTATGCAGTTTTCCGGAGAACCTGCACGAAAATGCAACACCTGTGCGTACAACTGTACATTTACCGCTCCAACAAAAATTGAAGACTTTGCAGAAATTATGTACCTCTCTATGCAAGGGTGTGGCGTTGGATTTTCAGTCGAAAGCCAAAACATAGAACAACTACCTCAAATTCAAAAACAAACAAATAAAAAAATACCAACGCACATAGTTCTTGATTCAAAAGAAGGCTGGTGCGATGCGCTGACACTGGGACTAAAGACTTGGTATGCAGGCGGTGATGTTGAGTTTGATTATTCCAACATCCGTCCAGCAGGTGAACGCTTAAAAACCATGGGCGGGAAAGCATCAGGTCCCGAGCCACTTCGTTCACTTCTTGCATTCGCACGTGAAAAAATTCTTCGCAGGCAAGGGCGACGCTTGCGCGCCATTGATGCACACGACATCATCTGCAAAATTGGTGAGTGTGTTGTGTCGGGCGGTGTACGCAGAACGGCGATGATTAGTCTTTCTGATCTTGATGATACCGATTTGCGTGACGCAAAAAAGGGACAATTTTTTCTTACCGAACCCTATCGCTCAGTAGCAAACAACTCAGCCGTGTACGAAGCGAAACCTTCAAACACTGAGCTTATGGAGGAGTGGGTAGCGCTTATGAAGTCAGGTTCTGGAGAACGCGGTATCTTCAATAGAGGGGCCCTTGGAAATACACTACCAAAACGCAGGGAATCATATTTTAAAAAAGTTGGTTTTATTGGTGAAAATGGAGTGGTACAAGGTTCCATCGGCACCAACCCCTGTGGCGAAATCATCCTGCAATCAAAAGAGTTCTGTAACCTGTCAGAAGTCATAGCGCGCGCTGATGATACCGACGAAACCTTACTACGAAAGGCGCGGATCGCTTCTCTTATTGGCACCTACCAGTCAACGCTCACAAAGTTTAACTACATTTCAAAGGAATGGACGAAACACTGTGAAGATGAACGGCTTCTTGGTGTATCTGTCACGGGTCAATGGGACAGTGAGGCCGCGCGAAAACCAGAGACGCTCCGTGCCATGCGCGATGTGGCAGTAAAAACAAACGCTGTGTATGCAAAAAGATTTGGAATCAAACAATCTCTCTCAGTTACTGCCGTCAAACCATCAGGTACAGTTTCGCAAACATTCAACTGCTCATCAGGTATCCATCCGCGCCATTCGGAGTACTACATACGACGCGTGCGTATCTCTGCTACCGACTCTCTTTTTAAGATGCTCAAAGATCAAGGTGTCCCCTATTATCCTGAGGTTGGACAAAGTAAAGAAAGTGCAAGCACCTATGTTTTAGAGTTTCCTGTGGAGTCACCAAAAGGGTCAGTATTTAAAGATGATTTCTCAGCTCTACAACAACTAGAATATTGGAAACTAGTGAAGCTCAATTACACGGAACACAATCCATCCGCTACTATCTCTGTTGGTGAAAATGAATGGATTGCCGTGGTGGACTGGATACAAAAAAATTGGGAAATTATTGGCGGACTTTCTTTCTTGCCACGGTTCGATCACGTATATCAACTCGCACCATACGAAGCAATAGATAAAAAGAGATACGAAGAAATGACTGCGAAGTTCCCGAGAGTAGACTATTCAAAACTCGTCACGTACGAACACGTGGACGAAACAGAACAGAAAAAAGAGCTGGCCTGCGTTGGGGGAACCTGCGAGATAGATGAGTTTGTTGCAGTAGAAACCGTATCAACATAAACCAAAACCTTGATAATTACGCATGCAAACACACTATGAAAAAACTTCTTCTCACGCTTTCCTTACTCTTGACCCTAATACCCTCTCCACTTCTTGCTGACGAAGAAAGCACTCCAACGCCAGTTCCTGACCCAATAGCAATAATATTACAAGTAGAGACAGCATCTGCGACACTCTTTAACGGCACGATTGCTGTTTCCGCTTGCCCTACCTTTCCTGAAAGCACAACACAGACAGTAAACGGCTTCTGCGCGCTCGAACAATCAGGACTTACTAATGTCTGGACATGGTACGGTGAAGACGCATTCCTTGATTCCATAAACGGCATTAGTAACGATTCTTCACTCGGTAACTACTGGACATGGTTTGCAAACTTAGAGCTCGGACCAGTAGCTCTCAATAAACACCAATTAGTCGCTAACGAGACGCTTCTCCTTTCCATTGGCACTTTTCCTCTTAAAATAAATGTCTCAAATACTTCACCGGAGATCAACACTTCGACGACTATAACTGTCTCAAAATTTTCTTTTGACTCAAACTTTAATCCCGTATGGCTTCCTGCGCCAGGTAGCACCATTTATATTGGCTCATACACAGTTACACCAAACGCGGAAGGCATAGCGACATTCACTGCGACAACAACTGACTCCCTTGCGATATACGCCACTCTAACTAACTTCTTACCAACCGAACGCGTCACGCTAACTGCAGTTACAAGCTCGGTGCCCTCAGCACAGTCAGGCGGTGGAGGTGGAGGTAGCGTACTGCCATCCCAAGGAGATGTAGATACTGCTTTAGCATTTCTACTCCGACATCAACAGAGCGATGGTTCGTTTGGTAGTGGAATGCATAATGACTGGGTTGCACTTGCACTTAGTAGTACCGACAAAGCGCAAGCACCACTAAACGCCCTTTTGCCTCACCTGCTAAAACAAAATGAACTAACATATGTAACTGACTATGAGCGCCGTGCCATGGTGCTTGAAGCACTCGGCATAGATCCATACACACATAGCGACACAATTCAAAAAATAATTTCTGAATTTGATGGAGTACAAATTGGTAATCCTAATCTAGTCAATGATGACATCTTCTCACTCTTCCCTCTTATGCATGCGGGATATACAAAAGGAGATGAAATCATTGCAAAAGAAGTAACATTTATTCTCTCAAACCAAGATCAGAATGGTTCATGGGGAAGTGTTGACCTCACGAGTGCGGCAATTCAGGCGCTCGTACCTCTATCTGATGCCGAAGGCGTCCCTGACGCAATTCTAAAAGCGCGAAACTATCTTGTGTCACATCAAGACACTAATGGATGTTTCGGAAATAGCTATTCAACCAGCTGGGCACTGCAGGCAATCGCGGCTCTCGGAGAATCTCCTTCTCTGTGGGCGGTGTGGGGAGGCTCTATGCCACTTTCATGCATGGCGCTTTTGCAGGCCTCTGATGGAGGGTTTGGACCCATTGAAGCAACTATTGAAAGCCGTGTATGGGCAACCGCATATGCCATTCCCGCACTTCAAGGAAAATCATGGAACACAATACTGCAAGCATTTCCAAAACAAACCATTCCGTTAAAAAACAGTATCCCAGCACAAGAAGAAATCACTCAGCCTACGGACACTCCCTTGAATGCAGGCGTCTCTGGCGTTGTTCTAGGCACCAGCACCATGGAGAAAATTTATACTCCTCCAGCAACCAATGCAAATCAACCTAAAGAAATCACACCCACACCTCCCCTGTCTCACACTAACCAAATGATTCCCGCATCCTCAACTTCGACAACACTACTGAACACTATAGGAGATTATTTGTTACTGATAATACGCGGAGCAGTCTCACTAGTACACTTATAAATACACATATGCTCTACACTCGAAAAGGAGACGACGGAACCTCAGGACTCTTCGGCACCAAAGACCGACTACCAAAGAACAGTCCTATATACGACGCACTGGGAGCGCTTGATGAATTGAATTCCCTCTTAGGAATGTGCCGAGCACGATTAGTTTCATACAGTCTCTTTCAATTACAGAACAGTGTAGAGAGATCCCAAGAATCGCTCTTTATTATTCAAGCGGAACTTGCTGGAGCAGAAAAAGCCCTCCCACAAGAGCATGTGGATATACTCGAAAACGCCGTGGACTCAATTGAAAAGTTAATCGAAAATCCTCATGCGTTTATCATTCCAGGTGCCACAGAACTTTCAGGACTCTTAGATTACGCCCGTGCCGTATCACGGAGAGCCGAGCGCGTCGTCATAAGCGTGAGCACCACTCACACTATTTCACCCGCATCAATTGCATACCTTAATCGTCTCTCGAGCTTTCTCTATGCACTTGCTAGGTATGCTGCAGCAGAGGCAAAAGCAAAGGAATCATCGCCATCGTATTAACATAAAATATAATTACGTACATATGAAAAAAAATATTTTAAAGTCTGCCTTCCTTGCGATACTTGCACTATCTCTTATTGGGGGCGTATCATTTTTAATCAATCAAACAAAACCCTCACCCACTCAAGTTTCCGAAACACAAAAAACAACAATCTCACTCTCTATTCAAGATGTCTACGAGGCAAAACAAGTAATCATTGCCGAAGGCGAGACAGTACTCACAGTATTGGAAAAATTAAACAAGGAGGATTCACAACTTACTCTCTCCACAAAAACATACAAAGGGCTTGGTGTTTTGGTCGAAGGAATAGGTGCCCATAAAAATGGTACAGATACTAAATACTGGCAATACAAAGTAAACGGCGTAATGCCTCAAATTGGAGCAGATCAGTACACACTTAAATCTGGAGACTCCATTGAATGGTTCTTTGCAACTTCAAAAGAATAATCATGCTCACTAAACTCCTTTCTGTAGTAAGTCTCATAGGAGTGGGTATTGTAGGCCGTTTAATTCCCCATATCCCAAATGCCACACCAATAACTGCAGTAACTCTGACCGCAAGTAAGTATGTCGGGCGCCTACCTGCCATTCTTGTCCCAATCATCACCATGCTCATCACAGATGCGATTATAGGTTTCTACGACTGGAGAATACTCATCAGTGTGTATGCATCTTTTCTATTCATTAGTCTCCTTGGTATCATTGCTCGAAAATATCCCAACCTACTTCCGACTAGTTTTGTGCTCCTCAGTGCCTCTCTACTTTTCTTTCTGGTAACTAATTTTTCAGTATGGCTTTTCTCTCCGTGGTATGAAAAAAGTATTTCAGGGCTTGTATACTGCTACACGCTCGGACTTCCTTTCCTTCGAAACATGTTGCTTGGAGACATATCGTATGCACTTGCTCTCTTTGGAGTATTTGAAGGAGTTAAGATACTTCAGACAAAGAAACTGCTCACTCTAAAAAATACGCAAATAAGAAAAAACGCCTAAAAACTCTTTGAGTATCTAAAATCATTCGCGATTTTTGGAAACACTCACACCCACCAAATGCTAATCAAATTCTTGAGGTGCGGACTTGAAGTGCTCGCCTTCATCGGCCTCAGCATCAGCCTTTGTTTTATGAACTGTATCTCTTTTGTGATTGGGTGGAGCATAAAGCGTATACAATTTCAAAGGATTCACTGAAGATGTGTTTACGATATTATGACGAGTACCAGCAGGAATAATTACGGCAAATCCATCAGCAAGCGCTCGTGCTTCACCGTTCAGCACTGACTTCCCTTCTCCTTTCTCCACTCGTATAAATTGATCTAGCTCATGCACCTCTTCCCCAATGTCTTCATTGGGTTTTAAATTCATAATCACTAACTGCAAGCGTTCATCGGTATACAACACGGTGCGGAAATTTTCATTCTTCAATGACTCCTCTTCAATATTGGCAACATACCCATTCATAAGGATCTCAGGTTATTTTTAACTCTTCCTCTACTATATACTGCGCAGGATGGATTCTTTACCGATGCGCATTAATAAATACTTGGCTCTGAAGGGGTATTCGACCAGGAAAGGAGCGGATGCGCTGATTTCTGAGGGGTTAGTGTCTATTAACGGAAGGCAAGCAGTTCTTGGAGATAAGGTGGAAGAAAAAGATGTAGTTGAGGTAAAGGGTACCCGTAAAGAATACCGATACTTCGCATACAACAAGCCTGAGGGCGTTGTTACTCATTCGCCTCAAGAAGGAGAGAAAGATATTTTAATGGCCATCTCACTCAAGGAAGTGTTCCCTGTTGGCAGGCTCGATAAAAAATCAACGGGGCTCATTATTCTTACCGATGATGGGCGTGTTACCGACAAACTTCTGAATCCTGAATACGTGCACGAAAAAGAATACCAGGTCACCACGACCGACGAGATACCGAATAATTTTAAAAAACGAATGGAGGCAGGTGTCGATATTGAAGGCTATGTAACAAAACCCTGCACCATTGAAATTGAGAGCGAGTTTGAATTTACTATCACCTTAACTGAAGGAAAGAAACATCAAATCCGCAGAATGTGCGTTGCATGCGGAGTGAACATTGAAACATTGGAACGCATACGCATTATGAATATAGAGCTCGGCACATTAAAGTCGGGTCAACATCGACCCATTGTTGGCACTGAACTAAAAGAACTTCTTACAGCACTCGGTCTCTAAAAACTCTTAGATTTAGATTCCACCAACTACTCCAATTATTTTTCCAATACCGAAGGTTATTACTATGGCGAGTATGCCGCCCACAACCACACGAAGTGTTGCTTTTGTTTTATTTGCCCCTCCAGCGTAGGCACTGAGCATGCCTGTACCTGCAAGTGCAACAACAACAGCAATGAGCATTACGGGCATACGAAGTGACGCGGGTGACAACAGAACAGCAATAAGAGGAACGAGTGCGCCTGCAAAAAACGATCCGGCTGAAGCAAGTGCTGCTGACATAGGATTTGTTAAACGATTAGGGTCGATACCCAGTTCCACATCCACATGCGCTGCAAATGCACCATGAGCAGTAAGTTCTTTGGCAACTACGCGTGCAGTTGCACTGGTCATACCTTTCGCCTCATACATTGAAACAAGCTCTTCAAACTCTTGCTCAGGCATGGTTTCAAGTTCAAATCTTTCTTTTTCAAGCAGTGCTCGCTCGGTGTCCCTTTGAGTACTTACAGAAATATATTCTCCAACTGCCATTGAAAGTGCGCCTGCAACTAAGCCTGCCGTACCCGCAGTCAAAATAAATACTGATGAACCAGAAGCGCCAGCAACACCAGCAACTATTGAAGCCACTGAAACAATGCCATCGTTTGCACCCAAAACTGACGCACGAAGCCAATTTAACTTTGCACCCGCACCTTTTGAATGCCATTCATGGTGAAGCAACATACTACACGCATTCTACTATAGCTAGCGAAATCGTGTCGACACAACGCCAATTAAGAGTCGGCCAAAATTATGTTAATTAAAATGCGACCTAAATTTTAACAACTAAACCGTTCCAGTATCAAGCAAGTAAAAGCACTTCGATTGTGTGAATCTCTTAAGTTACCTACAATGAACATATGTGGAAGCTCTGGAATCAGAAAATCGTATTTGGAATTGTCCTGATGATAATCCTCCTCATTGGCGGCTTTTTAATATTTAAAGACACACGAATTATCTTACCTATACAGCCTCCCTCACCTCCTCTTTTTAAATACATAGAAGTGGTTGATGGGTGCGGTCCAAACTTCGAAGGAGCCTGCGTCCGTATGCGTTCGGGTCCGGGCGTTGAATATGGAGTGGTGTCGCGCCTACGCACGGGGATGGTACTTAGGGTTGAAGATACGGTTACAGAAAATGGTCAGGAGTGGTACAAAATAAAATTTGATAACGATATACGTTATCCCGAGCGTGTGACAGAAGAATGGTTTGTGTCAGCCGAGTTGGTGCAGATATTCTTAGATGAGGGCGACAAAAAACTTATAGAGGGGCAGAATGCCTCAACTACAAAAAAAATTATCGTTGATCGTTCGGAGCAAATGCTCTATGCATACGAGAAGAATGCACTGTTTATGCAAGAAAAAATCTCGGCGGGACTTGAGCTAACTCCCACACCCCGTGGCACGTTCTCGGTGTATAAAAAAACTCCAAGTCGCTATATGCAGGGACCACTCCCCGGTATCAGTGATCAATACTATGATCTCCCTGGCGTCCCGTGGAATTTATATTTTACACTTCAAGGTGGCGCTATTCACGGCACCTATTGGCATGATAAATTTGGACAACCATGGTCGCACGGCTGTGTAAACTTGCCACCCGCACAGGCAAAAAAACTCTACCAGTGGGCCGATGTTGGGACAATCGTCATCGTGCAAGATTAAACAAACTAGATAGTTATATCGTCAGTAAAAAAATAGAGAGCAATGAGTATTGCGCCACCCCGCTACCGTGGCGAGATAGAGCATATAGACTACGCCCTGATTTCAATAGAAAAAGAAATTGATTCATCCGCATACACGCCCTCCTTTTTCCGCACCTCGGCTTTAAGCGGAAGCAGGTATGCCCCTGCTTTTGTATCAGGAAAAATGGAAGTCCTCCAAACTGTTTTGCCGAGGGTCACCACAGCAGGTAGCGAGCCCCATCCCCTTTTCATACTGCCAAATTTCTTTTTAATTTCTTCTGATTGTTTTTTATCTATAGAAACAAAATGCCATCCCGCCATCCCCGGATAGAGCCATATCTTACTTTTTACTTTATAAAGCTTAGCCTTCATACCTCTGCAATACCAATGTAAGACAGAAAACGCCTTGCTTGCTTCGGAGAGCGAAGCTTAATTATTTTATTTTGATCTTTTAATTGAGCGAGAAATTTATTGAGTGAAACGGTCTCCCCTTTTGTCCAGACTAACTTGAGAAACTTCCAGCTAAATTTTTCAGGACTACCTTCAAGCTCAAAGCGAGGATTTTTTCTATGCATCCACCACCGCTGTATATAGCGAAGTGACGCAACGAGAGGATGATAATCCAAATAAATTATTGACTCAGCACGCTCAAAAACAAAAGAGCGTGCCTCCTTAACTATGTAGCCTTCAATAATCCACCGAGGCTTGGCACTTTCCTCATTAAGCTTTTTAACAGTCTCCTCATCTCCAATATAGTTCCACCCAGGCTTCCACATAATGGCATCCATAAAGACAATCGGCAGATTCACTTTCGTAGCCAGCCTTCTTGCGAAAACTGATTTGCCTGAGGCACTGACACCAACCACGACAATTTTATTTCTCAGTTCTAAAGGATAAAAAGGTAACACTTGGATTACTAGCTAACCTCTATTTGAAAGCTATACATCCCCATGCCACATACCCCTTGTATTTTTTCGCCAGACTTCGGCACCCCAAGGTCGATTACTTCTTCACCTGTCGGCTGGAGTATCTTCTGAAACCCAACCGAGCGCACTATAAGCGATGCAGAACAGTCGTAGGTGCCGTCGGTTTTCACTACCAACTTTGTCGATAGCCCTCCCTTGATTTGGCTGACGCTCGGAGAATAACCACCCTTTGCGGTTACCGTTACATACTGTACGCCATCTCTAATCTCTACATTCTGAGAATCCACAACTTCGTCACCTGAAGATGCTGGTCTGTCAGAAACGAAATACAGCGTTCCCCCAATGAGTACAAGACTGATGATTACGGATATGAATATGTTCTTTTGCATAGATTAACTAGTAAGATTATATGTTAAATAAAGGATCGATAATGCCGAGTCCAGCAAGTCCTGCCAGAAGTGCAAATGCTCCGAGGCCAATCACTAGGACTCCAGCAGATTTGAAAAAGAGCGGGGCGTGTTTTGACCCTGCGAATGAAGCAGAGCCAAAGGACAAAAGCGCGAGCATCGGGAGTGTGCCAAGGGCAAATGCAGTCATTATTAGAAATCCCGAGAGAAACGAACCGCTTGAGAGCGCAGCAATCTGCATTGTTTGAGTAAACCCACAAGGCAAGAAAAATGTACCAACACCAACCAAGAACGGGGCTATCGTCTTATGTTCCACCTTGCGGAAGAAACTGAAAAATCCCGAGGGGAGAGCAATCATATTTTTCTCAAATACTCCTACGAGATTAAGCCCAAGCAGAATCATCACTGTTGAAGCAATTATTCCCAGTATTGCAGTGAGAGTAAAACTAATTCCGATAGCGCTACCAATGGCACCGAGCACACCGCCAAGTACGGCAAAACTAATAAGCCTGCCTCCGTGGAAAAGCATCATCGGCTTTACGTCACTAACCTTGTCCTGAGAGACTGTTGCGGAAAGGGAGAGCACTAATCCTCCAACAACCGCAAGACAACTTGAAACAGAAGCGACTAGTCCAATGATAAAACTTGTCACTGGTGTCACGGTCCCACCTAAACCAAAATTTAGGATTCCTGATTTTTGCACAATGAAAAACAGTGCGAGAAACGCCAGCCCGATGGGCAATGCCAGCCAAATGACTCCACTGTTCTTGTTTTCCTTTGCTCGCTTCTCTATAGAGAGCTGGTAGCCATTCTGTTTAATTTGCTCGGTCAAAACTTCAGCAAGCATATGCTGCGAATCGTCAAGATCGGTATCGAAAGAAACTGTCTCGTGCTTGAGATCAACTTGTGTATTCTTAATACCAATTTGCTCGTTCAGTGCATCCTCAATAAAGATTTTGCAGGAGGCGCAGTGCGTGCCGGAAACATGTAATGTGATAGTTTTCATATCTTGATTAATACTTTAGACCCATAATGATTTATGGGGTGCCACCCATATCCTTATTCCAAATACTAATACCATTTGGCATTTCACCGATTTTTATTCGAGCAACTTCTTTGTTTGATTGCGCATCTATTACAGACATATCCTTACTCAACAGGTTTGTTACATACACGAATCGTCCAGCTGTATCTACTACGATACCGTGTGGCGCGTCCCCTGCAGGTATGACCTGATCAACTTTTTTTTGACCAATATCAATTCGATAGACTGTATTCCCGATAGGCTGATCAAAGTAGTATCCCTGGTTTACAACATAGAGATACTTTGAGTCGGGAGTTGCATACAATTGGACTGATCCTTTAGCGTCTAGAGGTAAATCTATATAGCCTTGTTCATTTGTTAAGGTATTAATCCATGCGACTTTCTTTGCGTCGTAGACGGAGCCAAAGACATAGTTTCCATCAGAGGTTACCGCCGTCTGAATTACCGCGCCCGACAATGGATATTCTAGTACTGAGTAATTTTTAAGGTTGACTTCAGCAATTGCCTTCCCACCAATCAATGCAACATATAGTTTTGAATTATCAGGTGAGAGGCGCAGACCATGAGGTTCACTTTTTTCACCAATAGAAATTGATTTTTCTATTTTTTTGTTGGTTAAGTCAATGCTATATAAAACCCCTTTCTCTTGCGACACAACATAGGCGCGGGTGCCCGCATCATTGATGACAACGTGCGCAAGATGCGAGTCTATTTCAATCGGTAATGATCCCGTCACAGTGTCGGTCTTCGGATCAATGAAGAATACTTTGTCGTAGAAGCCGTCCGAGACATCTTCATTATTTGATTCACTCTCTCCCATGACACCTCGCTTCACATTAGCGGTGACAAGAACAATTTTTCCATTTGGAGCCACTTGCACATTGTGAGTGGTGTACCCCACAAACCTGCCATTCTGCACTTCGGAGAGGTCGATTGATTTAATAATCTTACGCGAAGCAGTGTCAACGACACCTACTCTTCCTTCCTCTTCTATCGCGACATACACTTTCTCAGTGTAGTTTTGATTACCACCAATGTTGCTTTGAGACGAGAAAAGAAATGCTGCGATGATGAAGGGTGATAGAGCAAGCGCTATGGCTGCTATGAGTGATATTTTTTTCATACCGTTATAGTTTCTTTACTTTTAAGCGAAGTGAGTTCGCGACCACCGAAACACTCGACATGGCCATCGCAAATCCCGCAAAGACAGGCGACAACAACCAACCAAAGAGTGGGAAGAATATTCCGCTCGCCAGTGGTATGCCAACGATGTTGTATATAAATGCCCAGAACAAATTTTGTTTGATTCCGCGCATTGTTAACTTTGAGAGTCGAATCGCCTTTACTAATTTAGAAATATCTCCATGAAGAAGCGTGATCCCCGCGCTTTCAATGGCCACGTCTGTTCCTGTCGCCATAGCAATACCAACATCAGCTTGCGCGAGCGCTGGCGCGTCATTCACCCCGTCCCCTGCCATTGCGACAACATACCCCTTGCTTTGTAACTCCTTAATTTTTGCCAGCTTATCAGCAGGCATGACCTCTGCCACAACCTCATCAATACCAACTTGATCGGCAATATAGCGTGCGGTGTTTTTGTTATCACCGGTGAGCATTACTACTTTGATTCCGAGCTTATGCAGATTCTTTACTGCCTCAATGGCTTCCGGTTTTATCGCATCCGCAACCATAAATACCCCGAGCAATTTTTCTTTTGTTGCAAGCAAGACGGGTGTTTTACCTTCAGTGGTTTCTTTTGTTATTGACTCCGTGTCGAAGCTGAGCCCTAGGTCTTGTATTAATTTTGTATTACCTGCGAAGTATTCAACACCATCAATTAACCCCTTCACCCCTTTACCTTTGATCGCTTCAAAACCAGTAACAGTAGGAATATCTATTTTTCTTTCTTTGGCGGAGGAAGTAATGGCATGGGCGATTGGATGTTCAGATTTATTTTCAAGTCCTGCCAATACCGAAATAATGTTACTCTCCGACTTTTCTGAAAGATTTTTAATGGATACCAACTCAGGCTTCCCTCGAGTGAGGGTACCTGTCTTGTCGACCACAACAGTAGTCACCTTGTGAAGTTTTTCTAACGTGGCAGCATCTTTCACTAAAATTCCTTCACGCGCGCCTTTGCCTACTCCCACAATAATCGCAGTGGGCGTAGCGAGCCCCAATGCACATGGACATGCAATTACCAGAATTCCTACGAAAGAAACAAGTCCGTACGAAAGTGCTTGAGAAAACCCTAGGTACGGTGTACCTATCAAGAGCCACAGGTCGAGAGCAATGACTGCCAATACCAAAACTACTGGGACAAAAACAGACGAAATTTTGTCAGCCAGCGCTTGAATGGGTGCCTTACTTCCTTGAGCGTCTTCAACCATTCTAATAATCTGAGACAGGAAAGTCTGCGATCCAATTTTTGTAGCTCTAAACGTAAATACGCCTGAGGTGTTAATAGTTCCAGCCACTATCGAATCACCAAATTCTTTCTTCACTGGCATTGGCTCACCAGTAACCATAGATTCATCAACGAAAGATTCGCCTTCAATTACTTCGCCATCAACCGGAATCTTTGCGCCAGGTTTTACGATGATAACCTCGCCTACTTTCACTTGGTCTATGGGTATTTCTATCTCCTTTCCATCCCGTATGACGAGCGCGGTCTTTGCCTGAAGATTCAATAGCTTTTCAATCGCGTCACCTGTTTTAATCTTCGATTTTGCTTCCAGATATTTACCAAGCGTAATGAATGCAATTACCACGATAGTCACATCGTAATAACTTTGATCAACATTCAAATATGGGCGGAGCGATGTCTCGAGAGCCGCTATCATTAAGCTGTATGTGTACGCGGCAAGTGTTCCAATCCCTATAAGGGTGTCCATATTTGCTTTGCCATAGCGAATGAAGCGATACACACCAAGAAGATACGGTTTACCGACTACAAAAAGCACATACGTGGCAAATGCCGGTAATAGGTGATGAAAAAATTCAGACCAAACATAGGGCATCGCCGAAATGATTTTAAATTGGGCGAGAATGTCCCACCCCATGATGAAAGCGGCAAAAATGGCAATGGGAATTGCTGAGAGTACCTTTATACGCATATCTGCAACCTCCGCTAACTTTTCCTTCTTTGTTTGATTGAGCCCGAGGTGTGCGGCATGATCTTCCGAAGACATACCCATTTCTAGAGCCGTAGCAGGGATATCTAGAGAATATCCGAGAGGCTCTATCTTTTTTGATAGTTCGTGCGCGTTCGTTTTAGCGGGGTCAAAAGAGACCTTCGCTTTTTCAGTCCCATAGTTTACTTCGGCAGAATGCACGCCTTCAACTTTCTTGAATGTCTTCTCGATAGTCGAGGAGCACGAAGCACAGTGCATCCCTTTTACTCTGTATGTTTGCGTATGCATATTACTTGTAGTGAGCCTGTCGAACTATTTCCTCTTTAATTTATACACCTTGAGAATTTCTTCTTTTGCCTTGTTTATTTGGCCTGACTTCACTTGATTTAAGATGCACCCACCAAGATGATTCTCGAGGAGAAGATCTTCAACATTCGAAAGCCCCTGTTTTACTGCAGATGTCTGGGTAATTACATCAATGCAATAGATATCACTCTCAACCATCTTTTGAAGCCCTCGAACTTGGCCTTCTAAAAGTTTGAGTCGGCGAATGACTTTCACTTTACTAGTATCATCCATGTATTTCATACAAACAAGTATACCCCCTAGGGGGTATACTTGCAAGTCTACAAATCCACAACTGAGGAGTGGGATCTTACCGATCTACCACCTACTGAAGTCTCCTCAGAATATTCTCAAACGAAATTTCCACTAATCTACCATCACCTCAATAGCATCAGGAAATGAGTTATAGCCCTTTGCGCGCATGCTGGCACAGTATGCGCCAGCGTCGTAGATTCGTACCTCATCACCAATCCGTGCCTCTTTTAGTGTTCGTGTTTCAATCTCTTCTGGGTTACCGTTACTTGGAGAAAGAATGTCGCCAGACTCACAATTATGCCCTACCACCACATACTCTTTTGTAGTACTACTTTCATTCATCACCTCAATGGTGTGACGGGAACCATAGAGCGTGGGGCGTAAAAAATCGTTCATCCCAGTGTTAAGACGAAGAAAAGTATATCCACTACTCCCCGTGTCAACAATGTCATCTACAGATGCAACAAGAGTTCCTGCGTGCGCAATTAAATATGTCCCCGGTTCAATCTCCAAAGCAATTTTCCGGTTTGTTTTTTCATAAAATAACTGCAATTGTTTACTAAACATGGCCACAATTTCCACCATGTCAGCCTCCTTCTCATCACCGTAGCGATGCACTTTATATCCCCCTCCAATATCGAGCACGGTGACATCGGGCAACTTTTCTACAACACTGAGGGATCGCTCCATTACTTCTTGCCATACAGCTGAATCAGCTCCCGAACCAATATGAATATGTAGCTTGTTTATCGTTACCTGCTCCGCCTTAGCAAGTAGAAGTACTTCATCTATATATTCGTGCCAGATACCAAAACTAGCGTTTGTGCCTCCAGTGCTCGTTCTATTATTATGCCCAGCACCGAACGCTGGGTTAATCCGTACACCAACAACATTGGGATGACTAGCGCAATTTAAAAAGAGTTTCAACTGGTTAATAGATGTTGCTGTAAAGAGCACACCAGCTCGCAGTACTACTTCAAGATTGTGCGGTGATTGTTGCGAAGAAAGAGAAATTTTGTTTCCTGCAATTCCTTGATTCAATAACTCTTCCGCCTCATAACTTGAGCTCGCATCAAAATACACTCCCCTTTCATTCATTATTTTAATGATTTCCGGATGGGGGTTCGCTTTTATTGCATACCGAACTGCAAGTCCGTATGGTGACGATAAACCGAGGAGCAAACGAATTGTTTTTTCTATTGTGGAGCGACTGTATTCATAGCGAGGTGTGTTCATTTTTATGCGCAACT
This sequence comes from Minisyncoccota bacterium, assembly GCA_018062445.1. Classification (GTDB taxonomy): domain Bacteria; phylum Patescibacteriota; class Minisyncoccia; order Phycocordibacterales; family Phycocordibacteraceae; genus Phycocordibacter. Next base: position 107 of record JAGOSG010000008.1, on the reverse strand, counting down.
CTTTTGAGTAGCGTCATTCTATCATTTTGATACTCCTTTGAATGGACATTCACATGACTTCTGTTTAAGTATTATCTCCTGCTCTTTGAGAGTGTTAATAAATACCC
>JAGOSG010000007.1:0-17300 GCA_018062445.1 Minisyncoccota bacterium | reverse complement strand
TCTACTCCACGATATTTTAATTTTGAAAGTTTAGTGACCCCTTCAACTAAAAATCGCACAGTTGCACCAAATTTCTCTTCTATTTCTTCGATGGTAACGGGTGTGTCCTCAACTGTGTCATGAAGAATTCCTGCAATGATTGTTTCGCGATCCATGCCAAGCTTGGCGAGTGTTACTGCAATTGCAGTTGGGTGGATGATGTATGGCTCACCTGATTTTCTTTTTTCTTCACCATGAGCTACCTTTGCAAATTCATAGGCTACCTGAATTGCTTTCTGATCTTCCGAGGAAGGGGACTGCATTGCACGGATGATGTCGTCAGTGGCATGAGGCATTTCACTAGTGTATAGCGTTTAGTGTTCAGGGGCTAGCTTTTATATATAGTAATTTCTAATAAGAATTTGAAAATTATTGACACGTTATTTAAATTTTGATATAAATTTTTTAAATGACTACACGTGAAGGTTTACCTTCGAGAAGAGTTCGTCGAATGAGCCCTGCGAGAAAGGAGCGCAGAATCGCTAATTTGGATTTGGGTGCTTGGGATATCGCGACTAAAATTTTGATTAATTATCGTTCACCACAAGCGCCTTTGCTTCGTGCTGTTGCACGCACTGGATATGCTGAGGCCGCTCGCTTAAGACGCCTTTAATAATTCAAGAGCTTCAGGAACAGTGAGTTTTTCGGGGTCCATAGATTCGGGAATTCGTACATGTTTGAAACCTTTTTTCAAAAAGAATCCGCTCTTTGATTTGTAGAGATATATTTTTTTCTTAGTGCGTGGATGTGTTCCCACTTCGCGTGCGATGGCAATGCCAGGGCGCCCTTTCTTTGGTTCTTTGAGTATTTCGAGGGCTCGCTCGTAGGTAATTCCATACGGCTCATCAGCTCCTTTGAGTGACCGAAAATCTCCGTTGTGTACGATGAAAGGGCCAAATTTTCCAATAGCTGCTGTAATAGGCATACTTGATTCAGGGTGCACACCTAATTCTCGCGGAAGTGAAAGAAGCTTAACGGCCTGCTCCATGGTGATTGATTCAGGAATTATGTCAGGCGGAATACTTGCTTTTCGTGTGTCAGGTTTTTTTGCTTTCTTTTTCTTTTTTCCATCCACAGCCTCTGGTACGGGTTCCATTTTTGGACCCATTTCTAGATAGGGGCCAAAGCGCCCAACGCGTACATGAATTGGATGTCCGGTTTCTGGGTGATCGCCAATAGACTCACTTTCTTTAATAACTTCTCCTTTTTCAGTACGAGAACCTTTGCAATCAGGAAACCTGGCACAGCTCATGAAGACACCTGTGCGCGACAATTTCATAACCATTGCATGTCCGCAGAGTGGGCAAGGGAATTCTTCAGGAACATCACCGAGAGTGGTGAGTTTTGGAATATCTTCTTTTGATGCGACATCTTTTGAAAATGGTCCATAAAAATCTTTCAAAGTTTTTGTGTACTCACGCTCGCCTGAAGCAATTTGGTCGAGCTCGTCTTCCATCTCTGCCGTAAATGAGTCGCTGATGTATTTTTCAAAGTTTTCTTCCAAGAATGTTGAGACTACTTCGCCAGTAGTTGTTGGATGGAGCGCCCGTCCAATTTTTTCAACGTATCCTCGATCAACAACGGTCTTTATGATCGAGGCGTATGTTGATGGTCGGCCGATACCTCGTTTTTCAAGTTCCTTAACAAGGCCAGCTTCTGTGTAGCGAGCAGGGGGTTGGGTATATTTTTCTTGCGATTCTATTTTCTCTAGTTTCAATTTTTCTCCTTTCTTTGCTTCAGGAAGAATTGTTTCTTCTCCTTTAGCGTCAGCATCAGCGGCAAGCCATCCATCAAATTGCACAGTGGAACCAGTAACACCAAATTCAGGTACGCCTTCTGTTATGGCGGTAATTTTTGCACGGGTCATTATTGCATCTGCCATTTGTGAAGCGACAGTCCGAGCGTATATAAGTGCGTAGAGGCGCTCCTCTTCTTCAGTCGCACCTGCTTTTTTTACGGAAATATCTGTAGGGCGCACTGCTTCATGAGCCTCTTGAGCATTTTTGCTCTTGGTCTTGTAGCTACGAGTTTCAAGATAGTTTGCTCCGTATTCTTTTTTCACATGAGTGGCGATTGCGCTCACTGCAACTTCAGCAAGATTTGTGCTGTCGGTGCGCATGTAGGTTATATGGCCAGCTTCGTAAAGTCTTTGTGCGGTGCGCATGGTGCGTGAAGGGGAATAGCCAAGACGCGAACTTGCTGACTGTTGGAGTGTTGATGTAGTAAATGGTGCTTTTGGAGAACGCTTCACAGGAGAAGAAGTAACGTCGGCGACTACCCACGCACCTTTGTTGCCGTTCTTTACTATTTCTTCAGCCTCCTCAACTGTTGCTGGTTCAGTTGAGCAAGTGGCAGTAAATGTGTCGCCTCGGGGAGTTTTCAAATCGGCAGTGATAACAAAATACTGCACAGGGTTGAATGCACGAATTTCTCTCTCTTTTTCTACGAGAATGCGAAGTGCAGGTGATTGCACTCTTCCTGCCGAAAGACCATAGCGAACTTTTTTCCAAATCAGTCCTGAAAGATCGTATCCCACAAGTCGGTCAAGAACACGCCTGGCTTCTTGTGCTTTTCGGAGATCTTGGTCAATTTTTCGAGGATGCGCAATTGCCTCTGTTACTGCGTCTTTGGTAATTTCATGAAAGACCACACGCTTCGCGCCTTTGAGATGTGCTGCCTCATTTAAGTGCCAAGCAATGGCTTCTCCTTCGCGGTCGGGGTCGGTTGCAAGAAGCACTTCGTCAGCCTTTTCTGCAGCCTCTACAATCTTTTTAATGACATCTCCTTTCCCTGGGACTGTGACGTAGCGAGGTATAAATCCACCCTCAATATCGATAGCGTCTTTGCTAGATTTTGGTAAATCACGAACATGCCCAACGGAAGCAAGTACCTTATAACCTGCGCCGAGGTATTTTTCTATCGTCTTTGCCTTTGCGGGCGACTCAACGATAACGAGCGTGCTTTTTGCACTTGCACTTTTTGTTGCCATTACGAGACACTAGTACGGCATGAATTGAATCGTGTCAACTACACGCTCAAATATTTTTTCTAATTTCTCCCATGAATTCTATAATAATTCCACGAATTTCCATTTGTGTAAGAAGAACATTTGCACTACCTGTTGCCACTCCTAATGCACGGATTAATTCATCGCGTGGCATGGGGGCGGAAAGAATTCCTATCACTCGCTCTTCATCAGGAGTGAGCTCGATATTCTTTTTGGTTTCTTCTTTTTTCATATCAAATACATCCAGAATATCGTCCGCACTTCGGACGGGTCTTGCACCAAGACCCATAAATAAGTGTCCTCCTGTACCTCCTTCGGAAAAAATCGAGTGGGGGACAATAAGCAGTTCGCGATTATATTCAGTAGCGAGCCGTGCCGTTATGAGTGTTCCTGATTTTAAGCCGGCTTCTATTATAAGAGTGGCATGACTCATTCCTGCCATGATGCGATTTCGTTTAGGGAATGTGTAGGGTGCTGCAGGTTCATCTGGTTCCATTTCTGAGAGCAGTGCTCCTCCGGAATCGAGGATATTTCTTGAAAGCGTAAGGTGTGCTCGAGGATAGAGCGCCTCTTCAGAGAGTCCAGAACCAGGAACGGCAATAGTGTGTAGTCCTGCGGTGAGTGCCGCTCTGTGGGCGACACCATCAATGCCAAGAGCAAGTCCTGAAACTATAGAAATAGGGTATCCAGCAAGGCCTTGGATTAAATACTCACAAGCGTCTTGCCCATACCTACTCATACGCCTTGACCCTACAACTGCAAGAAGTTTTGTTTCGGGTGGTGGCAATACTCCTCGTAAATAGAGTGTTTCAGGCGGGTCATTGATTTCAGAAAGAAGTGCTGGGAAGTTTTGTGGTTTGAGTTTTTTGATTTCAACCATCGTGTTACTATTTTAACTCAGAGGTGTGTGTTTTGGATTTGTTCTCCTCTCTAAACGCTATCCCCTAAACCCTAACCCCTATTCCCATGTTGGACATCAAATTCATTCAAGATAATCCTGACATCGTTCGTGCGGCGATTGTAAATAAAAAAGGGAAGCCTGTTGATATTGACGAGGTGTTGAAGTTGCACGAAGAGCGGAAGAGTGTAAAGCAAAGAATCGAAGAGGTGAATCGAAAAAGAAATGAAGCAGCTTCTACGCGAGATATTGAGACAGGTAAACTCCTTAAAGAAGAGCTCCAAGCACTTGAAGTCCGCCATGGAGCACTAGAGAAAGACTTGGTTGCACTTCTTTTGAAGATCCCCAACATTCCTTCACCCGATACACCTATTGGTGCAAGTGAGGATGAAAATGTGGTGCTCCGTGAAGTTGGTGAAAAGCGAAGCTTCGGTCCTTTTTCTCCACGACAACACTTTGAAATAGGGAGTGATTTAGGCATCATAAATTCTGAAAAGGCAGGGGTGGTTTCTGGTGCTCGTTTTGCGTATCTCATGGGAGATCTTGCGCTCATGCAATTCGGACTTCTTAATCTTGCAATGAAGGTTCTTACCGATGAAGACATTTTGAAAGGGGTCATTGAGCGTGCTGGTTTAAAGGTCTCTTCGAAGCCTTTCATTCCTGTTATCCCTCCTTATATGGTGCGCTCAGCCGTGATGAACAGAATGGCGCGCCTCGACCCTATAGATGAGCGGTACTACTTTGAGAAAGACGATGAGGTCTTGATTGGTAGCGCAGAGCATACTCTGGGGCCTATCCATATGGACGAGGTTATTCCTGAAGAAATGTTGCCTATTCGTTATGTGGGGTATTCGCCGTCATTTCGTCGAGAGGCCGGTTCTTATGGCAAAGATACTCGTGGGCTCATTCGCATGCATCACTTTGATAAGGTGGAAATGGAAACATTCACGAAGCCAGAAGAAGGGTACCAAGAACAGGATTTCATGGTGGCACTTCAGGAACATTTTCTACAACTTCTCGGTTTGCCATATCAGGTAATTTCAATTTGCACCGCAGATATGGGCTTTCCCGATCAAAGGCAGTTTGATATGAACACTTGGATGCCAGGACAAGGGGCATACCGTGAGACACATACCTCAGATTACATGGGAGGTTTTCAAGCTCGTCGCCTGAATACCAGAACTAAGCGCGCTGACGGTGCTATGGAATTTGTACATATGAATGATGCAACGCTCGTAGCAATGGGGCGCACTCTCGCCGCTATTCTTGAAAACTATCAGGAATCAAATGGCACAGTTCGTGTTCCAAAAGTTCTTCAGCAATACGTGGGGAAGGATATACTGAAGACTTAAGGTCTCTATGTCAAACCCGCAACAGCCAAAACTGAGTCTTCGAGAGAGGCGTCGCCGATTAGTCTGGGTGAAGGTTGCTGCTGGCAGTGCGGTTGTGGCCCTATCGTTTGTTGCAGTATGGTTTCTTGCGCGTATTCCCGCAACCACAATTGCTTCAATTGAAGTGAAGGGAACCTCAATAGTTTCAGCTGATGAAGTCAAAAAACTTGTTGAAGAAAAATTGGATGGTTCATATGCCTATTGGATTCCACATAGAAACTCTTTATTGTTTCCAAAAAGAAATATAGAGAATGCCGTAGCTATTGCTTTTCCTCCGCTTGCAAAAATTACCATCTCTCGAAACGGTTTTAATGCACTTACTGTGACTACTGAAGAACGAATGGCGACTGCTTTGTGGTGTGATGGCGCCACTGAAGAAGAGGCTTGCTACAGTATCGACAAAAACGGATTTATTTTTGCCTCTGCAACGGATGCGACACCAACAATTCGTTTTTATGGGGCACTTTCAAGTGTGCCCATTGGCAGTACATACCTTGACGGCGGTTTTGCTTCTCTCAATACGTTAGTCACTGGCATTGCTTCATCTATACATCGCATTCCGGAGACTGTTATTGTTGATGGCACTTCAAATGATGTTGAGCTTGCGTTTGCGGATGGTGGCGTATTGAAGTTTGTTCGCACTACATCAAACCAGCAGGCTACCCTTGAAAACATTGCATCAGTTTTTGCGTCCCAAAGCTTCAAAAAAAACAAGGAGTTTGAATACGCAGATTTTCGCTTTGGCGACAAAGTATACATAAAGTTTAAAGGGGAGTAGTGTCGTCACGCGAAGGAGTTTTTGTGGCTTTATTTCGTAGCTGAAGGCATACTTGACTTATATAGTTTATTGTGCTAATATAGCACTTATGAACGGACCAGAACGAAAACCAAATATATTTCTGCCCCTCATGGCAGTTGCGAGCATTGGGGTTGCTGGTTGCGAACCTACTCGTGCAGAAAAAGAGTTTGCGCAATTTGAAAGAGATGTTGCCGTTTCTGCTAATAATAATGTGAAATCAGAAGGGAACGGTGTTTTTGTAGTTTCTTGTGGTGAGGATGTGGCTGTGTGCGATATGGCGACGGCTCAATTTTTAAACAACAATCCTAAACTCATAGTTATGGAAAGTTCAACGCTTTCAAATAGAACTACTGACCCGTGGACCACAACCATTACCCTAGAGACTGAAAAAGAATAATTCAAAAACCCGCCTCTCGGCGGGATTTTGTTATAGTACTTCAAGTATATGAATAGAGGATTTTGGGACAGACTACCTAAACCGTTTTTGGTTCTCGCACCAATGGCGGATGTTACTGACCCAGCATTTCGACGAGTGATTGCAAAGTACGGCAAACCAGATGTGATGTGGACTGAGTTTGTTTCGGCAGACGGCTTGGTGCGTGCACCAGAGATAGGAAAGAAGAAACTGCTTGCGGATTTAATTTATTCTGAAGAAGAGCGTCCAATAGTTGCACAGTTTTTTACAGGAAATCCTGACCACATGGAAAAAACCGCAGAGCTTGCTAGAGAGCTTGGTTTTGATGGTATCGATATCAACATGGGGTGTCCTGACAAATCAATTGAAAAGCAAAAAGCGGGTGCTGCGATGATGAGAGATCCAATGCGCGCAAAGGCCGTTATCGAGGCAGCGATCAGAGGTGGTGGAGGACTGCCTGTTTCAGTAAAGACAAGAATCGGTTACAACAAAAACGAACTTGAGGAGTGGTTGCCATACATACTTGAGACTGATGCTTCCGCAATTACTATTCATGCACGCACACGGAAAGAAATGTCGAGTGTACCTGCCAGGTGGGAAGAAGTTGCCCATGCCGTCAGTATCCGTAATCGGGAGAATCCTGACGCCCTTATCTTAGGTAATGGAGACATTATTGACGTCGAAGATGCTCGGAAAAAAATAGACGAATCTGGGGCTGACGGCGCCATGCTGGGCCGTGCCATTTTCGGCAATCCGTGGCTATTTGCCAATGTGGGATTTACGAAACCCCACATTGGTATTCAAGAGCAACTGAGGGTGATGGTTGAGCACACAAAGCTTTTTGAGGAATTATTGCCCCACAAGAGTTTTGCCATTATGAAAAAACACTATAAAGCCTATGTGAATGGCTTTGATGGCGCCGCAGAGCTTCGAGGGGAACTTATGAGGGCAGAAAATGCTACAGAAGTAGCGGATGCTGTGGACATGTTCTTTACTTCAGTCGGTTAGCCATGTAGACTACTTTTAATTTGAGTATGCAGAACCGCTTCAAGCTTCACTCTCTCCAAAAAAGGGAAATAATTTCCTCAAAAATCCTCCATTCATTGGAGGATTTTTTCTATATATGAAATTAATTCTCGCAGACAAAACAGTTATAGAAGGAAAAAGCTTTGGAGCTGATGTTTCTGCGACTGGTGAAGTTGTTTTCAATACGGGAATGGTTGGCTATGTTGAGACACTCACTGATCCGTCATACCAAGGACAGATTTTAGTTCTGACGTACCCACTCGTTGGTAACTACGGCGTTCCTGATCCCGAATTTTTTGAATCAACTGGCATCCACATTTCAGGGCTTGTGGTGAGTGAGTACAGCGAGACCTACTCAAGTGCGTCCGCAAAGCAGTCGCTCGCCTCGTGGTTAAAAAAGTCTGGCATTCCCGCAATCTCAGGCGTTGATACGCGTGCACTTACAAAGAAGCTTCGTGAAAAAGGGGTCATGCTTGGAGGACTCTCAGTTAAGGGAAACACTATTACTCTTGAAGACCCCAATGAGCGCAACCTTGTCGCGGAAGTGAGTATTAAAGAAAAGCGTGTGTATGGAAGTGGGTCGATAAAAATTATTGCTGTTGATTGCGGGATGAAAGAAAATATTGTTCGCTCGCTGGTGCGCCCAGGCATCACCGTGCTCCGTGTTCCTTGGGACTATGATTTTACGAGAGAAGAATACGATGGGCTCTTTCTTTCAAACGGCCCAGGAGATCCAATAATGTGCGGTGCCACAATTCAAAATATAAAAAATGCATTCAAAAAAGATATTCCCATTCTTGGTATATGTCTTGGCACTCAACTGATGGCGCTTGCTGCAGGTGCATCAACGTACAAACTTAAATACGGACATCGCTCCCAAAATCAACCATGCACTGATGTAACTCAAGGCACTCGTTGCTACATTACTTCTCAAAATCACGGGTTTGCGATTAATCGCAAAACATTGCCAAAAGAATGGAAAGTGTGGTTTGAAAATGCTAACGATGGCTCTGTTGAAGGAATTAAACACAGCTCCAAGCCGTGGTCTGCAGTGCAGTTTCACCCCGAGGCATCTCCTGGGCCTACCGACACCGCATGGGTTTTTGATGAGTTTTTAGCCTCTGTTGCTTTGTATAAAAAGAATCATGCCTAAAAAACCAAAAAAAGTTCTTATCCTCGGCTCTGGAGGTTTGCGCATCGGGCAAGCTGGTGAGTTTGATTATTCAGGTTCTCAAGCAATCAAAGCACTTAAAGAAGAGGGTATTCGAACTGTTTTGATGAACCCAAATATTGCAACAGTGCAAACAGATACAGGTCTTGCAGACACCGTATATTTTTTGCCACTCACCGAACGTTTTGCAAAAGAGGTAATAGAAAAAGAGCGACCCGATGCAATACTCCTTGGTTTTGGCGGACAGACTGCACTCAACTTAGGTCTTCTGCTTGAAGCAAATGGAATTCTTAAGAAATATGGCGTTGAAGTTTTGGGTACACCGGTGTCAGTTATTCGCGATACGGAAGACAGAGAACTCTTCATTAAGCGACTCTCAGAAATTGGTGTGGTGACGGCTCGAAGTTTTGCTGCAGAAAATATTAAAGATGCTGTGAAAGGTGCCGCAAAGTTGAAATACCCAGTGATGATTCGCATGGGTTTCGCCTTGGGCGGTGAAGGGTCTGGATTAGTGCGAACAGAGTCGGAACTCAAGATTCGACTCGCTGAAGCATTTCATCGAAGCCCTCAAGTTTTGATTGAAGAGTATCTCGCAGGATGGAAAGAGGTTGAGTACGAAGTGGTACGCGATGCCTACGACAACTGCATTGTTGTATGCAACATGGAGAACTTCGACCCGATGGGTGTTCATACAGGCGAGTCTATTGTGGTGGCGCCATCCCAGACATTAACTAATGAGGAATATCATCGCTTGCGTGAGGTAGCGATTAAAACTATTCGACACCTTGGTGTGGTGGGTGAGTGCAATATTCAATACGCACTCCACCCAGTCACTGGTGAGTACCGTGTGATTGAAGTGAACGCACGCCTTTCTCGCTCGTCTGCACTCGCTTCAAAAGCAACGGGCTATCCTCTAGCGTTTATTGCCGCAAAGCTTTCTCTCGGGCATTCTCTCCTCACACTTAAAAATGCTGTGACGCAAAAAACTAGTGCGTGTTTTGAGCCTGCGCTCGATTACTTAGTGCTCAAGATGCCACGATGGGATTTGAATAAGTTTGATGGTGCCGTCAGCTCTATCGGAACGGAAATGAAGTCAGTCGGAGAAGTCATGGCAATTGGTCGTTCTTTTGAAGAAGTGCTTCAAAAAGCAATTCGTATGCTCATGATTGGAGCGGATGGCCTTACTTTAAATAAAGGTGAAGTATTTCAAATTAAGGACTATCTAGCCGAAATTAAAAATCCAACAACACGGCGTGTCTTTGCGGTGGCAGAGGCATTGCGAAGAGGTGTTTCAGTTGAGGACATTCACAAACTTTCAGGTATAACCACATGGTTTTTAGATAAGATGAAAAATATCATTGAACTCGAAAAGAGTTTAAAGAAAGAAAACCTCACGACAGAGCTTTTGCGTCAAGTAAAGCAGGCAGGATTTTCAGATAAACAAGTAGCAGTTATTACAGGAAAAACTGAAATGGTGGTGCGTACACTTCGTGAAAAAAAGAATGTCACTCCAGTGGTGAAGCAAATAGATACACTGGCAGGAGAATTTCCAGCAAAAACAAATTACCTCTATGTGACTTACCACGGTACTGAGCATGATGTCATTTCGGGCAAAAAAGGAATTGCAGTTCTTGGGAGTGGGCCGTACTCAATTGGTTCATCGGTTGAGTTTGATTGGTCGAGTGTACAAGTGCTAAAAACACTCAAAGCTGAAGGTAAGGAGACGGTGATGATTAACTACAATCCCGAAACAGTGTCGACTGATTACGACATGTCGGACCGATTGTACTTTGAAGAGCTTTCTTTAGAGCGTGTACTCGACATTGTGCAGTTTGAAAAAATTAAAGGGGTGGTGATTTCAACGGGTGGGCAAGTGTCAAACAATCTTGCGCTCCCGCTTCATAAAAACGGTGTAAAAATTTTAGGAACTACTCCTGAAAATATTGACCGTGCAGAAGACCGTCATACTTTCTCAAAGCTGTTAGATAAGCTCAATATTGATCAGCCAGGATGGGCAGAACTCACGACAAGAAAGGCCGCAGGTGAGGCAGCTCTCAAACTTGGCTATCCTGTGCTTGTACGCCCCTCGTATGTGCTTTCAGGCTCCGCCATGGCAATTGCGTCTGACGAAGCATCGCTCATGCGATTTTTGGAGCGTGCAGTCGATGTGTCTTCTGAACACCCGATTGTTATTTCAAAATTTATTGAGAATGCACGAGAAATTGAAATAGACGGGGTCGCTTCAAAAGGAAAGCTGGAAATATACGCCATAACTGAGCATGTTGAGAACGCAGGCACTCACTCGGGAGATGCAACCGTGGTTTTGCCTCCGCAACGTACCTATCTTGAAACGATTCGTCGAGCGAAGCGCATTGCAAAAAAAGTAGTTAAAGAATTAAAAATTACCGGCCCATTCAATATTCAGTTTTTGGCGAAAGAAAATAAACTACAGGTTATTGAAACAAATGTGCGTGCATCGCGTAGTTTCCCATTCGTCTCAAAAGTCACTGGTTACAACTTCATTGAACTCGCCACAAAGGCAATGCTAGGCAAAGACATTAGTGGACACTACCAAACACTTGAGCTTGATTATGTTGCAGTAAAATCACCGCAGTTTTCATATAGTCGCATTAAGGGTGCTGACCCGCTTGGGTATGTCGAGATGGCATCAACAGGCGAAGTAGCCGCATTTGGTGATTCATATCCTGAGGCTCTCTTGAAGTCCATGATGGCCGCAGGTTTCCGAATTCCTACAAAAAATATTCTCCTTTCTTTAGGTGGCGAAGAGAACAAAGTAAAACTTCTTCCCGCGATAGAAAAACTTAAAGTGTTAGGGTTTAACTTTTTTGCCACTGAACACACCGCAGAATTTTTGAAAACTCATGGCATCCCGGCACAGCTTGTGCATAAAATAAAAACTGGAAAGAAAGAAAATGTCGGAACGCTCCTTGATTCAGGGAAGCTTGAGCTGATCATCAACCTCGCAAATCGAGGGCTTGTGAGAGAGGGTAACGGTAACGGCGGTCCATCAGATGGTTTTATTATTCGTCGCAAGGCAGTTGATCTCAATATTCCCCTCATCACTAACCGTCAGCTTGCAGAGGCGTTCGCCATGGCTCTCTCAGAGGTAGGAAAGAAAGGCTTAGAGTCAAAATCATGGGATGCATATAAGAAAGATGCTTAAATGATAGGGATATGGATGACATCACTCACATACTAAAAGAAGCTGGAGCTATAACCGAAGGCCATTTTATTGGTACCTCAGGAAAACATTTGTCGGTGTATATAAATAAAAATAAAATTCTCATACACGTTGCTCTGACTTCACGACTTTGTGAGGTGCTTGCAAAAAAGGTTGTTGATTGGAATCCAGATGTCATCGTCGCTCCTGCAACTGGTGGCATAGCGCTCTCGCAGTGGATGGCATTTCATATGAGTGCATTGTTAGGAAGAGAGGTGCTCAGTGCCTACACAGAATCAATTGACGGAATCCAATCCATTACAAAGCGCGGATATGATGCGGTGGTTAAAGGTAAGAGAGTTGTGGTAATTGAGGATGTTGTTAACACTGGCAAATCAATTAACGAGGTTGTTCAGGCAGTACAGATGGTTGGGGGTGAAGTTGTGGGAGCCGTTGCTCTTATAAATAGAAATTCAACTGACACACTAATTCAAGAATTGCTCGGTGTTCCATTCCACTCGCTGTCACTTATGCCACTTGATGCTTATGCGGAAAACGAGGTTCCTGAATCGTTGAAAAAAATCCCCATTAACATTGAGCTTGGTCACGGTGCAAAATATCTTAAAGAGCACTCGGAGTGATATGACCACTACGCCATTTTACAACCAAGCGAGCGAGGGGAATGAACAAGAGCCTTTTGGGCATTCCCGAGCGAGTGCTGGGCGAAAAAGCTCGTCTGCGAGCTTTTATGACCCTACGAAGTCATACGAAGAAAACTACGAGAGTGGACCGTTTGGAGGATTTAAAAATGCTCCAGCCTATGAAGAAAAAGGCGAGCCGATGCATGAAATTTTTGGACACAAGGTCTACACACCATTTGGTATTCCTGCGGGCCCACTTTTGAATAGCGCATTCATGAAAGGTGCGTTTGATACTGGATTTGATATCGCAGTCTATAAAACAATACGAAGTGGCTCCTATCCCTGCCATCCATTCCCCAATGTGCTCGCTGTGCATCCAGGTGAGCACCTCACGCTAGAGCGTGCACAAGCTGAAGCCTTGGTGGCGGATGTTAATTACACCGAGCCTATTTCTATCACCAACTCATTTGGCGTGCCCTCAAAAGAAACACCTGTGTGGCAGGATGATTTTAAGACAGCGATGTCGTATGAGAAAAACGGCCAGCTCGCGGTCTTGAGTTTCATGGGTACTGTTAAAGCAGGTCAGAGTCAAAATGAGTTTATTGATGATTACATTCTTGCAGGATCTCTTGCAGCAAAAACAGGCGCAAAAGTTTTGGAAGTAAATTTGTCGTGCCCAAATATCGGCAATGAGGGTTTGGTTTGCTACAACTTGGATGTTACGGAAAAAGTGTGTGAAGGGTTGCGTGCCGTCATTGGTTCAACTCCTTTGATGCTCAAGGTTGGATATTACAAAAACAATGAGGATGTGGTGCGTTTAGCTCAAATTGCTGAAAAATATGCAAACGGTGTTTCCGCTATCAACACAGTGCAGGCAACTATTGTCGATGAAAAAGGGGAGCAAGCGCTTCCAGGGCCAAACCGTTCACGCTCAGGTGTGTGTGGTGCATCCATAAAATGGGCAGGGCTCGAAATGGTGCAGCGTTTGAAAAGTGCGCGTGATGCTGGTGGATTCACATTTAAAATTTGTGGTGTTGGTGGCGTGATTACTCCCGCTGACTATGCTGAGTATCTCCGCGCTGGAGCTGACATTGTCATGAGTGCAACGGGCGCCATGTGGAATACAAACTTAGCAAAAGAAATTAAATCTTCTTAAACACTAACCCATACTTATGCAACACATACTCGAGACTCAGCAGTTTGACCGCGAAGCCTTGAACAATCTTTTTCAGGTTGCGACTTCTCTTGAAGGAAAGCGCACAAAGGATCTTGATGGAAAGATTATGGCGTCTTTATTTTTTGCACCATCCACGCGCACCCGCTTGAGTTTTGAGTCAGCCATGTATCGACTCGGTGGCCATGTCATCTCAATGGAGAATGCGAGCGAATCATCATCCTCAACAAAAGGGGAGACTATAGAAGACACGATTCGCATCGTAGACAACTATGCGGATGTTATTGTTCTCCGCCACCCAGAAGTGGGAATGCTCGCGAGGGCTGGTGCTGTTTCGGAAGTTTCTGTGATTAATGGTGGAGACGGTATCGGTCAACATCCAACGCAGGCGTTTCTTGATTTGTATACTATTTTTCGTGAGATAGGTCGCACTGATGATTTTCACATCGCATTCGTCGGCAACCTCGCGTATTATCGTGCCGCTCGTTCTCTCGCGTATCTTCTCGCCAAATACAACAATGTGAAAATGACATTCGTGTCTGGCCCGGAGCTTGCTATGAAAGACGATGTGAAAGAGTATTTGAAAGAAAGGGGTGTTCAGTTTACCGAAACAGATGATTTAGCAGGAGCAATGCGTGAGGCCGATGTGGTGTATCAAACGCGTATTGCGGAAGAGTGGATTCCTGACCACGATCAGTATGAGAAGCTTCGTGGAAAATATGTCATTGATCGCGCATTGGTTGATCAGATGAAAGAAGGTTCTATACTCATTCATCCACTTCCGCGTGCAGGTGAAATAACTCCTGAAGTTGATGATTCACCGCACGCAGTCTACTTCAAGCAAGCAGAATATGGCGTGCTTGTGCGCATGGCACTTTTGAAGCTGTTGCTTGGCTAGAAATCTCAAGTGATTTTCCAACCTACTATCAAGCGCTTTGTTGGGTCTTTGCTGTAGCCGAATGGGCGAATGGTTTCGCCGTTTGAAACCTGTACTAATGAATCTATTGTCCAAGGATTTTTAGTAAGAGTGATGGTTTCTTCATTTGGCGGAAGGCCATAAAACTTTGCGCCGTTTAGAGATGCAAATGCTTCTAAGTTTTCAAGCTTTCCTTCCTCTTCAAAAACTCCTGTGTAGAGCTCAATTGCTGAAGGAACGGTAAAGATACCCGCCGCTGGTGGAGTTTTTTCTTTGGAGGACACTGGGTGTGGTGCGGAGTCGGTACCAAGGAAAAAATGTGTGTCGCCTGATGTTACCGCTTGGCGGAGTGCTTTTTGGTTTGCTTCATTTTTTATGACTGGCATGCAGTGAAGGTATGCAGGTTCCTCGCTATGTTCTACATTCTCTCGATTTTCCATGAGGTGGTGGATGGTCACTGTGGAGCCAAGGCGGTTACTGTTTTCATTTTGTACAAAGTCCACGGCATCTTTTGTGGTGGCGTGCTCAAGAACAATTTTCAATTCTGGAAAGTTTTTGAGAATTGCTGGAAGGGTAGTGTCGAGAAATACTTTTTCACGGTCAAATGGGTCGATTGTATTTCCTCCGGCATCTTTTAGCGTCTCTCCATGCATGAGAATTGGCATCCCAACTTTTTGCATGGCTTCAAGCACTTCATATACTTTTCGAATGTCGGTAACGCCTTGTGCTGAGTTTGTTGTTGCGCCAGCTGGGTACGCCTTTACCGCTGAAGCGATGCCATTCGTAAAACCACTTGCGATTTCTTCCGCCGAAGAATTATCGGTGAGGTAGTAAGTCATGAGTGGGACAAAACCTGAATGTCCCTTGAGTGCTTGAGTGATTCGTTCTCTGTATGCCTGTAGCTCAAGAGTTGTGGTGACAGGATTGGGTGAGAGGTTAGGCATTACAATTGCTCGTCCAAAAGCGCGTGCAGTAAATGGCAGAACGGCTTCAAGCATCGCACCGTCTCTTAGGTGCACATGCCAATCATCAGGTTTGCGGATGGTTATTGAGTCCATTTTACCAATATTCTATCATCACCCCCCCATTTGCGCTGTTTAAACGAATCGTTATTAAAGCGCTAAGATAGTGTGAAATTGGTGAGACTTGACAGTATTCAAAAAAAGAGCAGAATATTACATTCAAACAAAATGAGCTTCGAATTAAAAAAAGATAAATACTTCAGAGCTAGGGAAGGTTTTGGAAAATTTATTGAATTATCTTGCACTGCATGTCAAGAAAAGACACTTGTTTATCAAAAAGACGGTAGCGGTAGTTTGTTTCGTTGTTACTTAAATCGTATTTTTTGGCCCGATACATATGCCAACTTGCAATACGATTCTGATATAGTCGACCAGCGAGATATGCCCAATTTTTCTTGTATTTCTTGTGATTCCATAATTGGGTTACCTATGCGACATGTAGACGACAGATTGGCATATCGCCTCATTCGAGGACGATTTTCAAAAAAGAACCATACATCATGAGTGAATCACTTGAACGAGCAAAATTAAGTATGCGCCCAATCAAGAGGCGTGTGTCTGTTACCGAAGCCGGTAAGGTTCACAATATTACAGTTAAAAGAGAGGGGGTGGGCATAATTAAGCCTGAGGAGGGTATGTTTCATCAGTTTTTATTTAGAGTGAGCGATAAGTGGCAGAAATATTCTGTTCTTATTAATGCAGAATTAGACCAATCCCTCTCTCCTGTTTTTAGAAATAGAGACCTATTAACGATTCGTATAGACTCCGGCTGTGAGACTGGTCAGGTTTTTGGAGATAGAACATGTGACTGCAAAGATCAGCTTCATAAAACAATGAAAGATATACAAGAAAAGGGAGAAGGTATGATTGTGCACATCCCTCAGCAAGATGGACGCGGTAAAGGCTTGGCTTTTAAACTCGCTACATTATTGCTACAGCATGATCTCGGCCTAGATACCGTTGATGCCGCACATTCTTTAACGCATGGCGAAATAGATGTTAGAAGTTATCGTGGCGTAATTGCAATTTTGAAATTTTTTAACATACCAACGTCAACGAGGATTGAGTTGGCTACAAATAATCCGAAAAAAATGAAAGTCTTTGCTGAGAATGGTTATACGATTCATGAGGTAATGCCAGTGGTTATTGAGCCTACCGAGCTCACGGAACCACATTTGCGTGCCAAGCAAGACAAATTAGGACACCTCAATCTTGTATGAGTACTCTTGAAAAGCTTGACAGAGCAATGGTGAAGAATGACTCACTGATCTGTGTGGGACTTGATCCTGATTGGTTAAAAATGCCCAAAGAGTACACGGGTGATTCTGCTATCGAAAATCGCGAAGAGAAAATTTATGATTTTTTGACTACCATTGTCGACATTACAGGCGAGGGTGTGTGTTCGTATAAAATTCAGAAAGCATTTTTTGATCTGTATCCGCAGGGGCACTCACTTTTAAAAAATATTATTCAATATATACACCTAAAGTATTCTGACATACCTGTTTTTGTAGATTGTAAAATCGGCGACATTGATAATACGATGGAAGCCTACGGGTCACTTATTTTTGATGAGTTGGATGCTGACGGAGTTGTCTTGAACCCATATATGGGAGAAGA
>JAGOSG010000015.1:0-5020 GCA_018062445.1 Minisyncoccota bacterium | reverse complement strand
ATGTTCCTGTTCATCGGGTTGTTTATTGCGTCCCTCAAAGGAACCGCATTTGCGCGTCCAATTAACATTGTCTTCTCGGAGAGTCCGCGTTTTGGGTTTCTATCGGTGTTAGTTGTCGCGGTAACTCTCGTACTCTCTTTAGTATCTCTTTATGGTGCTGGTGAAGTGTATGCAAGTGCACTCCAAGAAGGGAAAACGGTTTTGCGTTCAAATGCAGGCGACCTTGCTGGTGCAACGGCCTCAGCTACTCAAGCCGCAGCACTTTCCCCACAAGATCGTTATTATCGTATGTTAACCACCCTCGCTCTTGCACGCTTGAATGAAATCGTACAGAAAGGTGGGTCAGATAAAGCTGCGCAAGATGCATTTCAAGCAGGACTCTCTGACGCAGTTACTGCAAGTACTGCGGCTATAAATGCAAATCCTACGCGTTTTAGCAACTGGATGTCACGGGCGTCAGTGTATGAGACTGTTGTTCCGTTGAAAATTGATGGAGCCTATGAAAAGGCAGTTGAAACTCTCGAAGAAGCACGAAAGTACAATCCTAGTAGTCCGGAAGTTGATTACCACCTTGCTAACTTGAAGGCGTTCAAAAATGATGCCGCTGGTGCTCGCGCATCTGCGCTCGCTGCTCTCGCAAAGAAGGCAGACTATACACCAGCGATTCTTTTGCTCGCCCAGCTGTCTTTGAACGAAGGGAAAATTGACGATGCGATTGCTGCAGTGAATGCCGCTATTGTCTTTACTCCTCAAGATTCATCGCTGAAGTATCAGCTTGGGTTATTAGAGCTTTCGGCAAAGCGTTACGAGAAGGCGGCGACTGCATTCATGGCGGCACTTACCATTACTCCTGACTTTGCAAATGCATCATTTTTCCTAGGGCAAGCCGATGTATTTTTGGGTAAAAATGAGGAAGCCCTCGCCCTCTTCAAGGCTCTTCAGGAAAAGAATGCTGATAACGCAACCTTAAAAGGTGTTATAGATGCTCTTGAAAAAGGTGAGAATCCATTCGAAAGTGGCACCGTTGCACCTACTGAAGAAACTCCAGCTGGTGTATAAGGTACATCTCGGAAATACTACCGGTAGAATTGCTCAAGCTTTTGCCGCTTCGAGAAGTGTGTCTTATACAGATACTATGGATGAAATACAATTAACACTAAGAGCGAAAGCTTCCGTATAGCCCCCTTGATATGGTGCGTGCTGTTTTTGAAGCGATGACGAGACCTATTCGGGGTCTTCATGAAGCAGCATATGTGCTGGCTGGATTTTCTGTTCTCTCGCAGGTATTAGCACTTGTTCGCGATAGAACGTTTGCACATCTTTTTGGTGCAGGGCCAATGCTAGACGCATACTTTGCGGCGTTTCGTATCCCAGATCTTTTGTTTGCCTTCCTAACCCTGTTTGTATCGTCGTTCGCTTTAGTACCACTTCTCTCAGGTAAAGATAAAGATGCTCAGGGGGTTATTGTTGGTAATGTACTCTTTGCTTTTGGCGTGAGTGCGATTGGGATTTCTGGCCTACTGTTCTTTGCAATGCCATTTATTATTCCATTCCTCTTTCCTGGTTTTTCTCCCGAAGTTACTGCGAACACTATTCTTTTGTCGCGCATCATGTTGATCCAACCGATATTGTTGGGCCTCTCGTCGATTGCCACATCAGTGGTGCAGGTGCTCCGTCAATTCATCATATTTGCGCTTGCACCAATTCTTTACAATGTCGGCATCATCATTGGCGCGGTATTCTTATATCCAGAATTTGGTATTGCTGGTCTTGCGTGGGGTGTTGCTCTCGGGGCACTGCTGCATGTGTCTGCACAAGTGATTCCGATACTTGGGCATGCGCGCCACATTGTACGCCCTTCATGGAATTCAATTCGTGCATCCATTGTTGAAGTTGCTTTGCCGTCAATGCCTCGTGCGCTCGCATTGTCTGCACAGCAAATTTTACTTCTGGTGTTTGCAAGCATTGCATCATTGACTGCTGTAGGCACTGTTTCGGCATTCGCATTTGGGTTCAACTTACAGTCCGTACCTCTTACTATTGTTGGTGTTTCATATGCGGCTGCAATTTTCCCCGCACTCTCCGCTCTTATTGCAAAAGGGGAAAGAGAATTATTTATGCGTGAAGTGTGGGCAAGTGTTCGTCACATTATATTTTGGACATTTCCCGCAATAACATTCATTGTTGTTTTGCGTGCACACATCGTTCGTATCATTCTCGGCACAGGTGCATTTTCATGGGATGATACAAGACTCACTGCGGCAGTGCTTGCGTGTTTTGCGCTCTCCTTGATTGCGCAGTCCGTCATACTTATTTTTTCTAGAAGTTATTATGCAGCACACTCAACACTTGTTCCCATTGTGGTGAATGTTGGTGGCGCAATTGTGGCAGGTATAGGTGCGTACGGCGCGGTTGTGTGGATTGCTTCTGCCGAAACACCGCGGTTTTTCATAGAAGCACTCCTCCGAGTTAGTGATGTTCCAGGGACATCGGTTTTGATGATCCCAATAGTGTATTCACTAGCAATGCTTGGTGTAGCCGGTGTCTTCGGATATCTTTTTGCGCGTCGATTTGGTTTTGAGAAAGGAGTGTTCCATACTCTTGGTTCATCCTTTGCGGCGTCTATAATAGCTGCTACAGGAGCATATGCGGTGTTGCAGGTTTCTGCTCCGCTATTGCCCACAACCACATTCTTCGGTATCTTCACACAAGGTGTGAGTGCAAGTCTCTTTGGAGGTATATTGTGGCTCCTTGTTCTCTTTGTTCTAAAGAGTCAGGAATTGAAAGAAATTCATGCTGCCACATTGCATCTTCTTAAGAAAGGATTGAAAGCATGATGAAATTTGTACTGACTGCACTACCCGCCGAATTAATTGCTCTATGAAACACATCCGTAATTTTTCTATCATTGCTCATATAGACCACGGGAAGTCTACTCTGGCTGATCGCATGCTTGAGGTGACTAACACCGTACCTACTCGGAAGATGCGTGAGCAGGTTTTGGACCAAATGGATTTGGAGCGAGAGCGTGGCATCACTATCAAGATGCAACCCGTTCGAATGAACTACACTCTGAACGCTACAAACTACGTTCTTAATCTTATCGACACTCCAGGGCACATAGACTTTGCGTATGAAGTATCGCGCGCGCTTACTGCTGTCGAAGGCGTTCTTCTCTTAGTTGATTCGACACAGGGTATTCAAGCGCAGACACTCGCAACACTTGCCATGGCCAGAGACGCTGGGTGTGTCATTATTCCCGTTTTGTCTAAAATCGATATGCCAGCATCGAGAGTGCCTGAGGTTCGCGGAGCTCTGGCGCGACTTTTGAATGTTGAGGAATCGGAAGTCTTATCAGTCTCAGGAAAAACAGGGGAGGGGGTGGCAGAATTACTTGTTGCCATTGTTGAGCGTGTGCCACCTCCTACCACTTCATATCCTAGGGCAGGGCAGGGAGGGAGAGCGCTTGTGTTTGATTTTTCATATTCAGAACATCGAGGGGTGGTGGCGTATGTGCGTGTGACTGATGGGGAGCTCCGTACTAAAGACACAATCTCTTTCATGGCAGTGGGAAAGAAAATGACTGCACTTGAGACGGGATGGTTAGTGCCAGCGGAATTTCCTACCCCATTTCTTTCAGCGGGCGACATAGGATATGTGGTGACGGGAATAAAGGAGCCTGGAGTTGCGCTGGTGGGTGACACGATTAAGGCAGGAAACTCTACCTTACCCGCCTACGAGGGCTACAGTACTCCTAAGGCTGTGGTGTGGGCCTCTTTGTACCCTGACAGCCAAGATGGATTTACGCTTCTTAAGCAGGCACTTTTACGACTTAAACTCTCGGATGCCGCGCTCTCATTTGAAGAAGACGGCTCTTCAGTACTTGGAAAGGGTTTTCGGTGTGGTTTCTTGGGTATGCTCCATATGGAAATTGTGACTGAACGTCTAACGCGCGAATTTTCTATTACCCCAGTCATCACTACGCCCTCAATTATGTATGAGGTGACTGATACAAGGGGTAAGACAGAACAAATTTACACACCAACACAATTTCCTCCGCACGGCATGATTGCGTCAGTTCGTGAGCAGTGGGTGAATATCGCAATTATTATTCCACCTTCCTACCTGTCACCGATGACACAATTGCTCTATGAGTTTGAGGCAACAATACATTCCGCCGATCTTTTTGGTTTATCAGGATATGGAGATGACAGACTTCTCATTAAAGCTGAGATGCCACTTCGTGAATTAATGCGTGGATTTTTTGACCGTTTGAAAAGCGTGTCTTCTGGTTTTGCGTCGCTCTCGTATGAGTTTGGAGAGTTTCGTCCCGCAACCGTTACAAGGCTCGATGTTCTAGTGGCAGAAGAGCTAGTGCCTGCATTTTCACGCATTATTTCGGAGCGTCGGGTTGAAGAAGAGGCTCGTGCACTTGTTGAAAAACTTGCAAATACTTTACCTCGTCAGCAATTTGTTCTTAAAATACAATCACAGGCGAACGGTCGTATTATTGCGTCACGCTCTCTCTCGGCTATGCGTAAAGATGTGACGAGTGGTTTGTACGGTGGAGATGTTTCAAGAAAAAAGAAGGTGCTTGAAAAACAGAAAAGAGGAAAGGAGCGACGAGGAGGGCATGCAAAAGTACAAATACCACCAGAGGTATTTTTGAAAATGATAAAACCAGACAGCAACTAGGGTTTAGCCAATAGGGGGTTAGGGTATAGGGAGAAAGAATTAGGAGTTTATTTCCTAACGACTAAACCCTAATGGCTAGTGGCTAACTGATCGGGAATGAAAGTACAATCATGCTTACGATAATAAGCACGGCTACTACTACCCACACTACCTGTATTGCCCCTTTATGTTTTTTATCGAACAACATAGAGACAGTATACAATAAAGAAGCTTATAGGTTCCAGCTGTCAGGTTCCAGCTTTTAACTTCAAGCTGAAAGCCAAAAGCGGAAAGCTAGAAGCTAGCTCAATGACTCCCAAACAATGGAAACGGCTCTTTGCTCGCA
>JAGOSG010000014.1:0-5237 GCA_018062445.1 Minisyncoccota bacterium | reverse complement strand
CGGTGATATTGCCCCACACTCCGCTAGTGATACCAAGTGAGCTTGTTGCCGTAAGTGTGTATCCACCAGAACCATTTCCAAGAAGCACTTGCCCGTACGATGGTGCGTTGGTGACTCCTGTGCCCCCTCGTGTTTCTGAAAGTGTTCCTGTCGTATCTCCGAGTGCAATACCAAGTGAACTTGTTGCGTATCCAATGAATGTGTTGCCAGGGCCTCCAATAAGGAGTGATGATGATGCGATTGACGAAAGTCCGGTTCCTCCCCGTGTCACTCCCAACTGCCCTGTCCAACCTAAAGTGAGATTCTGTGCAGAAATAGAACCAGTAATGTTGGTGTCGTTGGTGATTGCTTGAACAACATTTGAATTAAGACGAGATGATGCAAGTGTTCCAGACCATGCTGGTGTGAAAGTGAATGCACCTCCTGAGTTAGTGACATTAAGGAGGAGATTGGTGTCAGATGTTGTGGCGAATGTGATAGCACCTGTTTGTGCAGAGCCGTATGTGTGTGCGAGTGAGGTGATGCCACCTACAGAGCCGAGCGAAGAAGTCGCAACATAATCATAGCCACCTGACGCATTACCAACTAAAAGTTGACCGTATGAAGGGGCTGTTGAGGTGCCAGTGCCTCCTTGTGAGATTCCAAGTATTCCTGAAATAGTTGAAAGAGTTGAAGTTGCTGCAGAGTACACTTGTCCGCTTGCGTTGATTGCAAGACCATTTGGTCCAGAGAGTCCTGTAAGGAATGTGTTGCCTGAAACAGTGAGTGCGGTGGTGGATGCGTATGGGAATACGGAGGCAGTTGAAGAAGTTGCGGTGAATAATGGTGCGGTCACCGTTTTATATGTAGTTACAAATCCACGAAACAAAGAATTACCGACGGTTTCTAAAATATTTCCGGTAGTTGAAGTAGCGGAAGCACCAATGACGATGACATTAGAAATATCCGCTGGAGAAATAGAGAGGCTGTCAGTCGAGGTAGCCCACGCCCCTGCCCCTCCGCCACCAGATATATCCGCAGCCCAAGTTGGTACACCTCCCTGAACTTTGAGCACTTGACCTGTTGAACCAACACCTAGACGTGCGAGTGTGTTTGCGCTTGATGCGTACAACACATCTCCAGTGGTATATGAATTGAGGCCGGTACCGCCATAGAGTGTGCCAATACTTGTAGTTGCAGAAACGACACCATTATTTACTTGAAGTGGGCCATTTTCCACCGTTGAAGTTACGCTTGAGATAAGTGTAAATGGTCCAGAGATAGTGGTAGTTGCAAGCGTTGTAACGCCACTTACGGAAAGCGTTGCAAGCTCCGTCGCGCCAGAAACAGAAAGCGTCGAAAACGAACCTGTGCCCCCAGAAATATTTGAACCGGTGATAGTGCTGTTAGAAATAGTACCTCCGGTGAACGATGAACCTGAAATACTAACGGAAGCGAGTTGATCGATACGATTACTGAGTTGAATCGCATGGGTATTGCCGGCAACATTGGATGAAATATTTGAAATAGCACCATACACTTGTGAGAGCACAACATTTTTAAATCCCTGAAGTTCAGCCGTAAGAACTTCAGGAGACATACCTGGTGAAGCAATATACTTATTTTCCGTTGTAGTAACTGGACCATAGTTGTTCGTGACCGGACCATAAAAATTATTTACAGTGCCCGGCGTGGTACCAGAAACTGCCACATCCTCAGTTTTTGAACTCCATACTGGAGGGACAATAGCTACGGATGAGGCACAACTGACAACAGTAGAATTCACCGCACTAGGGATCTGAGACTTACTAGAAATAATACGTGAAAATAGATTTTCAAAAATATCCGATCCTGCAACCGCAACAGATGCAAGCAATGTTGGAGACCCTCCTTGAGAGAGGAAATGTTCAAATGAGTTTCCTACTGGAGAGGAAGTGTATGCCTCACTATTCGAATTTTGATAGACACCACCAACCCTCTCTCCTCCATCATTAACCGAAGAGGACCAACCATCCATCACAAATCCTGAAACAGCCGCGGCAATTAAAAAAATGGATGCGTACTTTGAAAAAGAAAAAATAATTCTCAGTGGATTTTTTTTCAACTGAGAAAATACACCACCCTCATTCTGCGATACGCTTTCTCTCAAAACACTTCCACCCTCTTCAAGCGTGCGCGTACTATCAATACCACCACCCTCTACTGGTATTTTTGAAGAAAGAATACTTCGCAAGCGCTCCTTATTTTTTTCTTGCTTTTGTTCCGACTCAAGAGCGTAGGCGGTAAGAGCAGCTCTTGTGGTGAACCAAATACCGTCCACCTTCTTTGCAATTAACTTTTCCTTACGCGCAAGAAGAGATAAGTACTCGGAATCATAGGGAGAAAACTTTGCCACCTGCGAGAGAGGCATCCATGCATCCAGTCCTACATCAGAAGAAAGGATGTTTCGTAAACGTTCCTTGTTCTTTTCTTGTTTTTGCTCCGATTCAAGAACATAGGCAGTAAGAGCAGCCCGTGTGGTAAACCAGATACCGTCAATCTTCTTAGCGACCAATTTTCCTTTTCGAGCCAGAAGAGAAAGATACTCAGAGTCATACGGAGAAAACTTTGCCGCCTGAGAAAGAGGCAACCATCTGTCCATAGGTGCCTCAATATCCATACCCTGATAATCAGAATTATTCATGACTATAGACCCGATTTTTCTAGAATATCGGCTTGTTTTTCAACAAACATCGGCTCTTGGGTTGGTGAGGTTTTTTTCATCTTTATCGTTCTTTTTGGGAGATCTTTTTCTTCGCTAAAACTATTTCGTTGGGTATCAACGGCTCAAGGATCTCTGATGTCTTTAGTTTAACTTCCCACCTATCTGCAGTAGGTATAAACATATCCACGAAAAAAAATACTCACTTTCTCTCCATAGACGATCAAAAAATGACAGTTCTGTACGCAGACTGAAAGCTTTAGCAGATACACAATGCTTAAAAAAGAAATTTTAGTAAAAAAAATGTATCCTGTTTCTAAAATTAAAAAATGTATGTATGTTTATAAGTTTATTCATTAATAAAGGTTAATAGTTTATACTGAATCTCGGCAAGGAACCCTTAAGATACAACATTTAAAAAATGCATGAAAAAGTAACATATACTGTTCGTAAGCTAGCTACTGCAAAAGAAATGTACAGAAAAACGAGGAAATCCTATAAAAATGGCAAAAACAATAGAAAACAATAAAATTTGAATGTCTATACCCTACCCACTTTTCATGCACCACCTATACAAACACTTTCTATGACAAAAATACCTCAAAAGGAGTTTTTAACAGTTACTGAGGTGGCAAAGATTTTTGGCGTCTCTCCACTAACAGTCAGGAACTGGGATCAGAAGGGCAAACTGGAAGCAACACGCAACCCTTTCAACAATTACCGTGTATATAGACGCGTAGATATTGAGACCCTCCTCGGTGAAATAGAGTTTTCAAAAGGTAAACATATTGTCATTCCAAATATACATAAAAAGAAAGTGCGTAAACTTTCAGTGCGTGAAGAAGAATAAGAGCAGGGTTTAGTGTTTAGGGTTTAGGGAAACAACTTCTAGCTTCTAACTGCCCTCTGCTTTCTGCTTACTTCTCTAAAATTTTCCAACCCTTTGTAAGATACTCTTCTGCTTTTTTGAATTTCATTTCTTTTGTCTCCACACCGTCAGTGATAGTAACTTTGTCGTTTCGTCCTAACTTCTCAACTCCAAAACTTGGAATGACAATTGTTTGGGAACTCGTAATTGGAGCGTCTCCTAAGTGAGATACTGCATCGGCTATTGATGATGAAAGTGAAGTCTCGAGATCGCGGAACATACGCAACCCTTCCCGACGGTATTCAATAAATGGATCCCTGCCTCCGTAAGAACGCAAGTTAACACTCCCACGTAAATGCTCCATTGAGTCCAAATGTTCAATCCAAAAAAGATCATATGCTTGGAGCAGTAAGCGTCTCAACGCTAACTCAAACTGTAGTGGGTCTAGCGCGCTCTTCTTTGTATCAATAATTGATGCGTCAATTCCTACAGACTCCAGATGCTCTCGTACCGCCTCTATAAGCTCTTCCCCGGTCCCCAAGAGAGCGCTGCGACGACGAGAGTAAATAATTGCACGCTGATGATTTAACACATCATCAAAACCGAGCACATGCTTTCGTGAATCAAAATTAACACCTTCTATTTTTTCTTGTGCCGACTCGAGCGCACGACTCACCATCTTACTTTTAATAGGTTCGTCTTCTGAAATACCCAAGCGTCCCATCATTGACTTCACCATGTCAGAAGCAAAGACACGCATTAATTTATCCTCTAAAGAAACAAAGAACTGTGTCTCACCAGGGTCCCCCTGACGACCTGCGCGACCTCTCAGCTGATTGTCTATGCGTCTCGCGTCGTGTCGTTCTGTTCCTATAACAAACAGCCCGTCTAAACTCTTAACATCTACATACGCTTCATCGGTTGCAGGATTGCCACCAAGCTTCACGTCGACGCCACGGCCCGCCATGTTTGTTGCAACAGTAACCCCAGCCTTCTTTCCGGCCTGAGCGATAATCTCTCCTTCTCGTTCATGATTCTTTGCATTAAGCATCTCATGAGGTACACCGGCAGCACGAAGCTCTGCTGCAAGGCGCTCATTCACTTCAATTGAGGTTGTACCAATGAGTACTGGCTGACCTTTCTCATGTTTCTCTTTGACAGTACGCACTATTGCCTTAAACTTTCCTGCTTCTGTTTGAAATATAAGGTCCGTGTGGTCAACACGGTTAATAGGCTTATTTGTTGGAATTACCACCACATCAAGATTGTAGACGGAGCGGAACTCCTCTTCGGAAGTTGCACCAGTACCAGTCATACCAGCAACTTTCTTATACATACGGAAATAGTTCTGGAATGTAATGGAAGCGTAAGTCTGGCTCTCCTTCTCTATAAGTACACCCTCCTTAGCCTCTATTGCTTGATGTAAGCCATCCGACCACCTTCGCCCTGCCTGTAGACGCCCCGTAAACTCATCAACAATAACCACCTTTCCATCCTTTACTACATAATCCTTATCCTTTATGAACACGGCAAAGGCCTTCACTGCCACCTCAAGATGATGTGCGTATTTTATTCCACCCTCCGCATATATATTTTCAATACCAAGTTTTTTCTCAATCTTCTCTATACCAGCATCCGTCATGATGACTGTGCGCAATTTCTCATCCACGGTATAGTCATCACCTTCTT
>JAGOSG010000013.1:0-5737 GCA_018062445.1 Minisyncoccota bacterium | reverse complement strand
GGCACACTTGTAGGTAGAACTTCTGTGGGCGTAGCACTCACTCCTGTGTACCCTATGCGAGTCGTATCAATGACTGCGGTGAATTCAAACAGTATGCTCCCCGTCTTCGATATATTCACATTTGAAAACACTGGATCGGTAATGATACTACTCTTGCTAAATGCGTCTGACTGGAGTGCGACTGCATTAAAACTAGCAGCTTCCCCAGATGCTGAGAGTAAGGTTCTCGTTGGATCTGCGATGTCATAAGAAAAATTACTAAATCGTACATTGGTTAGCATAAGCTTCTCAAGTTCATCAAAAAGCTGTGAGAGAGCTGTGTGATTTTTAAGAAGTGTACTTCCCGCTGCAATCCTTGTATCAAGACGCGAAAGTTCTTTTATGGTTGCAGGCTCAAAGGCTGCGCGCGAACGCTCCAAAGATTGCCGTTTACTTTCAACGGATTGTATTAAATATTTTTCAAAACCAAAAATACCACCCGCAGAAAGAATGGTAACAATAAGAATCGCGCCAGCGATTATGTTTACGAGTGCAACAGGGCTTGCTCGTTTGACTTCAGTGCGTTCAACCTTGAGCGCAGCCTTAGGTATAAAAGATGTCGTGACACGATCGTCCATGTGGAAAGTGTAACATCTTAAAAAAGCTGTCAGCTGTCAGCTGTCAGCTGTCAGTGGAATTCTCAAAGCTGAAAGCTGAAAGCTGGAACCTGACACCTGAAAGCTAGCTACTGATGCAGTGCACGAAGTGCGAGTCCAACAGCGGAAGCAAATGATGGACCAGCGCCTTTGAGTACATCGGAGATAAACGCGGGTGCAGCTAATTTTTCAAACGGAGAAGCAATGACAATCCGTGCATCAAAAGAACGCGAAGCTACCTCCTTCAAACCTTTCAAAGAAGCTCCCCCTCCTACAAGAACTACTTGCGATACCGCTTTCCCTTCTTTACGCTGGTACGTCAACAAAATACGACGGGCTTCAGCAAATATGAAATCAAGCGCTGCGGATCCCACCTCAGATTCGGACAAGCCTTTATCTCTTTTTATATTTTCAGCCTCTTGAAATGTAGCGCCCATTGATTTTGCGAGTGACAGCGTTAAGTCTTGTCCACCACGACCTATGGTGTGCGAAACATCGATAATACCAAATTCAATAATATATACACGAGTCGATGATGCTCCCATATCAATAATCATTGCAGGCGCAGTGGTGTGTTCATAGGAGGCTCGCCCCATGCTAAATGGCTCTACTTCAAAAAATCGCGGGGTGATAGCGGCAGCTTCTGTAACAAGCTGATATTTAGCAAGGACTGCGTTGTGAATCGCGACAAGAAGCACATCGGTTGAGTGATCTGATTTTGGAACACCACCTTGTGGACTTAAAAATTTCGCTTCTTCATCAGGTATCACAAACCAATCAAGCGCCACTTCTGTAATTGGCACAGGAATATATTTACGAGCCTCTATTGGAATCATAGTTGCCAAATCGGCATGATCTTTTGTAGGGAGTGTGATGACATTAATGAGACTTCCGGATAATGGTACCGAGAATCCGCCAACCTTTGCTGTCGCATTTGCCTCACGAAGCACATCTTTCAAAGCTTCCCCAATTTTTTCAGGTGGAGGCATCACTGACTGTCCTACTTCAGCATTTGCATATGGACCGAGTGCAATCTCTCCGTATGTCTCTAAGACTGCACTCCCCTTCACTTCCTTTACCTGCACAATTTTGATGGATGAAGTTCCGATATCAATACCAAGAACACTCTCACCATCTTTCACACTAAAAGATGAGGCGAGCTGTTTAAATTTTTCAGACAGTGTGCTGAGAGAGAAATCCATAGGAGAGACTACGAACGCTGGGTACAAAGACTAATAATTATCATGATGAATCCCTATGTCTCCCGTAGCCCTCTCCTAGAGTGGAATCAAATCTAAGTCAGGGAGTACAATGTTTCCAAGTATATCATGATTGGTCACATTTTCAGGAGAATTCTTGATGCATTGATTCCTATATCTAGTGAGTCAGCTATTGCGCGTTCACTTTCAGAAGAAACGCTGGCAGAGCTTCTTCACCCAATGATTCACCGTGATAAACAGTGGATTGTAGCTCTGTTCCCCTACCGAAATCCCAAAGTGCGCGCACTCATCCGCGCCATAAAATATCGTGGCGAAAATGCTCCACTTCCTGCACTAGGTAGAATTTTGGCCGATGAAATTATTCAAATACTTGCGGACAAAAAAACACTCGAGGGATGGCGAAATCCACTTCTCATTCCCATCCCTAGTTCAAGCGCTCGCCTAAAATCTCGAGGCTATAACCAAGTTGAGAGAATCACTCTAGCTACACTCCCCCATCTTGAGGGGCAAGTTACCTATGCGCCTGATGTACTCGGGCGAGAAGACAGGGCAAGTCAGGTTGAAGTATTAAAGTCCGAGCGGGAGAAAAATATTGCTGGTGCATTCTCCGTGATTCGTCCTGAAAAAGTAAGTGGCATGCATGTCATTCTTATAGACGATGTTGCCGAAACTGGCACCACACTCTCTGATGCAAAGCGTGCACTCATAGAAGCTGGCGCTTCTGAAGTCATTGCAATAACCCTCGCCCACTAGAACAGAGAGCAGTTTGCAGTGAACAATAAAAAAATCCCGACATGCGTCGGGATTTTTCCTATTTCCTATTTCCTAGAACCTAGAACCTAGAACCTAGAACCTAGAACCTAACTTATTGTGCCCCTGCAGATGTTTCCGTAGTTGTCGTTGTCGACGCCGCAGCTTTCATCCCTTTGAGAGCAATAATAATTTTGTCAGCATCCTTGCGTGCAGTCTGTAAAGCTTTCTGTGCAACTACAATTTGAGCTCGAGCATCCTTGAGTGCCTTTGTATTTGCAGCTTTTTTTGCAGCATCACCATTATCAGGAACGAGGGTAACGATTGCGTTCACCGCTGCTTGCGCTTGCAAGCTCGCATCTGCAAGTTTTGCTTTGTACTCTTCAAAGACTACGCGAAGCGCAGTAACATCGTTTCCTGCGGCAGCAGCAGCCGCGATGCGCGTTTCAAATTTTACCGCGATGAGTTGCATTGTGGTTGAAATTGTCACAATACGATCAGCCGCAGTAATTATTCCTCCCTGAGGAATAATGAGCGCATAGATGCGATACGAATCGGTAATGGATTTCACATCACCCTTCAATGTTTCAAGATCAGTATCTGCATTAATTTTAGCTTTAAGTGCATTCAATGCATTCACCTGTGCTGTCAAAGTTCCCGCAATAGAAGCCTTGTCCGCGTCGGAAAGATTTTTCATTCCTTGTACGCGTAGGATGAGAGCATTAAGGTTTGTGACTCTTCTATCAATTTCTTGGTTTCCGCGATCCTTGCCTCGCATTAATGCAGCTGACTCTGCAGCAGTTGCTTTTACTTCAACCTTTGCACCTGCGGGCGTAGTGACAGTGGCGCCCGCGTTCACGCTTGTAGTCACCGCCTCCTCAGCCAACGCAAAAGCTGGAGACAGAAGAACTGCGAATGCCATAAGAGGGAGGAATATAGGAGTGATTTTTTTCATACTGTAGATTATTTAGAGAGTAAAAGTTATTGAGCAACTGCTTTATCATTAAGACCAGCATCAATCGCCGTCGTGTCTGCGTTCATTGCGGTCATATCTGCATCTACCGATGCAACATCCTGACTTAATGAAGCATCTGAGGTATCGGCACCTGTTGCGAGCGTCGGTCCTTGAGGAACCGTAGGTTGTGTTTCTGTTGGAGCTACAGCAACAGGAGCTGGTGCTGGACGTGTTGATGCATACCAATAAAAACCACCACCAAGAACAACAGCTGCGAGTATAATGCCACTGGCTACTTTTATATTTCCTGACATATATGTGAGAAGTACTTAGATAATTAGATAATGAGCACAGACTGATAAAGCCGTACCTTTTTATTATAGCGTATAAGAAACAGTAGCAATGTGGGTATAAATCCCCTCTATCTATGCTGTTTCTTTAGAGAGGTTCTGAAGCAAGAATTTCAAGTATTTCCGCCCATGAGGCTACACGAGTAACGCCGGTCGGTACTACTCCTTGATTCCACGGCGTATCAAGAAGCAAGACTGGAACCCCTACACTCGCTACATCGGACGCAAAGTGAAGCGCATCATCAATAAAAAGATCGGCTCCAATTTCAGTCATCACTGACGACTTCAAACGCTTTTTTGAAGGATCAGTTTCATAGTGACCCGTGAAATGAATTTCACGGTAGAGCCCTAAGAAATTTTTAGTAAGCCAGTCAATAGTGTTGTCACGCATCCCTTCATGGCGACCTGTCACAACAGCTATCTCATAAGTTTTTCCAAGATGTTTCAAAGCATCATAGGCTCCAAAAACTGCCTCAGCTTGGTGATGAAACTCTGTACCCACAAACTCATCAATGCGCCTCTGTGTTTCTTCGGGCGCACAATTCCACACCCCTCCTAAATCATAATCAATAACCTCATCGCGAGAATAATTAGTGCCGTAGGTAGTGTTATGAAACTTTGCCATCGCATCTCCCGTGCGCACGAGCACATCATCGAGATCAACACCAAGAACTTTTTTCGGCTTCTGAGAATTGTGAGATGTAGCCATATGCTCTCGTTACCGTAATAGCTTTACAGCAATTCGTCAACAAAGCTTCACACCACTCGGCTCAGTTTCCGCAAATAGTCTTCATCAGCACAGTACACACTTGATACGGGTCCATATTCGCCGCAGGCCTTCTGTCTTCAAGGTATCCCTTACCATCATTTGCTGTCGCCATAGGAATACGGATAGACGCACCGCGGTCAGAAACACCGTAACGAAATTCGTTGATGCTACAGGTTTCATGTTTACCGGTAAGCCTTTCTTCATTCCCTACCCCATACACAGCAATATGCTCGTGGTGTTTCCGTTTCAACTTCTCACACGCTACCTTTATATGTTTCAGTCCGCCTGAAGCGCGCATCGCCTTCGTTGAAAAATTTGTATGCGCACCTGCACCATTCCAATCTCCCTTCACTGGCTTTGGTGCATATGAAACCGACATGTCGTGTTCTTCCCCTAATCTTTCAAGAAGCCATCTCGCAACCCATAGTTGATCGGCAACAGCAAGCGGTCCCACTGGTCCTACTTGAAATTCCCACTGCCCTGGCATCACTTCCGCATTAATACCTGAAAGTTCTATGCCTGCCTTAAGACACGCATCCATATGCTCTTCCACTAAATCCCTACCTACAATATTCTCTGCACCAACACCGCAATAGTACGGACCTTGGGGGCCTGGAAATCCTGCTTTAGGAAATCCGAGCGGTCTGCCATTTTGAAAAAGTGTGTACTCCTGCTCAATACCAAACCATGCACCAGAGGCCTGATATTTTTTGGCAATCGCACGAAGTTCTGCACGAGTGTTTGTTGGATGCACATCACCATTCGCTTGGTATACCTCACACAGCACTAAAAGATGCGGGGCCCCACGAAGTGGATCGGGCAATAAAAAAACCGGTATAAGCCGGCAATCACTGAATCTTCCTTCTGCTTGTTCGGTTGAGGAGCCATCAAATCCCCATTCCGGTATATCTTTTAATTTTGTAACAGGGCCTTTAATAATTTTGGTCTTGGAACGAATCCCCGCATTGGGCTTCCGTCCGTCGAGCCAAAGGTACTCAACTTCTACATACTTAGTAATGGTAGTCATAATTCATTCTATCAAGGCAATCTTGATGTCT
>JAGOSG010000012.1:3259-5773 GCA_018062445.1 Minisyncoccota bacterium | reverse complement strand
CTGATGACTTAGCTAAAAGAGTCGGTCTATCTCAAAAAGAATTATGCTCAATCGTTGCCACAGTTCAAACTCCTCGTTGGGTGAATCAATATTATGCCGATAAGAACCTTGGTCTCCCAGGTTGCCCCGGTTCAGTGAAATTCCAAGGTGACTAGGTTGCCTCAGTAGCAAATAAATTTTATTGAGTAGTCCAATATTTCTTGTTTTTGCGCAGGACTAAACCACACAATATTTTTGTTTCGTTTAAACCACGTCATTTGGCGTTTGGCGTAGTGTCGAATTTCTAGTTCCAATTGAGCTATCATTTCTTCGTATGAAATATGCCCTTGGAGATGTCGTGCCATATACCGATACTCAAGTCCCAAGCCTTCCATCCTCTCCCACGAGAGTCCATTTTTGTGGAGTTGCGTTGCTTCTTCCAGCATTCCTGCTTGTAATCGCTCAAGGAGTCTATTGTGTATTTTTCTTCCGAGTTCTTCTGAGGGGAGTGTGAGGCCTATGTATGCAATGTCATACAATTTTTCGGAATGTGAAGGAGGGGTGGCACCAAGCACTCGTGCTATTTCTATGGCTCGTATTAAACGCACAGGATTTTTTGTATCTATCGTTTTAATTCTTTCAGGATCTAAATTCTGAAGTTCTGCGTTTAATTCTTCCAAGCTGAACCCTGAAAGTTTTGTTCTCAAATCTTGATCAGCCGGTACATTAGGAAGTGAAATAGTTCCTAAGAGCGCATCAATATAAAAGCCTGTGCCTCCGACGACGACAGGAACTTTTTTCCGCATGAGTATGTCGCTCAATGCTTGTCTTCCTAGGTGTAGGTAATCGGATACAGAGAATACCTCCTCTGGGTTTGCGATATCAATGAGATGATGGGGAACCCCATCCATCTCAGGCGGTGTAACTTTGCCACTCCCAATATCAAGTCCTCTATACACTTGCCGTGAGTCCGCAGACACAACCTCACCGTCGAGTGCTTTAGCGATTTCAATAGAAATGCTTGTTTTACCCACCGCAGTAGGTCCAAGGATGACTATAATTTTCTCTTTCATTATGGCTGGTATGCTATCATGATAATCGTTAGAACTAGCTTCATTAGAACTGCAATGGCAAAAGAAAAAAAAGACAATAACGAAGATACGACGAAAGGATTTATGAGTATGGTGCGTGTTGGACGTGCAATTCCTGATTTAGAATGCGAGGTATTTCACAACGAAAAAATAAAGAAAATTCGACTTTCTGACTATAAGGGTAAGTGGCTCGTTCTTTTTTTCTATCCAGCAGATTTCACCTTTGTGTGCCCTACAGAACTTGAAGAACTTGCAGATTCCCATAAAATTTTTACAGATTTAGATACCGAAATTGTCAGTGTAAGTGCTGACACAGTGTTTGTGCATAAAGCATGGCACGATACATCGCCAGCAATAGCCAAAATTGAATTCCCTATGGCATCAGATACTGCAGGTAGACTCGCTCGAGCCTTCGGGACCTATATTGAAAATGATGGCCTTGAGCATATGGATGATGAAGGATTATCGCTTCGCGGTACATTCATAATTGATCCAGATGGAATTCTTTCTACGATGGAAATCAACGATAATTCGATTGGTCGTTCTGCACAAGAACTTATTCGCAAGCTTCAAGCTGCTCAATTTGTTCGATCGCACGGAGGTCAAGTATGTCCCGCTGCATGGAAACCGGGTGATGATACATTGAAAGGAGGAGATTTGGATTTGGTCGGAAAGATCTAATGAGTGTTTTGGTGGATAGGCGACGCTTCGTCGGATCCGAAGGGATCATTTAGGGAACATCCATGAATCCGGAAGAAGAACTTTTAGAAAAGCTTCGGGGAGCGAATGCTTTGATTGGGTATTCGCCGATGGGGGATGAACCTGATGTTCATGGTTTTCTAATAGAGAATCAAATATTTAAACCAGGTCGTTCTATTATTGCGGATAAAAATATCTCTCCGCATGATTTTGCTTTATCGCTCCTGCGAGCACATGCTGATGAGAAAGTATGTGTTCTTGTTCCAGGGAGGGAATTTGATACATTCGGTACTCGACACGGGCGTGGTGGTGGCTGGTACGATAGATTTTTAAAGGAGTTGCCACAAGACTGGATACGTATTGGTGTTTTGAGCCCAGCTCAACTTTCTGAAGAGAAACTAAATCGTGAACCGTGGGACGAACCTGTTGATTATCTTTTGATTATAGAAAAGGACGATTGGAATATTATTACAACCAATTCAAGAAAAAACTAACTAAACCTCAGTTACCTTACAAGTGCCGGAGGAGGGACTCGCCTACAACTTTAAGGTTCACCCATGTTCACCTTAAGTCGCAGGCCTGCCTCACGGTTTTTTGTAACAAAAAACATCGTTCCGGCTTTCGAGTCCCTCTCCCACACTGCAAAAATGCAGTGTGCTCCGTTACTTTACAAGTGCCGGAGGAGGGACTCGCCTACAACTTTAAGGTTCACCCATGTTCACCTTAAGTCGCAGGCCTGCCTCAC
>JAGOSG010000012.1:0-3159 GCA_018062445.1 Minisyncoccota bacterium | reverse complement strand
GGTTTTTTGTAACAAAAAACATCGTTCCGGCTTTCGAGTCCCAACGTAATGCACGCAGGTGCATTACTCCTCGCGCAAAAGAAAATCGCACACATGTGCGATTACTTTGTGCCGGAGGAGGGACTCGCCTACAACTTTAAGGTTCACCCATGTTCACCTTAAGTCGCAGGCCTGCCTCACGGTTTTTTGTAACAAAAAACATCGTTCCGGCTTTCGAGTCCCAACGTAATGCACGCAGGTGCATTACTCCTCGCGCAAAAGAAAATCGCACACATGTGCGATTACTTTGTGCCGGAGGAGGGACTCGAACCCTCATCCCTTGCGAGACACGATTTTGAGTCGTGCGTGTATACCATTCCACCACTCCGGCTTTATGCAACGAGCGATTCGTGCGTTGCTTTGTGTAGAGTACCCGAAAGGGGCAGTGAGGTCTAGTTGCCTTGCTGTATTCAATACTAGGCTAGATGAATGACCAGTATCAGAGATTCATGTTCGATACTTTAAAAAACTAAAAACCCCAGCGCCATCCCCTCTGTATAGTATAATTTAACGATCGTTAAATTATACTATACAGGTAAAGAGTAGTAGAAAGTAGGTTGGGTAGTTGAATTTTTTTTGAATTTTCTCAATTTTTGAGAAACAGGAGGGTTTTTTTATCTCACGCTTCTTTTGTGTTCGTGTTACAATTTTCCCATGTCACAGTTTCAAGGAGATGCAATTTTCTGGGTTGAGGTCGAAAAAATACGACCAAACCAATATCAACCACGTACCGAGTTCGATGAAGCAAAATTGAAAGATTTGGCAGGCTCTATTCGTCAGTACGGCGTCTTACAGCCACTTATGGTCACACGATATGAAGAGTCACGTGAAGATGGCGGACTTTCAACCTACTATGAACTCATCGCGGGGGAACGCCGGCTCCGTGCATCAAAGCTTGCTGGCCTCTCTCAAGTGCCTGTCATTATTCGCTCCACTGAGGAACAAAGTCGAGTACGCTTAGAGCTCGCTATCATTGAAAACTTACAACGAGAAGATCTGAATGCCATTGACCGTGCACGTGCCTTTGATCGTTTGCAGAAGGAATTTAGTTTAAATAACTCAGAAATTGCTGTGAAGGTGGGGAAGAGCCGTGAGTATGTTTCAAACTCAATTCGTCTTCTTGCACTACCTGCTGAAATGCAACAGGCAGTTATTGGTGGTGCTATTTACGAAGGTCATGCGAGGGCTCTGCTCATGCTCTCCGACAGACCTGAAGAACAAAAGACTGTTTTTCGTGACATTATGATTCGCAAACTATCAG
The DNA here is from genome assembly GCA_018062445.1 of Minisyncoccota bacterium. GTDB lineage: Bacteria > Patescibacteriota > Minisyncoccia > Phycocordibacterales > Phycocordibacteraceae > Phycocordibacter. The sequence continues at coordinate 1,859 of JAGOSG010000012.1, read as the reverse complement.
TGCGTGATGTTGAAAAAATTACACGTGAGATTGCTGTGGAGAAAGCGCGAAAGCGCGACATTACTCCTCAAATAGAGGCACTTGAGCGAGCGTTCGCAGAGTCACTCGGAACAAAAGTTGAAATAAAAGCACAAGAAAAAGGAGGAAAGCTTATTATTGATTTTTTCTCAACAGAAGATTTGGAAGGAATGCTCGCACATATAGAGCGCCGTGCTATCTCGCCTCAAGCAGAGAGCCCTATCTCAGAGGTTCAAGAACAAAGAAACGATATGGTAGATGTGCCTTCAACGCTCGCTTCTGTACCTCCACCCCCTTCAAATGACGATGACTTTTCATTGAAACACTTCTCTATCTAGTTTCTGCCTGCATAACAGAATAAATAAAATACCCCCCCAAGTGAAACCTTGAGGGGTATTTTATTTTTTAGGTGGGGGTGGTGATTTTATATATCAAATCACTTAAATCATGGAGAGCGGTAGCTCCCCATGTATATAAAAGCTCAACCTGAAATTCTTTGGAGCGGTCGGTGTAGAGCTATGATTTATTTTCTTTCTTCTTTAATGTTGCGCGGATGTAGCGACGAGCCGATGCAGTTTTTGTGTAATCCAGCCACTTTTTATTTGGCGTTCCTATTTTTTTTGTTTGTATTTCAACAATATCCCCTTTGTGTAGTTCCGTATCAAGACCAACCATTTTTCCGTTCACCTTAGCTCCAGACATAAGGTCAACAAGGTTCGTGTGTACTGCGTACGCAAAGTCTATTGGGGTTGCACCAATAGGTAAGTCGATAACATCACCCTTTGGGGTAAATACAAACATTCTTCGTGCAAAAAAATCTTCACGGAGCGCATCTTTAAATGCTTCCTCTCCTTCAAATTCCTCTGCTGCGGTATTTAAATCAGTAAGCCAGCGCGGTGTTGGTGCACTTGTTTGCGTGAGGGATTTTTCTGCACGCGTCATTTTCATGAGCGATGGAACAAACCGTCCTACCCATCCTATTTTTGAGTCTTTTCCAGGCTCGCTACCCTGACTTTTATTCTTGTATATGAAATGCGCCATTACCCCGAATTTACTTTCCTGTTGCATCTCTTCAGATCGTATCTGGATTTCAATAATCAACTTATGGGGAGTGATGATTGTGGTGTGAAGTGTACGGTAGCCGTTTGGCTTTGGGCTCGCGATATAGTCTTTAATACGTCCTGGGATTGGTCTCCAGATATTGTGAATAACTCCGAATGATCGATAGCAGTCCTCAAGTGTTGGAACAATAATCCGAATCGCGAATATGTCATATACCTTATCGGGGTCGTTGCCTTTGCGAATAAGCTTCGTAGCAAAACTATGAACATTTTTTACGCGTGATTCCGTTCGGAAGTTACGTATGCCTGCTTCAGCAAGTGCTTTACGTAGATCATTGAGCGCTCTGTCGAGTGCTTCTTTTTCCGTTTCTCCACGCTCCTCCAAGAACTGGTGGATTTTTTTATATCGTTCAGGTTCTAGTGTTTTGAATGCTAAGTCTTCGAGTTGAGATTTTATTAAACCAATACCGAGTCTTTCTGCAATAGGGACGTACACCTCCTTCGTTTCAAGTGCGATACGCATGCGTTTTTCAACAGGTTCAACGAAAGTGATCGTCTCCATGTTATGGAGTCTATCGGCAAGCTTGATGATGATGACACGAATGTCATTGGCGGTTGCAACGAGTAGGCGCCGCAGGCTTTCCACGTGCCTTTCTACTCCACGATATTTTAATTTTGAAAGTTTAGTGACCCCTTCAACTAAAAATCGCACAGTTGCACCAAATTTCTCTTCTATTTCTTCGATGGTAACGGGTGTGTCCTCAACTGTGTCATGAAGAA
>JAGOSG010000011.1:0-6118 GCA_018062445.1 Minisyncoccota bacterium | reverse complement strand
CTGATGTTGGACTCAACATAAATATTTTTGTAGACAGGTTCAACGGATGGCACTACTGAAACAATATTTGAAGTTGAAGCAGTTGGAGCAATTGCCATACAGTTAGAATTGCGCATACCGTATTTCTTTATCGCGTCACGTACAGCATTCCAATCAAGTCTTGTGTCACGAGCAACATCAATAGTTTCACCTCTCTCATCCTCAAGAAGTCGAATAGTATCTACTGGCAAAAGTCCGCGATCCCATTTTGAACCCACAAAAGATTCATAGGACCCCCTTTCTCGAGCCAAATCAGTAGAAGCGAGGATTGAGTAGTAGGAAAGAATTTCCATACTTTCATCAGCAAACTGCACACATGCTTCAGATGCGAAATCAATGTTGAGTTGGTACAAAGCATCTTGGAATCCACCAACACCCAAACCTACTGGACGGTGCCGCATGTTTGAATTTCTTCCTTCAATTGTTGGGTAGAAGTTGAGGTCGATAACGTTATCAAGCATGCGCATACCTACCGTTACAGTTTCTCTTGCTTTTTCGCGATCAAACATTCCGTTGGTCACATGCATTGCAAAGTTCACCCAACCTAGGTTACAAACAGCTGTCTCATCTTTGGAGTTGTTCAGTGTAATTTCAGTACAAAGGTTTGAGTTATGAATGACACCCACATGATCCTGAGGAGAACGAATGTTTGATGGGTCTTTGAAAGTAATCCACGGATGCCCTGTCTCGTAAAGCATGGCGAGCATTTTCTTCCATAAATCCCCTGCCTTCATGCGCTTAAAGAGTTTTATTTTCCCTTCGTCAGCAAGCTTTTCATAGCGTGCGTATGCTTCTTCAAATTTCTTTCCATAGATATGGTGGAGGTCGGGTGTCTCATCGGGAGAAAAGAGTGTCCACGAACCGTCTTCACGCACACGCTTCATAAACAAGTCCGGAATCCAATTAGCCGTGTTCATGTCGTGAGTACGACGCCTTTCATCTCCCGTGTTTTTACGAAGCTCCAAGAAATCTTCAATGTCGTAATGCCACGTCTCTAAATACACGGCAGTAGCTCCACGGCGTCTACCAGAGCGGTTTATAGCCACGGTAACGTCGTTGGCAATCTTCAAAAATGGAACAACACCCTGCGAAGTAATACCTGCCTTCTTTATATATGCTCCAGTTGCACGGAGGTTCGTCCAGTCAGTGCCAATACCTCCTGCCCACTTGGACATTTGTGCATTGTCTCCGTAGACCTTAAATATCTGATCCAAATCGTCATCAACGGTGTTCAGGTAACACGAAGAAAGTTGCGCTCGTGGCATACCGGAGTGGAACAGTGTTGGTGTAGAAGGAACAAAACGAAGAGTCGAGAGCATTTCATAAAAACGAATTGCCCATGCCTCACGATTTTCTTTCTCATTCAAAGCAACTCCCATTGCAACGCGCATGTAGAGCATTTGCGGAGTTTCTAGCGGCTGTTTGTTTTCTCGACTATGAATAAGATATCTGTCAGACAATGTTGCAACGCCAATGTACTTCAATAAGCGATCGCGCTCAGGTCGAAGCGCTGCTGCAATTTTTGAAAGATCAAATGAAAGTATTCTTTCATCGAGTTGCTTTAATTCAACCGCTGTCTTCACATTTTTTACAAATGCTGCACGATAAATGCTGTCGAAATCACTCGACACTATCGAGATAGCGTCCGTGTGAAGCACTTCATTGTAGAGAGAATTCAACATGAGCTGGGCTCCGAGTTGGTTGTATGCAGGATCTCGTTCAATCATTGAACGCGCAACCATGATAAGTGTGCGTTCAATTTCTTTTGTTGAAATGCCGTCATACACTTCGCGTTGTACCTGAGAAATAAAACCGTCGATATCAACACCTCGTGCATTTTCTGGAAGCACCGAAAACTCAATAGTCTTTCTAATTTTGTCGATTGAAAATATTTCGCGCTCACCATTTCGCTTGAGAATCAAAAGTCCTCGCTCTTCAATTTTCTTTACAACTTCTTCTTGTTTTTCTTCCCGAATCTTCGCGTGTTCATAGCGATAAATTATGTATGCCTTTGCAACATCAAAATATGACCGCTCCATCAATGAATGCTCAACAAGGTCTTGAATTTCCTCAACTGAAGGAATAGACGCCGTACCTGCATAGCGAAGTCTGACCGCACTCGCCACCGCCTCACCTATTGCCTGTGACTCATCAGCATGAGTATCTTGAAGAACCTCAAAAAATGCTTTGGAAACTGCAGAAACAATTTTCCCCTGATTAAAATCAACGATGGTGCCATTTCGTTTCTTTGTTTTCTGCGTACTAGTCATGGTCGAGAGATGGTGCCCGTCCGAAAACGGAATAATTTAATAATTTTTCTACGATTTTGCAAGAATTATTTTTCGCAAGAATCGGTAAATCAAAATGTAAGTCGGATGTACAGATTACAACAGGAATGACGGGAGGTATAGAGCATTCTACATGTCTGTGGACATCGGAGTCTCAAAAAAATCGTGTGGATATCAATTAAAAAATCAAAAAGAAACAAAGACTGCCGGTGTCAAACTTTTTGGTGGGGCGTCGTCCCAAAAGTACCCATAAGAGCCGTTTTGTGGGACATACAAAAGTATCGATTCTTGTTTAAAGAAAACTAGCTAAGCCTCAAAAACAAAATACAACACAAAACTCAACGAGATTCCATTCCTTGACCATATCCCCCAGCATCTGCTCGTACATTTAACAGGAGGCGTTCATAAAACGCTGCTTGGGCTTCTACTACATGCTCGTCATTACCCTGCCATACACGAAGAACTGGCTCTTGAAGCGCGCGAGAAAAACAAAATGCAATAGGCCAAGGGAAAGGCTCTAGGCGAGCAATGGCATTTAAATCGGCGGTTGCCATTTCAGGAGTTTCTCCATCAGAAAAAAATAAAATTCCTCCAATAGACGCTGGAATTGAAGTAGAAAGTGCACGCATCGTTCTTTCAGCAACTTCCTTAGGCTCTGCAGGTAATGGATTTTCACTCCCAGAGGATGCCATACTCACCTCAATAATTAATCCCTTGTAATCTACTCCACGCGAAGCTAAGGAATCACAAAGAATGGTAAGTTTTTCAACAAGAGTTGCTTCGGCTTGTTCTGTTGTATGTGGACCCTCGTGTACTAATTCTAGCCCAACAATCGGCACGACATCTTTCTTTTGGCAGATGAGCGCAAACTCAGCAAGATTTTGTGTGTGAACACGAAACTCTTCCGCTCTAGGAGTATCTGTAACTTCAACGAGTGCAGTTTTTTTTGCACAGACAACGGCTAGTGATTTATATTCTTGTAGGCGTGCCGATAGATCACCAGAAACAGTTTCATCAATACGCACACCCACCAGAATATTTTTAGAAGCAATCAGGTCAGAAAATGGAACTCCACTCCGTGAGCTTTGCTTTACCCTTTCTTCAGACACAATAACTGTGGATAATAGCTTTTCTATTCCCGGTGTTTCAAACAAAAGCTCAAAATATTTTTGGCGCGAGTCCTCTGTGTTTGGAATATTAAAAATAGAAAAATATTTTTGGAGTGTGGGTGCATCTTGATCCACTGCAAGTACACCCTTACCGTCTTGCATAATCGTACGCAAAGTATCGTGGATAGCCATACAAACACTATACCTCGTGAGATAAAAAATTTGTACTTAGAGCCTACGCACTTTATGTAGAGAGCAGACATCTAACACCCTCCATCAAAAGTGCTTATCTCATGGGGTATAGCAAGGGTAGATAATAAAAAAACTGCCATGAGCAGTTTATTCTTTCTATGTCGTCCCCATCGGGGCTTACTGTATTTATTCTTCTCTATACTGCTATTTAATTCGAATTACCTCCACCTAAAGGATTTGGTATATGTACAGGAACATCCTTTGGGCAGAAAAAGTGAAGTCCTGAGTACCGTTTACCGCAACGAGGACATACATTACTTGGTGATTTTTCTGTCATAAAATCTAATTCTCTTGTTTAATAAATTCGACCTAAACCATTACACGCCCATAGGGCAAAAATGGATGATTATACGGCCACAGTGCAGTGAGAATTAAAGTTCTCGGGGCAATATCGCCGTTAGAAAGAATAGTACGCTTATTAGGTAATATGTCAAGCACCTCTTGTACCTTATTCTGCCTCAGAGTGATGCAGTAAGCTCGATTTAAACTCCAAAGGTCGATGAGCTTCTATGAACGAAAACTGTATTCCTATCTCCTCTAGAGCATCAGCAATCGCCCCCTGATCATGTCCTAAAAACACCATGTCTGGTGTGTAGGTTTTTAATGCACTCCACTCTCCTTGCATAGAGTCACCTGCTACCACTATCCACGAAGAATTTAATGACCGAAGTGCTCGCATACGCTCTTCAAAAGAGTGCTTCGGTTTTCTACCCTTTAATGCAAACGAAGCGTCATCTTGAGCAACAACCACAATAAATGTTTCGCACTGCTCGGATGCTGAATTCAAAAAAAACTGATGTCCTTCATGAAGTCCATCAAATACACCAAATACCATCCCTAATTTACTTTTTGTCATTGAGAATATCTAACAAAGCGGGCAACTTTTTATATGAGTCACCTCCTGCACCAAGACTAAAGTGCGATGCCCCCGGAACAACAATGAGCTCCCCTCCTAATTCCCTTGAAAGATACTCAGCCCCTTCAAGCGGGCAATAGGGATCATTATCAGAGTGAAGAAAAACAAAACGCTTCGCCGAAGCGCGTATTTTTGCAAAATTAAATGACTCTTCAAAAAGTCCCCTCAAATCATCGCGACCAAGATCATTTCTGAATGCACCAACAAAGACTGCAGTATCAATAACAACATCTTCAGGTAGCATTTGTAGAAGCCCTAAGATCGCTACCGCACCTGATGAATGACCAACAATGACGGATTCATTATTAAATTTCCAATCGGAAGAGAAAATAAAATTCTGATACCTCTCTATATTGGGAGCATCGGCTTGTGGTAAATCAGGAGCCCACACCTTCCAGCCCTTTCCTTCAAGTTCTTTTCGCAACCATTGGAACCAATTTCCTTTCGAGGAATCATTCGTGCCATGGAGTACCAGTGCATTTTTCATGCGAGGTAAATACTGACTCTACTTTTGTAAGTCGCGCTCCTGCACTAAGCAGGTAATGCATACCACTTGGTCAACACGAGTTTTGATATAACGAACACCACAGGTGCACACTAAAATTGCGCTCTTTGTAAGCTTTGGAGCATATGGTGGCTTTACACGAACGGGCTTTGCTGGTTGTTTTTTCATACCAATACTAATGGGAGACACTTCTAATGCCAGTATATACCAAAACAGCAAAACGTGTCGGTTACGAAAGAAAGCGGTGTGCGAGCCGATCCATCATAGTAGGCATCATTCCTAAAATCATACCCGGCACAAAAAGGAAAAACGCAGCGGGAATTGAAAGAAAAGACACAAGAACAGCAACCGACACCCAAAGAATAATGAAAATAAAACGAAACGAAACGACCTTAATGACGCGATCGCTTAAGTTTGATGAGACGAGGCGATGTGTATGTGTGGCATATGACCAATGCATGTAGAGAAGTGCACCACAAATGAGTAAATTAAGACCGTATATAAGAACCGCGAGGGCAGAATCGTAATAGAGCCCAAGCATGTTGGTTGAAAATGGTATAAACACGACAAACATTAAGAAGAAAATATTTATCCAAAGAAAAAAGCGATCGGTGCGTTCTATGAAGTGATACTGGTTTTGCTGACTCACCCACATAACGCCAAGTACAATAAAACTCATCACATAAGTGAGAAAACTAAATGACAGTCCTGACAGCACTTGCCCTAAGCTCACCTCTCGTCCAAGTTCTGGAAGAAGAAAATTCAACACCAATATGGTCATCGCAAACGCAAAAATATTGTCGCCCAGAGACTGAATACGTGCTGTAGTGAGCGCACCACTTTTTTCAAGTTCAGCATCTGCGTGTTCTTCAACAGAAAAGCTCATACTGCACAGGGTATCAGAAGTTAAGCCAGCGGCACTAGAGCGGCAAATATACTAGATAATACAGACTACTCTTTTGTGGCGAGAGGCCTTTTCGTTCGTGTACGCATGAAGAGTACATATATA
>JAGOSG010000010.1:0-6752 GCA_018062445.1 Minisyncoccota bacterium | reverse complement strand
AACCCACAAAGAAACAAAACCCAACCAAGAGAAAGACCGGCATCAGAAAAGGGAGAGGGAAGGAAATGAAGAAACAAATTACCATTCCCAGCAGATGTCCAATTCCAGAGAGGAACAGCTTGATGCGCCGCTCCCTCTTCTTACTGAAGACCAGTCTGATCAACAGGACCAGGGTTGGCGGAAAAAGGAACAAGCACGAAAGAAGGAGCACAGCGGTAGTCTCACTCATGGTGTTTCCTTTCAAGGAACTCGATAAGCTCGATTGCTTATCATCTGACAACAGAATAGCACCTTTCGTCAAGTTTGTCAAGAAGGGATTGATAAAATAAGCTTGAAAATCAATAAAACGATGATAAATAAGGGGATAATGCTGTTGATGAAACTCTGACAACAGGGTAGAATGAGGCTTATGATTGAGTCAAAACTCAAAGAATTGGGCTTTCAGGACAAGGAAATAGCTATCTATTTGGAGCTTATGCGCCGTGGAAAGGCGACCCCAGCGTCTATAAGCAAGGCCACGGGTATCAACAGAGCCACGGTTTACAGCGTTTCCGCGGCTCTTGCCGAAAAAGGCGTTATATCTGAGGATCTGGCGGGTAAGTCGTCATATCTGGTTGCCAAGCCCCCAGAAGCGCTCATGGAGGTGGCTAACCGGCTTAAACGTGAAGCGGTAACAAAAGAGGGTCTTGTGCGTGAAGCTCTCACGGAGCTTGCAGATGTTGCTTTGGGAACAAAGTATTCGGTTCCCAAGGTGCGGTTTATTGAAGACAGCGAGATTTCAGACTATCTCTATTCACAAACACCTGCATGGAATGCGAGCCTTATTAAAGCAGAGCCAGCAAAGATTTGGTGGGGATTTCAGGACCACACGTTCGTGGAGAACTATGAACCATGGATTCATTGGTATTGGGGGAACGCAGACCCGTCAATTCAGGTGAGACTTTTGAGTAATGAGTCTGATATTGAGGCAAAAATGAGTGCAACACCTGGCCCCGGTCTCGAGCGTCGCATCATTCGCTTTTGGGATAGACCTGAAGAATTTAATGCGACGACATGGGTGGTGGGGGAATACATCCTGATGATCTACACACGAGAAAAGCCCTTCTACCTCATCGAGATATATAACGCGGTGTTGGCAGATAACATGCGCAGCCTCTTTAAGGGCCTGTGGGAGGAGGTGGTTGTTAAAAAGGGGTAGGAGATGCTCGAGAAGATCTTCTGACAAACTCGAAAGCGATACGTTTTAGTGTATTAGTTTATACAACTCAATCCACCGCAATAAACTCAACAAACTAAATATTTGATTGGTTCGTAAGGAAACCGGCTCACTTAGTGGCATCCACGCAACAAGAGATTTTCCACTTTTTTCTCCACCCTCAATGGAAATCAAAAGGGCATCAAATGTTGCTGAGAGTTCTTCAAATTTCTTTTTATTAAAGAGTTCCCAAACACCGTCTTGTGCTCTTTCAATAGACCTCTTAAATTCCTGTGCAATCAGTTTGTGTGATGCGATATCTTCGTTAGCAGGAAATGCAGATTTTTTTCTATATGCAATTTTGTCCGGAAGCATGTCTTCGAATGCTTTTCGTAATGCCATTTTTTCATTATCCTCCGTGATATTTTCCTCTATTGGAACAGCGAGTGCGGCCTTAATAAATTCTGGGTCCACAAACGGCACTCTTGCTTCTACAGAATTTGCCATGGCCGCTCTATCGTTTCCGTCTTCAAGATATTGCAAAAAGCGTCTTGCATAAAAATACTGCATTCTATCCATCGGATTTTCACTGGGACATTTTGAGTAATTGTTTTCTACAATTGAATCCACAATCGACTCAAAAGAAACTTCACTTAAAAACTTTTCTGTAAAAAAGTCCTGCACATATGCGGCCCGTTTAAGAAAAGTATTTTTTAGACTTTCTGCCGATTCACAAATTTCTGTATCGAGCTTAAGACCCGGAAACTTGTGGTAATACCCCAAATTAAATTCATCTGCGCCTTCACCAATAAGAGCAACTTTAAATCCAGCCTCTCGTATTGCTTCATAGTTGGCGAGCATTCCCATGCGTCGAATACTATCTACAGGACCATCATTTGCGACGACACACCTGTTGATGTTTTCAATCATAATCTGAGGTGTAATAACCGGACCCGCCAACTTAATTCCGCAATATTCAGCCATAATTTTTGCATGTTCAAAATCATCATTGGCGTCACCAGAATATTGAACACAAAAAGCAGTTATATCTTTCTTGTCCTTAAATGTTGAAACAATCGAAGTAATGATGCTTGAATCCAGGCCACCACTTAATGCAACGGCAGTTGGTAGTTCGTCGGGTACACGATCTTTTACGGATTGCATGAGCGTTTTTCGGAGTGCCTCATGAGAGCCGCTTTTGTTTTTTTCTGAAGTAATCGGGATATCCCAATATTGCGTAAGATTCAATTGATTATCTTGGAGAAAGGCATAGTGGGCTGGAGGGAACTGCTCGATATCTTTATAGAACGAACTTCTTTCATTTTGATTTCCAGCAGCAAATGAGTGTGTCATGAGCACATATTCGGCGATTGATGACATGTCCATTTCATTTGAAATGCCGGGGTATTTCAAAATTGCCTTTGGTTCAGATGCAAACACAAACTCATCTCCAGAGAATGCATAGAATAGTGGCCGTACCCCCGTCCTGTCCCGCGCTATAAATACTTTTCCCGTTTCTTCGTCAAAAAGGACAAAGGCAAATTCTCCAATCAAGTGATCCACACATTTTTCACCCCACTCTTGATACGCAAAAATAATCACCTCGAAATCTGATGGTGAAACAGATGTGTACCCTTTTGAGGCAAAATATTTTTTAAGTTCCTTAAAGTTATAAATCTCCCCATTAAAGACAATCGCAATCTCAAAACTTGAATTATCCTTCTTTGGGATAGTGATAACAGTTGATCGACTATCGAGACCAACCAAACTTAATCGCCTGTGGCTAAAAACGACGTTTCCTGAGGGTGAGATGTAGTGTCCGCGAAAATCGGGACCACGGTGCTGTAAGACCGCCCCCATATCAAGAATATTGAGTGGTTTTTTAATTTCACCAACACTACTTATTATTCCGCTGATGCCGCACATATTAGAGTTCTAGTGAGTTAGCATTGCCTGTAAGAGAGAAGATGATTGTTTTATCCTGTCCGTTCCACTCTTTTGCAAGTTCGATAGCACCCTTTATTGCATAGCAAGATTCAGCTGCGGGGCGTATTCCCTCCACCTTATAAAAGTAATCCTGAAGGGGATCTACTTCCTTGTTTTCATACGCGCGCGCTTTGACAAGTCCTTTGTGTACAAGTAATGAAAGAAGTGGGTTCTTTCCGTGATAGTTCAAACCACTCGCACCAAGCTCCTTGGGAACAAAGTCATTTCCAAGCGTATACATTTTTGCGCGAGGCATTAGCCGAGCAATGTCTGGGTTTTCGTAGCGGTATTCACCCTTTGTGAAACTTGGAACACCCGCAGACTCTATTGCCAGCAAGAGAGTTTTTTCATGGCGTTCAATGAATGGAAACACCAGGCCAGAGAAACTACTTCCACCACCAACCACACCAACCAAAGCATCGGGAACAATACCTTGATCTTCAAGTTGTTTTTTTAGTTCTACACCGAGAACTGTATTGTGAAGCGCTGAATATGCAGTGAGACAACCGAGGGACAGTTTATATTTAGGATTTTCCCTCACGCGTCGAAGAGCAATACTTAAACCAGAAGCAATTGTTCCTTCTTTTGTCGTAACTGGAATAACTTTTGCCCCAAAGCCTTCCATTATTTTTACCTTGTCATATTTTTGATCGTAATTTCTCTTTTCCATGTAAATCTCAGCCGGCAAACCAAATTCGTGACACGCCAGAGCCATGCCCATTCCCCAGTTTCCTGGACCAGTATCACCAACAAGCAACTTCAGACCCTCGCTTTGTGCGTAATAGGCCTGTACGTATGAGGAGTTAAGCTTGTAGCTTCCAATACGGTTTACGTCCTCTCGTTTAAAATAAATTTTTACCTTGTCCAATCCTAAATCTTTTTCTAACTTTTCAGCCCGAACCAAGGGCGTTGGTCTAAACGTATTGTAGAAATGTAAAATTGGCTCTGGAATTGAAATATACTCCGCGTTTTTATACTCACCCACATTTAACTCTTGTTTTGCCAGCTCGACAGGTAAAGTTTTTCCTAATTTCTCCCAATCCATGGGCTCTCCTGTTTCAGGATCAAGCAGGGTTGGAATTTCTTCTTTTAGAACATTTTCAATAAATGGAACTACGTTATACCAAAAAAGAGGAACTCCTTTGTCTGAATATAGTTTTTCTTTCTCCATAAATCTTTAGTGTTTATTAACAGTATTTTCGGTATTAAGTATACTCCCAAGTTACATCGTCACTTAATGGCCGTTTTTGAATTATTCTTGGCTGCTGTTTCGTCCTTTTGGACTCATCGGCAGAGATACGCATCTCTGGACAGCACCCCGCCAAAATTGTAGTGGGGCCAATGAAAGAAAACATCAGAAAAGATCCGGGACCGTCATGAGGGTAAGCTCACCGTCGAGCTCCCGCATCGCCTCCAGGAGACGTGACTGGTATTCTTCTGCGGGCTCAGAGTAGCTCCCAGCGCAGATGATGGTGCCGTTCCCCTCGATGCCTCGGAGTAGCCTATTGAATCCGTTGAGAAGTGATTCTACGAGCTCAACAGCTTCTTCAGCATTCTTGCTGAGGGGCTTCTTAGAAGAAGCACTTGCATTGAGAATGCGATCCAACCCAGCCAAAACGCCACGCTGTGCCTGAATTGATTTGGTGAACTCCGACATTTCTCTCTCCTTGTAGAAGAACAGCTTCTATTTGAAGGCTCGAACGATTCAAGCCCTCAAAGGAAGTCCCGATATAAAGCCTCGGGACGGGGCAAATCTTCAGAGAAGACTTTACTTGTCGTACACGGTCATGCCCGGCGTACGAACCACCATCTCAACCCTTGCCTGGTGATAGCGGGAGCAACCGGAGTGAGCACATCCGAGGGCGTTGCGGTAGTCGAGTTCAGAAGCCACCGCTTCTGCAAGTGTCTTTCGGCTGAAACACACACCATCCTCGTATCCGTAACTGCTCAGGCAGGTCACCTTCCAGCAATACTCGACGTTGGACATAATCTTCTCCTTGAAAGAAACTGGGTTGGTTTTCTTTCGCAACTCATCATCTGCATACAGTATAGCACGATATATAACATTGTCAATGTACTGTGATGATAAAAACTTGATATTGCATACTTATGAAATAAGGGTATTCTATGCATATGTCAGAAAAGCTTGATGAAAAACAAAAAGGAGAGCTTTTGAAAAGCCTTGGGTCATTGGGCCTGAACGATCATGAGGCCTTGGTGTATATGGCCCTTTTGAAGCTTGGCGAGACGGGGACGAGCCCTATTATTCGAGAAACCGCTCTCCATGGGCAGTATGTATACCAATCCTTGGAACGGCTCGAGGGTTCTGGGCTTGTTCAGCACGTCATAAAGCGTGGAAGGCGCAAATACAGCGCCAAAACCCCAAATACGCTCGTGCACCTCGCCGAAGAGCGAAAAGCACAGGCTGAGGCGGTGGCTCTACGGCTTGGCGAATTTATGACGCTTGCACCTGAGCAAACGTTTGAGACATATCAAGGCCATGAATCCTATGTGGCACACGAATTCGACATGCTCGACCGTGCCGAGGAGGGAAGCGAGCTACTCATTATGGGTGGCTCTGGCGACAGGTTTAATGCCGAGCTTGGTAAACGGCTCAGCGAATATGTGGAGCTCCAAACAAAGAAAAAGATCCGTATCCGATATATAGGCTCAGACGACCAGCGAACCCTGATGCCGATGCTTCATGGAAAACGAAGCGACTTCTCGGTGCGATACCTCCCAGGGCTCTTTACAGGCGAGGTAAACACCAATATCTGGCCTGATGCGATTGGATTCAATATCTATGGGGACCCGGTGGCCCGTTTCACGGTATTCAACCCAGTCGTGGCAACAAGCTATCGCCAGTTCTTTGAAACTCTCTGGAAGCTCGCAAAGGAGTAATTTTCTGAAATTGTGGTAAAGTAGCAACGCGACGGGCCGTCGTATACCGGTAGTACGTCTGCTTTGGGAGCAGAATGACCGAGTTCGATTCTCGGCGGCCCGAATGATTCAAAACACCAGCCCAGGGCTGGTGTTTTGTTGTTTTATCTAGGAATGAAGCCATTTTTGTGCTATTCTTAACATCCCGAATCCACACGAGTGTATTTGTACATTGCCAGTCTAACTATACTCATATGAACGACGTACAACCTGTAACGACTACTCCTGATGAAGTAACGACACCGGTCGTTCCTGCTCCTGAGGTCGTTGAAGAAGAGGAAACAGTTGCCCCTGCTCCAGAAGAGCCTGCAACAGAAGACGCTCCTGCTGCGTAACGCACAAGGAGAATTAAAACACCCCGCTTCGGCGGGGTGTTTTATATTTAAGGCCTCCATTGCGCTGGTGAGGTTTTAAATTTACTATGTGTCCACGCGGGATTAGTTAATCGGTATAACATCAGTTTTCCAAACTGAGATGAGGAGTTCGACTCTCCTATCCCGCACTCGGAGAATCTTGCTTACGACAACGAGGAGAGTCGAAGGCCGGAAACAAAGCTCCTGAGGAGCTTTGTTGAGGCGGGGTCGCGGGGCCCTGCGTTAGCAGGGAACCTGTGACCGACTCTCCTATCCCG
>JAGOSG010000001.1:228384-259169 GCA_018062445.1 Minisyncoccota bacterium | reverse complement strand
CCGGCACCATCACCATCGGCGGTACAGGTTTGCAAACAGGAACTATTACTCTTGGTGGCGGTACTGGTGCACACATAGTGAATGTTGGAACCGGCAACACTGGTGTTAAAACTCTTAACCTCGGCACTGGCACTGCCGCAAATGTTATCTCGATTGGTACAGGACAAACTGCAGGCACTATCTCACTTGGTACTGCAATGACGACAGGCATTATCAATCTCGGCAGTGTTTCATCAAAAATCGGTATCGGTACCACAACGCCATGGGGTAAGTTTTCTATCAACCCATCCGCACTCGGCTCGGGCGTTCCAGAGTTTGTGATTGGTTCATCAACTTCGACTCATCTTGTGGTAACTGGTGGAGGAAACCTCGGTGTTGGAACTGCCGACCCAAGTACCTATCGATTGAGTGTGCTAGTCGCAGCGGCAGGAAATTCGGCTCGCTTCACTGACGGTACAAATAGTTCATTCTATATTCAACACCCTTCTTCTGGTCTTATTGATTTTGACTCTGACTCAGGTAATCAGTTCAGTTTCTCCGATGGTGGAGTCGAAAATATTCGCATTAACGGTTCTGGTTTCCTTGGTATCGCTTCCACATCCCCAAGTGCGGCACTTAGTGTCGGCACCGTTCTTGCGGTAAGCACCGTGGACACTAGCGCCAACATCTTCTCCGTCGCCACCTCCACAGGCACTAGCTATTTCGACATCACCAGAACAGGCAACGTTGGTGTTGGCACCACATCGCCCGCAAGTACATTTACGGTCACTGGCTCTGCCTGTTTTTCAGGAGGTTCGGGCTCCACCGTTGCGTGCGGCACCACTGCCGGCAGTATCTACTACCGTGCAGCATCCACCGGCACATACGACGTCGCAGAAAATTACAAAACTTCCGATTCAACACTCTCTGCGGGTTCCATTGCTTCGCTCGATTTGTCTCAGGGCACAACTATCACCACCGCAGTGCCTGGCTCCATACCACTCGGTATTATTTCCACTGACCCAGGCCTTACCTTGGGAGGCGCCGATGGTTTAACAGACCCTTCTTCTGTGCGCCCAGTTGCGCTTTCAGGTCGTGTGCCCGTTAAGGTTTCAATTACAAACGGTGCAATTGCCATTGGCGATAGGCTCATGCTTTCAACCACAACACCAGGAGTTGCAGTGAAGGCACTTCACAGCGGTCAAACAATAGGTATTGCACTTGAAAATTACACAGCCTCAACAACTGCAGGTACCGTGGAAACCTTCGTGTCATCACAGTACTGGCTTGCACCACAGGACTTCGCCATTGATGCGACCACCGGCACCATGGGCATTGGCACCACCACTCCCATAAACACCGAAGGGTCTAACTACCGTCTTGCCGTGGGAGGCGACATCCTTGCGACAGGATTTGTTAATCTTTCAGAAGGGGATTCAAAAGCTGATATTCAACACATCAGCACATCAACCGCCGAGAGTTTCTTGGACACTGTTCGCGGACTCATGGTTGCCGAGTATCACTACAAAAACGAACCAGCAAGTGCAGGAAGAGTGGGACTCATTGCAGAAGAAGCTCCACAGATTGTCCGTTCAACAAAAGGCAACGGCATTGATTTGTACAAGTTGCTCTCGGTGGCGATAGGTGGTGTACAAAGTTTGGCAAATAAGTTTGATGCATTGGTTGCTCTCGTTTCCGAACTCACTGCGCGCGTTGTTGCTTTGGAGAATGGAGGTGGCGTCTCAGGTGCGGTATCTGGTGCAGTTGGAAATATTGCGGGCGCACTTGAAACGGCTCTTACAAGTCAGAGTGTAAGTATTGCGAATGGCACGGTGACTGCAACGACGCTTGCCGCACATCACTTTGTTGCAACGCCGGACGCAAGTGGCGATGCTGCAGCGGGTTCGGCAACAATTAGAGCAGGCGAGGTGAGCGTCTTGGTGCGCAACATCCTTGTTGCAGAAAATTCAAAAGTGTTCGTCACCTTCAATTCAAATACCGGAAACGGATGGTATGTCAGTAATAAAACAGAAGGAGGTTTCAGTGTTTCTCTGAACGCACCACTTCAAACTGATGCATCTTTTGACTACTTCGTTGTCGACCTCGCAACTTCAACTCCCACACTCCCTACACCCGATACCCTAAACCCTATACCCTCCTTAGGCGGTGATTCACAAGCTCCAACCATTTTGATGAACGGCAACAATCCTGCGACTATCAATGTAGGTGACTCATACGCTGATCTTGGTGCGTTGGTCACCGACAATGTTGACCAAAACCTCGGTATCACCACACTTCTCGATGGCGTTGAAACTTTGACAGTGAATCTTGATACCAGTGTCGCAGGCACTCACACTGTGACCTACCGAGCAGTGGATGTTGCGGGGAACACTGCAAGCGTTGACCGCACCGTGATTGTTCAGCCTGTTGGAGCTGGTCCCGCCGGACCCGACGAGGCGTCGCCTGATCCTATTGTTGATGACACCGCTTCCTCAACTCCGTCCAGCATATGAACCCTTCTATCATAAAAATGAACGACTTCGTAAGTCGACCATGTGGGATTTACGAAATCCCACATGCACACACAAAGGTCGGACCTCCGTTTCAGATGTTGGGTTTCGTAAGCCCAACATACTTAACCCATGTTGGACCTCGGAGGTCCAACATGGGTGTTGTTCTGATTCTGATTTCGTTGTTGACCAAGTTATATACTCCGCTAAAAGCATAATAGAATTAGAGAGACAATGAAAGTCGATATGAAAAACACACATACAATCCTCATGCTCGCTTCATTTGTATGTGGTGCACTCGTTGTTGGTGGAGTGTGGTTTTGGAGTTTGAATTCTTCTGGCATTACTTTTGATAGCGCAGACACCAGTGGAAATATTTTTCAGGTTGCAAGTTCAACTGGTGACAACTATTTTACAGTGACGGCTGACGGGAAAGTGGGAGTTCGCAATCAAGCACCAACAACCGAGCTTGATGTGTACGGAATGATCCGCACCTATTCCACAACAGCCACAGAATGCACAACAGCCATTGAAGGTGCTATCCAATACGACGCATACAATAAAAAATTCTTTGGATGTAACGGCGTGGAGTGGCGACGGCTCGATTCAACTCCATGACTATAAAAAAAACATTCTACGCACTCACGCACCTTTTTGTTTTCGGTGTTTTTATTTTTATCTGCGGAACAATTTTCACACCAGAGCACGAAGCTCGTGCTGCGTTGTCAAAAAGAGTTTTCTTAACTTCTGGAACTACTTGGACAGTCCCCGCAGATTGGTCAGATGTTGACACCATTGAGACAATTGGTGGCGGAGGACACGGCGCTCAAAACAACAATGGTGGTGGGAGTGGCGGAGGAGGTGCGTACGCCAGCATAACTAATCTTGACTTAACTGCAGGAGCTAGCGTGACCTATAGGGTAATGGCAACTTCTGATACGGTTTTTAATACTTCAGCAACTACCTGTGCAGGTTCTCCAACTCCTTCAGTGTGTGCAACGGCCGGGACCTCTGCGTCCGGTAACACAAATGGTACCGGCGGACTCGCTTCGGGTTCGGTAGGAACAATTAAATATAGTGGTTCAGACGGTTCTTTTGGTGGCGGTAGTGCTGCAGGTCCAAGTGGAGACGCTCTATCATATGCAGCTGATAATGGTTTTGGTGGGAGTCAAGGTGATGCAGGCAGTGATTATTGTGGAGACCTTTCTACGGACGGTGGCCCGGGTGGTAGTGGATATCCAGGGTATGAATACGATACTCTTCCAGGTCACGGTTCAGGTGGTGGCGGTGGTATGGGTGGTAGTGCGGGGCCAGGTGGTTTCACTGGAGGCGCTGGAGGCGCTGGAGGGTCGTATGGTGGAGGTGGAGGAGGCGGAGGTTCGCGATGTGGTATAGGTGGCACCCCTGGAGGTGCAGGTAACGGTGCAGGAGGACTCATTATTATTACCTACACCTCAACCGAAACAGGTAGTACCTCTCTAGCAAAATTCAAAATAAAAGGCGGTAGATTCATAATTAAAGGAGGTAGTGTTCGAATTAAATAGGGGAAAATAAAAATATATATAGTGCTTTCAAATACCCTAAGGTGAAACCTTAGGGTATTTGACGTCATTTTCATAGTAGGGACTCCGAAGTGTGGTAGTAGTCAACGGCGTCACGAAACATGTCTTTGAAATCCTCCCTACCTTTAAAGAAATCCTGCGCAGATGGTGAAAGTATTTTTTTCTGAGGTCGCTCTATTTTAGTCTCGTAGTCTAAAAGACTTGAGTAGGGATATGTAATGATTTTTTCTTTTATTTTAACTAGCTGTGATTGAGGTCGCTCTGTCCATTTAGGATCGATACATGCTGCGGAATTGAGGTGAATGTATGAGAAAGCGTGCTTTAAGTATCTATCTGAATCAATGTGTCGAGCTTTAAATACTCCGGAAAAAAGAGGACCGCTCCGTTCATAGCGTTTATTGAAATACATAGAGTATGCAGTAATAAGTTTCTGCATAAATTTTGAAATACCATTTTCAGCAGTTTCTTGGATGAGGAAGTGGTAGTGATTTGGCATTAGGCAGTATGCTGCGATATCTACGAGAGGGAGTCCCATTCCTGGCATAGGATCTGTAAAAAGACTGTCACGTTTTTTACGAGAAACATCGGATAGGAATACTGACTTTGTTGAATTGGCGACAGACATGAGGAGCATGAATTGCTCGTAGTCGTTTTTATTTTGAAATGTAGTTCGTTTGTCTACTCCGCGGTTGTAGCAGTGATACCACTCCCCAATGACGGGCTTTACTTTGTATCCCATACTACTAGTATACCTCAATACCCTAAGGTTTCGCCTTAGGGTATTGAGGAAGGGTGTGCGAAGGGTGTCCAGAAAGTGAGTGGCCTTATGTTAAACTTTTGACATGAAAAAAATTCGCGTGGCTATCAATGGTTTTGGCAGAATAGGGCGGGCTTTCTTTAGACTTGCTGAGGAGAATCCTAATTTGGAGGTTGTTGCAGTCAATGATTTAGCGGAGGTAAAAAATCTTACGTACCTTCTTAAGTACGACTCTGTCTATCGTCGCGCATCGTTCTCTATTGAACCTACAGACGGCGGACTTTTAGTGAGTGGAAGAAAGGTAGCTTTTTCTGCAGAAAAAGAACTTGCAAAACTTCCATGGAAAGATATTGGGGTTGATATTGTTGTTGAAGCAACGGGCGTCTTTAATGATTACGAAAAAGCATCCGCTCACATATCAGCAGGTGCAAAGCGTGTGGTTATTACTGCACCCGCAAAAGGGGAATCTCCCACAGGAATAACGAGCGCGATGGTTTTGATGGGTATTAATGATGAGAAACTGGCAACCTGCCAAGTGTCTTCTAATGCATCATGTACCACGAATGCAGCGAGCCCTGTGATCGCGATTCTTGATGGAGCAATTGGAATTGAAAAAGCAATTCTCTCAACAACACACGCATACACCGCCAGTCAGGCGATTGTTGATGGTATTTCCAAAAAAGATATGCGAGAAGGAAGGGCGGCGGCACAAAACATTATTCCTTCTTCTACAGGCGCAGCCGTTGCCGTTGCGACAGTGTACGAACCTTTGAAAGGAAAGTTTGATGGCATTTCGCTCCGTGTTCCAGTTCCATCTGGCTCCGTTGCAGACATCACTTTTATTGCAAAGCGACCCACAACAGTTGAAGAGGTGAATGATATTTTACGAAAAGCTGCAAAAGATCCTCACTGGGAAGGAATTTTTACTGCGACCGATGAAGATATTGTTTCTTCCGACATTATTGGTGAACCTTACGGTGCCATTGCAGATCTTTCGATGACTCGTGTGGTTGATGGCAATCTCGTTAAGGTGCTCAGTTGGTATGACAATGAAATGGGGTATGTGCATACGCTACTCAAGCATGTCATTGCCGCCGGAGCGGCAATAGAGGTGTGAGGTTTGAGCGATGAGGAAGTATGGAACAAGGCTATAAATCTCTCATCGTTTGGAAGAAAAGCATTGAGCTTGTAAAAGAAATATATAAAATAGGTGAATCCTTACCAAGGCGCGAACAGTTTGGTCTTGTATCTCAAATATGTCGTGCAGCCGTTTCTGTCCCTTCTAATATCGCAGAAGGAAACAAGCGCGGGAGTCGCAAGGAATATGTTCAATTTCTGAGGATAGCTCATGGGTCCTTGGCAGAACTAGAAACCCAGTTAGTGATTATTTCAGAACTCTACCCTGAAATTTCTATTGAAACAGCGAGTATGCTATCTGATGAAGTAAGTCGAATGCTATCAGCTATAATTAAGAAACTTCATGTCTGACCTCACCCCTCAAATCTCACCCCTCAAACCTACGGTAGTTTTTGCAGCTGATCATGGAGGTTTTGCACTAAAAGAAATATTGAAGCCCTTTGTTCAAGGGCTTGGGTACGAAGTAGAAGATGTTGGTGCCTTTACACTTGATATGGCTGATGACTACCCACTATTTATCAAACAAGCGGGGGTGAAGGTTTCTGAAGATCCAGAGCATGTACGTGGAATTGTTATTGGTGGCTCAGGGCAAGGCGAGGCATTTACGGCAAATCGTTTTAAAGGAGTGCGCGCCGTTGTGTATTACGGTGAACCAAAGGGGCCACAAGTAGATGCCGATGGTGCTAAGCTAGATATGATCACTTCAACGCGCGAGCATAACAATTCAAACATACTTTCTCTCGCTGGAAGATTTCTCACCGAAGAAGAAGCAAAAGATGCAGTAAGGCGTTGGCTTGAAACGCCGTTTAGTGGAAACACTCGACACCAAAGGCGACACGAAATGATTGATTGATTTCATGATTGAAGTAATTCCTTCACTTCCGGCGAGTACATTTAAAGAGCTCGATGAAAAAATTGGTCGCGTACGAGGTTTGGTATCAACATTTCAAATTGATATCACTGATGGAATATTTGTCCCGAATATTTCGTGGCCAATGCACCCAGAAGACCAAGAGCAATTTCAACGAATTGTATTGGGAGATGAAACCTTGCCACATTGGGAAGATTTTGATTTTGAGTTAGACATGATGGTGCACAATCCTGAAAATCTACTTTCGGATTGGATTCAAGCTGGCATATGTCGTGCGCTCATTCATATTGAAGCGAAACATAATTTTGGGGCGTGCCAAGTCATTGCAAAAGATAAAATTGAGCTCGGAATTGCACTTAATGTGGATACGCCAATTTCGCGTATCGATGAGTACATTGAACACATTAGCGTTGTTCAGCTCATGGGAATTGCTAACCTAGGAAAGCAGGGACAGCCTTTTGACCCTAGAGTTCTTGAATCAATTCGTGAAGTTAAAAAGCGCTATCCGAATGTTATTATTGAAGTTGATGGTGCGGTGAATAAAGACACTGCTTCGTTATTAGTTTCCGCAGGGGCTACACGACTTGCGCCAGGTTCATTTATTTTTAAATCGGAGAATCCAAAAGAAGTCATCAACTATCTGGAATCACTACGTGTATGAGTCATTTAACTGACGAACAAATTACTGCTCTTGAAGAAAAAGCGCGCGATGTACGCGAGACAATCATTCGCATGCTTGTTGCTGCGAAGTCTGGTCACACAGCAGGTCCTTTAGGAATGGCAGATATATTTACTGCATTTTATTTTCATATTTTAAATCACCGGCCCTATGAGCCTGATTGGGAAGAGCGTGACCGACTTGTTCTTTCGAATGGTCACATAACACCTGTTAGATATTCTGCGATGGCGCACGCAGGATATTTCCCGATTGAAGAATGCTTGACGCTTCGCAAACTTGGCAGTCGTCTTCAGGGACATCCAGAGCGCGATATGTTGCCAGGACTTGAAACAACATCAGGGCCACTTGGCTCGGGTTTGTCGCAAGCGGCAGGTATGGCGTATGTAGCTAAAATGGATGGAAAAAAGTGGCGAACATACTGCGCTGTTTCCGATGGGGAACAGCAAGAGGGAAATATTTGGGAAGGAGTTATGTTTGCAGGAAAAAATAGATTGCATAATCTCACTGCGATTATGGATAGGAATAATATTCAGATAGAAGGCATGACAGAAGACGTGATGCCACTGGAGCCATTGGCAGATAAATACCGTGCATTCAACTGGCATGTCATTGAGATTGACGGTCACAATATGACTGAGATTGTGAGTGCCGTTGAAGAAGCGAAGGCTATTTATGAGAAGCCGACAATGATTCTTGCGCACACCATTCCTGGGAAAGGGGTAAAAGAAATAGAATTTGATTACCATTGGCATGGCAACCCACCGAAAGCGGACCAAGAGGAGTCATTTATTGCACAAATTCGCGAGTCAGCAAAAAAGTAACCTTTAGCATCGTTATAATAAATATATGGATAATAAAAAACTCTACGACATTATTTTTAAAGGCGCAGTAAAGGTGCTCATACTGGTTGCTACTCTTATTGTATTGATTCTTATTGTAAGGTTCTTTACGAATTGATTCACAGAAATTTTACATTCATGATTTCACAAGACGCAAAACTTTCAGAAAAAATATTTACTGACGCAATTGAAAAAGCGCCAACGCGTGACGGGCTTGGCAACGGCACAGTGGAAGCAGGAAAAGCAAACAAGAATGTTGTTGTTCTGTCGGCTGATTTAGGTGACTCCACGCGCGCATCGTGGTTTCAGAAAGAATTTCCAGATCGATTTGTGGAGGTTGGCGTTGCAGAGCAAAATCTGGCAACGGTTGCAGCTGGCATGGCTGCGGTTGGAAAAATTCCATTCATCGCATCCTACGCTGCGTTTAGTCCGGGGCGTAATTACGAGCAGATTCGCACCACTATTGCATTAAATAATATGCCCGTGAAAGTGTGTGGAATGCATGCAGGTATTTCGGTGGGTCCTGATGGTGCAACGCATCAGATGCTTGAAGACATTGCGATGATGCGTGCACTTCCCAACATGATTGTTATTGTTCCTGCGGATGCTGAGGAAGGTAGGAAAGCAGTAGTTGCATCTGCAAAAAATGGTAAGTCAACATACTTACGATTCGGTCGCGACAAAGTTGCAACCTTCACGACATCTGACACTCCGTTTGAGATTGGGAAAGCATATTACCTTTGGAAACCTGAAAAAGCAGATGTCGCAATTATAGCTGCGGGACACTTGGTATATGAAGCACTTCTTACGGCAAAAGCATTAGAAGCTAAAGGTATTCATGTATCCGTAATAAATAGCCATACCGTAAAACCCTTAGACGAAAAGACTATTTTGGAAGCAGTGAAAGATGCGGGTGCAGTAGTAACGGTGGAGGAACACCAAATAGCAGGAGGATTTGGAAGCGCCGTTGCAGAATTTCTTGCACAAAATTATCCAGTGCCGATGGAGTTTGTTGGTATGCATAATGCATTTGGTCAGTCAGGCGAACCTCAAGAACTTCTTCACCACTACGGTCTTGATGCGGAAGGCATAGAAAAAGCAGTAGAGAAAGTGCTCGCTAGAAAGTCGAAGTAACTGTTTTAAATCCGATGCGTTTCCTCTATATCAGTTAACTGATATAGAGGAAAGTGTTAGAGGATGAAGCCAGCCTCTTTGCCGTCTTCATAGAAGACTTTTACACCTTCGAGGGTGAGTGCCTCGGGAGTTTTGCCGATGTCTCCTAGTTTTTTCAGGATAGATGGGGGAACGGTGATGATTTCTACGCCTATTCTTTCTGCTTCATAGATATTGAAAAGCTCACGGGTTGATGCCCACAAAAGTTCAATAGAGGGTTTTGTGGAGGTAATTGCTTTTGAGTCTCGCATCACCGGAATTGGATCAATACCAACATCCGCAATTCGTCCCGCAAAGACTGAAATTATAGAAGGAGTTGAAGTGCTGAGTGCGTTGGTGGCAGTTTGCACTTGCTCGACAGTGAGAACCATTGTCACATTGAGTTTAATGCCGTCGTCAGAAAGTTTTTTAACGAGCGGTGCTGAAGATTCTCCCTTAGTGTTTATTATTGCAATCTTTGCATAGACATTTTCACCCCATGAAGCAATGAGGCGCGCCTGTCGTTCCATCTCAGGAAAGTCATCTGAAAAAACTTCGAACGATATTGGTTTATTGGGAATAGCGCTGAGTATCTTCTTTGCGAAGACTGTGTAGTCGGTAACGCCCGCTTTGTGCATCAAGGTAGGATTCGTAGTGAAGCCTTTAATGTAGGGCATTGCATTAAGTGCAAGCATTTCTTTTTCCTCAGAGCCATCTGCGTAGAGTTTTATTCGAAGTTCATCTATTTTTTTAGGTGTCATTTTTTTGTTGCTAGTTCTTCAAGAGCTTCTTTGGTTAGCAGGCCTTTTTGGGCGCCAACTTTTTGGACCACATAGGCAGAGTTAATAGTGCCTCGGTACATTGCATCTTTGAGTGACATGCCAAGCGTAAGGTAGGTTACGGTAGTTGAGGCAAACGCATCCCCTGCGCCGGTGCGGTTTGTTGGAGGGGCTGGATCTGGATACATGTCGAGATGGATTAACTCATCTCCCTCGAGTGCGTACGCCCCAGCACGGCCATCAGTGATAACAACAATTTTTGGACCTAAACTTCGTAATCCCTCTGCCAGTGTTCGCACATCTTTTACCTCGGGTGTTTTGAGAATACGTCCTGCCTCTTCTTTGTTTACAAAAAGAATGTTGGCACGATGATAGAGTCGCATGAGTCGTTCAGCTCCTAATTTCATTTGAAATGTTCCTGGCTGAAAAGCGAAAAAAATATTAGGGTGCGTTTCAAGATAGCTAGCAATTTCATCGTGATAATTTTCAGCAGTAGAAGCAAGAGACGAGAGGTATATTGTGCGAGGTTCTGGTAGGTTCTTAGGGAAGCGGTATGCGTACGCCTCATGCTTTACGAGAATAGTGCGCTCGGATTGATATGAGAGTACATAGTGATGATTTGTTGGAACATCACTTTGACGCGCTATGTATGAAGTATTCAGTTTCTCTTTTTTGAATGTGCGAATAATCTCGTCTCCGTAACTGTCTTTACCAGTGTGTGTTATGAGCGCAACTTTTAATCCAAGTCGTGATGCCGATACTGCCGCATTGGCTGAATTTCCAACGCCAGCGACGAGAGTAGCTGATTTGAAGGGTATTTTGTCTCCCCAACGCATAGAGATAGTGCACTGTTCATTGTTAATGTCGCAATGCACATTCGCTTCTTCGAGCTCAATGAATTCATCAACTACCGTGTCGCCAATTGCAATAAAATCGTTCTTCATTGGCGCAATTGTACCATTCCTATCTTTCTCGTTGCTCTAGCTGTGTGGTGTATTATTCCTAGATATATGGGCACCTTGGTAGAAGATTTAAAGAAAATTGTGAAAGGTGATGTGGATGATTCTTCCGCTATGCTTGAAAAGTTCAGTCGTGACGCAAGTCTTTTTCGTGTACTTCCAAAAGTAATAGTACGACCACAAAGTGCAGAAGACATCGCGAGCATTGTGCAGTTTGCGACTGAAAGAAAAAAGAATGGCGAAAATGTTTCGATTACCGCTCGCTCCGCAGGAACGGATATGTCGGGAGGGCCTTTGAATACCTCGATTATTCTTGATATGACTGCGCACCTTAATAAGCTTCTTGAGCTTGAAAGTTCGCCACTCCTTGCAGGGCAGGGAGGCGGCTATGCGGTAGTGGAACCGGGAATGTATTTCCGTGATTTTGATAAGGAAACAAAGAAAAAGAATGTTGAATTGCCGAGCTACACCGCAAGCCGTGAAATATGTGCGGTTGGGGGTATGGTTGCCAATGATTCAGGTGGAGAGAAAAATTTAAAATATGGAAAAACTGCACGTTATGTAGAGGAGCTTGAAGTTGTACTTGCTGATGGGCAGGTGCATACATTGAAAAAACTAGAAGGGGACACACTCAAAGAAAAATTGGTAGAGCAATCTTTTGAGGGTGAGTTGTATCGAGCCGTTGCAACACTACTAAAAGAGAATCACGCAGTAATTGAGAAAGGGAAGCCTCATGTTGAGAAAAATTCTTCTGGCTATGCACTATGGGACATTGGTGACGGAATGAAGTCGCTTAATCTTGCACGACTCATGGTGGGCTCTCAAGGCACTTTAGGAATTATTACTAAGATTCGGTTTAAATTGGTGCACCCACAAGCCTATGCCTCAATGGCAGTATTTTTTCTTAAAGATATTCATGACTTGAGTGTGCTTGTCCCAAAAATTCTTGCACACAAGCCTGACAGCTTTGAATCCTACGATGAACACACTTTTTCTTTAGCGGTAAAATATTTCCCCGAGTTCGCAACACAAATGAAGGCAGGAATTATTTCTCTTGCTCTCTCGTTTTTACCAGAATTGTGGATGTTAGTGACTGGCGGTATTCCCAAGTTGGTATTAATGATTGAGTTTCGAGGTGACACTCAAGAAGAAGCACTTCAGAAAGCAAAAAATCTTGTTGCGGAAGTAAGGACACTCAATCTTCATGATGGAATTCGCATCGCTAAAAACGAACGCGCCGCAAGAAAGTATTGGGTTATACGGCGCGAAAGTTTTAATCTATTGCGACAAAAGGTACGGGGAATGCGCGCGGCCCCTTTTATCGATGACTTTGTCGTGCCGCCACTTTCTCTCGCTGAGTTTTTACCGAAGCTCGGCGTTATACTTTCAGAATACGACCTCACCTACACCGTTGCAGGTCATGTGGGTGATGGTAATTTTCATATCATTCCACTCATTGATCCGCAGCGTCCTGATGCTAAAAAAATAATTGATGAGCTTTCACATAAAGTGTATGACCTCGTACTCTCTTACAAAGGCTCTATTTCAGGCGAACACAATGATGGCTTAGTGCGCACCCCGTATGTGGAGCAAATGTTTGGCACTGAAATGCAGAAGCTTTTTGAGGATGTAAAGAGAATCTTTGATCCAGAAAACATCTTTAATCCAGGTAAGAAAGTAGGTACCTCATTCGCTGAATCTGCTAGTCGCCTCGATTTACCCATATAAGTAGTGTGTAGTAAGGCCTACCCGTCTAGAGAGCTTTGATTTTTTAAGAGTTCTCGGCTATACTCTCTCGACATGGAATTAAAGGCTACAAAACGAACAGTTTCTGGTAAGGGCGTACAAGAGCTCCGAATGAGTGGTTTGATGCCGGCTATTGTCTATGGTCCAAAGCAAGAGGCAACGGCTATTGAAATGCCACTTCGCGAATTCACAAAAACACTTGAAAAAGCAGGGGAGTCTACAGTGATTCAGCTTTTGGTTGACGGAAAGGAGCACAGTGTACTCATCCACGAAGTTGATAGAGATCCAATAACTGACACACCTCGTCATGCTGATTTTTATGCGGTTCAGAAAGGTCAGAAGGTTGAAATTTCAGTACCTATTGAATTCGTTGGTGTTGCTCCTGCAGTCAAAGAGTTGAACGGTAACTTGGTTAAGGCTCTTCACGAGATTGAAATTGAGGCTGAGGCAACAAACCTCCCACACTCGATTACTATTGATGTGTCGGTGCTCGCTACTATTGATTCACAGATTCTTGCAGGTGATGTTGTGCTTCCATCTGGAGTCACACTCGTTACCGATGCGGAAGCAGTCGTTGTACTCATCGCAACAGCCAATGAAGAAGTTGAGGAACCGGTTACAGGACCTGATATGTCTGCTATCGGTATTTCTGAAGATCGCGGTAAGAAGGAAGAAGAAGCTGAGCCTGCAGAAGCAGAATAATAATTGAGGTTATTAGGGTTGTTCTCGTTGAAGCTAAAAAGCTCGCACCTAGCACCTAGCACCTAGCACCTAGCACCTAGCACCTAGCACCTAGTACCTAAAACCTGACACCTAGTCTTGCTATACTAAGACGGATGAAAGCCCGCCTTTTTTTAATTGCGTCTCTCCTCATACTTGTGGGGGCAATTTTTCCTATCCATGCACGCGCGGAATTCTTTTCGCCTGAAGAGCGTGCTCGCTTGGAGGCACAGTATCAGGAAATTCAAAAAGAGATTGCGCAGTGGCAGAGCATTCTTGATGATACCCAACTTAAAAAAAATAGTCTGCAGGGTGACGTGACAATGTTGAACGCCCAAATAAAAAAGGCAGAGGCGGAGATTAAGCAACGCAGTATCACCATCTCTAATCTCAACGCGGAAATCAATGCCCGAAGTGCAAAAATAAAAAACCTAGACCAGCGGATAGTTCGAGGTCAGGAGTCCTTAGCTTCAATGTTGCAGACGGTACGGGAAGTAGAGAGTTCAACCTTGCCAGAAATTATCTTGTCTTCAAAGAGTGTGTCGGAATTTTTTGCAGATTTTGATGCACTACTTACAGTGGAGCAGAAACTCGATGAACTCTTCACTTCAATTCGTGGTGCAAAAACTCAGGCTGAAATTGAGAAAAAAACTCTAGCAAAGCAACAGACTCAGGAGCTTGATGCTCGCTATGTTGTAGAAACGAAAAAGAAAGTTGTCGCTCAAAGTGAAGCTGAAAAAAAGAGCTTGCTTGCTATCACAAAAAATCAAGAAGCCTCGTATCAAAAAGTTTTAGCTGAACGACAACAGCAGGCGGCAAAAATTCGCGCGGCTCTGTTTCCTCTTCGTGATAGTGGGGGAATTCCTTTCGGTACCGCGCTTGATTATGCATCGTATGCTTCACAAAAAACTGGTGTGCGCGCAGCATTTATTTTAGCGATCCTCTCACAAGAGTCTGATTTAGGAAAGAATGTTGGTTCGTGTTTTATTTCTAGTCTACAAACAGGTGACGGTGTTGGTAAAAATACTGGAAAGTTTTTTGCTGGTGTAATGAAGTCACCCCGTGATACTGATCCATTTCTTAAAATTACTAGTGCACTTGGATTACCGTGGGCGACGACTCCAGTGTCATGTCCTTCGACTGGAGGATATGGTGGAGCGATGGGACCCTCGCAGTTTATCCCTTCTACTTGGGTATTGTATCAAGCACGACTTGCTAAAGCTCTTGGTGTATCGAGACCTAATCCTTGGGAAGCTAAAGATGCAATTATGGCAACGGCTCTCTATATGTCTGATTTAGGAGCTGATGCAGGTACCTATTCAGCTGAGCGAAACGCGGCATGCAAATATTATTCCGGTCGTTCATGTGATTCTAAGAAACCCGCAAATAGTTTCTACGGTGATTCAGTTGTGGCAAAAGCTACAGATTTTCAAAACAATATCGACTTCTTGAAGGGGCTCTAGAGCATGTTTTGAAACTCGTGGTACCCGAACCGGAGCCGTTCATTTTCGTGATGAGACATGAGTCGGAGTCCGAAATGTACTGTAGGTACATTGAGCACGAGACGAAATGTCGAGTAGAAAATGAACTGCTCCCAGGTAGGGGGAGGTTTCAAAACATGCTCGGGCTATTTTAATTGCAGAAGTCCTGTTGCAATGTCCACAAGGCTTGATAGCGCCCCTTCTATTTCACGATACTATTCCAGTATGATTACTTCTCCAAAGAGGGTTTATGCTCTCGTCTCAATAGCGTTAGTCATCATTATTATTCTCGGTATTTTGTATGTTCGCGCGGTACCTGTTCGACTTATAGGTCTTAAAGTTTTTGAAGGGCAATATCTTTCGGGTAAAGTCTTTTCATTCGGTATTACTGGTTTCCATGAAAAGAAAGTGGCGGTAAGCGGCACTCTTGCTGACTATGCATCGGCGCGGGGTACGGCAGTTGCTTTAGTGCGAAATGCTGAAACGAACGCAGTGGATGTCATGATGCTTTCGCCAAAAGCACAAGCGCTTACCGCAGATGGAGGAGGGAAGGCATCGGTATCAGTTTCTCCTGATGGCACCATGGTTGCATATGCAGCGCTCACCAACGCTCCTGCTGATACCTATTTCACTGCACAACTTTCTGCGTGGACTATTAAAATTCTCGATGTGAAAACTGGTGAGGTAACACTCATGGGCACTGGTTTTGGTCCAGAGTTTTTTGAAAGTAATGGAAAACTCATGCTTCTCTTCACTGGCCCTACTGGAATTACTGTAGCGGATGTTTCTACAAAGACTTCTCAAACTACATTCTTCTTGAACCCTGGTCTCATTGATTACGCTGCCCATATTAGTCGCGATGGAAAATATCTAGCAATTCCAAATGGACTCACGAAGAATTACGAGCTTTTCTCTGTCACACATATTGAGGCTCCTATTGGTCTTAACCCATTAGGAAACATATCGCAGACACTCATACACGGTGCTTTTAATGGCGATTCGTTTTACGCTGTTGAACGGCAAACAAACGGCACTGCACATATATGGCGCTTCAAGGCTTCTATGCCACCAGCTGGCGTAAAGGCATTTGATCTTCCGGTGACTTCACATTATCGAATTATTCCTTAATTCTGATATGAGAATGAAAATAACTTTTGTCCCATTTCTTGCTGTTTTTATTTTTGCCGGTTTTTTCCTTACAGGTATGCCTGAGCTTGCTCACGCTGGTCCAACGGGGAGTGTTGGCTGTAGCGGTGTGATATGGGAGTACACTTATACGTTAGTAACTAACCCGTTTCCTCCAGGTAGCGCAGGTGAAGCGGCATTTCGTTTTTTATATGGTGGTGATAGCTATACAGTACAAAGCACGTATCAAGTTGCGCGCATTGATGACGAAGGAGGAGGTGATTGCATTGAAGAACCAACAACACCTACTGCTGGCATAATTGCTGTTCCTTCTGCTATTGATACAGGTGGCTCCTCGTCACTTTCATGGAGTTCTACCTACGCAACATCATGCACAGGCACTAATTTCTCCACCGGCGGTGCCACTTCTGGATCCCTCATTGTTTTCCCCGCAGACTCAACGGTGTATTCCGTGACTTGTACTGACGGAACTCAAAGTGCTTCTTCCAGCGCGAGCGTAACTGTGAATCCACCCCCAGGACCAACTGCAACACTCAATGCAAATCCAGGAACGGTAACCGTGGGAGCACCTTCGACGCTTACATGGAGTTCAACCAATGCAATTTCTTGTGCAGGTAGTGGTTTTGATACAGGAGGTAATGTTATGGGTTCTACCTCAACGGGACCTCTGACTGTAACTACCAATTATTCTGTTACCTGTAGTGGAGCGAGTTCATCGGTAACAACTTCTCCCACTCCCGGCACATGGCAACTTTCATACAACGACATCAGCGATTTCTTCTGCAACGCAGGCCAAACCAGAGTGTCTAGTTTGAACCTCGCTTATTCTGGATTGGCATGGTGCCCATCAAACCCAACTGGACAAGCCTGCAACGGAGTGGGGGATCAGAATGTATGTAAAATCAATGTAGCAAACGACGCGTGTCAGCTTGAAACAGCCGTGTATCAATGTGTTGGTGCCACAGGCACTGCCCCAACAACAGTAGTAACTCCTGGACTCACCGCATCTGCCTCTGCCGTTGTGCAAGTTACATCACCGGTCTTAAGTGCGTCATGCTCACCATCATTTCCAACTGTTGCACCCGGATCAGCAATTACATGGACTGCGGTTGTGTCGGGAGGTTCAGGATCATATAGCTACGAATGGAGTGGCACTGATGGTTTATCTGGTGCAAGTGCGTTGATTGAAAAAATTTATTCAACCTTGGGTATTAAAACTGCTTCAGTCATAGTCACAGATACTGCGCTAGTAAATACCACGAGCACCGTTACCACTCCGGGCACCACAACAACGACTACTACTTCGGGACAGCCTCATGTTGTTATTCAGGGTGGTATGCAATGTTCTGGCGGTACCCATATAGCCAGCGCTAACGATACGCAAGACGGGGTTGGGTTTACGGGCGGTGTTGACGCTACTCTAGGGCAAGTGTGCAGTGAAATAACTCCCTCAGGAGGTTGTTGTAATGTTGAGGTACGTGAAGTCGTAAGCCCAACTGGACAACCAGTGAACACCTATTATTGGTACGATTCTTATTCAGGTTCCTCTGTTGTACAGAAAGATTCAACCAGTCTTACTGTTGGCGGAAATGGAACTAACTACAATTACTTTGCAGGGATCGCTGTAGGAGGTACTCCGATTACAACTACCACAAATAACCCGGGTACAGATACAACTACTACAAACACAACTTCCTCTACTGCAAGTGTCACTGCAAGCTGTAGTTCATTGGTCTGTACTGGAGTCGAATGTATTTTAGTTCCTCCTTCTTGTAGTGGACCTTCGTGTCCAACTGTTACTCCACCAGCTTGCAGTGGACCATCATGCCCTACTACGCCGACCACACCTACGACACCTACGACACCTACGATACCGACTTCAAGTGGAGTATCAGCGCTTCTAACGGCATTTCCAACAGCAGTTGTATATGGAGCACCTTCACTCTTATCGTGGACATCTGCTCATGCTGTCTCATGTACGGGAGGGAACTTCAATACAGGTGGACGCACTTCGGGAACACTTTCAGTGACTCCAACTGACACGACTCTCTATACGCTTACCTGTACGGATGCCTCAGGTAACCACGCGTTCAGTACTGCAACCGTAACTGTTATTGCGCCGACACTCTCTCTTATTGCAACCCCTCAACTCGTTCGCTCAGGTGATCCTGCCACCATTACATGGTTTGTTGGCGGTAGTGTAAATGCATGTACGGTTTCAGGTCCAGGGCTTTCCTCGTCTCTCACTGCAGGCTCCAAATCCGTAGTTATTACCTCAGAAAGTCTTTACACCTTCTCATGTAATGCAGGTAGTTTGCATCCCTCTGTTTCGGCGACGGTAAAAATCTTGCCAGCGTTTAGGGAGCAGTAAAATTAAAGAAGGGAACCTGAGGATAGGGATTATTTGGCTCTATTGCAGAGTGTATTTAGCAGTGTTATAATCGTGCGACATGAAAGATGATATCCATCCAAAAAATTACAGACTCGTAGTCTTCAAAGACGCTGGTTCTGGTGCTGAATTCATCATTGGTTCGACTGTTCCTACCACGCAGACTATTGTCGTGGACGGGAAAGAGTACCCGCTCTACACTGTTGAAATTTCAAGCGATTCGCATCCTTTCTACACAGGGAAACAAAGCACTCTCGATCGTGCTGGCCGTGTTGATAGATTCAAAAAGCGCACCGCTGCTCGCGCTTCGAAGAAGTAAGCAGTTTGCAGAAAGCAGGAAGCAGTTTTTTACTGCATACTGTTAACTGCCTTCTGCGTACTTTTTATATGACCGACATTCAAGAATTTAAATCAAATCCAAAAACTGCATATCTCGCTGCTGAGTTTGATCGACTGACACATGAGCTCTCGCGTGTTCTGGAGTTGAAAGAAAGTGATCCGTCACTTGCGGAGCTTGCGGAAGAGGAGCGGGTGCAACTAGAATCTCAACGACAAACTCTTTTAGAACAAATGCAGGAAATACTTGCGCCTGTTACCGATGGACCTGAAGACGAGCCAGTAGCCGTGGTGATGGAGTTTCGTGCAGGAGCAGGCGGAAATGAAGCAAACATTTTTGCGGGGGATTTAGCGCGCATGTATATGCGCTATGCCGAAGCGAAGGGGTGGGAGGTAAAAGTTCTTGATCCAAACTTAGAATCAATAGAAGTAACAGGTAGAGGTGTATATAGTGCGCTTCAGTATGAAACCGGTGTGCACCGCGTTCAGCGTATTCCTGTTACTGAGAAATCAGGACGCATTCATACTTCTACGGCATCTGTTGCAATACTGCCTATCAGGAAATTTCCAAAATTTGAGTTAAATCCAGCTGATGTGCAGATGGAATTTTCTCGCTCAGGTGGGGCAGGGGGGCAGAATGTTAACAAAGTTGAGACAGCTGTACGCCTTGTTCATATCCCTACAGGTCTTGAAGTGCGAGCGCAGTCAGAGAGAAGTCAGAAGGCGAACCGTGATAAAGCAATGCAAATTCTTGCTGCAAAACTCGAAAGCTTTGAAGAAGAAAAGGCTGCCGCAGAGCATGCCGCGCATAGAAAGTCTCAAATCGGCACAGGGAGTCGTTCCGAAAAGATACGCACATATAACTTCACGCAGGACCGTGTTTCTGACCACCGTATTAAGGAGTCATGGCACAATATTGAATCAATTTTGGAAGGAAATATTGATGCCATGCTGGAGACTCTCCAAGCTAAGGCGAATGAAGCTGAGACAGCTTAAGAAGGTACTAGGTTCTAGGTGCTAGCTTCTAGCTTGAATTTAAAACCTATAACCTAGTCCCTAGAAGCTGGAACCTATTTCAAGCCGTTGCTTAGCCGTTTTCTCTGTGTTAGAGTAATCCGCATGTCACAGAATACTGATTCTCCGCTCGTCGAAGCCCTTTTTAAGGTAGGGGCTCATTTTGGTTTTTCTCGTTCGCGTCGCCACGCAACAATGAAGTCGCTCGTATATGGCTCAAAGAATAAGACTGACATTTTAGATCTCACCAAAACCGCTCCTATTCTTGAGACAGCGCTTACTTTTGTGCGAGGTCTTGGTGCTCATGGTAAGACGGTTCTTTTTGTTGGTGGAAAGCCTGAAATGAAACAGTTGGTAAAGGAGACTGCCGAGGCTCTCGGAATGCCGTATGTTGCTGGTCGTTGGCTCGGTGGCACACTCACTAATTTTAATGAAATCAAGCGCCGCATAAAGCACATGCAGGAACTTATTGGTGAACGTGATACGGGAGCTTCAGCAAAAAAATACACTAAGAAAGAGCGAGTTCTTTTTGATCGTGAAATTAATCGCCTTGAGGAGAATTTCCTTGGATTAAACAGCATGGAGAGACTTCCTGATGCGCTTGTTATTGTTGATACACGCGCTGAGTCTATTGCAGTTTCTGAAGCAGCAACATTAGGTATTCCTGTTGTAGGCATTATGAATTCTGATTGCGATTTTTCTGCAGTTCAATATCCAATTGTCGGTAACGACGCATCAAAAGAGGCTGTCTCATTTTTCCTTGCACAAATCGTTGAAGGCTACCGTGAAGGAACGAAGGGAAGAGTTCTTCCTACAGAAGAGGCTACAGTTGCAGTGAAAGGTTAAAAACGAAAAAGTGAAGTGTTCGGTGACTTTTAATTTATAGTCATATATCAAATATGGAAATTACTTCAGAGATGGTGAAAGCGCTTCGTGAGGAGACTGGAATATCGGTGATGCAATGCAAAGCTGCACTTGTAGAAGCAGGTGGCAATAAAGAAAAGGCATTAATGATTCTTTCTAAAAAAAGTGGCGCACTCGCTTTGAAGAAAGGAGACCGAGTGCTTGCGGCAGGTATTGTTTCTTCATATGTGCACTCCAATAAAGAAATTGGATCGATGGTAATCCTTCGTTCCGAGACTGACTTTGTAGCTAAGAATGACGAATTTGTTGCCCTTGCTCGAGATATTGCTCTCCATGTTGCAGCCTCAAATCCACAGTATGTTCGACGAGAAGAAATTTCTACTGAGAAATTCGAAGAAATTAAGACATTGTTCTTGAAAGAGGTAGAAGGGAAGCCAGAGAATTTAAAAGAAACTATTCTTGCGGGGAAAGTGGATGCGTATCTTAAAAATATGGTTCTTATGGAGCAGGTATACATTAAGGATCCTGAAAAAACTATTCAAAACCTTATTGACGGAGCAACTCAGAAATTTGGTGAGCGTGTTGATATTGATCGTTTTATACGATTTTCAACTAAGTAAGTATGTTCGCGGTATATACATTTGTAGTCGCTCTTATTTTTTTGAGTGCATTTGTTATATTTCGCATGTGGGAGGAGAAACGAGGTATTCGGATGTGGGCAAGAGCGCGAGGGGGTGTCGATATGCAGGTGGTTGAAGTTTATCGGAGTGCTATCACAGGAAGTATTCCCCAGAAGTACCGCATACAATTTTTTGCATTTTTACAACATACTGTTCACCAATTCGTACTGTTGCTTGTCGCTACGCTCCGTGCAGTTGAGAGGCCTCTGACACGTATTTCATACCGAATGCGTATGTCGGCATCGAATACTAATAAGAAAGAAGTTTCACCATTTCTTCAAACTATCGTACCTGAAAAACCTGACACAGTGTCAGGAGATGGCACAGGACAGGAAAAGTCTGTATAGTAGTACCATTGCCGCCTTAGCTCAGTTGGTAGAGCAACACTTTTGTAAAGTGAAGGTCCCCAGTTCGAATCTGGGAGGCGGCTCCCAGTAGAAAAATTAAACAGAAGGTCCCTAGCTCGAATTTGGGAAGTAGCACAAAGGTCAGACATTAGCCTTCAATTGGGGTGTATGGATAGGTTTCAATAAAACTCCCAAACGGTATAATGCTTACATGGAAGACGACTCCCTAAAGTTTGGCAAAAGCACTAAGCTTCGCTATGGCGAGAACCCTCAT
This sequence comes from Minisyncoccota bacterium, assembly GCA_018062445.1. Taxonomy (GTDB): domain Bacteria; phylum Patescibacteriota; class Minisyncoccia; order Phycocordibacterales; family Phycocordibacteraceae; genus Phycocordibacter. The sequence continues at coordinate 236,948 of JAGOSG010000001.1, read as the reverse complement.
CAAGAGGGTTGGTTTTATGAAATCGATTCTGAGAGCGTTGATCCATTGGCAATTCAGAACTTCAAGGTGCTTCAAGGTAAAGAGCTTTCCTATAACAACTATCTTGATATGGACGGAGCGCTTTTTGCACTTTCCCATTTGGGAGGTGTTGAAGCTGGGTGCGTCATCGTAAAACATACAAACCCTTGCGGAGCGGCGCTTCGAGAGAATCTTACTGATGCGTACAAGGCTGCATGGTACGACGGTGACCCACTCGCTGCGTTTGGTGGCATTATGGCGGTCAACAGAGAAGTGGACGCACCATTGGCAGAGAAAATGATTGAGAATTTTTTTGAGATACTTATGGCACCTTCCGTGACTCCTGAAGCGCTTGTTGTTTTTGCAAAGAAGCCGAATCTGCGAATTCTTACCAATGAAACACTGAAAAATCCTCTACCATCCACTGCAAAAGCAATGCATAAAATTCGTGGAGGAATGCTCGTTGAGGATGCGGATACTGCTCTATTTTCTGTAGAGCAACTAAAGACAGTAACGGATAAAAAACTTGCGCCGGAGGAATTAAATGATCTTCTTTTTGCGTGGGCAATTTGTCGGAGTTCAAAATCAAACACTGTTGTTGCAGTAAAAAATAAAACATTAATTGCTTCAGGGGTTGGTCAACAGGATAGAAAGCGTTGTGCAGAACTCTGTGTTACGAAAGCAGGGGAGCGAATGAAGGGGGCTCTAGTTGCATCCGATGCGTTTTTCCCATTTCGTGACGCAACGGATGTTTTAATTAATGCCGGTGTATCGGCAATTATTCAGCCAGGTGGTTCTATCCGTGACCAAGAATCTATTCAAGCATGTAACGACAGTGGCGTAGCTATGGCGCTCACTGGTGTTCGAGCATTTCGCCACTAAAGATTTTCTTGTACTCATTCATCATATGGAAAACTCCTTAGAAAAAAATCCATATCTACATGTAGGTAGAGCTTCTGACCTTACCGGTAAAAATCGAACTTTGTACCGTGTTTTTGAAATACTGCCGGGACTCCTCTCTTTCGGAACACTCTTGGGTTTAGTGGCGCTTTCATTCTTTGCTCCCGCTCTCGCTGCCTATTTCACTATTCTTTTCTCAGGGTACTGGGTTTTTAAGACTATTTTTCTTTCAGTTCATTTATGGCACAACTTCAAGCGACTTCGTCACAACATGGAGCTTGATTGGCAAGCCCGTCTCGTAAATCTTAAGTATCAGGATATTTTACATCTTGTAATTTTTCCTTTTGCCAACGAGCCATATGAGGTCCTTGCTGAAAGTATTTCTGCCTTGCAAAAGTCACGTTTCCCGAAAGAACAAATTGCTATTGTTATTGCTTCGGAAGAGCGTGCTGGTGCCGATGCCAAGAGTACAGCACTTCGTTTGCAAAAAGAATTTAAAGACCACTTTGCTGATGTGATTGTTACAGTGCACCCACCAAATACCCTAGGTGAGCTTCCTGGAAAGGGCTCAAACATTGCGTACGCTGCCAAAGAAGCAAAGGAGCGAATTTTAGATGCGCGTGGGATTAGTTATGAAAAAACACTAGTATCAGCATTTGATGTCGACACTGTAATCTATCCAGATTATTTTGCATGCCTTACTTGGTATTTTCTTACCGAGGATGATGCACTTCACGCCTCGTTTCAGCCAGTACCTCTCTATAATAATAATATTTGGAATGCACCAATACTTTCAAGGGTGCTCGCGTATTCCTCAACTTTCTGGCAAATGATTCAGCAGGAGATGCCTGAACGCCTTACGACATTTTCCTCGCACGCTGTCTCCATGCGTGCACTTGTTGATGTCGGATATTGGCAGAAGAATGTGGTATCAGAAGATTCTCGAATTTTCTTTAATCTTTTCATGCATTACGACGGTAATTATCGTGTCGTGCCTATGTCGTATCCTGTGTCTATGGATGCAAATGTGTCGCAGAGTTGGCTTAGTACCGTGGGTAGTCTTTACAAACAACATCGTCGTTGGTCATATGGCGCAGAAAATATAGCGTATATGCTTTTTAATTTCATGCACAATCCGCGTATTTCGTTTTCGAAAAAGTGGCGTTTATCGTTTATACAAATTGAAGGGTTCTGGTCTTTAGCGACACACCCATTAATTCTCTTTGCTGTGGGATGGCTACCGCTCTTTATTGGAGGTCATACTTTCAACGCAACGGTGCTTTCATATAATCTTCCGATTGTTGCCACATGGTTTTTGACGCTTGCGATGTCGGGTCTCGTAGCATCTTCAATTTTCTTTATGTATTTAGTTCCACAGCGCCCACACGAGTACTCGTGGCGCCGAAGTATCACTATGGCGTTGCAGTGGATTCTCGTCCCGTTCACTATGGTTATTTTCAGTGCGATACCTGGTCTTGATGCGCAGGTCCGACTTTTGTTTGGGAAATATCTTGGTTTTTGGGTGACACCAAAAAATAGACGCACACAGCCTGTCGTGCAAAAAAACTAACATCTCACGGAGTATACCCCCACACCTTTTCAGAATGAAAAGGTGTGGGGGTATACTATTCTCTACATGAAACCTCTTTCGCGCCGAACACGCTTCATATATCTTTCTGTTTCTATCACCGCTTTTCTTTTCACCGTACCTGTCGCTGTTTTTTATGCATCTGGATACCGTTTTAACGGGCTTTCTTTTGTTGAAACTGGGGGAGTGTATGTTTCTGTGCCATTATCTGATGCGAGCGTTTTCATTAATGGAAAGGAGGAGGGTGTGAGCAGTCTTTTTACTCGTTCGTTTTATACTGACAACCTTATTGCTGGAACCTATGCTGTGCAGGTATCTCGTGAAGGATACTATCCTTGGGTAAAGAAGTTGACTGTAGAGGCACGTATCGTCACCGATGTTTTTGCTTTCCTTGTTCCTCAATCGACTCTGATTCGTGAGATTGAAATACGAGAAGGGGATACCGCATCGACAACTCGGGCTGTTTCAAAGAATGAATATAATACATTCGTAAAAGCTTTTGCACGTAAAATAGTTTCTGCGCCGACTCAGGGAGGTATGGCGACATCGACGCCAGTTGACACTCGTGCTGGGGCGGAACTGTATATCGAGGATGGCAATCTTATCGTGAGATGGATGAAGGATCCGCAGTCTGTACCGAGCTCATTTTGTATTAAACCCTCTTCTTGTGTTCAGGAATTTTTTATCGAAAAAGGTAGAGAGACAACCGCTAATGCACAATTTTTTGCAGGCGGTGTAGTGTATTCAACAAAAGAATCTGGAATCTTTCTTGCAGAAAATGATGTTCGCCCGGTTCCTCTCGTTGTCCCTCTCTACAGTAGACCAGGTGCTCAGTTTCGGATTGTGAATGGTGCTTTGATTGTGAAGGACGGGTCGGCCTTCTACGACATCTCAGGCTTTTAGTGCCATAAGCTGAACGCAATAACACGCACTATCGCCACACGTAGTATGTAAAGACTGTATAGTATAATTTAACGATCGTTAAATTATACTATACAGTCTTTTTGGTACTGTGAGCCCTAGGAGGCGAGTAGTGTTTAAATGATTTACCTCACGGGGTATACTCTTCTCTATATGCCAGTCGGTCGCTTACACCCAATTTCAGTTGCAGTGCGTGATATTGCGGATATTTTTGGTCGTATGGGTTTCAGTATTGCGTATGGCCCTGAGCTTGAAGATGAATTTCATAACTTCAGCGCACTCAATGTGCCCGCTGATCACCCTGCGCGTGATATGCAGGACACCTTTTGGATAAAAGACCGCCCTGGGTTTGTACTTCGCACTCACGACACGTCAGTAACTATTCGCTGTTTAGAGCAAATGGCAAAGACAGGAGCAACTTCAATGCGCACCATCAATCCTGGGAAAGTGTTTCGCAATGAAGCAACTGATATGACTCATGAAGCGCAGTTTTATCAGCTCGATGGCTTTGCTGTCGCACAAAGAGGAGAGATAACACTCGCACATCTCAAAGGTACCTTCGATCGTTTTTATAAAGAGTATTTGGGTGAAGGTGCAAAAGTGCGTTTTCGCCCAAGCTTTTTTCCGTTCACCGAACCATCTGTTGAAATCGATGTTTGGTTCGAGCCGAAAGGGAAAGAAGGTAGGTGGCTTGAAATGGCAGGTGCAGGAATGCTCCATCCAAGTGTGTTTAAAAACGCCGGGCTCGACCCGGAAAAGGTACAAGGCTTTGCCTTTGGTGGTGGTTTGGAGCGACTCTTAATGGTGAAGTATGGCATTCCAGATGTACGCCTTTTCCACTCGGGAGATATTCGTTTTGTTCATGGCTTTGATAACAAATAAACTATGAAAGTTTCAACTGCATGGCTACAGAAATACTTTGACGCGCCGCTCCCGAGCGCGAAGGATATTGCGGACGCGCTCACATTCCACGCATTCGAGATAGAGGATCTTGAAGAGGTTTCGATGGATGTGAAAGTACTTCCAAATCGCGCCGCAGATTGTTTGTCGCATCGCGGTGTCGCAAAAGAAATTTCTGCAATCCTTAATCTCCCCTTAAAATCGGATCCACTTCGTGCACCCATCCCTGAATTTCCGAAAACCGACACGCTTATGGTGACGGCAGATCCTGCATACACGCTTCGGCACACAGGCGCGCTTGTTCGTGGAGTTACTGTTGGGCCTTCGCCCGAATGGCTAAAGAGTGCACTCGAGTCTGTGGGACAGCGATCAATCAATAACGTTGTTGATGTACTCAACTATGTACTTCTTGATATTGGTCAGCCATCAGGCGCTTTTGATCTTGCGAAAATAAAGGACGATAACGGTGTTGTAAAGGTAGATATTCGTCGTGCGAAAGCAGGCGAGAAAATAAAGGTGCTCACGGGCGAAGAATATACACTTACTGAAGATATGTTTGCGTTTACCGACGCAGTCGGCGGATCGCTTCTCGACATTGCTGGCATTAAAGGAGGGTTCTCGTCTGGGGTCACGAGCGAAACAAAAGATCTCTTTATTTCTGCAGGAAATTACGATGGTACGCTCATTCGTAAGGCTTCACAAAAATTAAAGCTCTTTACGGACGCGTCTCAACGATTTCAAAATCGTCCGTCCCCTGAATTAACTGTGTATGGTATGCAGGCGATTCTCTCTCTCATCAAGCAGGTTGCAGGAGGGGAAGTGGTCGGAGTGGTAGATATTCGTAATAAGCCTCAAGATACGCCTATCGATGTTTCGGTCACGCTCGACCGTATTAACCAACTCCTTGGTTCTGGTTTCTTAAAAGAAGAAGTCGCGGATGTTTTTAAACGACTTGATCTTTCTGTTTCCATTTCAGAAAATGCATTTACCATAACGCCCCCATTTGAAAGAACTGATCTCAAGATTCCTGAAGATTTGATCGAGGAAGTAGGGCGAGTTTTGGGATATGATCGCGTGCCTAGAGTAGAGCCTACCTTCAACGCCACACCCGATCAAGCGCGTTATCGAGGTATTGAGCGGATGAAAGACATGCTTGTAGAGGAAGGTTTCGTTGAAGTTTCAACGCAATCATTTTCGAAAAAAGGCGATATCTATCTTGCGAACCCGCTTGATAAAACCATGCCGGCACTTCGTCCTAGTCTTGGAATAGGAGTTCAAGACGCTCTCGCTCGAGGCAAGCAGTATCAATCGCTTCTCCTGTCGCCCGGTGAAAAATTAAAACTCTTTGAAGTAGGCACCGTATTTCCTAAAGCAGGAGAATATGTGGAGCTTCGCATGACTGAACGAGTTTCTGCGTGGGGAGAAGGCGCTGGCACGGTAGACAATCTTTCAATTGCAAAACTTGAAGACTATGGGAAGGATTACACACCGAAAAAATATGAACTTGGTATGTACAAGCCTTTCTCTGTATATCCTTTTATTGTCCGCGATATTGCCCTCTGGGCTCCCGAAGGCACTGATGTGGGACTTACGAAGTCCCACATAATGGAGAATGCAGGACCACTACTAGTGCGGTGTGAGCTTTTCGATACATTCTCTAAAGACGGCAGGACTTCGTATGCGTTTCGACTGGTATTCCAAGCAGATGATAAAACGCTCACCGATGATGAAGTAGGTGAGTGGATGGATTCGGTAACGAAGGCAGTGACTCAAAAAAACTGGGAGGTACGGTAACTTTTGTACAGGGTTTTCCTCAGCGTAAATGGGTAATTTATGATAGGCTCGAAAGATGGACACCCTCACCAAGGCTCTTAACTTTGAAGGCTTCACATCGGCCCTCACCATTTCTTTACCGCACTTGTTGTCGGCATTTTTTGTACTGTTTATTTTTTGGATTATCTACCGTGTAACACAGCGTCCGCTTATGCGACTCTTGGCATGGCGAGGTGTACAGACAGCAAATGCAGAGCTTCTGGTAAATACCGTCTATCGTGTCATTCTCTTTATCATTGCTGTCGTTATAGCTGCGGGTCAGCTTGGTATCAATCTCACCGCAGTAGTTGCAGGCTTGGGTATCGCGGGTATTGCGCTCGGATTCGCTGCGCAGGATACGCTTGCCAATATTATTTCAGGCGTTCTCATTTATATAGATAAGCCATTCAAGATTGGGCAATGGATTACAGTCGGCAATATGTACGGAAGAGTACAAAAAATAACTATGCGCACAACACGCATTCGTACACTCGATAACACATTCGTGGTTATTCCAAATCAAAAGATTGCAAACGAGGTGTTAGTCAATCACTCTTCACATGGAGAGCTTCGTATTGTTGTGCCGTTTGGGATCGCCTACAAGGAGTCCATTCCACGGGTGCGCGGAGTGTTAATTCAGGCGTTATCTGAAATTAAAGGTGTACGTAAAGATCCTCCTCCAACCGTTGTTGCAGAAGGTTTCGGTGACTCTGCTATTAATATGTTGGCTCGTGTGTGGGTTGATAATGCAGACAAAGAACGAGCCACGTTATTCATGGTAGTTGAAAAAATTAAGGAAACCCTAGAAACTGAAAAAATAGAAATCCCTTTCCCTCAAATGGAAGTCGCTGTTAGGAAGGATCGTTAGTATAGTATTCGTATATGAACGTTCTCGTTATTGGTAGTGGCGGAAGAGAGCACGCACTTGCATGGAAGATTTCTCAGTCACCTCGCTGTTCAGGGTTGTTTATAGCACCAGGGAATGCAGGAACTCTACTCGTAGGAACTAATGTCTCTATTGATACACAAAACCACAAAGAGGTCATTAATTTTTGCAAAGAGAAAGACATTGGGCTCGTGGTTATTGGCCCCGATGACTTTTTAGCTTCAGGTATTGTAGATTCTTTGCACTCTGTTGGTATTCTCGCATTTGGTCCTACAAAATCAGCAGCAAAGCTTGAATGGTCAAAGGCATTCTCTAAAGATTTTATGAATCGCCATGGTATTCCAACAGCACTGTCTGCAACATTTTCTACATTCAATGAGGCACTCGCGTATTCCAAGACTCAAACGTTGCCTATGGTTATAAAGGCAGATGGGCTAGCACTTGGGAAAGGTGTAGTGATTGCACAGACACACGAAGAAGCTGAAACCACACTGAAGTCGTTTATGGTTGATGAGGCATTTGGGGAATCTGGAAAAACAGTTGTGTTTGAAGAGTTTTTAGAAGGGCCTGAGATATCAATACATGCATTTTGTGATGGAACAGTCGCGAAGCTTTTCCCTGTTGCGCGCGATCACAAAAGAGCTGGGGATGGGAATACTGGAGCGAACACAGGAGGTATGGGCGCCATAGCGCCGATCTCCGTTTCCGCAGAGTTTCTAAAAGAAGTTGAAGAAAAAATAGTGATACCGGTGATGAGAGGAATGGCAGCTGAAGGTACGCCTTTTTCTGGAATTCTGTATCCAGGACTGATGGTTACGAAGGCAGGTATTCGTGTCATTGAATTTAACGCGCGATTTGGTGATCCTGAAGCACAGTCATATATGCGCATCCTCGATTCCGATCTATTAGACATCATGCTTGATTGTGTGGAAGGCAAGCTCGCGGAGCGTGAAATTCATTGGAACACAGGCTACGCATGCACAGTGGTGATGGCATCAGGCGGATACCCAGGAAAATATACGAGTGGACTACCGATTAAAGGATTGAATACAGTTGCTGATTCCTCGGTCGTTGTCTTTTATGCGGGTACCGCAAAGGATGGAGAAGAAGTGATCACCGCGGGTGGGCGAGTACTTGGAGTTAGTGCTCTTGGGGCAACATCAGAAGAGGCAAAAGTGAATGCATACAATGGTGTAAAATCTCTCCAATTTGATGGCATGCAGTACAGGTCAGATATAGGTGCGAGTTGGGGTATTTAGTGCTTAAAATTAGGCGAATTAGGCTTCGAAATATGTTACAATTCGAGCAAGCTCTAAGGGCTATTTTCTTTAAATCAAATGGCAAAAACTCCTAAAAAAGAAGCTAAAAAATCAGGTGGATATAGTGCTGAATCCATCACTGTTCTGGAGGGTCTTGAGCCGGTACGAAAGCGTCCTGGAATGTACATTGGTACTACCGGCCTTGATGGCTTGCATCACCTCATTTGGGAAATATTTGATAACTCCCGCGACGAGGCGATGGGCGGTTTTGCAGACGACA
>JAGOSG010000001.1:209177-228284 GCA_018062445.1 Minisyncoccota bacterium | reverse complement strand
CTTGAGCCGGTACGAAAGCGTCCTGGAATGTACATTGGTACTACCGGCCTTGATGGCTTGCATCACCTCATTTGGGAAATATTTGATAACTCCCGCGACGAGGCGATGGGCGGTTTTGCAGACGACATTGAAGTAACGCTACTTCCCAATAATCGCATCCGTGTTATCGATAACGGTCGAGGCATCCCCGTTGACATTCATAAGACAACTAAAGTGTCGGCACTCGAGACTATCATGACGACACTGCATGCTGGAGGTAAATTTGGCGGTGATGGCTACAAGGTGTCAGGAGGACTCCACGGTGTCGGTGCATCAGTCGTTAATGCACTATCAACATATACAAAAGCCGAAGTACATAAAGACGGTGGCTACTATCTTCAAGAGTATGATCGTGGGAAAGCGCGAGCTCGTGTCAAGAAGGTGGGCTCTACTGACTTTACGGGCTCTATCATAACGTTCGAGGCCGATCCAACTATTTTCCCGGTTATCGAATATGACTTTAACAAAATAGTGCAACACCTACGCCAACAGGCGTACCTCGTGAAGGCGGTGCGTATTTCTATTGTTGATGCACGTGAATACCCGGGGAAAATTGACCTTGCTGATGTGCGTTATTTTCGTGAACTTGGGTTCTTGGTTCCATCGCAGACATTTTATTTCGAAGGAGGTCTCAAGTCTCTCGTAATCTTTAATAATCGCTTTCAGAAACCTGTTCACAGCAGTGTTTTTTATGTTGAGAAAGAAGTGGATGATGTACAGGTGGAAGTGGCATTGCAGTATGTTGATGATATTTCTGCACGCATCACAGCATTTGCTAACAACACCTATAACGCAGAAGGAGGAACGCATGTTACTGGTTTCAAAACTGCCTTGACACGCACACTCAATACCTATGCTCGGAAAAACAATATCGTTAAAGAAGCTGATGAAAATTTTACCGGAGAGGATGTTTTGGAAGGACTTACCTGCATCATTTCAGTTAAGCTTCGCGAGATTCAATTTGAAGGTCAAACGAAAGGAAAATTGGGGTCAGTTGAGGCACGCGGTGCAGTTGAGAATGTTTTCAGTGAAGCGTTTAACATGTTCTTGGAAGAGCATCCCGATGAAGCGCGTTCAATCATTGGGAAGGTGCTTCTCGCACTCAAAGCTCGTAAAGCTGCAAAAGCTGCAAAAGACTCAGTGCTTCGAAAGGGAGCACTCGATGGCATGACATTGCCCGGTAAGCTTGCTGACTGCCAGACAAAGAACGCATGGGAATCTGAGATATTCATTGTGGAAGGAGATTCAGCAGGGGGCTCATCAAAGCAGGGACGGGATAGGCGTACACAGGCCATACTTCCGCTTCGTGGAAAGATTTTGAATGTTGAGCGCGCACGCTTGGATAAAATGCTTGCATCAAATGAAATTAAAAATCTCGTTATTGCTATGGGTACTGCAATAGGGGATTTGTTTGATATTTCAAAACTTCGTTATCACAAAATAATCATTGCAACCGATGCCGATGTTGACGGTGCCCATATTCGCACACTTCTTTTGACACTCTTTTACCGTTATTTCCGTGGAGTCATTGACGGCGGATTCTTGTATATTGCACAGCCACCACTCTTTAAAGCAAAATTTGGGAAGGAAGTTTTCTACTTGCAAACTGAAGCAGAGTTGGAGGATCTTCTAAAGGCTCGTGGTATCAAGAGCGAGGAGTTCAATACCGAGGAATCTTTGGAGGAAGTTGATGAGGAAGAAACAGAAGAACAGGCTGAAAGTAAGGCAACAAAAAAACAAGCAAAGCCAACTATTCAACGCTACAAAGGACTTGGTGAAATGAACCCAGAAGAGCTCTGGGAGACTACTATGGATCCTACTCGTCGTGTGTTGAAACAAGTGAAGGTTGAAGATGGGCAAGATGCTGACAGAGTATTCGACATCCTTATGGGTACCGATGTTCCTGCAAGAAAGAGCTTCATCCAGAGTAATGCCAAGGCTGCGACGTTGGACATCTAAAAGCTTCTAGGTGCTAGGGACTAGCTTCTAGCTTGAGAGAAGTATCAATACAAATTAAAAACTCTCCGGTTAAGGAGAGTTTTTGCTTGCTAGGTTGCGCTATCGTCACTGGATTTTTCTTTTTATGCTATTTAGGACGGTATAGTATAAGTTAACGATCGTTAATTTATACTATACCGTCAGTATTCACTGTTGTGATTGTTTTTGGAAGCAGTGGGTAGAGTATGAATGAGAATAGAAAAACTCTCCGGTTAAGGAGAGTTTTTTGCTTGGAGTTCCGCCTTTGCCGAGGCTTCGGCGAGACGAGGTCGCACCCGTCGATTTTTTATGATGTGGTTATGTCCCGAGACCCCACTTTCTTCTCATGCTTTCTTGAGCTACCGTCAAAAGTGGTCTGGGAGCAAAGAGTTGTTTTACTGCTCTATCGAACGCACCCCCTTTTAATCTGTGCTCATGTCCCATATTTTTATTTACCTGAGCTAAAAATAATTCGTGCCGCCTCCCTTACTGCTCCCTCAAAGAAGGTACCTGGGGATCTATCACGTGGTGTGAGTGTTCCCAATGCCTGACGAGTAGCTCCAGCCAAATCAATTCCACGGTCGTTTTCTAGTGCCTCGTTCATATTTTTATTTCTTAAAAGCTATAACCTATAAGCTAGCACCTAGAACCTTCTTCAGATTATCTCGTTGTGATCGTGTATCTCACGATGTTGTTGTCCTTGTTGCGCTCGTTGATGCGACCTGCAGGATCAATATTTACCACGAAGAGTCCGTCTGGCTTTGAAGCGTCAAAGCTGTCAAATCCTACAGTGAACTCAATACGGTCACCAGGGGCAAGAGCTTGCTGAAGTGGTGCTGAGAAGATGTTTGCAGGGAGTGTTGGAAGTACTGCATTGAAGTCAAACTCAGGTGAGGTTTTTGTACCAATGTTTTCGACTGCAAAGCGAACTGCAATACGAGTGTTTGTACGGCTTGGAGTTGAGCTTGCGGTGAAGACACCAGAAGTTTTATCCACGACACCAATTTCAAGAATGCGTGCAGTGAGGTCAACATAGCCATTTGGGTTAGAGACACCTACACCTCCGTTGATTGGGTAGACCTGAGTTTGTGTTGGGCCTGCGGTCACTGGACGAGGGGTTGTTACTACAGGCGTTGTAGGAGTTGGTGTTGTTGTTACTGGAGTTGTAGGAGTGAGCGTTCCTGGGCTTGTTGCATTTCCTGTGTTTTGAATAGTGAATGTTGTTTGCCCAGTAACAGTAGGACGATTTGCGCCGTTTGGTGTGAAGTCGATGAAGACTTGCACATCGACGAATCGGTTATTAGTTGAAAGGGGAGTGAGAGTTATTTGGTTGCTTGAGTGTGTGAAATTGAAAGGAACATTACAGTAGACCGTTGTTGAAGCGCTCATGAATGATACGCCGTCCGCACAGTTGTAGCGGAATGTGTATGAACCCTCGATGCTCTTCTTCTCGTGTGTCCATGAAAGTACAAATGGTTCACTTGAATTGATAGTGAGCGAAGGTGCTGAAAGAGCAATCTTTTCTCCCGCAGGAACGAAGATTGAAGTAAAGCTCACAATCGCTGATGCGAATGATGAGAATGCATTTGGGATACCGCGCGCCACCTGCACAGAGCCCCACATACCTACAATAATAATTGCGAGAAAGCCAAAAATGGCAAGAGCTCGTACTGCAACGCCCCCGAGGCGTGACTGGGTCTTTTTTAAATCGTTTTCCATAAAACACTGTATATCATATAAGATTGCTCTTGTCAAGCTTCTAATCCTTCTCGTAATTACTCTGAATGTTAGACGGCTATGAAAGGTGCCCATTACCAGACTTGACAAAGCCATTTAAGCGTGATACTGTCTCAATAATTCCCAATCGGGATTTTCATACATTTTTTAAGGAATATAAAATAATTATGTCGACACATTTAGCAGAAGAAGCTCCGCGAGAGATTGCCAATCAAAAGGGTAATCGTAGAAAATCTGAAAGCGCACTCCAGCGTGAGCGTGCTCGTGCAGCCAAAGATTCTGCATATGCACCAGTGAAGATTACGAGAGCGATTTATCATGATGTATTTGTAAAAGCAAAAAATGACACAGATCCAGCGGTCGTAATAGCTCGTCAGAAATATCGCGCAGCATTCCAAGCGTACAAGCAATTTATTTTTCAAACAGAAGGCCTTGATGCGGCGGAGCGAGCAGTGGGTGCAGAAAGTTGGAAAGCAAGACCGTATTTAAGTATTGCAGGAAAACACATTACTCCAGAGCAGATGTCTGCAACTGTTGCTGTCGGTAGTATTGCAGTGCCTGCAGTGGCTGCCGCACCGCTTGCTGCAGCTTTTCACTTAGGTGGCACGAGTTTGTATGCAATGGTTGCCGCAGGTGCAGGTTTTGGAGTCGCATCGCATTTTGCAATTAAACCTGTAGCAAAAGGAATTCGAGAAGAGTATGCATCAAAAGAACTTGCTGCGCGTAAAGCAGGGCAGACTATTGAAGATTTTAAGAAAGAAAATCGAGAGCTTCTACGTAGCCGTGCAAAATCAATAGGACGCAGACGACTCGCTCGCTTAGCAGCTTCTCTTGGATTTACTACCGCGACAGTTATTACAACTGGTGTATTGACACCAGATCATGTTGGTCACTCGGCAGGACAGTGGGCTTCTAAGGGTGTTGACGCTGGATTACATCACATAGGTTTGGAGCAAGGATGGGCAGACTATTTGGCTCATGGTACTGGGGCATTTCAGGATTTTATGCAAAAGGTTGGTGCAGCAGCTGGTGTTGCGTTACAGGGATTACTTGGAGGTCCTGCAGCAGCGGCAGAGATGCATGCTCCTGGTTCGCAAGGAGTAGTACGAGCGGGTTATGTTCCAACTGGCACAGGCAGTGCAGTTATAGAAACAGCTACAGGCGGAGCGCCTGAGGTAGGGCGAACACAACTCATTACACATTTCGGAAGTGCGCCATGGGCTAGAAGTCTCACAGAAGCACTGAGCCCTCGCTCCATTAGTGAAGCGGCAGACGTGTTGATTCGAGGCGGTATGAATCCTGAGGCACGCGAAGAATTTATTGCAGCAGCAAATGCTTTTAAGAACAATCAGAGTCCGGAGTTCGTTGATTTTACTAGGAGAGAGTGGGAAGCGCAGGCATTTAGGACGCGCGGTGTTCCTAGCGTTCTTGGCGACGGTGTCGACAGAGTTCTTTTTGATGCGAGTAGAGAGCCTGGCTTTAGAGGTGAACATCCTCCCGTATACCGTGCGTTAAAAATGCCTTTTTCTTATACTGATGCACGTGGTGTTTTGCATGAGGTCATGGTTGAAATACCAATAGGTAAAGCCGATGGTTCTGGTGAACAAGATTGTTATAACTTTTCTCTTTATAGCGATAGTACCGTAGTTACGGCACCACCGCCGGAAGCATTTGTGCCTCCGCCAACGCCAGAAAGACCGGTACTTGTTGTGCCTCGCGTTATTTGGTCGGAGCAGTCTGGCTTTGTAGCTTCAGACTGTACTTCGTGTGGTCCAGAAATGAAGGTTACAAATCTTCGTATACTTGAATACAGAGGTGAAAGTCTTGAGGAGGCTCGTCAGTATATGATCAGAGCGCTCAGCGAGCGTTCAGCATGGGTTGATTACCAAAGAAACATGGACTATAAGTTTGTGTATCTTCGATTTCACAACAACCTCACAGGGGCAGATACCTTTCACTGTTTAAATCTTGAAAACAATCAGTTCTCCCAGCCAACTATTGTAACCGACAGAGGAACAGAGGTTGTTCGTACAGCTGAGCAGTTTGACGGTTTGGTTACTGGCACGAGTGAAGAATGGAGGATGACTGGTGGTGCACGCACTGCCCGTGGCTCTGATATTAGTGTTCTCAGTCCTAAGGATCCGATGCCACTTTTTGCTGTAGATCCAGATGGCGATGGTAGACCTAACCGTTTCGTTCCTGGTATGGATATAAATGGCAATGGTATTTTGGAGGCCAATGAAATTGGCCGTAACTTGAATGATGTTGTTAATAATCAAATGTATTTAATTGGCAACGATATCATCCCTCAAGAAGGAGGATCGCCAAATGCACAAGCAGTTCTTGAGAGAACATTTCTTTCAAGGATTCCTGAGGCTTTCATTCAAGGTCGTACTGAAGGAGCACGATTTGCAGCATTGAAAGCAGAATTTGGTGGAATCTTGAGTGATGAGCAAATCCGCGAACTAGGTCGTTGGTTGCATTTCTATGAAGAACTACATACAACACCAGCGCATCCTGATGGAGCAGCAGCATACAGAAACTCTGATGGCTCACCAAAGGTCATATTCCAATTCCTTCGTGAAGGTATTACTGAGACAGCACGACCTCAGGATGGCTCAGTAGGGGACTTCCCAGACCTTAGGAGAGCACAATAATTGGTGATTTGACAAATACAGATTTGTGATGTAGTATGAAAAAGCATGCAAAGCACCACAACAGCTTTCGGAACAAATGATTTTTTCACTATGATTAAAAATGACACTCCGAAACATAGACGAATAACCTCACGGCCGTGGGAGTTTCTTGCAATCTTTCTGATTGTCTTTTTTGTTGTATCGGTGTTTCTTTTTGCAATTGATTTTGTTCCAGAATCTCCAACTTCAAGTAATACTGCAAATGTTGCAGAGGCTTCGGTAGTTACTTTGAGTGCCTCAGAGCCAATCCGTACTGCGGAATCTCTAAGTGCCACTAAAAATGCTGTAGCTCCAGTGGCACACGCAATTGCATACGCCTCTGATACTAATGCACCACTCAGAGTTACGATACCGAAAGTTGGCATTGATACGCCAGTCAATAATCCAAACACTACTACTGTGAGTGGGTTAGATAGTGCACTTCTTAAAGGTGCAGTTCGCTATCCTACCTCAGCACTTTTGGGTGAGAGTGCCCCTATGCTTATTTTTGGTCACCAGAGTTACTTGCCGGTAGTGAAGAATCAGGCTTTCAAGGCATTTAACAGTTTGCAAAATGTTCGTGCGGGAGATGATGTGATTGTATCGTCGGCAACTACTAACTATCACTATCGCGTGACTTCAATTTCATATGTTGATGCAGGTGATGCTGAAATACAGATTGGTGGAGGGGCAAGAACTCTTACTTTGGTTACCTGCGATTCGTTTGGTAAACAAAAAACAAAACGATATGTCGTTGAAGCAGAGTTTACTTTCGAAGAGCCTATTACCACCACCCGCGTTTAATTAATTTTTTATGAATCACATCACTATGAAACCAAGTATTGTACAAAAAACTGCATTCATCATCCTTGCGAGTATCGCGGTTTTTGCTGGTGCATGGTTTTCTATTGATGCCGTACAGATATCTTTTAATACAAGCTCCATCACCGCAGATGCTGCAGGAGGCTGTGGTGGTTGCGGTCATGGTTCTTGGGTTTGGAGTTACACGGTACAGCAGGACGGTGGTGGTGGCGGAGGCGGTGGTGGAGGAGGTGGATATGCTCCGTCATGCGTCCTCAGTGTCAGTGGAAATCCTATTAGCCCAGGGCAAGGTGTGACGCTGTCTTGGATTACATCTGGTGTAACTTCAGTCTCCATTAATAATGGAGTCGGATCTGTTGCTACGAACGGCTCTACATTGATTGCTCCTTCAGTGACAACAACCTATACGCTCACCGGTACTGGCTCGCATGGCACAGTGATTTGCGATCAAACTGTTGTTGTTATTGTGCCACCTACTCCCGTTTGTTCAGCGGACCTTTCTAAAGATCATCTCATTTGGAGCACCACTAACGCGACCTCGGTCATCATTAATACAATTACTGCTGGCTCTCCTGTAGTTCCTGCTCCGCATGGACTTTCAGGTTCCTATAACTTTGTTCCGCCTCTTGGTGCGGGAACGCACTCATATAATCTTGTTGCAACAGGTCCTGGGGGAACAGTACTGTGTGCAGTGACGGTAACGATTACACCAGAACCTGCACCGACTTGTACCTTGAGTGCCAATCCAACCTCTATTACAGGTGGTGGGTCTTCAACTCTTTCATGGACAACAACAAATGCGACATCTATTTCAATTAATCAGGGTATTGGTGGGGTAGCGGCCTCAGGTTCAACATCTGTTTCGCCAACTGCGTCAACAGTCTACACGCTTACCGCAACAGGTCCTGGTGGCACGGTTACTTGCGCACAAGGAATTACGGTGATTCCACCACCACCGCCAGTATGTATGTTGGATTTTTCTCCAACCTCTATTTCTTGGACAACCACAAATGCAATCTCACTCACACTTGTTTCTACGACGGGCTCACCAGCTATTCCTTCTCCCGCTTTGACTGGTTCATACAACTTTAATCCTAATCTTGGAGTAGGTACTCATTCGTATACGCTCACCGCGACAGGCGCAGGAGGGACAGTTATTTGTATCGGCACTATTCATATTGACCCACCGCCTTCTACTCCATCCTGTACTCTTGATGCCAACCCAGCTTCTATTATTACTGGTGCTTCCTCGATACTTTCGTGGACGACAGCAAATGCAACTACATTCTCTATTGATCAAGGTGTTGGTTCACTCTCAACTGCAAATGGTTCGGTTACCGTTTCTCCTACTGTTACAAAGACATACACACTTACCGCAACGGGCGCAGGAGGTACTGTTACTTGTCAAAAGACAATTACAGTTTCAGCAAATCCTCCACCAACATGTAGCCTCACTGCATCAGCCTCAACTATTCTTTCAGGTGGCTCAGCAACGCTCTCATGGACGACCGCAAATGCAACTTCAGTAAGTATTGCGCCAGGGATTGGTGCAGTTGCAACCAATGGTTCGAGAAGTGTGAGTCCGTCTTCGACGACAACGTATGTTCTTACCGCAACAGGTCCTGGCGGAACAGTTACCTGTCAAAAAATAATTACTGTCACTGTCTCACCAATGCCGGTGTGTTCGCTCGACCTATCAAAGGATCAAATTAGTTGGACTACAACGAACGCAACTTCCATTACTATTACTCCAACAACTGCGTCACCTACAATTCCAACACCCTTGGCACTCTCAGGTTTCTACAACTTTGTTCCAGCGCTTGGTGTTGGCACACATACGTATAGTCTCACCGCAACGGGTCCTGGCGGTACGGTTTTGTGTGGAGTGAATGTCACGGTAACGCCAAATCCAGCACCGACTTGTACACTTAATGCAAATCCAACGACGATTGCTCCTGGTGGTTCGTCAGTTCTTTCATGGACTACCACAAACGCCACATCGGTCGTTATTACTCAGGGTATTGGCTCAGTAACTCTAAACGGTTCAACATCTGTTTCACCAACAACTTCTAAAACATACGCTCTTACTGCTACAGGCCCTGGTGGTTCTGTAACCTGTCAGCAAACGGTGGTCGTAACACCACCTGCAACACCTGCATGTACTTTGACTGCTACACCTTCGTCTGTGAATGCGGGTGATGCGTCAGCGCTTTCATGGACTACCACGAACGCAATTTCGGCTTCGATTGATCACGGTGTTGGTACAGTGACTCCCGTTATTTCAGGGGCAACTGCAGTATCTGTTTCGAGCACCGTTACCTACACGATGACAGTAACAAGCCCATTCGGTGGAACCAATACTTGTCAGACAACTATTACAGTCACGACACCTGGACCTGCGTGTACGATTACCGTCTCACGCTCTTCAATAAATACTGGACAGAGCGTCACTGTTTCTTGGACATCAGTTAATGCAACGAGTGGTTCTATAACTGGAGGGATAGGTTCAGTGAGCCCAGTTTCGGGAGGCTCCATTGAGTTGTTCCCACCATCCGATACAACCTATGTTGGAACATTCACTGGTCCTAACGGTACCGTGTCATGTCAAAAGACTGTGACGGTAGCTCCTACGGGTTGTACCAGTAACTGTGGTGGGGGACTCAACCCTCCTAATGTTGTTCTCTACAAGCAACCATCCAATCAACCGTTGGCATTCATCTCGCTTTCACAGATTCCATATACTGGGTTTGACGCAGGACCAGCACTTACCTTTTTCTTCTGGCTTGCTATAGGACTTTTCTCTGCACTTATTGCATATATTGTAGCGGGGAAACGGGGTATTAGATTTGTGATGGGATATGCAAACACTACTCCTCATGCTCGACCAGAAACTCCTGCTGAAAGACATGAACATGCACGCGAGGAGGTATACGGAACTCCGTATCCAACTCCTGATGCTTTAGTAATGCATCAGGCACGCGCTGTATCACCTACAAAAACAGAAGAGGCATCTATCCCTGTTGAACATTTGTTTACCGCCGTTGCTCCAGTTGTACCTACACGCTCACCAGCACCTGCAATTGATGGTATTCCAAACATTGCTGATGTCATTGAATCTCGCGCACACGCAGCCGGTGTATTAATGTCGCCAGAAGCAGTCACCCTCGCAACTTCGATCTCAACAGACAGAGCAGAATCACTTCGTGTGTTTGGAAATATCTTGAATGAAGCGGTGCGTACAATTCCTCGAGAAAACGGTTGGGTTATGCTTACCACTGATCGTTTTGCTGATCTTAGAAATATGGATCAGGGTGTAAGTATCGCTCCTCCAACGGCTTCTGCATTCCCAATTGCTACACCAGTCGGTGCTCCGATAGATGTAGTAGTTAAGAGTCCAGTTGATAGTGTTGCCGCATCTCAGTTTGCTAGCGCTGTGGTTTCAGGTAACCGCGATGTTGCCTTCAGTGTTATGCGTTCTTTTGAGCATGACGGAATGAGTCCAACTGCACTCATGACTTCAACAGCTGTTGCCCTCGATACTCTGTATCGCACTCGTAGAGACAGCCGTCCTGCTGTTGATGCCTCTCTTGCAGATGCTGCAGCGCATCTCTCAGATGAGCAACTTGCACACTTGGTGAACATCTTCACGCACTCTCTCGACACTGTATACGCTTCACCATTTACCGGTGTGAAGCTCGCTCTCGCGCAAGCGTTTGAGGTTGTTGGGTAAGAACAAATATATCTGAAAGGATACTGTGCAACCTCCGGAGGTTGCACAGTATAGTGTTTGACCTAATGCCTTAGGAGCGTTCAGAAATTTCTTTTGAAATACGAGTGAGTATGTCAGTAATTGTCATTGCCCCTTCGGAGGCGGTTCTGTTTTCTACTGATACAGTATTGTTTTCAATTTCTTTATCTCCCACCACAAAAAGGTAGGGAGTTTTTTCTTTTTTTGCATTGCGGATTTTTTTGCCGAGCGACTCATTGGCATCGTCAATTTCAGCTCGAATTCCTGCAGTCTTTAGCTCAGCAAGAACTTTGTGTCCGTACTCATTGTGTTTTTCAGAAATAGGAAGCACTTTGACTTGTACGGGTGAAAGCCAGAGAGGAAATGCCCCAGCATAGTGCTCAATAAGTACTCCCATGAATCTGTCAGGAGAGCCTATGAGTGCTCGGTGAATCATAACGGGAGTTTTTTCTACTCCATCTTTGTCCATGTAGGCGAGCTCAAAGCGCCCAGGCATGTTGAAGTCGAGTTGAATTGTTGAAATCTGCCACTCACGGCCAATTGCATCAACTGCCATAATGTCTATCTTTGGGCCATAAAACGCAGCGTCTCCTACAGCTTCTTTGAAGTTAATTTCTTTTTTCTGTAAGAGTGTGCGCATTATTGGCTCAGATTTTTCCCATACCTCATCACCCCCGAGGTACTTTTCTTTTTTAGCTGGGTCGCGGAGCGAAAGGCGCATCCAGTAATCAATCTGGTAAATTTTTAAAATCTTTTGGATCGCACTTAGTACATTAGATATTTCTTCTTCTACTTGGTCTTCTCGACAAAAGATGTGTCCATCGTCTTGTGAGAATGCACGAAGTCGTGTTAACCCTGAAAGCTCACCAGGGCGTTCGTCACGATAGAGAACAGCAAAGTCGCTGTAGCGAATAGGAAGGTCACGGTAACTGCGAGGCTGTGAGGCATAAATTTGCGTGTGCTGTGGGCAGTTCATTGGCTTTAAGAACATCTCGTCTTCAACATACTGAGACTCAACTTGGAGCATATCCTCTTTGTATTTGTCATAGTGGCCAGAAATTTTGAATAGCTCACCCTTATTCATATTTGGTGTATGCACTTCACCAAATCCGAGTTCATCATTGAGCTCGCGCGAAAGATTGATTATCTCGGATCGGATGATATTTCCTTTTGGTGTGAAGAGTGGCATGCCTGAACCAACAAGATCAGAAAAAACGAGAAGTCCTTGCTCTCGTGCAATTTTTCGATGGTCACGCTTTTTAGCTTCTTCACGTCGTACCAAATACGCTTCGAGGTCTTCTTTTGTGTCGAATGCGAGTGCGTAGATGCGAGTTAACATTGGATTTTTCTCATCGCCACGCCAATATGCTCCTGCAATGCGATCGAGCTTGAAAGAATCAGGTTTGATATCGATACTTGGGTTTTCAACATGTCCTCCACGGCAGAGGTCAGAGTATTCGCCTGACTTGTAGAAACTTACCTTAGAGCCGTCGGCAGTAAACTCGTCTATCAGTTCATGTTTGTAAGGGTTTCCGGGATATTCTTTTTTTGCTTCGTCTCGAGTAAGTTCAGATCGTTCAAAGGCTTTCCAGCTCGGCAAGAGTTTGCGCATCTCCTTCTCAATCTTAGTGAAATCCTTTTCAGAGAGGGGGGTTGAAAATTCAAAATCAAAATAAAATCCGTCATCTATAGCAGGGCCAATAGTACGCTTAGCGTCAGGCCAGATCTTCATAATCGCTGCTGCCATAAGGTGGGCAAGAGTATGGCGCTTGTATTCAAGTTCCTGAGGCATTTTGAAAATATACCACGGGATAGCTTCCAGCTTCCAGCTGTCAGGTTCCAGCTTTTTGGACTTAAAGCTAGAAGCCGAAAGCTGTCAGCTGGAAGCTAGTTCAGGGCTTTCACTTTATCGATTAACACTGAAGGTTCGCCGTTTCGCTTTGATAGCTTGCCTTTAAAGAGTACGCATGTGCCTTCCACTAGCACGCTAGCGTTTGTTTTGTAGACCTCAGGGAACGCTACTGTTTCTATAAATCCGTCTTTATCACTGATAGTGATAAATGCCATTTTGTCGCCCTTTTTGGTGAGAATCGTTTTTATGCTTTCAATAACACCGCACACGGTGAGTGGGTAGCCATTTCTCTCTTCTGCACGGGCGAATTTAATTGAGTGGGGATATTTTGCAAGTTCAGCTTTAAATTGATCGAGCGGATGTCCGGATACATAAATACCTAAGAGTTCTTTTTCTGAATTGAGCATTTCAATTTGCGAAAGCGCGCGAGCTGGATCAAGTGCGATATCGGTGTGCCGTACCATTGTTCCAAATAAAGAGTCTTGTCCTGCGGATGTTGTGCCAGCATCTTTTGCAAAAAGGAGTAGTTTTTCAATGTTCGCAAGTAAGATCCCCCGATTATTGAATGCATCAAAGACACCGCATTTTATAAGGGACTCCAAGGCTCTGCGGTTGATAATGCTTCCAGGAACTCGAGAAAGTACGTCTCCTATGGAGGTAAATTTTCCTCCGCGCGTGCGCTCCTCAATAATTGTTTTTGCTGCGCCTTCGCCGAAGTTTTTAATTGTTGAGAGTCCGAAGCGAATCATTCCATTGGCAATAACAGTGAATGATTCATATGATTCATTTATGTCGGGAGGTAGCACTCTAATGCCAATTCGTTCACAATCAGCAACGTCGTCAGCGATGCGTTCGGTGTCTCCAGAGTCAGCCGACAAGAGTGACGCCATGTAGTCTTCGGGATGATTTGCCTTCATGTACGCCGTTTGGTAAGCAACTTTTCCGTATGACGCAGCATGGCCTTTGTTGAAGCCGTATGCTGCAAATGGCTCAATCAACTTCCACAAGCTTTCAGCTTTTGTTTTTTGAATCTTTCCTTTTTCTACGCACCCTTGAATGAATTTTTCCTTCTGCGCTTCCATTTCTACAGGAATTTTTTTACCCATGGCTTTGCGTAGCTGGTCTGCTTCAAGCCATGTGTATCCTGCGAGATGAATAGCAATAAGGAGCACATCGTCTTGATAGGTGATGATGCCGTACGAGCGGTCAAGAATGTCTTTCATGCGAGGATCTAAGTAGGTGACGAGTGCTGGGTTATGTTTTCGCTCAATATATTGAGGAATTGATTCCATCGGTCCAGGGCGATACAAAGCCACCATGGCGTTGATGTCGTGAATGGATGTTGGCTTTAGGTCTTTCAAGTAATGCGTCATACCTGAGCCTCCAAGTTGAAACACTCCTCCCGTGTCTCCTCGTGCGAGCATGGCAAATGTTTTTGCGTCATCAAGCGGAATGTTTTCAATATCAACTTCTACACCTTTTCGTATTTTTACGCGTTCAACTGAATCGCCAAGAATTGAAAGGTTGGTGAGTCCAAGAAAGTCGAATTTCAAAAGACCTGCATCTTCAACTTCATGCATGTCGTATTGAGTAATGATGGCACTTCCTGAGGGTTCGAATTGTACTGGCACGAAGTCCGATACTGCGGATGGCGCAATGACTATACCTGCTGCGTGAATGGAAATGTGCCTGGCGTTACCCTCAACTTGTTTTGCGGTATTTATAATTATTTCAGCATCTTCGTCAGACTTGTATAATTTCTTCAATTCGTCTTCCATCTCCAGAGCTTTTTTAAGCGTCATGGGAAAACCTTGCGAGCCGAGTGGAATGAGTTTCGCAATTCTGTCACCCACGCCGTAGGGATAGCCAAGTGCGCGTGCGACATCTCGTACCGCTGCGCGCGCCATCATGGTGCCAAAGGTACCAATTTGTGCCACGCATTCTTCCCCATATTTCTCTTTTGCGTACACCAGCATCTCGTCACGACGATTGTCTGCAAAGTCCATGTCGATGTCGGGCGCTGATGGGCGCTCGGGGTTCAAGAATCGTTCAAAGGGCAAACGGTAGCTAACGGGGTCCACATTGGTGATGCCGGTGAGGTATGAGACTAATGAGCCAGCTGCTGATCCTCGAGTGGTAGTGAGAATGCCGTTAGTTCGCGCGTATGCAAGTAAGTCGGCGACAGTGAGGAAATAAGGGGCGAAGCCTTTTGCTGTGATTATTGAAAGTTCATAGTCAATACGCTTTTTAACTTCTTCAGTCGCTTCCATATTTCGGTCAACCAGACCCTTTGCAATTGCAACTTTCAACTCGCTTTCGTATGTTGTTCCTTTTGGAATAGGGAAGCGTGGGAAAAGCCATGAGCCTAGATTTAATTCCACCGTTGCTCGCTCAGCAATTTTTTCAGCATTTGCCAGAGCTTCAGGAAAATCGGAATAGTGTTCTTGCGCATTCTCGATGCTACAAAAAGTAAGATCTCTAATGTCTGGTGCAATTCCTGGTGTCGCTATTCTTCGCACGATGTCGCGGGCTTGTCGGTCTTCGGATTTTAAATAGTAAGAATCATCTGAGGCTACCATAGGAAGTGCAAGGGCTGTTGCTATGCCAGCGATGCGGATTTGTTGGTCTCTGCCACCATTCCATCCTAAGCGTGCGTACACATTTTCTTTTCCGAGTCCTTGCCTAAGTGTTTCTACAAGAGCTTCAGAATTTCGTCGCACCAGTGCAGTGTCTGGAATGAGTGCAATCAAACCTTTGCCATATTTTTGTATATGCTCACCGGTTACTTTTGGTAGAGTGTCCCCAGTCTGTTCTTTTGGTAGATCGAGATATGCGTGCGATACAAGCTTTAAGAGGTGTTGATATCCTTCATTGTTTTCTGCAAGAAAAATTATGTGATCTTCGGTGTCGCCAATAAGGATGTCTGCGTCAACACCAAGGATAGGCTTGATCCCAGCCTGTTTGCAGGCTTTGTAAAACTCAATAGCACCATAGAGGTTATTGTGGTCAGTTAGTGCGAGCGCAGGCATACCAAAAAACATAGCTGAGCTCACGAGTGCATCTATCTGAATAATGCCGTCGAGTAGGCTGTAGTGGCTGTGTGCGGAAAGGTGGGAGAACGAAGACATTAGGTCTAGTATAAAGGTTCTAGGTGTTAGGTTCTAGGTGCTAGCTTTACACAGCTAACATCTGGAAAAGCATTTTTTCTTCACCTATAGACTAGAACCCTTTGTATGCCATACATTCTTGGAATTGATGAAGCCGGTAGGGGGCCATTGGCGGGACCTGTTTCTGTTGGTGTTATTGCGGTGGAGAGTAGTTTTGATTTACTTGATGCATTTCCAGGATTGAATGACTCTAAAAAACTTTCAGAAAAAAAACGGGAAGCATTGTTTCTGCTCGTGCAAGAGGAAATGCAGAAGGGAAATCTTCGAGCAGTAGCATGCCTCTCGAACTCGACGGTTATAGACACAAAGGGAATTTCATATGCCATTTCACATGCGCTCGAGCAGGGCGTGAGAAAACTCATGCCCGAAGCGAACTCAGGAAAAATATATCTTGACGGTTCACTCAAGGCTCCTACCGAGTATGAGCAGGAAACAATCATTGGTGGCGACGGACTCGTTCCTGCCATAATGCTCGCTTCAATTGTTGCGAAGGTTACTCGAGATCGTTTGATGGTGAAGTTAGCGCTTGAACATCCTCAATATGGTTTTGAAAAACATAAAGGGTATGGAACTGCTTCACACATTCAAGCTATTAAAGAGTACGGACCTTCACCCATCCACCGGATGAGTTTTCTTTCAAGAATCCTCGATGGTACTATTGCCTCATGACTGATGAACCACAGAATTTGCAAGGGAACCAAACTCCCGACCTTCCTGTCGATCCTGAGCTTGCTGAGCGTGTGGTTGCACTTTATAGCTCTGTTGACGAAACGCTGAATGAGCTTCGAGTGCCTGACGAAGAGAGAAAAGAGGTAGAGCAAAATTTGATGGAAGCCATTGCCGCTGACCTACTTGTTCGACTTGGCGAGAGGCTTTCAGATGAAGATAAAAAAGAACTCGCAGAGATGGGTAATGGCTTTGAGCCGGGTGTTGAGCCAGATTTGAATGCTGTCGCAGGATTCTTTCGTACTAAATTTGCTCAAGAAGAGTTGGTGCATGCGCTCGCAGAGGCGACGGAGAGTGTCCTCAAAGAATTCACTGACGCAATGCGCTAGGTGCGAGACGCCCCAGCTTTTGACTTTTTCTGAATTAAAAGCTGACAGCTGGAAGCTGAAACCTGGCAGCTTCTTTTGAAACCTTGCTGTTTTAGGGGTTTTCTGGTATCTTCCTTTCAATGGTAGTACGAATGAGACATACGCGGGCGCACACGGCAAATCGCCGTTCGCACCACGCTTTGAAGAAAATGCAGCTTACCTCCGCAAAGGATGGTACAGCGCACCCACGCCACCGCGCTCTTTTAGATGGCACTATGTACCGCGGCCGTTCAGTTATGGATAAAGCTTCAGCTCGAGCACTCCGCGCTAAAAAATCATCAACTCGCCGAGAGCAGGAATCCGGACCAGCGAAAGAAAAGGCAGTCGAGGAACCGAAGAAGGTAAAAGAGGAAACTAAGAAACTTCCTAAGAAATCGAAACAAGCAAAATAGTCTGCATACGCAGGCTATTTTTTGCTATTCTGTAGTGTAGTTCTTATGGTCCCTTCGGACCCGATGAAACATCGCCTATCCACTAACCACTAAACGCTAGCCTCTTAATAAAATGGCTTCCCGACACCTATCTCGCTCCCACGTTCTCCAAACACTTTTTGAGTGTGATGCTCAAGGTACTTTTGTAATAGATTCAGCTCGCACAATACTCGCTCGCAACTTAAAGGATTTTGCAGAAGGTGATTCTGATGGCCCTTTTGCAGAGTCACTTCTTGACGGCATTCTTGCAAAGCAATCTGAAATCGATGCAGTTATGGCAACGTCTGCTCCGCAGTGGCCACTTGATAAAATTGCTCCTATTGATAGGAATATACTTCGCATCGGTCTTTATGAACTTCTTTTTGGAGACAAGAATGCAGTGCCACCAAAAGTTGCATTGAATGAAGCAATTGAACTTGCTAAATCGTATGGCTCTGACTCAAGCGGTAAATTTGTGAATGGTGTTCTTGGGGCAGTGTATCGCTCGATTGGAAGTCCAGGGAAAGACGACATGCCAAAAGATTCCACACCACTCCCACATGAACATTTGGGTGGTGTTGTTCTTACGACGATCACTGATGGCAAAGTACAGGTTGCACTGGTTCTCGACGCGTTTGACCGTTGGACACTACCAAAAGCGAAGTGTGCTGAAGATGAATTGTCAGACTCTGCAGCGAAGCGTGCAATGAAAGAAGATTTTGGTATTGAAGCAGAAATAAAAGCGGTCTTAGGTGAGCATGAGTTTATTGCACATGACCCAGACATTGGGCGTGTGGTTCGCACCGTTGGTTATTTCCTCGTGTCTACACCCGAGGCAGTTCCGCTCACTGCTCCAATTTCTGGTGGTATCAAAGACGCCAGGTGGTTTTCTGAGGATGCACTAAGTGGTATGTCTATATATGAAGATCTTTTGGAGATGATACAGTCGGGTATACAAGAAGCAAAACGACTATGGCTATAACTGACGCTCACAAAAAAGCACGCGCACAATTTGAAGCTCGCGCAGGCATCTCATTCAAAAACCCGATGTTTATTGATACTGCTTTTACGCACCGCTCGTACATTAATGAATCCCGTTCGTCGGTAACGCCAGCGTCTCACGGTGAACACAACGAACGTCTTGAATTTTTAGGAGACGCAGTACTCGAGCTTGCGGTGACTGACCACCTATTTCGTGCGTATCCTGATTCAAACGAAGGCGATCTCACTAACTACCGTGCCGCTCTTGTGAATGCAGTAATGCTTGCAGATATTGCAGAGAGTCTTGGAGTAAATGATTGCTTACTTCTTTCAAAAGGAGAAGCGCGCGACCTTGGTCGCGCTCGGGCAACCATTCTTGCGAATGCCTTTGAAGCAATTGTAGGCGCCCTTTATATGGACCAAGGGTATCAGGGTGCCGCTGATTTCATAAACCGTCATGTTATTACTCGTATGCCAGAAGTGTTGGCAACGGGTGCGTGGAGAGATGCAAAGAGTGAATTCCAAGAATTTGCACAGGCAAAATACGGCATGACCCCAAAATACGAAACGATACGCGCAGAAGGTCCTGACCACGATAAAGAATT
>JAGOSG010000001.1:33983-209077 GCA_018062445.1 Minisyncoccota bacterium | reverse complement strand
AAGTGTTGGCAACGGGTGCGTGGAGAGATGCAAAGAGTGAATTCCAAGAATTTGCACAGGCAAAATACGGCATGACCCCAAAATACGAAACGATACGCGCAGAAGGTCCTGACCACGATAAAGAATTTGTAGTATCAGTGTCCGTTGGAGATATTGAATTAGCTCAAGGGGAAGGAAAGTCGAAACAAGAGGCCGAACAAAACGCTGCTAAGAAGGCACTACTAGAAAAATAGGTGTCAGGTTCCAGCTTTCAGTTTCTAACTCCTATGGTCCCTACGGACCCGACGAAGCGTCGCCTAAACACGCTAAACGCTTTGGCCTTGTTATACTGTTCCAATGCATCTCACGCGTCTCGACATTGCAGGCTTTAAGTCTTTCGCTAAAAAGACTAGCTTTGATTTCAATACATCGGTTGTTGCCATAGTGGGTCCGAACGGCTCGGGTAAATCTAATGTTGCCGAGGCGGTTCGTTTTGTATTGGGTGAACAGTCTATGAAGTCTATGCGTGGGAAACGCGGAGAAGATTTGATTTGGAATGGCTCCGCCACAACGCCTCGAGCTAACCGTGCATCTGTTGCTATAACCTTTGACAATGCATCGCGCTTTTTGAATTTAGACTTTGATGAGGTAGTTATTGAGCGAATAGTGCATCGGGATGGTGTAAATGAATATCGATTAAACGGTAGTCAGGTGCGTCTCAAAGACATTCTGGAATTACTTGCAGGAGCAAATATTGGTGCCACTGGGCATCACATCATTTCGCAAGGTGAAGCCGACAAAATACTTTCCGCACCTCCGAAGGAGCGAAGGGAAATGTTGGAGGATGCACTCGGCTTAAAGGCATATCAATACAAACTTGAAGAGTCTTCACGCAAGCTCGAAAAAACCGAGGAGAACATGCGACAAGTAGAGGCACTCCGAAGGGAAATTGCTCCACACTTACGCTTCCTCAAAAAACAAGTTGAGAAAGTCGAAAAGGCCGAAGTCTTGCGTGCGTCCGCAGTTGTTCGTTTTCAGGCATATTTTAAAAGAGAAGAGGCATATTTAAAAACTGCAGGTGGAGGGTTTGAAAGTGAACTGTTAGAGAAGAGAAAAGAGCTTGCAGACATTGCGAGTAAGGTAGCTGAAGCAAAACAAGCGCTCGCACATTCTGAAGAAGATAAGCGTGGTGGAGCAATTCTTGAAATATCAGGTGCACTTGATGATGCAAGAAGTAAGCGAGCTGATGCGCTTCGCAAAGCTTCACGCCTTGAAGGTCAAATTGAAGCAATGGAGCGCACGATGAGTAATGCAAGTATTCCTCTCGGAGAAGTGTCTCGTTTAGTTGAAGAGGGTGAGAGAGCGCTTAGTGGATTTTCAAATACTCCTATTCAGGAAGTGCTTTCATTTTTCCGTGAGTACTTCAGTAGATTTAAAGCACTTACTGCACAGACGGCAGAAGACTCGAATGATGTCGCATTTTTGAAGCGTGAGCGCGAGCTTGCGGTGAATACTGAAAAAGAATGCATACAAAGAGAAACGGAACTCGGAGAGTCGTTGGAAAAAATAAGAGCAGAGCTTGATAGCGCTCGAACGAACGAGCGAGAAAAAGAGCGAGCATTGTTTAGTCTTGCTACCGCAGAGCGCGAAGTGCGTCATCGTATAAATATTCTAGAAGGTGAAATAGGTCGACTCGGACTTGAAAAGGCAGAGTTTGAACGAGATTTACTTGAGGCGGGTACTCTTATTGGTAGAGAGGTTCTTTTGTATCCTGACGCCGATGTCTCTTTGCTGGCGTCACGCGATGAACAGGTAGAAGAGAAGCGTCAACTTGAAAAGACGAAGATTCGTCTTGAGGAAATAGGCACAGGTGCAAGTGCTGATGTGCTGAAAGAGCATAAAGAAGTGAGCGAGCGAGAGGCATTTCTAGAGCATGAACTTGCCGATCTCGGCACTGCTTCGGTTTCCTTAAAAGGTCTTATTCAAAACCTTGAAGCTGAGCTCAGTGTTCGTTTCAAAGAGGGAATTGATGCTATCAATTCCGAATTTACTAAACTCTTTGCTTTGATGTTTGATGGAGGCTCAGCATCACTTGTGCGTGTTGAAGAGCCAGTACGAAGGAAAGTGGAAAGTGGGCTTGATGGAGGTGCTGCTGAAGAGACGAGCGAAGAAACTGAAGAAACATCTTCAGGTATTGATATCTCGCTCTCGATTCCCCGCAAGCGTGTGAAGAGTTTGGTAATGCTTTCAGGTGGTGAGAGAACCCTCACATCAATTGCACTTATTTTTGCTATGTCATCAGTTAATCCTCCGCCATTTCTTATGCTGGATGAAACCGACGCCGCGCTCGATGAGTCTAATAGTCGCAGGTACGGTGACATGGTTGAGGCGCTTTCAAAAAAATCACAGCTCGCCATAATTACGCATAACCGAGAAACCATGTCGCGCGCTGGAATCCTCTACGGCATCACTATGGGGAACGATGGCGTATCAAAAGTATTATCAGTAAAATTGGAAGAGGCAGTTAAGGTTGCTAAGTGATTCATCAATTTTGCACTATGGATATTTACGAAGAATCAATTGCATTTCATAAAAAAAACAAAGGCAAGATAGCGATTACCTCTAAGGTTCCACTAAATGATAGGCACGATTTGTCGCTTGCCTATACACCAGGAGTAGCTGGTGCAAGCAGTGAAATTGCTAAAAATCCTGAAGCGGTATGGGAGTTAACCTCACGAGGGAATTTGGTTGCGGTGATCACTGATGGCTCAGCAGTGCTTGGGCTTGGAAATATCGGTCCTCGAGCAGCATTGCCAGTAATGGAAGGGAAGTGCGTTCTTTTTAAAAAATTTGCTGGTATTGATGCATTCCCAATTGTTTTGAAAACGCAGGATGTTGATACTTTTGTGAATACAGTTAAAGAATTGTCATTTTCATTTGGCGCTATTAACCTTGAAGATATTTCAGCGCCTCGTTGTTTTGAAATTGAAGAGAGACTCAAGGCAGAACTGGATATTCCTGTAATGCACGACGACCAGCATGGTACCGCCATTGTTGTCTCGGCAGGTCTTACGAATGCATTTAAAATAACTGGCAGTTCTTTTGGAAAGGCAAAAATACTTATTAACGGAGCTGGTGCCGCAGGCGTAGCGATATTGAAGATGCTCGTTTCTCTTGGGGCAAAAGATATTTTGATTGCTGACAGTAAAGGAATTATTAGTACCGATAGGACAGATCTTTCCCCAATAAAAAAGAATCTCCTTGCACTAACTAATCCGCACGAGGTTCATGGAACGCTTGCAGACGGTATTAAAGGCAGAGAAGTTTTTATAGGAGTGAGCGTTGGTAATGTTCTCACTAAGGAAATGGTGATGTCTATGGCAAAAGATCCTATCATTTTTGCACTTGCAAACCCTACGCCTGAAATAATGCCTGATGTTGCAAAAGGAGCAGGTGCATTCATTATTGCAAGCGGTAGGAGTGATTTTCCTAATCAAGTTAATAATGTTTTAGCCTACCCAGGAATTTTTCGAGGTGCACTTGATGCTCGCGCTCCAAAAATTACTGACGCTATGAAGCTCTCGGCAGTAAGTGCACTTGCCAGCTGTGTTCCAAGTCCATCTCCTGATTGCATTATTCCTGACGTCTTTGATACGAGAGTTGTTGAGGTTATTGCTTCTGCTGTTCTGAAGGCCTCTACTTCAAATCAATAACTATGAACGCATTTGATCAGTATCTATCGCATGTTAAACGAGTTACTGAGCTTCTGAAACTCTCTCCGGAAGAGTCTAAAGTGCTTTTAGAACCCGATCGCATTATTGAAAAGAAACTTAGAGTTATGGTAGAAGGAGTTGCAGTTGAGCTTCCTGCGTACCGCGTGCAATTTTCAAATGCACGTGGCCCCTATAAAGGCGGTATTCGTTTTCATCCAGCAGCGGACTTGGATGAAGTAAAAGCGCTCGCCGCTATGATGGCGGTGAAGTGTGCGGTTGTTGGTATTCCTATGGGTGGAGGAAAAGGTGGGGTGACATTCAATCCAAAGTCAGCCACTCCCGAAGAAATTAAAATGATATCGCGAGCGTTCGTTGGTGCGATGCATGAGCACCTAGGGCCTGAAAAAGATGTGCCCGCGCCTGATGTGTATACCAACGCTGAAGTTATGGGCGTGATGCTCGATGAGTATGAAAAAATCTTGGGACGTAGTGCTCCCGCAACATTCACTGGCAAACCTCTTTCTTTGGGCGGTATTCCTGGGCGAGACACCGCAACTGCAATGGGAGGTGTATTTGTTCTTGAAGCCTATCTCCAAGAAAAGAAATTAACCACAAAAGGTCTTCGTGTTGCAGTTCATGGCTTTGGGAACGCTGGGGCAACGGTTGCCACACTTTTGTACGAGCGAGGATTTAAAATAGTCGGCATCGCTGACTCAAAAGGTTCGGTGATGAGTCAGCAAGGCCTCAATCCTGGAGTATTCATTGCTATAAAAAATAATCACCAGTCGATTCGCGATGTCTATTGTAAAGGTGCTGTGTGCGATGAGGGCAAGTTACAAGCAGAAGGTGTCACCTTAGGTGAGTCGAACGATGTTCTAGTAATGGATACCGATGTTCTTATTCCAGCTGCCTTAGATGGTGTTATTACGAAAGAGGTAGCATCTCAAATTAAAGCAAAGGTGGTGGTTGAGCTTGCCAATGGTCCAACGACTGCAGAAGGGGATTTGGAACTCGAGAGACGGGGTATTTCAGTCATACCTGATGTCCTTGCAAACGCAGGAGGTGTGACGGTTTCCTATTTCGAATGGATACAAGGTAGAACGGGCAAAATGTTAAAAAGAGACGAAGTGAATGAATCATTAAAAGAAGTGATGCATACCGCATGGAGTGATGTCTCCAAGATTGCGACTGAGCATGGAGTGCACTATCGACTTTCTGCGTTTGTTCTGGCCACTAAAAGAATTTTGCAGGCAAAGCGTGACAGGGGTTTACTTTAGTGAGAGTGGTTTGAAAAATAGTAATTGACAAGTGTGATATTTTTGATACCATTTCCTTAATGACTAAAGCGATAGCCATTGACCTCAAGCCAACGGGCATCATCAGTGCTGTCGCTTTCTATTTCTTCGGTTTTTATTTCTGGGCATAAGCCCAGAAATTTTCACATAACAGTAATAGTCTCTTTTACCACCAATCTAATTTTTTCCTATGTCTGAAAGAAGAAATCTAGGGTTCGATTCACGAACTCGTTCATTCGACCCAGTGTGCTGGTGTGTACGCCTGCCTGGTGGCACTCGAATTCCAAATTCTCAGTGTCCAAAACACAAAGGAAGATAAATTCCTCATTTAGCCCTTCAAACTCCGAAATAGCATCTATTATTTTCTCAATTTAAGCTTATTCTCTATGTCAGAAACAAGTACATCCGAAAGAAACCCAATTTACTGCGTGCATTTAAAACATGCTGCTTTTTGCGAAGCGTGTAACGGGAAGTGCTCGCACGGAAAAAAGAAGCGTTTATGTGCTGCCTGTAAAGATATTAGATAAAAAATTAGTATGTCCCAGTTTAGCTCTGCTGAATTAGCTCCTCGACCAGCCTGTGTTGGTTTAGAACCAGGTTCCTCAAAACATATCGGAAGGTATCGTGAAGTGGCCCCAGACACTTCTGGCCAAAAGGTATTTACTGGAACCTGCACAAAGTGTGGGTGTTATTTGGGTGAAGTGTATAGGCACCAAATTCCACTGTTTCGCAAGGTCACCTCTCGTAGTTGAGAGTAAGAAATATAATGAACACTTTTCGCTCATATTTTTATTTCTCTTTATTGTTGCGCACGCAATGCGTCGAGGTGTTTTCGTATTTTTCGCTACCCGTTTTCAATGGATTTTTTGTTGTAGAAACTTGGGCGTAACTCGCGCCCAATTCTTTTTATATTTTTGAATAGCTCTCTTAAAAAATTAAGCTTTTTTACTATGGAAGGAAAAAAAGAAAATGCATTTGCACGGCGCATGCAGAAAGTTCGTGATAAAGAATTTAACGCATTATTTGAAACCGGTGGACCCTACAGCCCCGAAGGGATGAGATGTGGTGTTCGAGGATGTAGAAAACCCGCTCTCGTTTCATTTCCACGTGCGTGGGACGAGGTTCAGTATCGCTGTGTTGATCATCAGAATTGTTAATTAATTATAAAAAAATATATGTCACACGAAAAAAGAACACGCAGTCAGCCACGTGAAGCTTTGCAGTGTCGGTCCACTGAACGTAAGTGTTCACGACTAGCAACTCGCACAGTCAATTGTAATTTTTGCGGACCACTACGGCTCTGCAGTGAATGCAAACATTAATTCTCTAATCAAAAAATATGATTGAACACTTTAGCGATTACAGAAAACCAAAACCTAAAGAATCAAGGGGGCCACGAAGGAGCAAAAAGGGTGAATTGTTA
Organism: Minisyncoccota bacterium; assembly: GCA_018062445.1. Lineage (GTDB taxonomy): Bacteria > Patescibacteriota > Minisyncoccia > Phycocordibacterales > Phycocordibacteraceae > Phycocordibacter. The sequence goes on along the minus strand of JAGOSG010000001.1, from coordinate 202,667 downwards.
GATGCATATGGCGAAGTCATATACTGCGATAGGTGTCCTTTGCCTGCGAAGGGATATCATTGTTGCGGTGTTGACGTTATTGCCGGAGGTATTGTTTACTCGTTCCATTGTGCCAATCACTAGTTCATTAGGTGCATACAAAACACGGTATAGGATAATTTAACGACCGTTAAATTATCCTATACCGTGTTTTTGTTTTGTGTATTGATTGGGGCGATGTTTAGGTGGGTTGTACCAGCTTGAAATCGAGCGTTCGGTTATCAAGGTCAGCACGCTCCACAATGAAACGAACAGGGTCACCAAGGCGGATCATTCGCTTTGTGCGAGCTCCCACAGCTGCATATTTTTTCTTGTCGAATTCGTAGGTGTCATCGGTAAGAGAGGTGAGACGCACCATGCCGTCCGCTGAAGTTTCATTGTCACTTACGTAGATACCCCACTCCGTTACGCCAGACACCACACCATCTCTCTCAGCGCCTATAAAATTTGCAAAGTATTCTACCTGCTTCATCTTTACGCTGGTTCTTTCAGCTTCAGCGGCAGCAACTTCACGTTCAGATGCATGAATCGCTTTCCGTTCCTGCTCTTCGGGATCATCGGTAACTTTCTTTCCTGAAAGAATGGTGGCGAGTGTTCTATGCACCATGGTGTCAGGATAGCGACGTATTGGGGAAGTGAAGTGTGCATAGTTTTCAAACGCAAGACCGTAGTGCCCGATGTTTTTTGTTGTGTACACTGCTTTCGCCATTGAGCGAATTGTTGCTGTTTTAATGAGGCGCTCCTCAGGTTCACCCTCAATATCCTTTAGAAGCTTGTTGATGTCTTGTCCAACCGCCCCTTTTTTATTGAGTGTAAGTTGATGACCTATGGCACGCAAAAATACTGCGAGCTCATCAAGTTTCTCCGCGTTGGGTACATCGTGAATACGATACACGAATAGACGGTTTTTCTTCCCTAATTTTTCAGAAACAAAAGTAGCCACTTCACGGTTAGCAAGAAGCATTAACTCTTCAATGAGCTGGTGTGATTCTGTATAGAGAGTCTTTTTGAAACCCGTTACTTTTCCGCTCTCATCCAAGATAGGTTTTATTTCTTCAGAGCCAAACATAATGGCGCCTTTTTCACGACGCTCTCTTTTAAGTGTTTCGGCAAATTTCCACAAAACATTTATTTCTGAGTGGAGTGGAGCTGTTGCATCTTTAAGCGAGACATCAGCATCGTCGTAGGTGAAGCGTTTTTGTGAACGGATGATGGTTCGTCCAAACCATCTCTCTTTCACTTGATTATTTTTTACGGTAAACACTGCGGAGAAGGCAAGGCGGTCGACATTTGGTTTTAAGCTACACAAATCTTCTGAAAGTTGTGGCGGGAGCATGGGCACGGTTCTATCAACCATGTAAACAGATGTTGCGCGCTTATATGCTTCACGATCAAGTGATGTTCCTGGACGAACGAAGTGAGTAACATCCGCAATGTGAATACCTACCTCTAGAGAACCATCCTCAAGTGCTTTGTATGAAATAGCGTCGTCAAAATCTTTTGCGGTGTCAGGGTCAATGGTGAAGGTAAGTGTGTCGCGGAAGTCACGACGAGTTTTTATTTCCCCTTCATTCCACGCATCTTTGTAGAGTTCCCCAGCTTCTTTGAGAACATCGGCAGGGAAATCACCATCGAATCCTTTTGAGAGGATAATGGCACGAATTTCTGTCTCGTGTTCGCCAGCTCGCCCAATAATGCTTTTTATATTTCCCTCGGGTGTCGGCGTATTCCAATCAACAACCTCAAGAACTGCCTTGTGTCCTTCTGGTGCACCAGAGCTACCGGTAATTTTAAAATCAAAATACACTCGTCCATCATCAGGTCGGAGCATCATTCCTTGAGGTGTTCTCACAATTTCCCCGACAAACGAACTCGTCTTTCTTTCTACCACTTTTAGGACACGACCTACCTTTACCTTGCCACGCATGGTAACGAGCGCTTCTACGACATCTCCTGAAAGGGCACCGCCCAAGCTCTCACGGTAGACGACAGCGTCACCCGTTGGGTCGAGCAAGAAGCCTTTACCGCTTCTGGTGATGTCGATAACTGTTTTAATGCGAGCCCCTTTCTTTGCAGATTCTGCAATATTCTTTTTGGAGTGAGTACCACTATTTCTATCTTTTTTCATTTGTGAGAGTATAGCACATATATTGACATAGTGTTAATTCTGTTTTACTTTGAAAATATGGAAGACGAAGACCGAACATGGCAGTATCAAGGGCGTGTTCGGTCTATTATTTTTAGACTGCGCCAAGCAACACATAAGCGCATAGAAAAGAAGCGGGAACGGCTATCTCAGCGTAATGTGATAGTAGGTCTCTTTTTGGCATTTATTTCACCTTTTAAGTTTGAAAATTTAGGGGAGATTACTATACCAGCACGTCGTCGACTGCTGAAAGACTTTCAAAGACGGCACAATTTAACTGGCATGGAAATGTATCACATGGAGCAAGATATAGGGCGCCGTGAGGGTTCAGCGTTCTAATTCTTTGACCTTTTGATGCTTTCTTGGTAGAGTCTCTCCTATGCTTACAATCAGATTTCAGCGCACTGGACGAAAGAATAACCCAGCTTTTCGCATAGTTGTTCTCGAAAAACAGAGAAGCCCTAAGGCAGGTAACCCACTTCAGGTGCTTGGTTCGTACAATCCAAAGACAAAACACACTGTCATTGATGCTGAACGCGTTAAACACTGGATTTCTAAGGGTGCCCAGCTTTCAGGAACCGTAAACAACCTTTTCATCACGAATAAGATTATTGAAGGAAAGAAGGTGAATGTCCTTGGTAAGAAAACTCCAATCAAAAAAGACGAGCCAGCTGTAGAAGCAAAAGTTGAAGTCGTAGCTCCTGAGACACCTACTGAAACTGCAGTGGTTGAAGAAGCTCCTGCGTCTTAGTTTGTATGGCTTTTGAAGTCCGTCCAGAGCCAACCGTTCAATCACTTGAGGCTGAGCTTAGAGATGCGCTTCCAATGCGACACCTAGAAGGAAAGCCTCGACCAACACTGAGCTGGAGAGATGTAATTAGGACTATTATAGGTGAGCTTAGAACTCAGCGTCAGATAGAGAGTCAATAAAAAATCCGCCTTAGGCGGATTTTTCTTTAACATCGTGACCTCCAAATTGTTCTCGTAGTGCTGAAACTACCTTACCTGCATAGCGCGGGTTTTCTTTTGAATCAACGCGGAACTGGAATGAGTCTTTAATTACAGGTACTTTTATTCCCATTTCTTCAGCGGTCTTTATTGTCCATTCACCCTCGCCTGTGTGTGAGACAGTACTTGAAACACCCTCAAGTGTTGGACCATGGTCTTTGAATGCACTTTCAAGCCAACCTACGAGCCTTGAGTCGATCACTGAGCCATTGTTGTAAATGTTTGCTACGCGAGGGAGGTCTATATTGAAAGGTGATTTTTCTAATATCTCAAATCCTTCACCTAATGCCTGCATCATTCCATACTCAATACCGTTGTGTACCATTTTTACAAAGTGCCCAGCGCCAGCACCTTCAAAAAATTGGTATCCACCTTCTCTTGCGAAATCTTTGAAGAGCTCTTCAATATTTTCGAATCCTTCCTTTGAACCGCCAATCATGAGGCAGGCACCATTTCTGGCTCCTGCTGGTCCGCCTGATGTCCCTACATCAATGAAGTGAATTCCTTTTGCTTTCAGTTTCTCTGCGCGAGGTGCTGCATCTTTGTAAAAAGAATTTCCACCATCAATGACGATATCGCCTGCCGAAAATGATTCTGCAATTCCTCCTGGTCCAAAGAGCGCATCATCTACCGCTTGTCCTGCGGGAACCAAAAGCCATGCGATTCTTTGAGGAGTTAGGGTTGTTGCCATTTCAGCGTAGGTTTTTACAGGCACAACCCCTTCACTTCGGAGTTTCTCTGCAGTATCGGGGTTGTAATCGAGGCCAACAACCTTCCAACCTTTCTCCATCATTCGGCGAGCCATTGCACCGCCCATTTTTCCTAAGCCAACAATTGCGATTTCCTTTTTCATTTTTTACTTTTGAATAATAGCATTTGCCTGAACAACTGCTTCGTCAGTATCTGGTGCATAAGAGGCAAGAGGTACGAGGTTATTTTCCCAGAGCGCGCGCACAGCATCGGTAAATTTCCATGTTGCCCGTACCTCGTCTGCACTCACAAAAAGTTTTTGGTCGCCATCGATAGCGTCGAGTATCATCTTTGCGTATTCAGCAATGTACTGGGTACGTGAAGGAGTTTCGTAGAGCTTGAATGTAAATGCTCGTTTTTCGATTCCACTCTCAAGAACGCCGGGTTTTTTAGTAATGAAATCAATCACTATTTCTTCTTGAGGCTCTAGTCTAAAGATGACTTTATTTTTGTAGGGAGCCTTGAACGAAATCACAATTTCTTTCCTTGCCTCATGCATTCTCTTTCCCGCTTCCAAATATATTGAGACACCTTTCCAACGAGGAGTGTCAATTTCAGTGCGGAGACTAAAATATGTCTCAGTGGTTGATTCAGGGTCTATACCTGTAATTGATCGATAGCCATTATGCTGAGCCCGGAATATTGATTGAATCGCAGTATCGGCGGTTGGTGCCTTGAGCGCACTAAGGATTTCTAGGCGCTTGAGGCGTAAGTCTTTAGCTTCGTAACTACTCGGCTTTTCCATCGTTATGAGAGCGAGCATCTCAAGCATATGGCTTTGTCCAACATCTCGAAATGCTCCAGTGTGGTCATAAAATTCTCCACGGTTTTCAACACCCAAAGTTTCCCATAGGCGAACGCGTATTGATTCTATTGAATCGCTATTCCATTCATGCTCGAGCAAATTATTATCGAAACGGAAATCGGTAACGCTCTGCAAAATATCTTTTGCAAGGTAATGGTCAACACGGTATATCTGCTCTTCAGTAAAACAAGTGGCGAGATTTTTTTCGAGTACTTCAGCGGACTCGGCATCCACGCCAAAAGGTTTTTCAACGATGACTCTTGAGAGGAGTCCACCAACAACTCCCTGTCTCACAATATTTTGAAAACCGGAGTGTGTGAAAATTGACGGTAATATTTTTGGAGGGAGAGCAAGGTACAGAAGGCGATTTGTTTTTCCTTGTGAGCGATCTTTTGTATCGAGCGCATTTGCAAGTTCTTGATACCCTGATTCTTCGTCAAATTGCACGGCACTAAATGTGAAGAGGTCAACAAAACGATCAAGTGCACGCTGATCTACATTTCCGCGTGAATATTTCCGGATTATGCTACCCATGCGTTCTCGGAATTCACTCTGCTCCATTGCTTTTCTCGATACGCCAACAATGTTAAAGCCTGCAGGGAGTTTGCCCTTTTCAAATAGATAAAAAAGAGCAGGAATTACTTTCTTCGCAGCAAGATCCCCAGTAGCACCAAAAACGATAAAGGTGGTTGGGGAAGACATAGGGCTAGTGTATCGAGTTTAGGATGCAAGAGCTAGGGTTGAGTTTTCGCCTCGATTAATTGTATTTTCAAGGGCGCACAGAGCTATGCGACCGAATGAGTTGACCATTTAGTGCTTATGGATGATACTGTTTTTAACAGCTCAATAAGGGCTGATTTACAAAGATAAATATCCCGCTATGGATAACAATCAGGATCAGGAATTTCTGGAATATGTAGTTAAGATGCTTGTCGATAATCCAAGCGATGTGAAGGTTAACCGTCAGGTAGACGAGATGGGTGTTTTACTTACGATGGATGTAAATCCAGCAGACATGGGTAAGGTGATTGGTCGCTCTGGCAACACCGCAAAGGCAATTCGTATTCTTCTTCGTGTCGTTGGCATGAAAAACAATGCACGAGTCAATTTGAAAATTAATGAACCAGCAGGTGGTAGTCGCCCTATGGGCACTGGCTTTATGGGAAGCTCATCCATGGGAAGTTCTGGCCCAAGCTCTCCAATGAGTGCTCCTTCTTTCTCCGCTCCAGTAGACAGGGGAGAGCAAGGTGCAGCGTCTCGCTCTGTTGATGAAGCACTTGAAGACCTCCGCCTCTGATAATTCCGTAAGTCAAGATTTCACATAAAAACACTCCGATTAATCGGAGTGTTTTTATTTCAATCTAAATACAGATGCATGTTGCTATGTATCACTGTAGTATTACAGTGATACATAGGTTTGGTGTGTGTAAAAATGAGGTGAGAAGGTTTTGTGTTTTGTTTGTTTTATTGTATAATGTAGAGATGATACGAAGAATTGGAGGTGCAGAAGGTGCTGGTTTTCCAGGCCAGAGGTCTCGTGATCACAAGCCAGGAAAGCCCGCTCAAAAACCAGAAAAAACTGCGGACACCACTCCACCAAAAAGGAGACGCTCATCGCCGGGAAAAGATTGGGGTGGAAACCTTGATATTGATGTTTAGTTTTTGAGATGAAAAAAAAATCACTAACTTTTCATGTAGTTACGCTTTTTCCAGAGGCGTTTGAGTCGTACCTTGCTTCGTCAATTGTTGGACGGGCAATTCGTGAAAAGCATGTGTCGGTGAAGTTTTATAATCCTCGCGATTTTGTAAAAGTTACTAAAAAAACTGATAAACCCTACATAAAGGTAGATGGTCGCCCATACGGTGGAGGCCCCGGCATGGTGCTTCAGGCGGAGCCATTTTTGAAGGCAGTGACGAAAGCCTTGGGAAAGAAAAAGGGTGTTGTTTATTTCTTTGATGCTTCAGGCAAGCAATTCACTAATACGGACGCTAGGGTGCTTGCTAAGAAGGAGAAAAATATTGTACTTATCGCAGGGCACTATGAAGGTATTGATGCTCGGGTTCAGAAAGTCTTGAAGGCTAAGAAAATTTCTATCGGCTCTTATACGCTCACGGGAGGGGAATTACCAGCAATGGTGGTTATTGATGCTGTGGCACGCCAGATTCCAGGAGTACTTGGCACTTTTGAATCTATAGAAGAGGAGCGCATCTCAAGTTCTGAGGTGTACACGCGCCCAGAGGTGCTGGTGTGGAAAGGTAAGAAACTGGCAGTTCCCAAAGTCCTTCTGTCAGGCAACCATGCAGAAATTGAGCGTTGGAAGACGAAAGACAAGCTAAAATAGAGTTATATGAAATTCAAGTTTGGTGCACCACGGGAACGGTCATCAGGTAGTGAATCTGATGAACCAAGAGATCCTTCAAAACGAAGGACTCTAAAGCAGTTGGGTGCTCTCGTGCTTGTATCTAGTGTCGCCGGCTCTTCTAGAGAATCAATTCCACAACCTCTCGGCACATTTGCTGAGCGCTTTCAGGCTGGTGAACAATTGAAGTTGCGGGGCATCACGGATTTTCAAAGGCAGGCGTACAAACCTGAAATTAGCGAAGCTCTCGCACAAGGAATTAATCCTGATTTAAATTATCCAGAGTCGTTGGGAGAATTAGCTTCTCGTCTTAAGGATGCCGCAATACATTTTCTTGGAAAGGATGCAGGAATAACGGCTACAGCAAATCCAAAAAATATGGATGCGTGGCGGATGTATCTTGGACTCCCGCAACTTCACGACACTTTTGGTATCTCTGAATTCAAACCGGAGAAAAGCACGGAAGATATTTATTACTATCAGATTAAAGGTTTTAAGGACGGAGTGGTTGATGAAGATAGGCGGTACTTTAAGAAACCTGAAAGCGTAACCATACAGCGAGCTGTGGAGAGAGCGGCACTTGAAGATGATATGCGTGCTCGTGATGTTGGTGGAATGTATAACGAGGATAGGCAAAACGGCATTATGGGTGGGTATACGCTGACACTCGGCAAGGATGCTGGTGGCAACTATCTTGCGTATTATGACAAATGGAAGCTCGATGGAACGCCAGAAGGGAAGGAAGGTATCGTCGGTCAAGCCTTCGAAATCTACGACCGCATCTACTACAACCCCGAGACATTTGAGGTCGTGGAGCCAAAGGCTGTTTCCCCTAAGGTACCCGCTTGACCGTCCAAGTGCCTTCGGCTATACTCTTTATAACCACTTTTGATTGTGTAACGGAGCTAGTGGGTTTTGATTTTTAGTACCCCATAGAAGAAAAACGCAGGGCGCGCTTTTTGCGTGTCGTCTGCGCTCTTATTATTTATTTCGGCTACTATTATATATGGCAAAATCACTACCTCAGAAAAAATTCTCTAAGTACCGCGCTCCACGTGTTCCTATGCCAGACCTCGTTGCACCACAGGTGGCGAGTTTCCGTGAATTCATTTCTGAGGGATTGAAAGAACTTTTCAAAGAATTTTCCCCAATCATCGACTATTCAAAAAAGAAGTTCGAACTCGAGCTTGTTTCTTTTGAATTAGGTGAACCAAAGATTGACGAGTATGGAGCAAAGGAGCAGAAGATGACCTACGATGCACCACTCAAGGCTACAGTTCGTCTTACAAATAAAATGCTCGGCTCTAAAAAAGAGCAACCAATTTTCCTCGCTGATTTTCCTATAATGACCGAACACGGCACCTTCATCATCAATGGTGTGGAGCGTGTCATCATTCCTCAACTCGCACGTTCTTTCGGCGTATTCTTTTCAGCAGGTGAAATGCGCGGAAAGGTTTGCTTCGGTGCAAAAATTATTCCAGCACGAGGTGCATGGATTGAAATCGATTCAGAAGCTGATGGTGCTATTTTCGTAAAAATTGACCGCAAGCGAAAGTTTCCAGTAACAACATTGCTCCGCGTTCTCGGTGCATCGTTTGATCGTGACCTTGTCACGCTTTTTGAGCGTGTTCCTGGGGGTAAGGCTGCAATTCAGGCAACTCTTGAGAAGGACTCAGCAAAGGCTATTGAGCAGGCATATATAGAGATATACCGAAGACTCCGCGATGGCGACCTCGCAACTCCTGATACTGCCCGTGAATATGTAAAGAGTATCTTCTCTCCAGAGCGATATGACCTTTCATACCCTGGACGACATCGTTTCAATCAACGCTTCAACCTCTCGATGGACAAGAAGGAGCTTGATATACGTACTCTTTCTATGGACGACATCGTCAGAATTGTCTCCCACATCATTGAACTCAATAACACTCCAGGTGCTGAAGGAGATGACATTGACCACCTCGGTTTCCGCCGTGTTCGTCAGATTGGTGAACTTTTGGAAGCCCGCGTTCGTGTTGGCTTGTCACGCATGAAGCGAAACATTCAAGACAGAATGTCGACTATCGATGTTGAAACAACACTCCCAACTCAACTCGTAAACCCACGCCCCTTGGCTGCTGCGATTAAAGAATTCTTTACTGCAAACCAGCTTTCACAACTTGCCGCTCAGCAAAATATTTTGGACGAGCTTGAAAACCTTCGTACTGTTTCAGCACTCGGTCCTGGAGGCCTCACTCGTGAACGCGCAGGCTTTGAAGTTCGTGACGTGCACACCTCGCACTACGGACGCCTTTGTCCAATCCAAACTCCTGAAGGCCAAAACATCGGTCTTATTTTGCGTCTCGCTACGTACGCTCGCATTAATGATTTCGGTATCATTGAAACTCCGTATGCAAAAGTAGTGAAAGGTAAAGTGACGGATGAAATTGTGTACATGAACGCATTTGAGGAAGCGCAATACCCAATTGCACACGCAGCTGTTGCACTCGATGGCAACACACTCACTGACGACTACGTAGAAGCACGTCGCCATGGCGAGCCAGTATTGGTTGCAAAAGATGAAATTAAATTCATGGACATCGCAACGAACCAAATGTTCTCAATTGCTACCTCCATGATTCCGTTCGTTGAAAACGATGACGCAAACCGTGCACTCATGGGTTCAAACATGCAAAAGCAGGCAACGCCATGTGTTCAACCTGAAGCACCTATTGTTGCAACCGGCATCGAAGAAATGGCAGCACGCGACACCGGCCGACTCATCTACTCAAAGGAAGCAGGTACCGTTACTACTGTTGATTCACAGCGCATCGTTGTGAAAGATGAAAAAGGGAAGTCGATTGAGTACAAGCTCGAGCCATTTTCTATGACCAACGAGTTCTCATGCTTCAATCATCGCCCATCAGTATCTTTGAATCAGAAAGTGAAGCGCGGAGATCTTTTGGCAGACACATCGTCTTCAGACAACGGACAGCTTGCGCTTGGACAGAATGTCAAAGTTGCATTCATGAGTTGGAGTGGTAACAACTACGAAGATGCCATCATCATTTCTGAGCGTTTAGTTCAGAATAATAAATTCTCAACAATTCACATCGAGGAATTTGATGTAGCCGTTCGCGACACTAAGCTTGGACCCGAAATTACAACTCCAGACATTCCTAACGTTTCTGAAGTAAAACTCCGCAACCTCGATGAAGAAGGAATTGTCCGTGTTGGTGCAGAAGTTCGACCAGGGGACATTCTTGTTGGAAAAGTAACACCAAAGGGCGAGACACAGCTTACTCCTGAAGAGCGTTTGCTCCGCTCAATCTTCGGCGACAAAGCTAAAGATGTTAAAGACACATCACTCCGCATGGAAGGAGGAAAGCGCGGTCGCGTTATTGGTGTTCAAGTATTTTCTCGTGAGAGAGGAAATAGCTTGGAGTCTGGAACTATCAAGAAAATTTACATTACTATCGCACAGCTTCGAAATGTGTCTGTGGGTGACAAGCTCGCCGGTCGCCACGGTAACAAGGGTGTTATTTCAAGGGTGTTGCCAGTTGAAGACATGCCATACGGTGCTGATGGAGAGCCAATTGATGTCATCTTGACCCCGCTCGGTATTCCTTCTCGTATGAACTTGGGTCAGGTTCTTGAAATGCACTTAGGTCTTGCTGCGAATGCCTTGCAGTATCAAGCAATCGTTCCTTCATTCTCTGGTGTTACTGAAAAAGAAATACGAGGAGAGTTGAAGACTGCAGGTTTTGCAGAATCAGGAACCATGAAACTCTTCGATGGTCGTACTGGTGAACAATTCGCACAAGACATTGCAGTTGGCTACATGTATATCTTGAAACTGCACCACATGGTGGAAGACAAGATCCACATGCGTTCAATCGGTCCATACTCTTTGATTACGCAACAGCCACTTGGCGGTAAAGCTCAGAACGGTGGTCAGAGATTCGGAGAAATGGAAGTGTGGGCACTCCTCGGATACGGTGCTGCGTATACCTTGAGAGAAATGCTCACTATTAAGTCTGACGATATTCAGGGACGCTCAGCAGCATTCGATGCCATTGTGAAGCGTCGTCCAATTGAGCACACGCATACACCAGCTGCATTCAATGTGCTCGTCAACCATCTTCGTGGACTCTGTCTCGATGTGATTTTAGGACGCAATGATGGCTCAGATCCTGATTCCGCACCGGCACGAAAATTTAATAGAAATAGGACTGATCGCTCCTAAACCCTAACCCCAAAAAACATATGGATCAAAAAAGAGGAAAAGTCATTGATACATCCAATTTCGATTGGGTTGGACTGAAGGTCGCAAGCCCTGAGCGAATTTTGGATTGGTCATGGGGAGAGATCAGAAAGCCTGAAACAATTAACTACCGTACACAGAGATCTGAAAAGGATGGTCTTTTCGATGAACGAATTTTCGGACCTGAGCGTGACTTCGAGTGTTACTGCGGTAAGTACAAGGGTCCTCGCTTCCGTGGCATTGTCTGTGAAAAATGTAGCGTTGAAGTGACTCGCGCAATTGTCCGTCGTGAGCGCATGGGCCACATTGAGCTTGCAAGTCCTGTTGCACACATCTGGTTCTTGCGTTCAGTTCCTTCAAGAATTGCACTCATTCTCGGAGTGTCTGCAACTGATGCAGAAAAGGTTGTCTACTTTGCAGGCTACATTGTTACGAAAGTAAACACTGAAGAGCGCGATCGACTTCTTCGTGAACTTGAAAGCGAATTTAAAACAAAATTCAAAGCGGTCACCAACGATAAAGCACAAACAGAATTGAAGGCGCTTATGAGCGCAGCAAAAGCTGACATTGACCGCATTCAGCCAGGTGTCGTCTTGGATGAAATTGAGTACCATCGCTTCTCTGTAAAATATGGAACATTCTTCGAGGCTGGCATTGGTGCTGAAGCTATCTATAAGATTTTCAAATCGCTCGACATGGACAAGCTCGTCAAAGAGCTTGAAGCACAGCTTCTAAAAGCTGGTGCAGCAGAGCGAGAAAAATTGGGCAAGAGACTCTCCTTAATTCGTTCAATGATTAAGGCAGGCGTTCGTCCTGAGTGGATGTTTTTGACTCGTATTCCAGTTACACCTCCAGCACTTCGCCCAATGGTTGCGCTTGAATCAGGTCGTCATGCGACATCTGATGTGAACGACTTGTATCGTCGTGTCATCAACCGTAATAACCGTCTCGTAAAACTGCGTGACATCTTTGCGCCAGAAGTTATTCTTCGTAACGAAAAAAGAATTCTTCAGGAAGCTGTTGATGCACTTTTGGACAACTCGATTCGTCGTGGTGGTGCAGCATTTTCAGCTGCAAGCCAATCACAGCGCCGTCCACTTAAATCTCTCGCTGACTATTTGAAATCAAAGCAGGGTTACTTCCGTTTCAACCTTCTTGGTAAGCGTGTTGACTACTCAGGTCGCTCCGTTATCGTTGTGGGTCCTGAACTCAAGCTTGACGAGTGCGGTCTTCCAAAGAAGATGGCATTGGAATTGTTCCGCCCATTCATTATTGCGAAACTTTTGGAACGTGAACTCGCTCACAACATTCGTGGCGCAGGTAGACTCATTGAAGAAGGTATCCCTGAGGTATGGGCAATTCTTGAAGAGGTGATTCAAGGTAAGCATGTTCTTTTGAACCGTGCCCCTACACTTCACCGTCAAGGTATTCAGGCATTCCGCCCACGACTCATTGAAGGTAACGCTATCCAACTCCATCCATTAGTTTGTCCTGCATTCAACGCTGACTTCGACGGTGACCAAATGGCCGTCCACGTGCCACTTTCAGCTGAAGCACAAATGGAAGCTGAGACCATCATGTCTGCCGCTAAGAACGTACTGAAGCCGGGCTCAGGACAGCCAGTTATCTTCGAGAAGCCTTTGGACATTGCACTCGGTATTTACTGGATGACCAGAGATATTCCAAATGAAAAGGGTGACGGCAAGTACTTCCAGAGTCCAAACGCTGCTATTCTTGCATACGACTTCGGTGATGTTGGTATCCATGCAAAAATTTCTGTTGAACCAACAAAAGACAATCCTAAGTACGCCGCATTTAAAGGAGAGCGTTTTGAGACAACCGTAGGCCGACTTCTCTTCAACTCAATTCTTCCAAAAGATTATCTCTTCATCAATTCTGAAATAAAAAAGACTCAGCTCAGTAAGCTTGTTGATGACATTATCTTTATCTACGGTCTTGAAAAGACGCCAGCTATTCTCGACAAAATTAAACACTTTGGTTTCCAGTTTGCAACAAAGTCAGGTGTTTCGTTTAGTTTTGATGACCTTGCTGTTCCAAAAGGAAAGAAGGTAATTGTTGACGCAGCTCGCAAGGAAGTTCAAGAAATGACAGCGCAGTATGAAAATGGTTTGCTTACCGCAGAAGAGAAGTTGCGTTTGACCATTGAAATATGGCAGAAGGCAATTGGAGATATCGAAAAAGAAATTCTTCCATCTCTTAACACTCTTTCATCTGTGTACACCATGGTGGTATCAGGTGCTCGAGGCTCCGTTCGCCAGCTCTCTCAGATGGCTGGTATGAAGGGACTCGTGACCAATACTGCAGGAGGCGTCATTGAATTCCCCGTGGTCTCTTCAATGAAAGAAGGTCTTACACCAACAGAATACTTCACTACTACACACGGTTCTCGAAAAGGTTTGACCGACACTGCACTTAAAACCGCACACGCAGGATACCTTACCCGAAGACTCTTCGATGTTGCACAAGACATTATGGTTTCTGAGGCTGACTGTGGTACCAAGCTTGGTCTTGTTATCAACCGAATGCGCTCCACTGGTATGGAGGCTGACATTGCGAAACTTATTGTTGGACGAGTGCTCGCAAAAGAAATTGTAGTAGGAGATAAGACATGGAAACGAGGCGCATTTATTTTGAAAGAAGACGCAGTAGAAATTGCATCTCTTGGTGTTGAAGAAGCAACGGTGCGTTCTCCAATGTCGTGTGCTTCAGAAAAAGGCATTTGTCAGAAATGTTACGGTTCCGACCTCGCGACTCGCGAGATCATTGATATCGGCGAAGCTGTCGGAACAATTGCAGCGCAAGCTATCGGTGAACCAGGTACACAGCTCACTATGCGTACTTTCCACACAGGAGGTGTTGCAACTATCGGTGGCGACATTACGAACGGACTCCCACGTATTGAAGAGTTGTTTGATAAACGACCTCCAAAGGCTGCAGCAATTCTTTCGGAAGTTGCAGGAGATATCATAGAAGTTCGTGATGACATGGGTGTCAAAACAATCGTGCTTCTTCCTGATCAGACATCAGACAAAAAAGATAAAATTGAATACGAAGTTCCCGCAAGACGTGTTGCCGTAGTGAGAGAGGGTATGCATGTTGGAAAGGGTGATGCGCTTACTGACGGCTCAATGGATCTAGATGAGCTCTTTAAGCTCGCAGGTGCACAGAGACTGCAAGACTACATGATTGATGAGGTGGCAAAGATTTATGATCTTCAAGGTGCTCCCGTTTCTCACAAGCACATGGAAGTTATCATCCGCCAAATGTTCTCACGAGTTCGAGTTACTGATCCAGGAGACAGTTCGTTTGTTAAGGGTGAAGCTCTCGAAATGCGCACTGCACACAGTACCAATCGTGAACTTGAAGAAGCAGGAAAGGCACCTCTTAAGTACGATCGCTTAGTATTGGGTATTACTGAAATCTCATTGAATCGTAAAAGCTTCCTTTCAGCAGCATCCTTCCAGCACACTACTCGAACGCTCATTACTGCATCACTCAAAGGCACCGTTGACCTTCTCGCAGGACTTAAAGAGAACGTTATTGTTGGACGACTCATCCCTGCAGGAACCGGATTCGTGGGAAGTAAGAAGCATGCTCGCGTTCAGGCATTTCAAGAAAAGCGTGCAAAAGAAATGGAGCTTGAAATGGAACGTGACGAAGCGAGGGAGAGAATCTCTGACATAGCGTAACGCTCAGCTGCAACTTCTGCGGAACCGATATCAATGCGCTCCAGCGGCGCATTGCATCTACCTCTCGTCGTCCTGCTGCGAAACGCAGACCAATCCAGGGCGCCTCCGAGAGTTTCCGCAGAAGTGCAACTTCGCTCGGATGAAAAACATCTAACATCATGTCTGCGATTAAGCATATTTGGTTTGATTTTAGCGAGACTATAATTCGTCTCGACAAGCCGGCGCATGAAAAATTGCGTTATGGTTCATATGCGGAGATTGTTGGAAAACCAGTTACATCAGAATTGATTGAAGAGTATGAAGCATTATTCAAAGTGCATAAGAGCCACTCGGCAATCTTCGCTTCGCTCGGGCTTCCAGACGGTTACTGGTCAGAAAGATACGCCTCTGCAGATCCAAATGCTCTCTTAAAACTTGCGAATCCAAACATCCCTGATGTATTGAAACGTCTAGGGGGAGTTCTTCCCATATCGATATTCTCAAATGTGATGGCAGAAAAGTTTTTTCCAGCTCTTGGAATAGAGGCGTCATGGTTTACTCATATCTTAGGCCCTAAAGAAGTGAAGAATCCAAAGCCAGCACTTGATGGATTCAAACTCATGATTGAGCTTTCGAATCTTCCACCAGAGAATATACTGTTTGTTGGGGATAGTGTTGAAAAAGAACTGAGGCCTGCAAAAAGTCTCGGACTTCAGACGGCTCTCATGTGGAATACTTCACCTGAAGCCGACTATTGTTTCCAGGATTTCGAGGAAATCCTAACCCTAATGGCTATTGGCTAACATATGAGCGACACAGTAAACAAGATTAAAGACAGGTTGACCATTGTTGAGGTGGTACAGCAGTATGTAAAACTCACGAGGGCGGGTAAGTATTACAAAGGACTTTCGCCATTTACCAAAGAAAGAACTCCATCATTTTTTGTTTCTCCTGACCGAGGTTTATATCACTGTTTCTCATCCGGAAAGGGCGGTGACATGTTTACATTCTTGCAAGAAATGGAAGGTGTTGATTTTCGTGGATCTCTAAAGATGTTGGCAGAGAAAGCGGGCATCCCACTAGAAGATGAAAAACCAGGAGAGCGAGATTTGCGTGAGCAATTGTATTCCGCCCTCGTCTCAGCGAGTAGTTTTTTCTCTGAAACATTAAAGGAAAAACCTGAAGCGTTTTCGTATCTGAAGACGCGTGGTTTGACCGAAGAGACTATCTCTTTGTGGTCTTTGGGGTACGCACCAAATGCATGGCACGAACTTCGTGATTTTTTGCTTGGTAAGAAATTTGATGATGCCCTTCTTGAGCGTGCGGGACTAGTTAAGCAACAGGAGAAGGCAGATGGCAGTGTGCAGATAGCAGAAAAAGCTGCGAACAGCGAACTGCCGACCGCTAACTCCCGATCGTATGACCGTTTCCGTGGTCGTATTATGTTTCCCATTAAAGATATTTCAGGGAGGGTGATCGGATTTTCTGGTCGTATTTTTGAGGATGATGAAAAGCATCCGCAAGCGAAGTATTTGAACTCGCCAGAGACACCTGTGTTTGATAAGTCACGCGCTCTCTATGGGCTTGATAAGGCTCGTGAAGGCATTCGTGAGCTTGGCGCAGCACTTCTTGTTGAAGGACAACTAGACCTCCTTATGGCGCATCAGGCGGGCTACCATAACGCCATTGCAACCTCAGGCACCGCTTTCACGCTTCCTCATGTAGAAATTATTAAGCGCTACACGCAGAACCTCCTCATAGCATATGACGGCGATAGAGCTGGCATCTCAGCTGCAGGTCGCGCTGCAAGTATTGCACTTCAGGCAGGTATGAATGTGAAGATTGTTAAACTTCCTCCCGAGAGAGACCCAGCTGACATTCTGCTTGAAAATAAAGATGTGTTTAGGGGTGCAGTAAAGAGTGCGCTCCATGTTGTTGATTTTTATCTTGCACACATCGCAGACGCTAAGTATGACCCACGCACATTTCGTCTAGAGGTATCACGTACGGTACTGCCCTATGTCGCGATGATTCCACATAAAATAGATCAGGCACATTTTATAAAGCGAGTTGCAGAAGTATTGCAGGTTGGAGAAGATGCAGTGATTGCAGAATTGAAGAAAGTAGACGGTGGACAAGTTGCACCAAAAGACCAGAGCGTTTCTGCTAACTCTAAACTGCTAACCTCCAACGCTTCCAGAGAGCCTTTCTTGTCACGGAGTGATGTGCTCGAGCGTCTTGTATATGGACTCTTTCTTCTATTCACAGAAAAGAAAGACAAAGAGTCCGCTGATATAGCTCTCAGTGCTCTTAAAGGAGCTCTTGGTGAAGAGCGAACAGAAGAATTGCTGGGCCAATCTACTGACACAAGTGCAGCATTGTTCGAGGCGGACTTTTTTCTTGAGAGTCACGATGATGAAGCTATCCGCAGGGAGGCAGTCAAGGAAGTATATGAAGCGTTATTGAAGGAATCACGTCATGAACGGTATCGTGAAGTTGTGGCACTGCTCCGAGTGGCAGAAACTGCACATGATGGAGTTCAAACAGAAGCACTTATGAAGGAGTTAAATGCGCTTGCGCTCAGGCTCCACTAAGGATAAAGTCTACTAATATTTGATATGGCAAAGAAAAAAACAATAACAAAGAAGGCAAAGAAGCCAGCAAAATCAGTCGCCCGTAAGAAGGCGCCTTTACGTAAGGCTTCCAAGTCCACTTCAAAGCCAAAACAAAAGCCAAAGTCTTCTAAGAAGGTGGCTTCTCGTAAGGCAAAACCTGCTCAAAAGAAGGTTGTAAAAGTGAAGGCACCAAAGCCTGCAAAAGCAGTCTCAAAGAAGAGTTTGGTACTTTTGGAGTCAAAGGCTGTGCGTCTTGTTGCAAAAGGTAAGGAGCGAGGGTACGTGACCTACAACGAAATTTTAAAAGAATTTCCCACCATTGAAGAGAATGTTTTCTTCCTTGAAGAACTCTACGAGCGTCTTTCAACATCAGGTATTGATGTCTTGGAATCAGGTGGAATGCTTGAGGAAGTTCCTGATGAAGTAGTGATGCGTGGAGGCTATCGCGGTGAGGGCTCAGCACATGACTCTATACAAATGTACCTCCGTGAAATTGGTCAGTATCCACTGCTCACGGGTCCTGAAGAGCGAGCTCTTGCAAAGAGAATTACCGAAGGTGATGAAGAAGCAAAAAATCTTCTTGCTCGTGCAAACTTGCGTCTCGTGGTTTCTATTGCAAAGAAGTATGCATCTCGCTCATCTGACTTATCGCTCCTCGACCTCATTCAAGAAGGGAATCTTGGCCTCTTCAAAGCGGTTGATAAATTCGACTACGAAAAGGGATTTAAGTTTTCAACCTACGCAACATGGTGGATCAGGCAAGCTATCACTCGCGCTCTCGCTGATCAATCACGCACTATCCGTATTCCTGTACACATGGTGGAAACGATTGCTAAGTACAAGCAGATAGTTCGACGACTCGAGCAAGACTTGGGTCGTGATCCAATGCCTGAAGAAATTTCTGCAGAAATGGGTGTGGATGTGGAGAAGGTATATCAGATTGAGCAAATCAACCAAGAAACACTTTCTTTGGAAGCACCTATCAGCTCATCAGACGATGACGATGCCTCTGCTCGCGGTGACTTCGTGGCAGATCATTCTCTACCAACACCTGACCAAGAAACAGCACATCGTATTCTTGTTGAACAGCTCCATGAAATCTTAGGCGACCTCACACCAAAAGAGAGAAAGATTCTTGCAATGCGCCACGGTTTAGAGGATGGTATTTATCACACACTTGAAGAAGTGGGGCAGGAGTTCGGTGTGACCCGTGAGCGTATTCGTCAGATTGAGGCAAAAGCACTCGAAAAAATCCGCACCCACGGCAAAGCAAAGAAGCTGAGAAGCTATTAAATTCTCTAGTAACTGTATTTTCTAGAATCTATTAGTGATTTTATATTATGTCTCGCCTTATTGAAGGAGGATCGGATGGTCGCCAGCCTCTCGTTTCTGGAATTTCTACCATCGCTTCGGAACGTGTAGGTGGTAAGTATCGTAATAAGGTGTTGTTCGCTGTTGGGTGCACCATCCCACTTTTCATCGTAACTATTCTAGCTACTGGAGCAACCGTTTTCATGTTAGTGGCGGGTGTCGGAGACCGTCTGATGGGGAGGTAGAAAAATACTGATAAAAGTACTCCAGGTATAATGAGTGAGTGAAAAAGACTTCGAGTAAGAAACCTGCATATCCAATCAAGCACTGGAGTCACTCGTCTTTGATATCGTTTTTGAGGAACCCTTTAGCGTGGTACAAGCGCTATGTTGAAAATGTGCGAGATACTCCATCAACGCCTGCTGGCATCATTGGACGCTCTGGGCATATAGCGCTTCAGCATTTTTATAGCGGGCTTTCTAAAGAGGCGTCTGTTGCATTGGGGCTTGAGTATCTTCGAAACATTGCAGATTTTGAAGTGCAATTTGGTAAAGCTAAAAGTAAACGAGCACAAAAGGAGAAGAGGCTGTCGATGGAAAAGGACTACTTGCAGGCAATCTCTTTCTACCTTGAGAGACCTCCTAAACATAAGGTTTTAGGAATTGAAGTCATGGGTATGGCGGAAGTTCCAGGACTACCGCTCCCAGTGAAAGCGATTTCTGATCTCGTGGTTGAGTCTCGAGTTGAAAAAGGAGCGGTCGACATTGTGGATCATAAGTTTGTTGACTCGTTTAGTAAGAGCGGTGTCACTAAACCCTTGTTTGTATTGCAGGCAATGTTTAACTACTACACCGTCGGGGCTCTTTTTGGCAGACCAGTTCGGCGTTTTATTGTGTACGAGTGTAAAAAAAGAAAGAATGCTGACGGCTCATCGCAAATGCGTCGCTACGTATTGGATTTTAAGGAATGCGAAGAAGACTTCGAAGTATTTCATCGACTTATCAATGATGCGAGTGCTGAAATACTAAGGGAGCGTATGTATCTTCCAAACCCTTCCGACATGTTCGAAGGCGAAAACTCTTTCGACATCTACCGCCTAGGGCTTTAAAAAAGAACGACCCTTTGGGTCGTTCTTTTTTAATTCAAAGCTGAAAGCTGACACCTGGAACCTGACAGCTATCTTTTTACTTTCCCGCTAAGATTCCATCAATGATTGTTTTGAGTTGTTCCAATGGTTGAGAGCCAGGAATAGGGTATTGCTTCCCATTCTTTGTAATGGCTACCGAGAAGGGAGTTCCTTGACCTCCCGCAGCAACGGCATCATTGAATTCTTTGCTTATTTTGTCTTGATAGGTTCCAGCGATAACACAGGCATTAAATTTCTTCGCATCAACTCCAACTCCCTCTGCAGTTGCAGTAAGTTTTGTAATATCGAAGAAAGTATTGATTGGTGCTTGAGTGAATACAGAATCAAGGAATTTGAAGTATGTTTCATTGCCACCAAGCGCCGCCGCACACTCCGCTCCGAGAGCAATTTTTGGTGCATTAGGGTGGAGCTGTTGAAGAGGGAAGTTGCGGACGACCCATGCAACCTTACCGCCATATGCTTTGACCACTTGCTTCATGGTGCCGTCAAACTGTTTACAAAATGGACACTCAAGGTCGGTGTATTCAACAATAACTATTGGTGCATCGATGCTACCAATGATGTGATCTGCGGAAGTTACGCCTGGAATATCTTTTTGTGCAACGGAGGGTGTGTTTGTATTCGTGTTTGTGGTTGGTGCGTCAGTGCGACCAATAAAAAAGAGTGCGCCACCAATTAAGGCTCCAGCAAGTACGATAGCAATGGGGATAGAAAGATTTTGTTTTTGTTCCATAGAGGTTCTCTAGTTAGTATTAAATTATAGGATATCATACAGAATATCATGTACGACTGGGTGATTTTTAGTATTTTAGGCCTCGTTGAAGGCATAACTGAGTTTCTCCCTATTTCTTCCTCAGGGCATCTTATAATCGCTCGCGAACTCCTTGGTGCTACGGGAGTAAATAGTCTCGCTGTTGATTCGGTCTTGCAGTTGGGTACTATTCTGGCAGTCGTTGTGTATTTTTCCAAAGATTTACTTACGTTGGCACATACCGCAGTTAAGAAGGTGATAGGAAAACCTGTCAGAGTGGAGGATGGACGACTTTTGTTAGCGCTTATTGTGGGAACGGTGCCCGCAGTATTTTTTGGGCTTTTTTTGGAAAGCACCATGGACACGGTGTTTCGAAACACACACCTTGTTGCGTACGCGCTCATCGTAGGGTCGGTAGTTTTTCTTTTGGCTGAATATGTTTCAAAGCGCTACGGAGCACAGACAGGTATGGAGGCGGTGGGTTTTTGGAAAGCAATACTCATCGGTCTTTTTCAAGCACTGGCTCTTGTCCCTGGCATGAGTCGTTCAGGTATGACTATTTCAGGTGGTTTGTTTCTTGGATTATCTCGCGAGGCATCTGCACGATTCGGTTTTCTTCTTTCGGTGCCTATTATTCTTGGTGCGGGTTCTAGAAAATTATTGGAGCTTGCCGGAGTGGGTGGGTTTGATGCTATCGGTGCTCCGCTCGTCATTGGAAGTCTTGTTGCGTTTTTGAGTGGTCTTGCCGCTATTCATATACTTTTGAAATTCCTCAGAACGCATCCGCTGTATGTGTTTGCAGTGTACCGAGTACTCGTTGCAGTTACGATATTGATGTTTCTTGCACCGATTTAGGAAGGTTTTAGGTGCTAGGGGCTAGCTTCTAGCTTTCAGAAATTAAAGCGAACACCTAGAACCTCTATGATCCCTTCGGATCCGACGGAAGCGTCGCCTAGAAGCTAGTATTTTTAGGTGTGTTTTTTTCTGGATAGTCCTTTCCCTATGACATATAAAATTGCGAGGAGAAGCAAAATCAAGAGTGGATAGAAAACCCATTGATAACTCACTAAAAAGAGAAGAATGGTTTGAAGAACGCGCATAAATCCTGATGAGGTTGGCGCTGTGCTTATTGACGCAGTTAGAGTATTTGCATTATTTGGTGCACGATATGTTTCGGCTCCTAGGACTAAGTTTTTTTGTTCGGCTTCTTGTGATGGAGTTTCTTCATTTTCTAGAGCGTTTTCAAGCGATGCAACAGCCCCCTTTCTTAGATTTTCCGTCTCATTGAAGACTGCTCCGAGGACTGAAGAAATAACGGGGGCGCTACTTGATGCGGCGTCAGTTATTGCTTTTGTGGCGCTATTAAAGGCTTGAATGGCTACAGGTGGTGGGGGCGCCGCAACAACAGTGAATGTTATTCCCCCAGTTTCGGTGCTCGACAATGATACCGTTTGTTTTAAGTTTGCGTCAGTTCCATTTTCGATGCGTGCTCTGAATACATGGTTTCCTGTTTTCGCTCTCCACTCCACGGAGACCACCTCTGCTACTCCAGCAGGAAGTTCAAAGTGCGCGGTACCCACATCTACATCATCCACCAAAAATATTACATCTCCCGCGACTTTTTTAGATGTGCTGTTATAAACTGTCGTTAAGATGTGAACTGTGTCACCTGCGGTCACTGATGCTTTTGAAAGCCAAAGAGAGCTTGGAGAAAAACCCGCTGGAATAGAATTTTCTGCGAATGCTGTTTCGGCGACGCATCCGCACATAACAAGGAGAAGAATCGCAAACAGAATTTGTTTCATTAGAATCTAATTGTATATCGTTTTTTTCCTCAATTTGTGTCAAATGACATCTTGACACAAGATACATTTTTGTTTTGTATTGTTTTTGTATATTTAAAGGACCTTGATGGTCCTTCAGGCGGAATACCTGTCCCTTGCGCTTCCTGAAGCTTGATTTGTTCGGTTTTTCTGGTCTAAAGGACATTCGGCCGTGAGGCTATCTTTTCTAGGTGGTAGGGCTCAGAAAGCATTTTCTCAAATGGCTTATTCTTCCTTGACCCACGGAGAATACACGCCCATACTCCAAATAGGGTTATTCTATCCCCTTATTGCTGACTATTTATTAAGACTTAGTATCGTTTTATTTATATGTATTCTTCACTTTCCACTCATCTTATTAGAAAGAACTTTGTTTCGGTTGCCGTAATTGGACTACTCATGCTTTTTGCCGGAGTGTTTTTTGTTTCCATACCGGTTGCGCATGCGGCGACATCTTGTACTAGCGGTGTCGGTGCGTCACTTCTCGTAGACGTGACTCAGCAAATTGCTAACGACCCGGACTCAGGTTTTTTTGGTGATTGGGCTCTCGACAATTTCACGAGGCATATCCAGATATGGGAGGAGAGTGGCATTTATTGTGCACAGGCGGACGATGTCGGCACATTCACGACATTCGGTGGTGCGAACGGCAAAAGCCCACAAAGTGGCATAGCATTGCCTGAAATAGTTACTGGCACTATGACTGGTGGCACACGCGGGGTGTTGACTGGTACTTTCGGGGATGCAGGAGTCTGGGGAACAACGGGCACGGCCCCAGCACAAGATTGCAATTCTATTTCTTGCTCAATGACTTCTCTCTGGGTCCAAAACTACTTTCCTGGAGGTTCCTATGATTACTCTACGGCACCTGAAGGTGACTGGAGCTGGACATACGATGGAGGGGCAAACGGCACATGGGTAAATGCTGCGAGCGGTAGTACGGGCGACATCGTTCATGTTGTTCTCTCAAGTGTCTATGTCGCACCAGGTGGTAACGATTCAAATGACGGTTCTGTGACCCATCCGTTTGCGACCATTCAAGCTGCTGTTGATGCGGTTCCGTCGGGTGGCACGATTACTGTAGCGACAGGTACTTATACACTCACCAGCAAGATAGACATCACTAAAACTGATCTCACCATCACCGGTGCAGGAGTTGGTTCTACTTTTATCCAAGGTGATATCACTGTTGGTGAAAACTTCTTTAAGATTCTTGCTAGTGGTTTTACTTTGCAGAATATTGAGCTTGTAAAAACCGACAAAACTGGCTTACAAAATCTTCTCTATATCGGCGCCAGTAACACATCGATAAAAAATAGCTCAATACATGGACAATTTGTTATCGGCGACGGCGATGTTAGTCGCGCCATGGTGTTTACTGGAGGTCTTACAGGCATCCAAATTGATGGAAACACTATTTATGCTTTGCGCCAACCTGGCTATCTGACGGGCCCTACCACGGGGACCATTTCTAACAACTTCGTCTATGGCACGAAGGGTTGGGTGCTTGAGGGAGGTGATATAACGATGACGGGCAATACATGGGGCTTCGGCGCACAAGCCAACGTTTACGACATCGCCATACTCTCCATGGCTCCCACTACTGCTTATGCAAACATTCTGTCGATGAGTGCCGCTAATAATAATGCATTTATTGAGGATCAAAGAAGTTCCCCTGCAGTACTCTCCATCGTCTATATTGACGGGAGTGTTTCCACGAGTGGTGACGGAACTGCGCGTAGTCCAAAGAAAACAATAGCAGAGGGAATAGCGCGCATCGTTGAGGGTGGTACGGTCAATATCCTACCAGGTGATTACAATCTGATTAAAGATGATGCAACATCCGTTTCTGGACAAACTGGTTGGTATTTAGCAATCACGAAAAATAACATTACCTTGCAAGGCTTGAACGCAAGCGGGCAGCCTATTACGAACGCAGTAGATACAGTTGCTAACATCTACAGTACGCAGGAGACCGCAAACGGGGCTTGGGCGACTCAGAACCTGATCACTGTCTTCTCAGATAATGTGACGATTCAGGGTCTTGGTATTATGAACAAACTCTCTCCGAATAAGGGTATTGAAGTACTCGGCAACAATTTCATCGCTCAATACAATCGCTTCATGCCCATTCCTTTGAGCATACTTCCTACAGCAGCAGACTACACGGACCCTGATGGTAGCCTTCATAATGACATCAGTAAGTATGGTTCTGGTGTCTACTTTAACAACAATGGAGCCACGGCTACTCGCACAGCAACAGTAACGAATAATAAATTCGAAAATTCAGGTGTGACCTTCGATAGCTTCCTAAGCAATTGGACAGTCAACATTACCGACAATACATTTGATGGGAATAAGAGTTGGGATACTTCATACTACTCTGCTGTCGGCGCAACAACGTGGGCTGGTCAGCCTAATTTCACCGGGAGTACACTTAATATGAACGACAATGTGTTCACAAACATGGCGACGGACAAGATTATATTGAAAATACGATCTGACATGACTGGTTCGTTTAATGCAACCAGCAACTATTGGGGAAGTGAAAATGGTCCAACGACAGATAACCTTTTGGGTGATATTTCCTTCTCTCCATGGTGGAAAGATGCAGCGATGACAACACTGCGCTACACGACTACCACATCAGGAGGTCAGGCTTCGACAACCATTTCAGCGACTACCGTAGCAACGACAACGACGAGTGTTGGCACGGTGAATGTGAACATTCCAGCTGGTGTTGTTGTTACAGGTCCCGACACATGGGACGGAGTCTTGCTTTCGCCAACCGCTACCATGGCATATACCATCACCCCAGATTCTGGTACGAGTGTATCAGAGGTGGCAATAGAGGTTGGTGCAGTTAATAAGGCACTGACCTTCGACAAGGGAGTTCGACTCGTTTTTGTTGGTCAGGCTGGTAAGCTCGCTGGTTGGTCGCGTTCTGGTGCCTTTACGAAAATAACTACTGTGTGTAGTGCTGATAGCCAGACAGTAGGCGATGCACTCGTTGCGGGTGGTGATTGTAAGATAGATGTCGGTAGCGATTTGGTCATTTGGACGAAACACTTCACGGCTTTCATTACCTACACGCAGACTGCGATATCAACCTCTTCGGGAGGAGGAGGGGGTGGTGGAGGAGGTCCATTAGTAGCTTTGGCGAATAATGGTGGTGCAGTTCCAAGTACTGGTGGCGCTGTCGGAGGTACTACAGGAGGACAGGTCTTAGGTGCCGAAGCGTATAATTTCACGCAGAATCTTACCCTTGGCTCGAAGGGCGATGATGTGACGGAGCTTCAGAAAATTCTTATCGCGGAAGGGTTCCTTGTTGTCAACGCACCGACAGGATACTTCGGATCTCTGACGCAGTCCGCGGTAAAGAAATACCAAGCTAGTCACGGCATCACGCCACAGAGTGGCTATGTCGGCTCTCTTACTCGCAGAGAGCTCAATAAGGGAATGGCCCCTAAAACAGCTGGTAGTGGCGTGCAGACGCTCACGGACGGGCAGATACAATCGATTATCTCACTCCTCCAATCGTTTGACGTAGACACAGTAACCATTGCGAACGTCAACGCTATTTTGCGTGGTACGGCGCACTAATACATAGAGTCTGTGGTTTTTCCACAGGATTAGTAAACAGAGGTAGGGCAATACTTGCCCTACCTCTGTTTTAATTGTATAATCTTCAGCAATGAATAGATTCCTCCATGGTTTGAAAGTCTTCTTCATTCCGTGTGCCGAGAATTCCTATCGGCCAGGATGTTTTAGTAAGAAATCAATTGTTGCTATTTTAGCGATTGTTATTCTGCTGTGGGGAGGATATTTCGTGCAGACGAAGATTGTTTTCTTACGGACGAATTTCCTCGCAGCGGTATTACCAGGAGTTTTGACGGCGCTTGCAAATAACGATCGTGTTCAAAATGGTATTCCTACACTCACTGAGGATCCTGTTCTTACACAAGCAGCGCAGAATAAAGCAAACGATATGGCATCGAAGGGATATTTCTCGCACGTTACACCAGATGGCAAGACACCGTGGTACTGGCTTGATGCTCTCGGCTATAACTACACATATGCAGGAGAAAATCTTGCGGTTGACTTTACTGACTCAAAAGACGTTGAAGATGCATGGATGAAATCGCCAACGCACCGTGCAAACATTATGAAAGCCCAATTCTCCCGAGTTGGAATTGCGGTGGCACAGGGCATGTACCAAGGGAAAGAAGCGACATTTGTAGTGCAGTTCTTCTCTCGACCTCTCGATGAAAAAGTGAAGCCTCTCGTTGCCAATTCACCGCCTTCTTCTGGTGATGTACCCGCAAACGAACTTGCGACATCTGTTCCAATAAACACTCTTGGGTTGAATGCACCTGCTACACCTTCTAGCATTCTCGGCGCCGAGACAGTTTCGGAGACTCCCGCATCGTCAAGTACGCCAAATGTAGTCACTGCATCTGAGGTAGAGAGTGTGTCGACCGGTGAAACACCTTCTTATGTCACGCCTCCGAGCTTTGCTTCCCGCGCAATAATGTTTATGGCTGTTGCCGTTACATCACCAACGTACACACTGTGGTATATCATCGGCGCGCTCATGACAATCATAGCCATTCTTTTATTCCTCGCGGTTTTTATTCAGGTTCGTATCCAATATCTCGAAATGGTTGGCGGGGGACTTGTTCTTCTTGCGATTGCAGGCGGAATGTTTCTTTTTGCAGGACAGAATCTTTCGGATGTTCACGTTCCCACAGATACGCAGGCCGCGAGTGTTTACAAGGGTCTTGAAGCTCTACGCGGTAACAAATAAAATCACTGCCACAGCAGTGATTTTATTTGTTAGAAAGGTAGTGTGTGAGTGATTGACGATGCTTTTTTTGATTCCCAAGAACTAGTGTCGAGCGTGATGTCTTTTTTCTTTCCGAAATCCGAATACGTTACTTTCCCGTTTTTGAGAGCGTATTCGTAAATATCTTTTGTGATACGGACATCATCAATACAGTATTTAATTACTTTTTCTTTCTTGCCTTCGTTCCACCACTTTATGGCATCAAGTCCGTTACCGCTTTTCTTTTTACCCAAGGTTCCCGAAGCGACTGAATCAAGTTTGATGCGTCTTCCGAGTACATTCTTTATTTCCGCCAGCAGGTCCAAACTTCTAATTTTTGTAAGATCTCCCGCGTAATATCTATTGAGAATAGGAATATCAAAATGGTCTGAGTTATAGCCGATAAGCAAGTCCGCTCGCTCTAGAATAGGCCAGAGTTTTGGCAATTCTTCTACTTCGTAGGAAGTAAATAAATCCGTTTCTGTGTCATGAATACAAGCAACGGTGAGGTTCATGGTTGATGGGTCGAATGCGCCACCGATGGCGGCATTTGTGGTTTCAATGTCGAGGGTGATTCGGCGCATAGCGAACAGGGGATAGCGTTTAGTGTTTAGCGTTTAGGGAAACAGCAACATCTTGGAGGGGGAGTGTTTTTTCAGAGCTGGTGGCGAGGGTTTTGATGGTGAGCGTGCCAGATTCTTTTTCTTTCTCTCCGTAGACTGCAAAGTAGGGTATAGCAAGCTTCAGTGCTGTTTTTATATGGTCACCTATTTTTTCATGCTTTATGCCAACGGCAACATTTACCCCGCTCTTCCGTAGAGTATCTGCAACACTCGCAACATTTTCAGATTCACTTTCACTTTGAGGTGCAAGATAGAGATGCGTTGCGGGAGTGAGGGCAGGCATAAGGTTGTGTGTTTCTAAGAAATCTCTTGCAATGACATCGCCCATAGCAAATCCAACAGCAGGTACTTCTTCAGAGCCGTACTGGCCTACAAGGTTGTCATATCTACCACCGCCAAACATAGAACGTTTGTTTTCAGGATTAGTATCGAATACTTCGAAAACGATGCCAGTGTAATACTGAAAACCACGCACAATTTCAGGATTGAACTCAGTATTGGTGATGCCGAGTATTGTCAAACGCCTCCGAGTTTCTGCAATATCTTCACTCTCATGAATATCAAATGAACCACCAGCAAGAGCGCTCATCTCATCCTCGTATTCCTCATGCGGAATTTTTCCTTTCCTGTCCATGAGCGCAGCGATTTTTTTGTGGTTTATTGCAGGGATGTCACGACGAGCAAGTTCGGCGTTCAATGCTGATCTGCTCCCAATTTTTATTATGAAGTCAGTGTCGGATGCACCGAGTTCCATCATGACGCGATAGGCAAGAGCGATGATTTCCACATCTGCGTCTATTCCTGTGACACCAAATAGGTCGGCATTTAACTGCCAAAACTCACGCAAGCGTCCTCGCTGTGGTCGCTCGTAGCGGAAGAAATTTTGAATGGAGTACCAACGAAGAGGGAAGCCAAGTTCTCGTTTACGGCTCGCCACCATACGCGCAACGGTTGGCGTCATTTCGGGGCGCAGTGTAACTGAGCGATCGCCACGATCAGTAAATGTGTATGTTTGTTCATTTACTATTTCCTCGCTCGTTTTTGCCATATAGAGCTCTGTCGACTCCAAAATAGAGGCATTGTACTCTTCATAGCCAAAAGACTCTGATGCACGGCGCATGGCACCAAAAATGTGTTTTTGTATTCGTTCGTCTTCGGGATAAAAATCCCGAACGCCTTTGTAAGGATCAATCGTCATTTTAGTTTACCCATGCGTCGTAGGTGCTGCACCGAATACACGAATTTTTTCTTCTTGCGCCTCTCGAATAATTTTCTCTATACTGACAGGGTTTGGGATCTCACTCATGAGAAATTCCGCTTTTGCTGCGGCTGTCTGCACTTTGATACTTCCGAAATTGAGTATGGTGCCCACAATACCATCAACATGCGTTTCTATATCTTGAATATGATCAAGTGTTAGGAGTGTCGCAACATTGCGATTGAAAAATCCGATTTGATCTATATCAATAATGCGCCAGTTGGTGATTATCCAAATATCGTAGTAATAATCTGTCCAACGTGCAAATAAGAGATGCCAAATCATGAGTGTCCAAAGAGAAGCAAAAAAGATTACTACGCCAGGTGGTACGGATGGAAGCCCTCCTCCTTGCGCAGAAATTCCAAATGCTATTGGTATTAAAAAGAATGGGGCAATAAATAGAATGCCGAGCCAGAAAACTTCACGGAATAATACAAACCAATGATGACGGACTAACGCGACTACACGCTCGCCATCTCTAAAATCTTTGAGTTCAAAGGGGTTGTATGACATATGTTATAGAGCTCCAATACCTGTGAGCATGCCACCGATGAGGATAACAATGCCTATCAGGTATACCGGTATGGCAATCCATACCAGAGGATACATATACCCAAAGCGGAGCCAGTGGAAGAGTTCTGTAAAAACAAAGTACGCGGTTACTACCAGAGCAATTGCAAAGAAAAACCAAAATATCATCCCAACATCTGTAGGCAGTGTAGTTACTGGAGGCATAGAACTATTATGCCATGAGCTAGCCACTAGGGGCGAGCCAATAGCCACTAGGGCTTAGGGAAAGATTCTGATTATCTGACCGCCCTAATGGCTACACCCTAGTGGCTAACCTCTCCTCAAGACGCTATATCGCAACACACCATACTGATCTTGTTTGGTTTCCGCGCCAAAGTCATGTTCTTTGGCGCATTTTTGGATCATTTCTGCATGTTCAGGTTCATGTTCGATATACATAAGTCCTTTAGGGTTTAGGTGGGTCCCTGCTCCAACAATTAATCTTCGTATGAGCGCAAAGCCATTCTCGTCAGCAAACAGTGCTTTTTTAGGCTCATAGGCGAGGACTGAGGATTCAATTAAGTTAAGGCGACTTTCTGATAGGTATGGTGGATTTGCGCACACAATGTCATATGAATTAGTGATGCCATCCCAAACATCGGTGCGTAGTATGTGCGTGCGTGTTTCATCGATTCCGTTTTCGCGCACATTTTTTTGGATAGTAGGAAGGTGGCTTTCTTCTAATTCCCCAAAATCCATCATTGTGTCTGGAGCATGTTTCAAAACTGCAACACCAATGCATCCCGATCCGGCAAACAAATCCAAAACCCGAAGCGGTTTTTGGATAGCTTTCAGGTGCCAGCTTTCAGCTTTCAGCTTTTCAATAACTTTCTCTACCCAATATTCAGTTTCTGGACGAGGAATCAATGGGTGTGAGTCTAAAAATATCTTGCAATCTAAAAATGGAACGAAGCCAATCACATAGGCGAGCGGTTCACCGTTCTCGATTCTGAGTACATCAGTTTCATATTCTGAATTTTTTACGCCGTTATATTTTTCTTGGAGAAGAAATTCTTTTTCCACTGCTCTATTTGAAGAATAATCCATGATTCACATGGTAGTATCTCACAGATGGGCTTTAATATTCCAGAACTACATACAGTGAGATTATTTATTCTCCGACATCAGTTGGTTCTCATGTTGGTGGGAATAGTTATTGCACTTTCCTCCAGTGGCGCATATGTGTGGACGCATGCGAAGTCGTTTGAGTCAGCAATACAGTACCAAACACCAGAAGAAGCAGATGTGTATGTTCGTTTTGATATGGAGGTATACGACTCCATAACTACTAATTATTGGATGAAGCCTGCGGATTTAAAGTTGCCAGAATTGTTTCGACTTTCCGTCGAGAAAGTTACAGCCACAACAACAGTATTAGTTACTCCTGATAGGGTGGGCACCGCAAAAATGCTTGAAGGTGCCTTCAGAAGTGCAACTTCCACTGAAAATAAACGACAAATAGCGCTGAATATCGGTGCCGTTGTTCTCTATAACCTTCCTCCCTCAGGTCGCGATGGGATTCTTTCAAAAAAAGAGGAGGTGGCACTTAGAGAAAATGTAAGCAACATTGATACATCAAAAGATTTATATCAAAATCTTGGGCTGGAGAAAGGAGCTTCTTCTGAAGAGGTGGCGGTGGCATATAAGAAGAAGGCGGCGATTTTTGCCAATGCAACTTCAACGGAAGATAAGGCAGCGCTTGCAGTGGCAACCTACGCACAGTCAGTTCTCACTAATAATAATTCAAAGGCATTGTATGACTCTGCAGGTATAGAACCTACTGTGTTTCCTCATACGCTCGGCTCTACGCTGTACCTTCATATTAATAAAATATCCCCAACAACTCTTCGTGAATTTGCGCTCGCGGTTGATGCGGCATCAACAACACCGGGTCTCAGTAGTATGGTTTTGGACTTACGGGGAAATATTGGGGGGTCACTAGATTTTTTGCCTGCTTTCTTTGGTCTTTTTGTTGGAGCCAATCAATATACTTTTGATTTATTTCATCAGGGAGACTATCAGGTGGAGCGAACAACTCAAGAAAAATTTCCACTTGTAGAACGCTACACTGAAATCGCTATTATTACCGATGCAATGACACAGTCCACTGCAGAATTAACTGCGGCAACATTCAAGAAATTTAACCGCGCCCATGTGGTGGGTGGCACAACGCGAGGGTGGGGTACTGTTGAAAATACGTATCCGTTGAAGACTGTCATAGACCCTACTACTAGCTACTCATTGCTTCTCGTGAACTCTATTACACTTCGGGAAGATAATCAGCCCGTTGAAGGTAGGGGAGTTGACCCAGATGTAGATACATCGAAAGTTGGATGGGAAAACAAGCTATCTAACTATTTTGACTCCGCCAGCTTGATTAACGCAATTCGGAAGACCGCCACGAAACCCCCTCTTAAATAAACAGCAAGCAAGGATTGTGAGTATTCATTGAGTGCAGAATATTCTGTAACCCACTAGGTTAGAGCGATATGATATATCAAATCACCTTTAGAAAATCTAGGGAGCTTAGAAGCAGTAAGTAATTAAAGTTTTACATACCACTGCACCTCTCGCCTACATAGTTCACGCTTACGCAGTACCTAATAAGTTCATCCTCTTCTTTCTGCCTTTTCGCATCTTGAGCTTGTCTTCGGGCTCTATCTGCTGGGCTCTCTGCTGCAGCTTCTCTGGCATACAACGCCTCATCTCTTGAACGTAAATCCGCAGGTAAATCATAAAAACTACACAAGTTACCCATATTGGGATGCCTACCTTCTCTTGCCACTCTAGTTTCCGTTTCTGCCGCTCTTCGGCAGTATGCTGCATCTGTAGGACTCATATCTCCATATTCCCAAGATCTTCGTGGTGCATCTTGCGCCCCCGCATCACCTGCAAAGCCGAGGGTAATAGCTGCGAGCAATGCTGCACCCCGAGGTTTCTTTTGAGTATCATGCCGGCCTTCGTATCTTGATCCCATTTTAGTTTATTGTAAGTTCTATAAACCACGGCATCTCTCACCTGCGAAGTTCACGCTCTCACAGTACCTAAAAAGTTCGTCCTCCTCTTTCTTTAGTTTCGCAAATTCAACTTCTCTGCATGCTCTATTTGCTGGGCTCTCTGCTTCTTTTGCGATCTATTGCCGTATATTGCACGAAGCGAATGACGAACCGCCTACTCTTCTTTGGGTCGCAGTATAACCATCCCTTTCTACTTGCTGTCTAAGTTGCTCGCAATAAACTGCTTGTCTCCTAGCCATCCTACTTATTGCCTCTTGTGATCGTCTAGCTGCCGCTTGGTTATTCGCACTGAAGCGCTGATATTCACGTGTAGATCGCTCTGCTGGGCTTAGAGGACGCCCTTGCGTCTGCGCCCCCGCATCACCCGCAAAGCCACCAAGCGAAAGAGCTCCTAAGAACGCGAGTCCTACTCCCTTGGCTTTTTTTGTAAAAGATGGTTTTGGATCTCGATCCATATGTTTCAATTTCTTTTTAGAAAACCAATAATCATGCACTACTTCACTGAATCATGTGCTTCCTCTGAGGAAAGTCAATATGTGGTTCTTCGAGGTGTGGAGAGGTCTCGTACACAACCATATATAGAGGTCGAGGAGATTTTTTCAAGGGTATACTCATTGTGTGATGAGAAAGATACTGATACTTCTTCTTCCGATAGTATTTTTCATGCCACTCGTGGCATTTGCTGCAGTTCAGCAAGACCCTTCAGCACTCTTAAGTGGGAGCGGTGGGGGATTAGTTCCTCAATGTGAGGGAGCAGAGTGTAGGGCGTGTGATCTTTCCGAACTTGCAAACAATGTCATTAACTTCGCTGTTGCCTTCTCTGTTATTGTTGCAACCCTCATGTTTGCTTATGCAGGTATTCTGTATGTAACCGCAGCAAGCAAGCCAGATCAAGTAAAGAAAGCGCACGGCGTGTTTATTAATGTGTTTGTCGGCTTATGTATTGTGCTTACCGCATGGCTTCTGGTTAATATTACTTTTTCGGTGTTGACGGGGAAAAGTATTACCATCTGGACTCACATTGATTGTATTTCTGCTCCTGTGTCTGGCGCGTTTCCTGATGCACCTGGTGCACAAGCACCTCGTCCACGAGTGACGGGTGGTACACGAGGAGGACCGGGACAACCTTCTCCAACGGCATCAGTAGGAGGTGTGTACCGAACCAGTGCTGCAGCGATACGCACATTAGAACAGGGGGGCGTATGTGGAGGCGCTGTCCCCTGTACATCTGGTGCCTCACTTGCAGGTATACGCATGCAAACTGTCGATCAGTTGATCCAACTTCACAGATTGTGCGGAACTCAATTTACTGTGACTTCTGCAGCAATTGGTAGCGATGGAAACCGTGGCGGTGCTCATGGTTCCGGCTTCAAAGCGGATGTTCGCCTTAACCCAACTCTTAATGCTTGCATTCAGAGTAATAATCCAAATATTTTCACTCCTCTCTATGGTGGGCAATGGGTCCGATGGGGTTCGCAGGAAGCACAAGTATATAGAGATAGTTGTGGAAATAAGTATGCCCGTGAGAGACCGCGTCCAGGGGTGTCTGGGGGTGGGCCTCACTGGGATATAGAAGCAGTCCGAGGCCATCTCTGCATATTCTAATTTTTAATAAAAACATGAACCGACAAAACATACTCACCTTAGTTCTCGCTGTAGCAACTCTCGCTCTCATAGGGTTTACGGGAACTTTGTATTTTCTTGCACAAGTGCCGACCCCTCGACCAAATGGCACTTCACCTATCAACACTCTTCCTGGTACTAATTCTCAAGTGGGTAGCAACACACCAGTTGTAGGGAATACAAGGAAGCCATCTCAAAACACTCTTGAAATAGCGAGCAGTAATGATGGGTCTATATTCGTTCGAGATTTTACGAAAGATATTGGCGTTGCCTCTACCACACCACCGAGTTCTTTTTTATCGTGGTTTCCTAATTCAGAAGTCGCGACTACTAGCGCTGAATCCACCTATGAAATTTTTTATTCTCCCGAAGGTACATTTTTTATTGTGGTGATTCTTAAAGAGCCTATAGGTGAAGTGCGAAGAAGTGCAACTAAGAATCTTATAGAAAAGCTTGGTATTTCTAATGCTGATGTTTGCACCCTTGTTGCTGATGTGAATATACCGTATTTCGTGAATGAATTTTATTCTGGAAAGAACCTTGGCTTCCCAGGGTGTTCTGGTGCGGAAAAATTTGAAGGCGACTAGCTCCATACTTGGAACAACTACTCCGATTAATCGGAGTAGGGGAGAGAAGATACTCTTGTATCAAAAGGACAATAAAAAAGACCTGAGCTCGGAATGCTCAGGTCTTTTTTGAGTGTAATGAATTACTTCAATTACCAGCTGTTTCGGCGGTCTCCGCCACCAAAACCTCCGCCACGGTTTCCACCGCCACGGTTGCCACCACCCTCTTCCTGAGGACGAGCCTCAGAAACGCGAACGGTGCGTCCATCAACATCTTTACCATCAAGCCCTGAGATAACTGCCATCGCCTCATCGTCCGAAGACATTTCGACGAAACCGAAACCTCGTGAGCGACCTGTTTCGCGGTCCATGATCACCTTTGCAGATGTTACGGCGCCAAATTGGTCACAAGCTGCTTTTAAACTGTCATCAGTGGTGTCGTAAGACAAGCCACCGAAATATAATTTCTTAGCCACAATATTTTTTTTCTATACTAACCTAATTAATGCAAGAGCTTGATGCTTAGCCTAACCTTTTAAGCGCCTTCCGTGAGCGCTTCCATGGAGAGTTGAAGACAATCGTACCCTTACCACTATGATGACACGAAAGTCACATAAAAGCAATGCAGAGAAGTCCCTTGTGGGTAACTTAAGAAATGCTTTTTTTCTTGCGAAAAACCTCTCGAAGTATGGGAAGCATTGAAACGACGACAATAATAAGAACAATGGGGATAATGTAGCGGTCGGGGTGGGGAACGAGGCGCCCCAGGAAGTACCCAAGAATAGGAAGGCCCGTACCCCAAAGCACACCACCAATAACATTGTAGGTAAGAAAAGTGCGGTAATTCATTTGACCCACTCCTGCAAGAATTGGCGTGAAGGTACGTACTGCTGGTATGAACCGTGCGAGCACCAGACTTTTTGGACCATGTTTAGCAAAGAATGCGCTGGCATCTTCAACACGCTTATGGCTGAACCAAAATGAATCAGGTCGTGAAAATATAAAAGGTCCCACTTTTTTCCCGAACCAGTATCCCACTGAGTCGCCAGCAATAGCCGCTGTTGTGGTAAGTGCAATAAGAATAAAAATGTTGAGAAATCCTTGCGATGCCAGAAATCCTGCTGTGAAGAGAAGACTGTCGCCAGGTAAAAAGAATCCAAAGAAAAGTCCGGATTCTGCGAATACTACTGCCACGATGCCAATGTAGCCGAAGGTTTGTATGAGGGATGAAAGGTCTGGGAGCATAAGGTTGTGTGTCTAGTGTATATGTTTTCCTACTACTTTGAAATTGAGATAGAGGTTAAAGAGGTAATTACCACATCCCACAATTCCTGAAACTACTATACGGGCGAAGATGAGTGGTATACCAAAGCGCTCTACAAAGACAGCAACTAATGTGAGTATTGCAGTCAGACTTACTAGTCCTCCACCTAAAAAATAGACATATCCGTGATGGATATGTCTCTCGGTTCCGCGAAATACCCACGATCGTGAGATTGCGTAGTTAAGGCTGATACCAATAATAAATCCTATGGCGACAGCGTAGGTGTATGGAACGCTAAAAAATTTGGTGAGCGCAAAGAGAATAACGAGGTCGATGAGGAATGTTGAAACACCAACTACAACATAGCGGATAAGACGATAGAAAGACTTCCAATGCATGTAGTTGTTGGTGGTGTATCAAGGGCGCCGCTTACTGTTTCAGTCCAAGGCCTGTTCGGAGGAGATACCAATTGATTGCAATGAGGATAGTAGCAAGTAGAAGGAGGACACTAATTGAAAGCGACAGAGACACATCGGAAAATCCTAAGAACCCATAACGGAAACCATTAACGAGATAGAAAATTGGATTGACGAGTGTGAAGCCTTTAAAAATTGCAGGTAATGACGCAACTGAGTAGAAAACACCACCTAAGTAAATGAGTGGCGTGAGGACGAAAGTGGGGATTATGGTAATGCCATCAAAGCTTTTTGCGTAGATGCCGTTCACTAGCCCTGCTAAAGCAAAGATCATGCTAGAGAGGATGAGGAAGAGTAAGATTACAAAAGGATGCATGAGAGGAGGAAGCGCGAAGAATACTGACACAGTAAGAACGAGGAGTCCCACTAAAATGCCACGCACCATTCCTCCAGCAACAAATCCACCAATGATGACCCATGGTGGAGTTGGAGAGACGAGAATTTCATCGATATTTCGTGAGAAGAACTTTGCTTGAAAGAATGTTGATGCAGTATTAGTGAATGCGTTTGTTACCACGGCAAGCAGAACAAGCCCTGGGATAATGAAGTGTATATATGAAACGCCGTTAAAATCTCCAAGCTGGGATCCAATAATGGTGCCGAATACTAAAAAGTAAAGGACCGAAGTAACGATAGATGGAAGAAATGTTTGTGGCCATATTCGAAAGATTCGTACGACATCTTTACGGAGGATCGTGTAAAAGGATGTCCAGGTGCTTTTGAGTGGCATGTTAATTTTGCGTGAGTTTAATGAATACTTCTTCGAGTTTTCCTGCGCGGTACGCACCATCTTTAGGGTCATTGTCGTCATGCATAGCAAGAATTTCAGACATAGTTCCTGAGGCAACAATGGAGCCTTTGTTTATTATGGCAACATGTTTGCAAAGTTGCTCTGCTTCTTCAAGGTAGTGTGTTGTTAAAAGAATAGTTACTCCTTTTGCGGTTAGACCTTTTAAGTACTCCCACATGCTACGGCGAAGTTCAACGTCAACGCCTGCTGTTGGTTCATCGAGAATCAAAAACTTTGGTTCATGCACAAGAGCTCGTGCAATCATGAGACGTCTCTTCATTCCGCCAGAGAGCGCCATGGCACGCTGGTCTTTTTTCTCATGGAGTCCAAGGTCTTTTAATAGCTTTTCAGCTCGTGGAATAGCAATAGAGCGGGGAATACCGTAATAGCCAGCTTGATTCACTATAATGTCGAACGGTTTTTCAAATGGATTGAAATTTACTTCCTGCCCCACAAGTCCGATGTGGGTTTTTGCTTTCTCAGGGTTTGTGGTTACATCGTCGCCAAAGACCTTAATATCACCACTCGTCTTGTTTACGAGCCCTGTGACAATACCAATGATGGTTGTTTTACCTGCCCCGTTTGGACCCAAAAGTGCAAAGAAATCGCCCGTGGGAATAGTGAGAGAAACACCGCTGAGTGCTACCGTTCCGCTCGCGTAGGTTTTTGTGAGATTATTGATAGTAAGCGCTGGTTCGTCCATATTGGTGATTTTCATTACTGTAACATAGCTATTTTGTTCTCTCCGGACTGTATAGTTTAAGTTAACGAACGTTAAATTAAACTATACAGAATGTCATGTACTTATGAGGAGACAAAACATCCCGTTCATATGTTTTTTCATTTAATTATTTCCAGATGTCTACCAATTGGTGCATTCATGGGGTAGCATGGAGGAAATGTTACACAGCATATTGACGACAAAGCCTTCTAAAGATTATGAACTTCTTGACTCTGGTCGGGAAGAGAAGCTCGAAAGGTACGGGAACATAGTGCTGGCTCGGCCTGATCCGCAGGCACTGTGGGAGAAGCATCTAGGAGATGAGGAGTGGAAGCGAGCAGATGCGTGGTACGAACGCAAAACAAAGGGAGGTGATTGGCATACCGGAAAGGATTTCCCAAAAGAATGGCACATTGAACTTGGTGAGTTGAATTTTATTATTCGCCCTACTTCTTTCAAGCATACTGGTCTTTTCCCAGAGCAGGTTCCTAATTGGCAATGGATTCAGCAGAAGCTGACAGCTGACAGCTGGAACCAGGCACCTAAAGTATTAAACCTCTTCGCATACACAGGTGGGGCAACGCTCGCTGCCGCAAAAGCTGGTGCGCAAGTTACACATGTTGATGCATCAAAAACAGCGATTGAATGGGCAAAGGCGAATGCAAAACTTTCTGGTTTGAATGAAAAACCAATTCGTTGGGTTACGGAGGATGTAATGAAGTTTGTGGAGAGGGAAGCAAAGCGAAAGAATACTTACGACGCGATTATTATGGATCCTCCTGCTTTTGGCCATGGACCAAAAGATGAGTTGTGGAAAATCGAGGAGAACTTTCTAACGCTTATGAAACTCTGTAAAGCACTTCTGTCAGACAAGCCTATATTCATACTGGTGAGCGGATACGCTGCGGGGTATTCATCGCTTGCGTTTGCACACAACCTAGAATCAATTATTGAAAAAAATGGCGGAGGTGTGGAGCTAGGAGAATTAACTATTGAAGAGTCGAGTAGTGGACGTCTATTGCCTGCAGGAATTTTTGCGAGGTGGTCTAATTGATTTTTTTATTAGAAACGATAGTAAACGTTGCCATATCTTATAGGCATATTCGTGCGAATATGCCTATAAGATATGGCGTTTTTATCTTTTGGGTCGTAAATTCTGCGTCTCAAATCTACTCAAAAAAGTTTCGCAGTAGGAAGTGAATGAATTTCAGTGACGCGCTCTTTAATATCTATTGGATATTCGCCAGTGAAGCATGAAGTGCAAAACATATCGGGATGTAGACCTGTTGCACGAATCAAGCCGTCATATGAAAGAAAGTGTAATCGTGTTGCACCAAGGTATTCTCGTATTTCTTCAGGTGTTTTTTGTGCGCCAATGAGCTCTTTTTGGGTTGGTGTATCAATACCGTAAAAATCAGGAAATCGTACAGGAGGTGAGCTGACGAGGAAGTTTACTTCTTTCGCTCCTGCTTCGAAAAGCATTTGCACAATTTGCCTAGAAGTTGTCCCGCGAACTATTGAGTCATCTATGACCACAACCTTCTTCCCTTTGATGACCTCTGGTAGTGGGGTGAGTTTTATTTTTACGCCCTGCTCACGAATATGTTGTTCTGGTTGAATGAATGTGCGGTGTATATAGCGATTTTTTATGAGCCCTGTTTCAAGCGGAATCCCCAATGCTTGAGAGTAGCCTATCGCAACAGGCATTGCTGTTTC
The DNA here is from genome assembly GCA_018062445.1 of Minisyncoccota bacterium. Taxonomy (GTDB): domain Bacteria; phylum Patescibacteriota; class Minisyncoccia; order Phycocordibacterales; family Phycocordibacteraceae; genus Phycocordibacter. Next base: position 162,531 of record JAGOSG010000001.1, on the reverse strand, counting down.
TGGAACTGGAATAATCACATCAGCGTCTAATGGAAACTCTTTCGCAAGTTCAATACCAAAGTTTTTACGAACACCATAGACTGACTTGCCAAGAAGTACTGAGTCTGGCCGTGCAAAATACACGAATTCGAATATATCAAGCTTTTGAATGCCCATCGCAATTTGAACAGAACGCATACCGCTCTCATTTACTATAATCATTTCTCCAGGGCGTACATCACGGAGTTCCTCGGCTCCAATGGGATGGAATGCGCATGTTTCCGATGAAAAAACAAACCCACCATTTAAGGTACCTATAGAGAGTGGACGAATACCGTAATTATCTCTGATGGCGACGAGGTTATGTTTATCCATTAATAGAATAGAAAATGCCCCTGTAAGGAGGGGAAATGTTTTTGGGACAGCGTCTTCTAGAGTAGAACCTTCGCGCATATGGACCGCAATGGCCTCTGCAATCATTTCAGAGTCAGAAAGTGTTTTGTAGGCAATATTTTTTGAAGCAAGGAAATTCTCAAGAAGAGTAGTTGAAGGAATGTTGCCGTTATGTACTAAGGTGAGGCCAACATCTTCTATATGTGTAGGTTGCGAGTGTTTGAGCTGTGAAGATTTTGAAGTTGAGTAGCGGTTATGTCCAACAGCAATGTGACCTACGAGGCGTTGAATGTCTTTTTCGGCAAACGCTTGAGCGACGAGGCCCATTTTTTTATGACAGAAAATAGTTTCTCCGTTTGATGTGGCAATCCCAGAGCTTTCTTGACCTCGATGCTGTAAGGCGTAGAGTCCGAAGAAGGTGAGACGCGCAGCCTCCATTCCTTTCCCATAAACTCCAAAAACGCCACACTTTTCTCCTAAGTCAGACATTAATCAAAGTGTAACATAGGTGAGTTTGGGAATGAAAGATTAATCATTTTTTTCTAAGAGAATTCAAGGTATCATTGAATAAGTAAACCCGTTGGCGGTATTTTTCCTGAAATAATTTCTACTGCATGAAGAAACTCATTATAGTCACTGACGCTTGGGCGCCGCAGGTGAATGGAGTGGTAACGCTCTTTGAGCGAACTATTCCATATCTTAAAGAGCGTGATTTCGAAGTTACTGTTGTGCATCCAGGACTTTTTATTGCGTTCCCATTTCCGCTGTACCCAGAAATCTCTATGACATTTTTTCCTGATAGGAAAATGAAAAAGATATTTGATTCAGTTCAGCCAGACTATGTGCATATTGCAACTGAGTGGACACTGGGGCTTTCAGCTCGATCATTGCTAAAGGGGAGAGGTATTGCATTCACTACCTCATATCACACCAATTTTCCCCGATACCTTCCTCATTACATATTTGGGGGGACACTGCTTGCCGTTTTTTCTCGAGTGTACATGTCTTGGTTTCATAGTAGCGCTGAGGCGGTTATGGCAAGTAATGATACTTTAAAGGCCGAGCTCGAGGCGCATAATTTTAAGAATGTTGTTCTATGGCCACCAGGTATTGATACTACTGTTTTCAAGCCAAATGAAGAAAAGAGAGCAGAGGTAAAATTTCCTCACCCGGTGTTTGTATATTTTGGAAGAATTGCAAAAGAGAAAAGTGTTGAGGAATTTTTGAGCATGGAACTTCCTGGTACAAAACTGGTGATAGGGGATGGGCCAGAGCGAAAAAAATTGGAACGAAGGTATGGTAAGAAAAATGTATTTCTTGGTTACAAGCGAGGGCAGGAGCTTATCGACATTCTCTCAGCGTCTGATGTTTTCGTTTTTCCTTCGCGTACTGAAACATTTGGTTTAGTGGTACTTGAGGCACTTGCATGTGGTCTTCCAGTTGCCGCACACAATGTTATGGGACCAAAGGATGTTATTGAAAATGGAATCGATGGATTTTTGAGCGATGATCTCACTGAGGCTGCTAAAAAATGTTTAACACTCTCGCGAGAGAAGTGTCGTGAAAAAGCACTTACGTTTTCGTGGGAACATTCAGCTGATATGTTTGCGGGCAATGTTGAGCGTTATGTAGGTGCAAATGCTCCTGTAGTTAATTTGCGCACCCAGCTCAAGAAGCTTGTTTCTAAGGTCTTTAATTAAAGTCGTTAGGTGAGGAGTGTATAACTTCCTTGCACGGCGAACGTTCGTTCGCTTATACTGTGTAAATGGATACTTCATATTTGAGAGAGATTCTCCAATTTTATAGGTCTCGTTGGCGCATGCCTTCGTATGCCGAAATAATGGATATCACAGGTCTGCGTTCCAAGGATTCTGTATTCAAATTGGTTGAGCGTTTAGTGCGCCGAGGACAGTTAAAGAAAGACCGCCGAGGGCGTCTTATTCCCACAACAGTCTTGGGAGAAATAAAAATCTTAGGTCTTGTAGAAGCTGGCATGCCTGCAACTGCTGAAGAGGAGGTACTTGATAGTATTTCATTAGATGACTATCTTATTCGCGATCGTGAACAGACGTATCTGTTGCGAGTGAAAGGCGACTCTATGAAAGATGCGGGCATTGTGGAGGGCGACATGGTTATTGCAGAGCGAGCAACTGTCGCAAAAGAAGGGGAGATAGTCATTGCTGAAGTTGATGGTGGATGGACGATGAAATATTTCCGAATGAAAAAGGGTAAGCCATATTTGGAGCCAGCAAATACTGCCTACAAGCCAATTTATCCTGAAGACGAACTCACTATCGCCGCAATTGTGCGTGGCGTGATTAGAAAATATTAGACACGTTCTTAGAGGTCGAGCGTTGGTTCAGCTATAACAGGTTTCTTCTTTGGTGTGATGTTGTAGTTTTCGTGAAGGTACTGCAAGTTTTTGCGGAGACGAGCAATCTGCATCTCGGCAATTTTCATCGCTTCATCTTTTTCCTCAAGTTTACTTGCTGTTTCTTCAACGAATCCTAAGAGTGTTGCAAGCATTGCAAAGTAATCACCATTTTCAACATGAAAAACAAATTGCTTCAGTTGTTCTGCAGTATCTTGTGAGTCATCAAGTACGAGAATATTGGGCTGTATGTCAGGAAATTGTAGTTCGCTCATGAGCGGGTAGTATACCCCATGAGATACTATGTTCGTGTGGAAAAGGATAGAATTTTTATCACATCAAAATTTTCGCTAGTGCGTATTCTCTGATCTACCATCTCACGGGGTATACATGCAACAAAAAACCAATCCTATATGTATCCACATCTCTGCATTTTTATATATCCCTAATTCGCACGAATTAGGGATATATAAATCATAATTGAAGAATAGGCCATGGTGTTGTTCGGTGTGTTTTCTATGTTCTTTTATTTTTCTTATTCCACTCACGAAGGTTGCCAGCAGTCCTCTCCATTTTGTCTGCAGGGCGGATGTGTTTTTTATTTTCCCTTGGTAGAAGTGAAAAATGTGGCAAGGTATCTAAATGTTCATCGAGGTACCACAAATCTTCCTCTGCGGTAACCCAAGCGGTGCCGAGTCGTTTCAAATTAAGTGGTTTTGAATAACTTCGGAGCATCTTGAGTCCGTTCTCATCGAGAAACCATTCGTGAAAGTAGGAGAGTGCGAGTTCACGAAGTGTTTTGTATATAGGGTCTCTAAAACGGAGCGTTGCATGATTTGTTTTTGAAATTGCACCCCAGTAGCCATTTTTTTTATAGAGAGCAACAATATGGTCATCATCTTCGGGCGCTGCAGTAAGGTCCATAAGGAGGGGTTCTTCACCATTGATCCACAGTGCCGTAGCTGCTAAGAGCGCTCCTTCAATGCAGTGTGCTTTTTTCTCACGAAGTACCCTTCGTGGCGACATATGTGTTTCTCCTTTCTTTTCGTAGTTGATAGGAAGGGTATCTAAAAAATCCTGAATCTTAATTGGAGTTGAGAGTTTTTTTAAGGTGGCGAGTTCCTGCTTTGTAAGGTCAAACATACTTCTCCAGTATAAAGGGTGATTTGCTATACTCTTTTGATGTCAGTTGTAAAAACAAGGCGAGTTCTACCTATACTTTTCGTTACATTACTTCTCGACATGATCGGCATCGGGATGATATTTCCTATTATTCCTATCATTCTGACTGATCCTTCGTCACCCTCGTTTCTTCTTCATGGATTTGGCACGAGCGCGCAGTACCTCATTGCAGGTTTGCTCACTGGCATTTTTGGACTCATGCAGTTCATAGCAGCGCCGATCCTCGGAGAATTTTCTGATGCGTATGGGCGGAAGCGCTTACTCACATTTGGTGTTGGTGTACTCGCCGTTGCTCAACTTATGTTTGGCTTCGCCATTGTCATTGGTTCATTGCCACTTCTTTTCTTGTCTCGTGCAGTCGCAGGGCTTGCTGCCGCTAATTTTTCAATAGCCCAAGCCGCTATTGCTGATGTAACCGAACCGAAGGACAGAGCAAAGAACTTTGGGCTCGTTGGTGCAGCATTTGGTCTCGGGTTTATCATTGGTCCTATTCTTGGAGGTTGGATTTTACATCTCACAGGGTTTGCTTCTGCGCCTTTTTGGCTTGCGGGTGCGCTTGGTGTTGTGAATTTGATGTTTATTTCTCTATTCTTTCCTGAAACAAGAAAGGGAGATGGTTCTCATGATTTCCATTTTCTTAAAGGTGTTCGGAACATTCAAACTGCGTTTAGAGATGTAGATGCGCGTCCCGTGTATCTTTCATCATTTTTGCTTCAGCTTGGTTTTGGATTCTTTACGGCATTCATTGGAATATTGCTAGTAAGTCGTTTTGGATTTACTGCGAGCGCAGTCGGTATATTTTTTGGTATTACTGGAGCATGGATTATATTCACGCAAGTAGTCGTGCTCCGTATTGTTACAAAACAATATAATGAGCGAGCAATTCTCCGCGTATCGCTTATTTTGGTTGGAGCAGCTATTTTTGCGTATGGGTTTGTACCCTCTGCGTCGCTCTTATATGTAGTATTACCATTGCTTGCTGTAGGTAATGGGCTTTCTGTTGCAAATCTCGCAGCTCTTATAAGTAAGGGAGTGTCAGGTGAAAAGCAAGGTGCAGCAATGGGAATTAACGGCTCACTTCAAGCTCTGGCACAAGGAGTGGCTCCTGTGGTTGCAGGCGTTGGTGCTGGCTTTTTTGGCCTTCAGATGCCCTTTGTTGTAGGTATGGTTCTGGCGCTGTTTGCATGGGCAGTTTTATTTGTTTTGCCGAAGCGCCTCGTTGTTACTTAACTGTGAGGTGAGTGGTATGATTCCCGTGTCCCTTTTTCATATTTATTTAAAAGCTGGAACCTGGAACCTATAACCTGAAAGCTGATTTATTATGGACAGAAACTTAGCTCTTGAATTCGTGCGAGTAACTGAAGCTGCTGCTGTTGCTTCAGGACATTGGATTGGTAAAGGTGACAAACTCAAAGCTGACGGCGCCGCCGTGGACGCGATGCGCACTGCATTTAATGAAATTAATTTTACTGGGCGTGTTGTTATTGGAGAGGGAAGTAAAGACGAAGCCCCAGAGCTGTATACAGGTGAGAAACTAGGTAAAGGAGGGAAGCCAGTCTTGGATATTGCAGTTGATCCGCTTGAATGCACCGATAGCGTGGCATACGGAAGATACAACGCACTCTCTGTTATTGTGGCTGGCCCCAAAGGCACATTGCTTGGAGCGCCTGACACCTATATGGAGAAGATTGCGGTAGGACCAAAAGCTCGAAAAGTAATTCGTCTTGACGCCAGTGTATCGGTGAATATTAAAAAAGTTGCAAAAGCACTTGGTAAAAAGGTAGGTGATATTACTGTCGTTGTTCTTGATAGGGAGAGGCATACGCAACTTATAAAAGAAATTCGTGCATCTGGTGCCAGGGTTCGTCTTATTACTGATGGTGATGTTGCGGGTGCCATTGCGCCATCAATGTTTGATTCCGGAATCGACATTCTTATGGGTATTGGCGCTTCTGCTGAGTCAGTACTTGCCGCCGCCGCCGTTAAAGCACTTGGCGGAGAATTGTTATGTAGATTTAAATCAAAAGATGAACATCAGAGAAATTTAGTTAAAAAAGCAGGTTTGAATGAAAAGAAAATTTATAGCACTAACGATTTAGTGAAGAGTGATGATTTCACCTTTACTGCAACAGGTGTCATTGATGGTCCGCTTTTGGATGGCGTTCGCTTCACGAAGAGTAAAGCGGTTACGCACTCATTAGTCATTCGTGGAAAGTCAGGCACGGTGCGTTACATGACAACGCACCATAGGCGTGACCCACGAGGAGATTTTTATTCATCATAAAAAGTAACTTTTTAACATATGCTTACAGACGAAACACGAGCAAAATTAAAAGAAACAGCACTTGCTATGGTTGCTCCCAGTAAAGGGATTCTCGCAGCGGACGAGAGTTTTGGAAATATTAATAAGAAGTTTGAGAAACTCGGTATTCCAGTAACCGAAGATAATCGCCGAGCATATCGTGAGATGTTATTTACTGCACCAGATATAGGCAAGTATATTTCTGGTGTCATTTTATTTGATGAAACTATTCGGCAAAATGCTTCAGACGGGCGTACTTTAGTGAAAGTATTGAACGACAGTGGTGTGATTGCGGGTATTAAGGTTGACGAAGGAGTAGAGAAGATTGGTGATAGCGCTGAAACAGTAACAAAAGGCTTGGAGGGATTGAAGGCAAGACTTCCTGAATATGTAGCGCTCGGAGCACGCTTTGCAAAATGGCGGGGTGTTATCACTATCGGAGAGGGTATACCAACAGATAGTGCGATTCGAGAGAATGCAAAACAACTCGCCTCGTACGCACTCCTGTGTCAGGAAGTAGGAATAGTTCCTATCGTTGAGCCTGAAGTATTGATGGATTGGTCAAACACACAAGAGGTGTGTCGAGCAGTTACGGAACGCACACTCAAAGCCGTTTTTGAGGAATTGAATAATGCAGGTGTAGCGATTGAAGGAATGATTCTGAAACCAAACATGATCGTCCCTGGAAAGGAGGGTGGTGTTGTGGCAACACCCGAAGAAGTTGCTAAAGCAACCACTGAATTATTTAAGCAGATACTTCCATTAAATCTCCCTGGTGTGGTATTTCTCTCCGGAGGTCAGAGTGAGATAGAGGCAACAGCAAATCTTGATGCCATGAATAAGCTAGGGAGCTTTCCTTGGAAGCTTTCGTTCTCCTATGGTCGGGCACTTCAGGCAAGTGCGTTGAAACTCTGGGCTGGAAAAGCTGAGAATGTGGCTTCTGCACAGGAGGTATTTATTAAGCGTGCTCATATGAACTCACTCGCAACTCTCGGGCAGTACACGGGAGAATAGGAGTATAATTAAAAGAGCTTTATAAGATTGTATATATCTATCTTTATGACACAGCTTAATCCTAAAAAAACAGCACTTGCTCTCGGCGTCTTCTTTGGGGGCGTTCATGTTCTTTGGTCAGCACTGGTAGCACTCGGGGTAGCACAAGCAGTACTTGATTTTATTTTCTGGCTACACATGATCCGTGCAGTGTATCTTGTAGACACCTTTAATCTCGTCGCTTCGCTCTCCTTGGTGCTCATGACTTTTGTGATGGGTGCGGTAGTTGGATTTATCTTCGCAAAAATCTGGAATTGGCTTCATCGGTAATACAAATCATTCGTGAGCAATCTAAAACATTCATCTCATCATGAAAGAGTGTCGCGTAGGCGAACTGCGATTCAAAGTTTTAAGGCACGGGCAAATGCTAAAAGAAATCTAGCCGATAAGATCGCGGATTGGTTAACCGAATCGTTCGGCACTGTTTTTTTCCTTGGGCTCAATGGAATTTTCTTTTTGTTTTGGATTACATGGAATTCTGGCGTATTTCCACATATTCCCGTGCGTGATCCTTTTCCTTTCGGTCTTCTTACTATGGTAGTGTCACTCGAAGCGATTTTCCTTGCCATTGTCGTTCTTATATCCCAAAATCGCGAAACTAAAATTGCCGAACTTCGAGAAGAGGTGGAACTCTATATCAACACATACGCTGAAAGTGAAATTACAAAGCTGATTTACCTACAGACACTTCTTCTTGAAAAGAGTGGTATTGATATCTCCAAAGACACAGAGCTACAGGAAATGCTTAAGACACTCGAGAGCGATGCAATAGAAGATGAATTGCAAAGGCAGTTGGCAAAAGATTGAGAGGGAAGGGAGGCAGGCGCACGGGCTGGCTCTGGCGTAAATGCCTATTTTGGGTAGAATAGTGAGACATTCCGCGGTCACTGTTTGACTGCGGGTGTATGTTCTTTTTTTAGGAATGTATTCCGCGGTAAGCCTAGAAGCTAGGCTTTCTTCCAGTCGTCGTCTCGGTCATATGAAAGTAAACTTTCCATGACCCTCGGCTCCTCCGGAAGTAGCTCAATTCTTGAGCTCCGCAGAATAAGTGTTGTCGTAAGACGACACAATATTATTCCGCGGTAGCTCAATGGTAGAGCAGCTCCCTGTTAAGGAGTTGGTTGTAGGTTCGAGTCCTACCCGCGGAGCAAAGTATAAAAATACCCCCATGCATGGGGGCTTTTTTAGACTTATGCATTCCGCGTGTGTACGGACTCGAACCGCGGGCCGCAGGGAGCGAAGAGCGACCGTAGGTTTCGAGCACAGCAGTGCGAGAGGCGAGTCCTACCCGCGGAGCCGAGAGAGAAAATGAATCCCGCCTTGTTGGCGGGTTTTTCATTTTTCTCGAGGCGACAGCGGGGAAGCCGTGTGCAACTAACACGGCTTGCAAGCGGAGCAAAGCCCGAAATCGTGACTGACAATATTTTTCCAATATAGGCTATACTCTTATTGATATGAAAAAAGCAGAGATAATCTTGGAAAAGCTTATATTCGCAAGCCGTTGGCTACAAGCACCACTCTATGTTGGGTTGGTTTTGGGCGGTGTCCTGTATTCATACAAATTTTTCACCGAACTCCTTCACTTATTTATTGAGATAGGACATATATCTGAGTCAGTATTAATGCTCGGCATACTTACCCTTATTGACTTCACTATGGTAGCCAACCTTCTTATTATGGTTATCATCGGTGGTTACTCAACCTTTGTAAGTCGACTTGAAATTGACACTCACAAAGACAAGCCTGAGTGGTTGTCAAAGGTAGATGCGGGAACGCTTAAAGTTAAATTAGCAGGTGCGCTGGTTGGCATATCAGGAATCCACTTGTTGCAAATTTTTATAAACATCGAAAATCAAAATCTCAATAATGTGATGTGGCAAGTTATCATTCATGTCGTATTCCTTTTCTCTTCGATAATGCTTGCTTATTCGGAAAAGATTTTACATAGTAGGCACTCATAAAAGGAACTGCTTTGCCAACAGGCTTTAACCTCATCCAGTAAGTGGAGCCCCGCCTTGTTTTGTTCGGATGCTCCGCAGGTAACTAAGGTTGCCTGCGTTCGCATCCTCGGAAATGAATCCCGATACAAGATCGGGATTCATTTCGCTCGAACGCTCCGCAGGTAGTACAATGGGGTATACTCACTAATAAAATACATATGGGAAATAACAGCCACGGCGTAAGTTCACTCAAGAAACACAAAAGTCCTCATAAAACTGCAAAACGCCTTGCGGCAAAGAAAGTGATGCTTGCCACAAAAGCAAGCAAAAAGAAAAGAAAGTAGCCCACGTTCGCTCCAATGACGAATGAGTTAATCTAAACTCCTTTTTATATCTCTAGGTATTAATAGAGCTTTGTTCAGGGTATAATTCTTTCTATGAACAGCGTTTTTTTGGAGCTTGCCATTATGCTTTCGGTGGCTTGTGTTATTGGATACACAGCAATGCGATTCCGACTTCCTTTGGTTATGGCGTATCTCTTAGCTGGAGTGGCGCTTTCTGCATATAATCTTTCTGATTCAGTTGTCTTACACACCCTTCCTGAAATAGGTATAGCGTTCGTGTTGTTTTTGATTGGGATGGAGCTCAATTTGAGTGAGATTCGCTCTCTAGGGCGCCCTATTATCGTAGCGACGCTTTTCCAAATTGTAGTCTCTTCTGTCGCCGGTTTTACGTTGGCAACGTTTTTTGGTTTCTCTGGAACTGAGGCGGCAATCTTAGGCATCTCGCTCGCGTTCGCTTCGACGATTGTTATCGCTAAGATGCTTTCTGAAAGACGCGATACAGCGTCTTTATATGGGAAACTTTCCATCGGCATTCTCCTTGTTGAAGACCTCGTGGCCATTATCGTGATGGTTGCTATAACTAGAAATCTTATTTCTTTCGGGTGGAGCACTGCAATTCTTATGCCCCTCCTTATATTTACGGTTAAGGCAATAGCTTTGATTAGTGCAGCGTTCCTCATATCTCGTTTCGTACTGCCGTTCCTGTTTAATAAGATGGCGAAGTCTGTCGAGTTATTGTTCCTCGCCGCTATTACATGGTGCTTTATCTTTACCTCTGTTGCGGTTTTGGCTGGCTTTTCGGTTGTCATCGGTGCATTTTTGGCAGGTGTTGCGCTCGCTTCTTCCCCGTATCAGATTCAGATTCAGGCTAAAGTAAAACCAATCAGAGATTTCTTTGTTGCATTATTCTTCATATATATCGGCTCCCAAGTTGACCTTGCGGGCATCACAAATTCTCTGCCGATAATCTTCGGATTCACCGCGCTCGCTCTTTTTATGAAACCATTTGCATATCTGGTTGGTTTAAGTTTCTTCAAATTCCGCAAACACACTCTTTTCCAGACGTCTCTAAACATGACGCAGGTATCCGAGTTCTCTCTGATTGTTGTCCTGTTGGCCGTCGAACATGGTTTCGCCTCGGAGTCCGCACTTGCAATTATTGCCGGCTCTGCTGTGCTTTCTATAATCTTCTCGTCAACACTTATGAATCATTCTGAGTCTATCTACACATTCATGAAACCCTTCGTCGCACGATTCCAGAGAAAAGAAGCGGTTGATGTATTGCCCGATGCGATTCTTCCACCGCTGTCTGGACATGTTGTCGTTGTTGGCGCTGACAGGGTGGGCACCGTAGTCATAGAGTATTTGAAAAAGGCGAAGATAGAAGTGCTCGTTCTTGACTATAATCCTACGGCGGTGCGACGCTTGCGTGCGCAAGGCTACCATGCGCTCTATGGCGATGTGAGTGACTCTGAAATACTGGCGAACCTGCAGCTCAATACGGCCCATCTCATTATTTCAACAGCAGGTGGGACAAGAGACAACCTCGCACTTCTTGATGCCTGCCGGATAAGTAATGTGAAGGCGCAAATCGTGGTGCGTACCGACGAAGCCGATCAGGAGCAAGTACTTCGAGATGCCGGTGCTGACTATGTCATTTTCCCGGAGCGTGTATCCGGCGACTTTCTTGTTTCAAAACTCGAAGACGAATGGCCGAACTTACATTTTTCCTGATATATCAGCAAGGATGTACTTCATCACTTGTGTTACTAATACGGTCTCTAGGTGAAGCGAAATACACCTATTGACATTTCCGTTCAATCATGGAACAATGCAATCTATGGAAGGAGTGCTAAAAAATGTGGAGGCAGTGGATACTTGTGCATGTTTGTGCAGACACTCTCCGAAGTGTGTCATGTGTGAAGCTGGCCTGTGTCCTTTGCGATAAGTTTTTCTTAAAAAAGAAAAGGTCGGAGCGCCTTAACTTAAGGGGTACTTTTGTTTTCCTAGATGTGAATTCGGGAAAGGTTTCTATAAGTGACGGCGCATGCACAGCTTGCATTTGACAGGCTACACGTTGAGAGTATAGTACCTCCTTAACAAAAAACCGTGAAAATTATAATTCACACTAATTAATATAAGCGATTACCGCACGATCATTATGTCTGTACTAGAGGGATTTCATAGCATTAATGGAGAAGTTTATGGGGGACGAAGAGAGAACCGCTTCGGACGAGCTGAAAGTATTACATTGCCGTTAGAGCGCTTTTCCGGAGCTGGAGAGGCTCGTGACTTAATGTGGAGGCCGCAAGAAACCAATGGAGCAAATAATGTTCAACAGACATCCTTTGGGGTGCGTGAAGCTTCAGACGGAACCGCGCGCGTTATTGGTGCGACTGTCGATCTTGGATTAACACCAGTTCATGGTTTAGTTCGTGTTGGTGCAACTATGATGTCGGAAATGGAAAAGGCAAAGAAGATGTATGTCGGTGGTCTGGTGACGCTGATTTCTGAATGGCAAAGTCCATGGGGAAGAGTTGGGGCGCAGTTTATGACGCCAGTCATTGCAGGTGCTTTTGTAGCTGCAGCTGTGCAGGGTGTCGTCTTGGGAGGAATTAAAGGAACGTACGGGTTACTCAAAGATAAGGCGCACTCATTCGTCAACCACTTAGGGGGTAGTGGACCGACATACTTCCAATCTGCTGCAGTAGCTTACGTTAACGAATAAGTAGAGGAAGCTTTCTGGGAAGGGGTGGTAGTTGATCCTATGTATAAAAGAAAATGAAAACCCGCCATTCTGGCGGGTTTTCATTTTCTTTTGTTCTGACTGCTTAAGGTAGAATAAAAGTATGAACAAAGTAAGTGCTAAGTCAGGTAGAAGAGAACTAGAGCCTAAGACACCAACGGACATTGTAAAAGTTATCAGGACGAGTTCGAAAGTGCAGATGTTGTGGGATAGCCTTACGCCAATCGCACGAAGAGATTTTATTAGTTGGGTAGAGTCGGCAAAACAAGTTGAGACGCGCAAACGTCGAGCCCTGAGTATTCCCTCAAGGCTCCTCTCTGGAAAAAGGCGCCCTTGCTGTTATGCGCTCGTGCCAATGAATCTCTACAAAGCTCTGGGAGCAAGTCCTAAGGCAAAGGCTACTTGGGGTAGCCTTACACCAAATGAGCGGAGAGATTTTGTAAGTTGGGTAGAGAAAGCTACAGAATCAGAAGCGCGCGGGCTTCAAATTATGAAAGCCTGCCAGATGCTTGCGAAAGGGAAGCGACGTCCTTGATTTTTATTTGCCGAGGTTGCCACTCAATGGACAAAGAGACTATTTTGTTTTATATTAACAGACAGAAATCATGATCAAACAAACAAAAATAGTTGCAACACTCGGGCCTGCGAGCACCAACCCAAAGGTTATTGAGGCAATGATTAATGCGGGCATGAATGTTGCTCGCATTAACTTTTCACACGGCGACCATGCTGAACATGGAGAGCGGATAGATAATGCACGGAGTGCTGCTATTGTAACGGGTCAGCCCATCGCCATCCTTCAAGATCTTTGTGGTCCTAAGATTCGCATCGGTGATTTTTCTGAAGGCGCAGTTGAGCTTAAAGCAGGTGATGCATTTACCATCACTACTCGGAAAGTAGTGGGGGATAAAGAAATTGTTTCAGTAAGCCTCTCGTCTCTACCTTCTTGCGTTCAGGCTGGCATGAACATCATGCTTGAGGATGGTAAGTACATACTCAAGGTGGTGAAGGTTGAGGGAACAGATATTCACACAAAGGTAGTTGCAGGTGGTCATATTCGAAGTCGCCGAGGCGTGAATGTTCCAGGAGCAATGCTTCCTATTGGTGCCATGACCGCAAAAGACAAAAGCGATCTCGCATTTGGGCTCACGAAGAATGTCGACATGGTGGCACTTTCTTTTGTGCAGACCGCAAAAGACATTACTGATCTTCGTAAGATTCTCATTAAAGCTAAAAGCAATGCTCTCATTATTGCAAAGATTGAAACGCAATCCGCTATAGACAATTTAGATGAAATTGTTGCAGTGACAGACGGCATTATGATTGCTCGCGGTGATTTGGCAGTAGAAGTTCCCAAAGAGGATGTACCGCTTCTCCAAAAGAGAATGATTCGTATGTGCAGGAAGCTTGGTAAACCAGTTATCACTGCAACACAGATGCTTGACTCAATGACTGAAAGTCCTGTGCCAACACGCGCTGAAGTTGCCGATGTTGCGAATGCTGTCTTTGATGGAACAGATGCCGTGATGCTCTCACAAGAGTCTGCTGTAGGTGATGATCCTGCGCTCGTTGTCCGTACCATGGCAAGTATTGCAATGCGCGCAGAGACAAGTGATTTCTATAGAGAAACGATGGAGAAACGCCGTCCTATGAATGAAGTGACGACAACTGATGTCACTACGCTCTCTGCAACGTATGACGCGCATCTCCTTGGTGCAAAAGCGATTGTTGCACTCACTGAAACAGGAAGTACGGCCCGCATGCTCTCAAGGCACAAACCACATCTGCCTATTATTGCGCTTACTCCACATAACACAGTGGCTCACCAGCTCAGTGTTTCGTTTGGCATTATTCCTATTTTTGATAGGAGTAGAGTTACACAATTTGAAGAAGCTGTTGTATTAGCAAAGCGTATCCTTATTGAACAAAAGTGTGCCAAGAAAGGAGATACCTTTATACTTGTTGCTGGTCTCCCATTCGGGACTACGGGGAGTACTAATACCTGCAGTATTCAAGTTGTGTAGTAGTCGTATGGATAAAAATTCTTTTACACCAAGTGAAGAGTCTCTTGATAAGAAAGGAGTTAACAGAAGAAGGTTTCTTGGTTGGGGTCTAGCGACAGCTGGAGCTGTTGTTGTGGGAGTTGTTGGTGAGAAAGTAGTGCGTACAGCAAACGAAGATGCTCGAAAGGAGGAGGCATTAAAAGATATTACCGAGAGCGTTCAGAAATTAACATCACAATTTGGACTCCAACCCGAGCAGAATGCCATTGTTGTGAATCCAGAAAAACAGGAACTCTATGTTGTACAAAACAACAAGATTATAAAAATATATCCAGTGTCAACAAGTAAAAATGGTGTCGGTACACAAAAAGGAAGCGAGAGAACGCCGTGGGGAACTCATAGGATAAAAGAAAAGATAGGGGATGGAGCACCTGAAGGGGCGGTGTTTGTTGCACGCGAGCAGACTGATCGTGTGATTGATATCATAAAAAATCCCATCGACACCTCTGAAGATGTAGTAACCACGCGCATTATGTGGCTTCAAGGTGAAGAGCCAAACATAAATAAAGGAGAAGGCGTTGATTCGCACGCTCGCTATATCTACATACATGGAACACAGGAGGAGGGTCTTATTGGGAGTCCTGTCTCACACGGATGTATTCGAATGAGGAATAAAGACGTTGTAGAGCTTTTTGACTCAGTGCCTTCCGGTACGCTTGTTGAAATTCAAGCAAGAGAATATCGCGAACCAAGGTTATGAATTAGACCCTGTATCTTCGTACTTCAAATTGTGTGAGGAGTAACGCTTCTTAAGTGCAGAATCATCACCATATTTCATAAAAGATTTTTCGTGTTCCGATGGAATATAGCCACGCGTTTCCAGATGGGCTATTGCGCAAAAATGACTCTCGGTTCTTCCTGCAATGGTTGACGCATAATGCAACCACCCATTCACATATCCGCAGTAGGCGCAGTTTAATTTTTCAAACCATGAAAGATACGGAAGTTTTTCTCTATCGGTAATGCGGATGTAGCGAGATCGCTTTACACGAGGTATCCCGTATATAGGGAAGGCTATTTGGTGGTATATTTCAAAAAAGATGTCTGCGATGACAACAGGAATTACCATAAGCAAAGTTAGTGGCACCGCAACAAGATAGTAGAGGAGAGGATTTTTGGACCCTCGCTCTGTAGGTTCTGGGGTTAGGTGCATATCATGCGTGAGTCTCTATTTATATGGTTAAAGCGATTGTTTCTCTAGCTTTTTCTACCATTTGGTCCATAGACCAATTTGATTTTACCAAATAGTAAGCCGATGTGTCTTCCTCTATTTCTTTCATTGTTGCTTTGTCATCAGCACCAAAGTTTGTAAGAAGTATAACCGGTACACTTTTGCTCCATTCATTTTCAGGGCGTAGCTTATGAAGCATGGTCATGCCGTCCATCTTCGGCATCATGAGGTCAAGAAGAATCAATTGAGGTTGTTCACGAAGGGCGGTGGCGAGCCCTACTTCGCCGTCTTTGGCATCAAATACAATAAAACCTTCCCGTGTGAATTTGTCACGGAGTGCATTGCGGAGTGAAATCTCATCCTCAACAATGAGAATCGTGTTCTTTTTAGTTTCTGGTTTCATTACTTACGTACTATGAGCGAGAGAGGAGTGTATGTCTGCAACAATGGTATCGAGGCGATTTTCTGCTTTCACATAGTATTTATTTATTCCAAGTCGTATGTAGGTTTTAACTAAATCGGGATCTGCGGTATTTGATACAACAAAGATCGGGATCTTACTCCAGTGCCCCCCATTTCTTTTAAATTTTGTCACGAAATCAAGTCCATTTTCTTCGCCTACAAGATTGTGGTCGAGCCAAATAGCATCAACCTGCTCCAAGTCCTCCACATGTTTGAGTGCCGTTTTAACACTATTCAAGGTTACACCTCCTGATTTGCTTTTTTTGAGATCAGTACTAAAAGCCTTCTCTACACTGCGAGATGTAAGAACGCGGATGCCTTCTTTTTCAAGCTTAGCTTTAATAACGCCGAGTAGGGATTGCTCGTCCTCTAACACTAGTATTGTTCTGCTTTTTTTTGATGTGCGATTCATAATGAAGATGTTATTTACTCTTTTCTAATAATTTACATGGCAACTCGACATAAAACGTGGTGCCTACATTTTCCTCTCCTTCGATATAGTTTGAGACAGGCGACTCAAACCAGATCTTCCCTCCAGAGTTATCAATGATTGCTTTTGCAATGTAGAGTCCAAGTCCAGTGCCTTCGGTATCTTTTTCGCGTACATTGTCAGCTCGAAAAAGTTTTTGAAAAATTTTGTGTTGTTGGTTTTTTGGTATGCCGTATCCCGTATCAGAAATCGTGAATAGTAGACATTTTTTTTCATCTGTAAGCGTGAGTGAGAGGTCTATTTTCCCTTTTTCCGGGGTGTATTTAATAGCATTTGAGAGTAGGTTTTGCACTACCATTCTAAGTAGTTTTGGATCAACCTGTATGAGCGGGATGTTGGTTCCAAATGTTGGGAAAACGGTGATACCTTTTTGGATAATATGAGGCATTTGTTCATCGAGCACACTTCGAACGAGTAGGGGAATGTCGGTTGGTTCAGGTTCGAAAATGAAGGTTCCGAGGTCCATGCGAGAGACACTCAAGAGTGCGTTCACCAGCCCAACCATGCGTTGATTACCGCGATACACTTCGTTGAGGTATTTTTCTTGCTCCGCATTTAGTTTGCCTACATCTCCTGTTAAAAGCATCTCTGTATACCAATTGATGGTAGAAAGGGGAGTACGAAGTTGATGAGAAGCAAGAGAGACGAACTCAGTTTTTGCCTTATCTATCTCTTTTTCTTTTGTGATATCTCGAAATGTCTCGACGACCCCAATGATTTCGCCGTCAAGTACAATCGAAGTAACGATGCTACTTGAAGGGAAACGAGTCTTGTCTTTCCGAATATAATAGAAAGGGTTAGTAAGGTCGGTAACCACTACCTCTCCACGGAGTACCTTGTTCAAGATTCTTTCATTAAAGGGAACCTCTTCTCCTTTTTCATCTTCACGCGGTACTACCGCAACAATGCGTTTACCCAAGACTTCTTTAGACGACCAGCCAAGCATTTTTTCAAATGATTGATTCACATAGGTTATCTTTCCTTCCTTATCCACGACTACAAGCCCATCACCAATACTTGCAAGTATCGCCTCGTCTACGGCTTTCTTTTTGAGTATTTTTTCAGAATCTTTTTTTTGATCGTCTAAAACATTAAGAAGAGCAGCTTGGGAGTTCGCAAGTTCTTTTTTGTGCAGTAATTCTTTATCCATAAGAATGTCTGATGTGACTACTGTCATAGAGCTCGAGCTATCCTATTGCTGAGAGCCTAAGTTCAGTGAGTTCCTTTTTCAATTCTATCATTTTCAATTCTCTCCCAACCATGACTTGGTTCAAGGATTCCAAGTCTCTCACTCTATCCGCAATCTCTCTTGTGCGCTCTGCCACCTTTAATTCAAGCTCTGAAGTGTATTCGGCTAGTTTTTGCTCCAGCTCTTTTCTCACAGTAATGTCTTCCATTGCCAAGACAATCATGTGCGCCGTATCAATGTCTATTTGCCTAGCATTAAGCAATATTGTTTTTTCTCCGATTTTTTGGAATAAGTGTTTTACTTCGTAGTCTTTAACTACTTTTTTCATTGGTAGAATTTCTTCTAACAAACTCTTTAAGATGGGAATGTTCCATTGACCATTACCGAGTTCATAGAGAAGCACATTCTCTGTTTGTTCAGGAGAGACTTGAAAGTTTTCATAAAAAGTTGGATTTGCCGAAACGACTCGAAGGTTTGAGTCAAGAATTAAGAATGACTCACGAGCCACCTCAACGAGTGTTTTCATGTAGTGCAGGGCGAGTTCTTGAGACTCTTTTGATCTATTTGTTTTTTTCTTTGTTTCAGTCATATTCTGTAACGCTTTATTAACTCGGAGTCCGGTTTTTGATTAACTGGCTATTTGCGTTGCATGGCTCGTGGCAATTTTATGGCTAATAATATTGTTTTTTTAAGACTGTACTCCCATAGCCGTACATGTCCGATAACTATTACAAGCATTCCCCGTGTCTTCAAAAAGACTCTTACATAGAGCGCGGGCTTTGAGCAACAAAAGCACTTAAAAATCTGTTATTATCAGCGAGTATCTGTTTTATTTATTCAAAATTTCTATGTTTAATGAATTCAAGGCGTTTTTACTGCGAGGCAATGTTGTCGATTTGGCAGTCGGTGTCGTGGTGGGAGCAGCCTTTGGAAGTATCGTGACTGCTTTAGTGGCTGACCTACTTACTCCCTTTATAGCTGCAATTGCAAAAGTTCCTGATTTTGGCGGATTAGTGTTTACCTTGAACGGTAGTCAGTTTAAATACGGCCATTTTATCAATACTCTTATATCATTCATTCTTGTGGCTGGTTCAGTATTTTTCTTTGTGGTTAAGCCGATGAATGTACTCAGCGCGCATGCGCTAAAAGACACACCAGCTGATCCTGCAACAAAAAAATGCCCAGAGTGTCTCTCGAAGATACCTGCAAGTGCGCGTCGTTGTGCGTTTTGCACCCAAGTACTTTCTTAATTTTTCTATATGGTTACTGAAGGTCCACAAGATAATGCTACTGAAAGAGGTTTCGAAGGTATACTTACTCGAGAGCAAGTACTTTCAAAACTTAGTACCTATTGCGAAAATCCTACAATATTAAAAGAATTACGTGACAAAGATGGAATATATCTCCTAGAGGTTAGAGGGACTCGGAAAGTAGAAAAGGACATTGCTGAGTATATTTACCAGAGAAAAGGCACATTTCCGAATGGAAGCGATTCACTAGTGACTAGTATTATGGTTGTAGATGATGGAGGATGGGCGGAGAATATAGCGGAGTATGACTCTGTAACCAGAAAATGGGTCATAATGTAAATATATGAATAAAAAAACACTCATCAGTTTTATTGTCGTTATTGCTGTAGCAATCGTAGCTGTTTTCTTTTTTACAAGAAGCAGTAATGAAGTAGTGTCTACAGTGCCCGCACAAGATCTTACTGTCTTTGATGGGAAAAATACTCACTTTACGATTGAAGGAAATGAAGTTGTTTTGGTACAGGGCATTTCAGAGGTGTCTATAGTGCCAGGTTCTGCTTCAAAGGTGACAACACGCTATTTTGGAAACGAATCGAAGGGTGATTTGAATGGGGATGGTATGGATGATGTTGCTTTTCTTATCACACAAGACACTGGAGGTAGTGGACTCTTTTACTATGTCGTTGTCGCACTCAAAACTGCTGACGGGTACAAAACCACGAATGCGTTTTTGGTAGGAGACAGGATTGCACCACAAACTACAGAAATACACGCTGATTCAAAAGAGCTTTATGTAAATTTTGCTGAGCGGAAGGAGGGCGAACCTATGACTGCACGGCCATCAGTTGGCGTAACGCTTTTTCTAAAAGTGACTCCTGAAGGAGTACTGGAAGGATTAATGAAATAGATGCTTAAATCACTGTGCGCTGAGTGGAGTAATAACTTATTTCTTCATTTTTTTTCTGTACTGTTGCCATGCGAGTAAAAACCATGTTGCCGTAACTAAGGTTGAGGCAATTGTAGAACTCCATAGACCGAGGGTTGCGTAAACAGCAGTAAAAACTCCAAGCACGGTGCCCGTGAGCAGGCTCGAAGAAAGAGCAGGTTTATCTTTTCCCAACACGGAAGGGAGTAAGGCAATGACAAATATGTATTGACCAACCGAGAGAACAATATCTTGCCAGTGCATAGATGAATTATACATTCTTAAATTCCTTAATGAATTGAAACCAAAAGAGATTTGGTGTGGTTTAGTGTGTAATACATATGTCCTATAAAGCTGTCACGAAAACTCTAACCTATCAAACGAAGCATCGTTTGGAATTTATTAACATTACTCCCGAAGTTGATTTATTTGTTGCAGATTCAGGAGTAGAGACAGGCACACTTGCACTTCAGACACACCATACGACTTGTGGTTTATGGGTGAATGAGGACGAACCAAATTTAATTGGGCCATCCTCAACCCTTGGGTATATACCCGATTTGCAAAGAGTTCTTGACCGCTTTGCACATCCTGCTGAAACGTATGGCCACAATGATATTCGTGATGTAAATAATCCTGAAGGGAAGCGCCACACGCATCTGTGTGTACCTGACGAGAATGGGGTGAGCCAAGAGTGCGTTAATGGGCATGCCCATGCCCAAGGGTTAATCATCCCAAGCTACCTAACGCTTATTATTGAGCGGGGGCAGGTGATTAGGGGAGTGTGGCAACAGATTCTTTTAGTTGAGCTTGACCACGACCGCACCCGTACACTCACCATGTTAGCCCAGGGTGAGGCTTAAATAGAGAAACAAGCAAAAGAGTAAGAGGCACCTCCTGTATCATGAGTATTTAGAGCTGTATAGTATAAAGTAACGGTCGTTACTTTATACTATACAGCTATTTTTCTATCCTTTCGGGGGTAATGGTACAGACCTGTACCTCACGAGGTATACCCCATGAGATAGCAAGGCACTACGTACGATGTGTGCTGGATCCTCGCAGAAGAAAATAATTTTGACCAAAGTATAAATTTCATATCTCACGGGGTATACTTTTTGTATGAAGAAAGTATTGATAGCCATCGGCGTGCTTGCTCTCTCGGCATTATTGGCAGTAACTGTTTATTTCATACCTATTCTTAGAGGGGAATGTTACAAAGTTCCTGATTATCTGAAACCTATTGCAGGCTCACAAGGGTATCGCATCTGGTCTGGCGACATACTCAAAAGTTTTGACCACAAAAACCGACCTGTGTGTGTGCCACAAGGTTGGGAAGCTGTTGGTGCCATAGAGACTGGCGTTGGATGGGCGAAATTTGAGACAAACTTGACGGGCGTTCTTATTCGCTCCGATGCATTCACACTACAGAGTATTCAGCCGAAACACAGCATATATAGGGTAGATATTTTATATCCCGTAACCACAACAGAAAATTCGATACAACGGTATGTTGCCATTATTGAAAATGCATTCAATCGCACAGGGAAATTGTTTAATGATATTCCTAAAGAACAACGGGTTCCGCATGTGGTTCTTATTACTGCAGGCCTTGCTGGAAATGCAGACGAAGATGCTACACATGTGTATCCAGACCCAAGCGCAAGAGTTAGTGCTTTCGTGCGCACATCAGATAGTCTTCGCGGAGAGGAACTCTTCATTCACGCAGTAATGCACCTTTACAACAGGCATCAGAATGGCGCACTACCTTATCAAAAGTTACAGTCGCCCTTTACAGAAGAAGATTGGCAGGAGGTTGAGGCTACTTGGGCAGAAACAGCATTTACTACTTCTGCAGAGCGATCAGGACGTATTGTGTATCTCTATGGTGTTCATACGGCGCTTAGAACTCAAAACTTTTCACTTATAAAAGAAGCGCCTTTTAATAATCAAAAAGCCTTTGAGAAAATTAGGCAAAGTGTGATTGTTGCGCCGGGTTCTCCGAACCTCGATTATCAGTATGGACATTACGTGCTCGCCCCACTTTCGATGCTTGCGGTTGATGGCATGCTGCAGGAGTCACGCGCTGGTACTAGTGTAGAAAAAATTCTTACTGATATTCATGCAGGGAAAGCCAGTAACTTCTTTGATGAGCTTCAAAAAACCCTTTCAAAGGAAGACGTTCAACGTGCTCGGGGCTGGTTTGAAGGGAGAGAGACCATACCGACTAGTGTAATCAATTTGGTCGTTGCTTCTTATAAATCTCAGTAACTGCATCTCTACACTAGAGGGTGGGGAATTAGAGTATTGGTATTCGTGATAGAATCGACACTACCGCTATGAATGCCACCGATGTATATCGAGAGTTAAAGACAAAGTCTATAGGGGCATCTCGCATTTTTCATCGAGAGCTACTGATTGTGGATTCTACAGTTTTTGATGAATACGAAGTACATTTTGTGAAGGTTTTTCACGCACTCAATAGAAAAACAAACTATAGAACACCAGGGACATTTAGACACATTCACGCAATAAAATCAGGTTCCTTAGTTGAGGTTCACTATGATTTTGGGAACCTTAATAAATTTTTTGTTATGGCTGTTCCTCACTTCTTTTTAGACATGGTGCCTTATTTTTTATATCACCTAATTACATTTAGAAAGCCATACAGTATTGATGTGCAGATTCTTGAATCACGAATACACAAAATATAAACTCCGTCAGGAGATTTTTTAAAAAGTTTTTTTCTAAAATCTATTTTAGTCCGTCGAGCTGATTTACCGTAGACCACTGGGTGTCCGTCTTTTCATTCACTTGTGTAGTGCTATTTTCTACAGTTGCTAGCTCTTCAAGGTAGAGCTCTTGTTCGCGAGCCATCCGCTTTCTTATGCCGAAGAGGTCAAACATAGTTTTGTGTTATTGGAATGCGGCAAGTATGGCATTCACGATAGGCGTGAGAAGTGAAAGAATGAACAGGATGAGGTTTATAAAAAATTGAACTATTTGCACAATGAGAGAAAAAAACTGTTGAAATAACTGTACGAAATCCATGGTGTATAGATTATTTTAATAAAGTAGCCACATATGTCACTTTATGAAAATAATGATATCACGCTTATTTTTTAGAGCATGATGTCTGTAAAGAGAGCGAATGCGGGTATATCACTGAACACTCTTGCGGGTGTTTCCGCGTATGTCCCACTCTGGGCTAGTGTGCGTTCAAGGGCTGGTTTTTTATTCACTCCAGTTATATAGCCCGCTCCTCCCGTAATGTGTTTGCGTAGAAAGGGGAGTGTGACGGTTGCTCGAAGTGGTATGGGATTTTTTCCACGAGCATCGTACCCAACAACAGCCCTCCTTTCGTCTTCAAAAAGTATCTCAAACATTCCCGTATCTTCCGAATACGGCATAATGCCCGCAGTATGGGCATCTACACCCATGCCGAATGTTGCGAGTATATGTCCTGTTGGATTTTCCTCAATCCATTTCCTCCACGCCTGCTCCATAGTGGTTGCTAGTGTCTCGACTCTTTCAAATCGCATACTTGTATCAATGGCACGCGCGCCTCTTGTTACTGCGTTTTTAAAGAAGTTTGTTTCCTTCAGAGTTGCAAAATTATTTTCTTTTGGATCTTTCGTAAATCGCTCATCTAAAACACCAAGTGTAAGGTTGGATGTGTTTTCAGGTGCGGTGACATGCATAAGGATTCCAAGGGCAGAGCCACTCGAAAAAAGAATCAAAGCAGGCTCGCTCTCCATTTTCATGAGTAGGGAAGAGAAGTACGCACCAGCTTTCTGTTTCAATACCTCCTCGTTTAGGTTCCTGATTATTTCCATGTTTTTAATCCTATCATTTTCTTTCTGTATCCATATATACTAGTGAGATTATGAAACTTGGATCTCAACGCGTTGGCGATTTATGCATTCTTTCTGAAGCGGTTTTATGGGGAGCTTTCCCTGTTATTACCATTCTTTCTTTCACCTCACTCACACCGCTAGTGTCTTTGGGTTGGAGTACTCTTCTGGCATCTGTTGTGTTTGGCGTTCTACTTACTGTGCGTGGAAAGTGGTCAGATGTATGGAATCCTCGCGCAATGAAAGATGTACTTCTTACCGCATTTGTTTTAGGTTTCCTTTACTACATACTTTTCTTTTTTGGTTTGCAGTATACGAGCGCAGGGAACGCAAGCATTATTGCACTGTCGGAATTATTTTTTAGTTACTGTTTTTTTCATTTATTTAGAAAAGAACATATCCCACCAGTCCATCTTATTGGAGCTGTGTTAATGATTTTTGCCGCAGGAGTAATTCTCTATCCTAATATACACGCATTCCAAATAGGGGATCTTCTTATTCTTGGAGCATCCTTGATTGCACCCTTTGGTAATTTATTACAAAGAAGGGCAAGGAGGGAAGTATCTAGTGAAAGCATTATGTTTGTTCGTAGTGTTGTTACAACTGTCGCAGTTTTTTGCCTTGCGTATGCCTTCGGCACAAATCCTCTCAGTATTAATTTTGATGGCGGAATCTTATGGGTTCTTTTGATTAACGGTATTTTTCTTTTTGGATTTAGCAAAATTCTTTGGATAGAAGGTATACACCGTATTAGTGTTACGAAGGCAAACGCCCTAGCAAGTCTTTCGCCTCTCGTTACGTTAATCTTTGCCTATGTACTTTTGAATGCAGTCCCAACCGTATGGCAAGTTTTTGCATTCGTACCTATGTTTTTAGGTGTGTTGTTATTGAGTCAGCATAAACAAAAAACACCCGCACTGTAGGTGCGGGTGTTTTTTGAGTTAAAAACTATTTTGCCTTGCCGAGAATCTTGTACATACCCGTACTACATACGGTGCAGGTACCTTTCATGGCACGGCGGTCTCCGGTTTTACCCATAGCGACCTCCTCAGCGTCCTTCATTTCACGCTTCTCTTTACACTTAACGCAATATCCTATAACTGGCTCCATAGTGTGGTGCTTATTTATTAAATAATTATACTCATTCATAGTATCATGGGCGCAAGGTATACGGTCTTACTCGTATAATGAACCTTCTTTTTTACAAAAGACTTATGAAAGAAGCCACTTTTATAGAAAAAATACACAATCGCTGGTCGCAGGTTGGCATGATCTGTGTTGGCCTCGATCCCGATTTTTCACAAATCCCCGATATTCTCAAGGCAGAAAATTCATCAATTGAAGAGGTTCTTTTTACCTTCAATAGAGAAATTATAGATGCCACCGCTGATCTTGTGTGCGCGTATAAGCCAAATGTGGCATTTTATGAAGCACATGGAGAAGCCGGAGCACGAGCCCTTGCGCGAACAGTGGCACACATCAAGGATGCGTATGCAGAAATTCCAATTATCTTAGATGCAAAGCGAGCTGATATTGGTAATACCAACCTTTACTATGTAAAGGCCGTTTTTGATGAGCTTGGGGCAGATGCTATTACTATCCATCCATATCTAGGAAAAGAAGCAGTTCAACCATTTCTTGATCGTAAAGATAAGGGGGTTATTGTTTTGGTGAAAACTTCAAATTCGGGAGGAGAAGAATTTCAAAATTTAAAAGTTACTGATTCTGGAGAGCCACTCTACAGGGTGGTAGCAAGAAATATCGCAAGCTCATGGAATGCAAATGAAAACTGTAGTGTAGTGGTTGGTGCAACCTATCCTGAAGAGCTTGCCGAGGTGCGATCCGTTATTGGCGACATGCCCATTTTGATTCCGGGAGTTGGGGCGCAAGGTGGAGATATTCAAAAGACAGTCATGGCGGGAAAAGACAGCAAGGGTTTTGGAATGATGATTAGTGCATCAAGAAGTATTATCTTTGCATCGAGCGGAGCTGATTTTGCGCAAGCTTCACGAAAAGCAACAGAGAGTCTTAGTGTAGAGATTGGTACTGTCAATTAAAGGCGGTTTTTAGATGGGTTCTAGTAAGAGACTGTGTGGTCGAGCGTCTTAGTATGTAGGTCTGAATGACAGGCCGTTAATTCTAAAAGACACGCAGTATGCGTGCACACATAAAAATATGTACACTATCTCTAAACGTTTCGCCCTCGTAGTGCCAGTGGCACTACTCGTGCTCGGTTCCTTATTTATTAGCCCTTTTCTTGCTTCGGCAAATGGGAATGAAGGTAATAAGAAGTCAGGTCCACACGCGGTTGGCTCAACTCTTGAAATTCGTATCGAAGATAATAATTCGGTGCTTGTTCGCGGGGCAAAAGTCACTGCTGTATCTGGTTCAGTGATTAGTGCAGAGACTGCGTTTGGTGCAACAGTACTCTCGTGGACTGTTCGTACAAATGCAAGTACTGTCTTTACGCATCGTGCTGATGGATCGTCGTCACTCTCAACGATTTCCCCTGGTGACTACGTGAGTTTCAGAGGAGTCCTCAATACAGGAACCTCAGGACTAACCGTAGACGCTAAGTCTGTTAAAGATTGGTCGCGTTCTGTACAGGCAGAAAATACCCGAGCATTTAACGGTAGCGTGCAAAGTATTGACACAGCGAATATGAAATTCGTACTGGATAGCAAGGGTGTTGAAGGTCTTATTACTGTAAAGCTTGCAACAAATTCTGTAATTACTAACGGCGATGTTGCTTTTGCTTTCGCAAATATCAAAGTGGCTGATCAAGCGAAGGTTTCAGGTACCTACGACAGCACTACAAAGGTTCTCACTGCTACAAAGGTTGTGATAGTTCGAGAGGATACAAATGGTCGAAAAATATTCAAAGAAAGAATACAGTCTTTCAAGGATCGCTTCCATTTCAATTTCTGGAAGTAATACATCACAAGGTGCTTCATCTAAAAATCGAGTAGGCAACTACTCGATTTTTAGCAGTGAAGAGCTACAATGGAGTTAAGGCTCTATGTTGAAAATCAGCGCTAATTGTTATGAGAAGTCCTATTGAACCCACGGTGATTCGTGTACGTGTTACGTCAAATGCAAAACGTGACGGTATTACTGAAGGAAAGAAAGGAGTGCTTGAAATTAGCGTAAAGGAACCACCCGAAGCCAACAGGGCAAATGTGAAAGTTTGTCAGCTCATCGCAGAGCATTTTAGTGTGCCAAGGAAAAATGTGATGATAACAAAAGGTTCTGAGTCCCGTAGTAAGATGATATTAGTTTATAAGAGATAACTTGGAAGTATGCACATAAATCTCAAAGCCACCGGTTCAGTAGTTTTAACGGAAGAGCTCCGTGAGTTTGTCGCGGAAAAGGTGCGTAAAATTGAACATCTTCTCGATTCTAAAGATACGAGCACGATGGCGGATATAGAACTTGCCACAACTACGCGCGGACAAAAAACCGGTGATGTATTTCGTGCTGAAATCAATTTGCAGTTTGCTGGTGGTTTTGTGCGTGCGGAAGCGATAGAAGAAACACTCCATCACGCAGTTGAAGTAGCAGTTGAAGAAGCACGAAGGGAAATCCGAAAAACTTTCGGACGTAAGCGCACGCTCATGCGCCGTGGTGCTACAAAAATAAAAGATTTTTTCCGAGGGTTTGGAGGTTCATGAAAGACGAGATTCTTTCTCTCTATTCTGCTCACATTACTGAGCAAAAACAAAAGGTGTTAGATATTCTTTCTGTTTCAGGATTTGATGCGCTTATTATTTATTCCGGCACTCCGCTTCGATACTATGCCGATGACCAAGATGCGCCGTTTCGTGCGTACCCGCATTTTGCACACTTCGCACCTTTAAATGAAGCAGGTAGTTTTCTTTTAATTCAAAAAGGGACTAAACCTCTTTTGGTTCGTGTTAAGCCTGATGATTATTGGCATGAGCAAGCTTCTCTTGGGAGTCCTTTTTGGCTTTCCGATTTCGAGTTCATTGAAGTATTTTCTCCTGACTCCGCATGGAAAGAACTAAATGTTCGACTTACGAAATCGAACATAAAAAGTTTTCTGTATATGGGGGATAATCCAGCTGAAGCGAAGGCGCACGGGGTTGATGAAAAAGCGATAAACCCAGACGAACTTATTGCTCGCTTGGATACGGAGAGGAGCTATAAAACCCCATATGAGATTGCTTGTATTAGCGAGGCGAATAGGATTGCGTCGGAGGGACACAAGAGTGCTCATGAGGTATTTCTTGGTGGTGCATCAGAGCTTGAAATTCATCAGGCGTATATGAAAGCAGTGGGAGGTGTGGAGTATGAGTTGCCCTATGAAACTATTGTGGCTCTTAATGAAAAAGGTTCAATTCTCCACTACCAAGGAAAACGAAAAGAACCAAAAAGTGGCAAGTCGCTTTTACTGGATGCAGGTGCAAGATATCTGGGTTATGCATCAGACATAACGCGCACATATGTGGCACCCGATGCCGACCCTCTTTTTGTTGAACTTCTTGCTGGAGTTGAAAAAATACAACAGGAACTTTGCGGTCTCGTAAAACCAGGACTTTCTTTTGCTGACTTACAAAAAGAAACACACCTCAAAATTGGAGACTTACTTTTTTCGTTCGGTATTTTTAAAATTGACGGGAAAGAAGCTTCCGAACTCGGGCTAACTAAAGTCTTTTTTCCGCATGGTGTAGGACATATGCTCGGACTCCAAGTGCATGATGTTGGGGGAGTAAAGAGAGATTCAAAAGATACGCCAGATACGAAAAATTTGCGAACGAAGGGAGTTGTGGAAGTAGGGCAGGTGTTTACCATAGAGCCAGGTGTGTATTTCATTGAAATGTTGCTTCGTCCACATAGAAGCGGTGATACTGCAAAACACTTCAACTGGGAGCTTATTGACCGCCTCGCGCCTTACGGTGGAGTGCGCATAGAGGATGATGTGTTGGTGACAGAAAATGGTATTCGAAATCTCACTAGAGAATATCTTAGCTAAGATATATATTAAAACTGACTGTTTGACACTCATCTTAGTCAAGGTATAATATTTTATTAAAGGCTAACACTACAAAATATGTCTAACGAAGGAAATCCCGCAAGTACAGAATGGCACTACATCACGACTGATACGGCCGACAAGGCTGTAGAAATTAAAAAAAGATTACACCTCCATCCAGGTCAAAAAGCACGAATACATGAGGTGAGTGCAACAGAATTTGAAATCTTGATCACAGACAAGTAGTTTGATTTTTATATAACAAAAATATGGGAGAGGGAAAGAAAGAGGAAGTACTCAGTCCAACTACGCTCAATCCATTTGATCCAAGCCTTGAACCAGAAGTTGCAGACAAAATAGCCACGCTTTTCATAGCATTGGTACGACGCCAAGGAAGCTCCTATCATCCTCAAGGCGGTAAACATCGAAAAAAGTCTGTATAGTATAATTTAACGGTCGTTAAATTATACTATACAGGGGTTTTAGTTTCAGAACATGAAAGGTAGCTGAAATTATGAACGTAGAAAGTCTGCGTAGTCCATTTCTTTTTTTCCTTCAGGGATGATGCGAGTGGGTGTGAATGCACCAGCTTCATATTTTGCATCTATAATTTTTATCCGTGCTTCTTTTCCATTGCGTGTCACAAAAAAATATGTGCCTGGCCAACCTTCGTATGCGCAGAACTTAAGGTAGTTTTGGTAGGCATCACCAGTGAGGTCAATGAGTCCATCTTCTTTTTTTAGTTTAGGAGTGAAGGTAGCTTCTGTATGGTTTTGTGCCTCTGCCTTGAGTGAACCGTCGACAACGAGTGGAATAGATTCCGCAAGAAGCTTTCCACCTTCGTGCCACAGCAAATCTTCAACCATGTTTCTCCTAAACGGCCATGGTTCTGGGGTAATAGAAGCTTGTGCAAGTATTGGGCCGTGGTCGGTTTCTTCATCAAGAAGAATAATGGACACACCTATTTCCTTTGCGTCAGTCAGTATTTGGCTTTCAATAGGGGACGGGCCACGAAACTTTGGCAATAGTGATGGATGCACGTTTAAGGTTCCATACTTTGGAATCGCGAGAAGTGCAGATGGAAGGAGTTTTCCATATCCCGCAACAATAAATATGTCCCACTCACTGTTTAAAATAATGTCCGCGGCAGGATCTGAAAAATCTAAACGTTCAGGTTGAAGCACATCAATGCTTCTTTCTTCGCCCCACACTTTTACTGGGGACGCTTTCATAAGGAGTCCTCTATCGGCTGGTTTATCTGGAACAGTCACAATGAGTGCAGGGAGTATTCCAGCACTCTCAAGTTCATTAAGTACAAATGTTGAAAAAGAGGGAGTTCCAAAAAATACTATTCGTAATTTACTTTTCTGTGCCATGCAATTAATTGTATTGATGCGGTGTTTCTATTTTTCTTCTTTTTCTAGCTCGCTTTCTTCTTTTGCTTTTAGCACCTCCACTGCTTTATCTACATAGAGGATTCCTTCAAGATGATCTGTCTCATGCTGGAATATTTGCGCAAGTAGCCCACTGCCACCTCGTTCAAAGCGAATACCCTCAATATCATATGCACGCACCGTTGCTTGAAGAGAGCGCTTTATGGTGCCATGAAACCCTGGTACTGAAAGACATGCCTCATCAAGGAGTTCTTTTTTCCTCGAAATTTTTACTATTTTAGGATTAATGAATGCATAGTCGGCGTCATCATCTGGTTTGAGGGCGATATCGTTTCTGTCTTTGCTTTCAAGAACAAATCCTCGTACGACGAATATACGATAGGGAATACCTATTTGATTTGCAGCTATTGCAACGCCATGTGAAGTACTTCGAAGCGAGCGAGACATGCGGTGCAAAATATCTCGGAGTTCCGCTGTTCCAAAAAGACTTTTTGGAACCTCTTTCATTTTTTGTTTAAGGATTTTTGCTCCTTTGATAACTATCGGGTCAATCATATATATTAGCTTTCAGCTTCTAGCTTATAGCTTCCAGCTTAAAATTCAAAGTCCAAAAAGCTAACAGCTGAAACCTGACAGCTGGCAGCTTCCTCAGACTATCTCATCAGGATCTACGGTTATCTCTATATTAGGAGGTAATGCGCGGATACGCTCGGTGAGCGTGATATTTGGCCATTCGCGCCGTGGTATACGTATGACTGCGCGGGCACTCCACTCACTTTTCCCAACTGCTATAGGAGGAAGGGGTCCAACTAAGTCAATGTCGGAAAATATTTCTGTTATAGCAAGACTAGTTTTTTCTACACTTACTTTTGTTCCTTTCCATAGAAGCCCTATAAAGGTAGTGAACGGAGGATATCCATATTGTTCGCGTTCCCTAATGTCTCCACGGTAAAAATCCGCAGGATTTCCAGAGGCAAAAGTTTTCATTACTTCACTGTCTGGTTTTCGTGTTTCTACAATAAACTCTAACTCGGCATGTTCTTGAAGATAGAACAGAATAGAAAGAGTGTGTTCGTGTGCGCGCCATGCGGTAATAGAGAGCATGCTGTCAAGCGAAGCCACGGCCACAATTTCTACTGGCTTTTTTAGATATGGAAGCATTCGCTCAGTACCAACGAGTATTGTCCCTGCGGTAGAGAAAAATTCTTCCGAGAGTTTTTTTGCTGCGCGATGTGTGGGCGCACTATCTTTTGTAAATGTGATAAGTGGGGAATCAGGGAATGCTTTCGCTAACTCATCTGCCACTCGCTCAACTCCAATACCTAAGGTCACCAAATTCCACCCTTTGCATGTT
This sequence comes from Minisyncoccota bacterium, assembly GCA_018062445.1. GTDB lineage: Bacteria > Patescibacteriota > Minisyncoccia > Phycocordibacterales > Phycocordibacteraceae > Phycocordibacter. Next base: position 131,076 of record JAGOSG010000001.1, on the reverse strand, counting down.
TTACAAGGTGTTTCTGATGGTAATGTCGCACCGCTTCGGTGTGACATGAATTGATTACCATCGGCAGTTTTATGGAGAACCATTGGTACGCCAGTGTGAGGGTCAGTTACTGGAGTGCCACAATCATTGCATACAGTGAGAGGGGCAATACCACGCCGTGCTGCAAAAACAATTGCACGACCACCGCGAAGTATTTCGCGATGTATCTTTTCTTTTGTTTCCTCAGTGAGTGCAGTAAAGACCCGTCTAACTTTTTTCGATGTTTGCTCTAATGGTATTTCTTTTTTTCTCGTGTCGACAATTGATATCTCGGCAGTTCCGCTTGGTCTTACTTGGGACCTCGCTAGCTCGTCCATTTCATGTGCATCTACTCGATAGCGTGTTTCTATGCGTAGCGGAAAATCTGCAAGTATGAGTCTCGCACCCATTCTTCTGCAGAGGGATTCCGCGCATCTGCGTACATCTACATGAGGCCTGGAAAATCCTCGGTATCCACGCGCACTTTCACGTTCAACAACTATTGTGCCAATGTTCACGCGTGGTGCAGAAAGTGCGAAGGCAGTTCCAATGATGAGCACTGGTTTTGTGTCGGTACTGCATCGATTCCACGCTTCAATTATTTTTTTCTTACTTACTTCACTGGTAAGTAGAAGTACATGGTCTTCAATTCCACGCTTCAAATTTTCTTCCATCTGTTCTGCCTCAATAACCGTAGGTACTATAATCATGACCGATTCACCGCGAGCAAATGATTCTCGAGCAAGATTTCTATAAGTTCGAACACGTTCTTCTTTTTCAGCTTGCAAGACCAAAAGATCTGCGCGCACGACAGGCTCGGTTTCGAGATTAAGCTCGGCTGTTGGCTCAAGAACGGCTTCGAGTTTATTGGAAGCGGTCAAAATTACTTGTGATGTAAGCGTTGCAAACATAACGCTCTCATGTACCCCATGCCAGAGCGCCGCATCTTTCACCGCCGCAACAAATGCACTCGTGACAATGCGTTTCGGTTTTGTTTTTGGTGAGATTTTCTTTAATGAAAAATCAGCACTACGAAGATCGAGTTTTTCTTCACGCGCGTCTCGACTCTCAATAACAAGTGCAGGGAGTGATCTATTACGAACGGAGACAGTTACTATCATGCCTGCAGGTATAGCGTCACGAGAAAAGAATGTTAGGTGATCCCGAAAAACCCCTCGTGCTATGGGCATGACACGGACGATGAACATAGTATTAGCTTACAGGTTTCAGCTGTCAGCTTCCAGCTTTTGGTCAGAAAAGCTATAACCTAAAACCTAGTCCCTAGAACCTGAGGCATTCGTGTACAATAGAGCCAATGACATCAAAAAATGTGTTCACCATCGAAGGCCTAGCAGGAAAGAAAACCCTCAAGGGCTCTATTCCTGTGTATGGTGCAAAAAATAATGTTCTAAAGGTGATGGCGGCAGCTATTCTCATTGAAGGGGAGTCAAAGTTTACCAATGTTCCAAACATTGCAGATGTTACTTCACTCGGCCGGATACTTGAGGGCTTGGGTGCGTTTGTTACTCACAAAGGTAGTGAGCTTACAGTAAGCGCAAAGGGCTTGTCGGGAAGTGTTTTGGATCCCGTACTCGCAAAATCAATGCGTGCTTCGATTGTGCTCATTGGGCCCTTGCTCGCACGCCTAGGAAGCGTCACATTCCCTCATCCTGGGGGTGATGTGATTGGGGAGAGGCCTATTGATATTTTTATTTCTGGCTTTCAAAAGCTCGGTGCTAGTTATTTGGAAAGTGGAGATTCGTACACGCTCTCAGCACCAAACGGTATTTCTGGCGGGGAAATATTTTTCAGGATTGTTTCAGTAACCGCAACAGAGACATTCATGATGGCAGCACCTTTGGCAAAAGCTCCGGTTACTTTAAAAAATTGTGCGATGGAGCCAGAGATTGTTGCTCTCGCTGAATTTTTAAAATCATGTGGTGCAAATATTGAAGGAGCAGGTACTCCAACCATTATTATTCATCCCTCAACTCTTACTCAACCAACATCGGCATTTGCCATAGTGCCTGACCGCATTGAAGCAGCAACTTTTCTTGCTCTCGGTGCAATTGCAGGCGAAGAGCTTACTGTCACTGGTGTTATTCCAGAACATTTAGATGCAGTGCTTGAAATTCTTCACATGATGGGTGCCATGCTTACTGTAGGAAAAGATTCAATTACTATCCGAGCACCTCAAACTCTCAATTCGGTAAAGTTACGCACGCACGAATACCCAGGTTTTCCAACAGATGCTCAAGCTCCTATGATGGTGGCTCTTACTCAGGCTGAAGGAGAGAGTACTGTGGTAGAAACTATTTTTAATGGTCGCTTAAACTACACAACCGAGCTTGTGAGTATGGGTGCAAAAATTGCCGTGGTGAATCCACATCGCGCCACAGTGAAAGGGAAAACTCCACTCAAAGCACGCGATATTGATGGGCCTGATATTCGCGCTGGTTTGGCATACATCCTTGCCGCTGCTATTGCTGACGGCACATCGCATGTTGGTAATGCTCACTTGATGGACAGGGGATACGAAGCTATTGAAAAACGCCTTGCAGGCGTTGGGTTAAAAATTACGAGATCGTAATTAACTCTCTTTATTTTTTCCCAATTCCAAACTCCCACAACTTTGCTCCCGCTATCCATGTTGCTGTTGCAACGGTAGCTAGTGCAGCAATTGGACCTGTGAGGTGTCCGCCACCAGCAAAGCCGATTGCAAGTCCAGAATCAACGAGCATTCCTAGAGTAAACAATGTGGCACCAACTGGTAGAGCTATTATTCTCATTAACCCATGTCCAGTACTCTCAAAGATGTTTCTTGCTTTAGGTTCTTTCATTCCTCTGCTAACAAAGGTGACCGACGGTTCTTGGTGGGGAAGTCGCGACAGGTGAGTGCCTGCCGGTTGACTTCTCGTACCTGTGAGCATTTTCAGTGTTGGAATTTCTAACTGACGTTCGAAAAGAGGTCCACTAAAACGTGGACCTCTTTCTTCAAAAAATGCTTCTGCTGATTCACTCATGTTTTCATTCTTGTATCCTGACAATAGTTAAAATTTTAGAGATGTTCCTCAAATTTTGGCTCAGTGGGCCACGGTTGTACATGTTCATCTACACCATCGATAAACATTCGTGGAGGTCTACTTGCTGCCGGTGTTTTGCCATCCCAAAGACCTGTTTTTAAATCAACATTCAGTTCGTGGTTGCCAGGTACAGGAGGTACGGGTTTTTCTTTTCTAAAAAAACGCATAAGTTTTATGTATGTTTCTTGTTTTTTTTCTGAGCTCGCTTCACCATCCATCCTAAAAGTAGACCGATGAAAGCTTCACCCCAACCGCTTTTCTTTGACGGTGTAGCTTCAGGGTGTTCGGCATCAGGTTCATATTGTGGACTCCATCCTTTCGGTTCGTAGCTGTATCGAGGTTGCGCATCAGCGTCAGGGTGTGTTCCCCACAAATGCAAATCGTCCCACATGGCTGAAAGCGAGTTTGTTTCTGCTACTGCTACTTCTATGTGTCCATCAAAAGCCATATTTTTTTGTTTATTCCACTAAGCGCGATTGAACAAATACTGTACTCCAATCGATGTATTTGTCAAGTGCTCATTTGTACGCCTCATCTGCTACAATTATTCGCCATGTCATTCTTTTCTCCAAGGCTCGGAATTGATCTCGGCACCACAACCACATTGGTGTATGTGCCAGGATATGGTGTTGTTTTGAACGAACCATCCGTTGTTGCCGTGTCAGTCCACGATCGTAAAATTTTGGCAATCGGCTCTGAAGCAAAAGAGATGGTTGGTAGAACTCCTGATTCAATCATTGCCTACAGACCCATGAAAGACGGCGTCATTGCCGATTATCGTGTTACGGAAGCAATGCTCCGCTACTACATTAAAAAATCGTTAGGCGCATGGAATCTTTTTAAACCTGATGTCATTGTTTCTGTTCCTGCAGGAGTTACTTCAACAGAGAGACGGGCTGTCGTTGAGGCAGGACTTAAAGCGGGTGCTCGAAATGCGTATGTTATTAAGGAGCCAATTCTTGCAGCCATTGGTGCAGGTATTCCTATTCATGAACCCCGAGGGCACATGATTGCCGATGTTGGTGGAGGCACTATTGACGTTGCAGTTATTTCCTTGGGGGGCATCGTTGCCTCAACTTCAGTGAAATGTGCAGGCAATCGTATTGATCAGGCAATCGCAGACTACATAAAGAAAACCTACAATCTCGCTATTGGCGATAAGACGGCTGAAGATATTAAAATTGGCATTGGTTCCGCAGTGCCTGTTGAAGAAGAGCTCTCTATGGCAATTAAGGGGCGCGACTTATTGTCGGGACTCCCGCGAACCGCAACTGTTTCTACCAATGAAATTGTGCGAGCAATCTCTCGAGAGCTTAGAGAGATGATAAAGGCAATACGAACAGTACTTCAAGAAACTCCACCAGAGCTCGCCGCCGACATCATCGACAAAGGAATTATTATGACTGGTGGCACATCACAACTTCGTCACTTACCAGAATTGGTATTTCGCCGTACTGGCGTGAGCGCAGTGCTTGCAGAAGAGGCAGCGTTCTGTGTTGCAAAGGGGACTGGTATTGCACTCGACCATTTGGAGACCTACAAGAAAACAATGACTACGAAGCGTAGATAAGTGTAAATGCTAGTATTCACACATGAAAGTATCCGAACTCGCTCATACGAAAGAAATGCATCATGCCTACCTTGTTGTAGGAAACGCCGGCAAAGGAGCTTCTGAAGTTTTGGCGATGCTGGAAACTAGAGGGGTGAAGACTGCGGGAAACCCTGATGTGCTCGTGCTTTCTTTCACAGAGCTTTCCGTTGATAACGCTCGTGAAATTTCTTCCTACGCTTCCCTGAAGCCACTTAAAGATTGGAAATATTTAATTGTTACATTTAGTCGTGCAACGACCGAGGCTCAAAATGCGCTTCTCAAGGTTGTTGAAGAGGCTACAGGCAACACAATTTTCTTTTTTTCAATTGATGCACTCGGGCATGTGTTGCCGACACTTCAATCTAGAGCCGTTGCGGTGTCAGTGTCTGATGCGCACATGCTTTCTGATGATGAGGACGCAAAGAAAGAGGCAAGGGAATTTTTATCTGCAACTTTCGAGGAGCGTTTAAAAATGGTGGAGAAAATAACTAGCTACATAACAAAGACCCAAGATCGTGCACCAGGCAGAGCCTTCGCAAAAGAATTGCTAGAGCAAGTGCATACAAAAGGAGCTTCACCGCAAGCACTCCGTGATTTACTTGATGCACAAGGATACATGCGCCAGCAAGGCTCCTCCGTCAAAGCCGTTCTCGGGCATCTCGCCGTCACTCTCCCTCGCACCCGCATTTAAGAATTTAAGCTTTCAGGTTCCAGCTTTCAGCTTTCAGCTTCTAGTTACCAAACTGCAAACTTCTCCAAATGTGCTACACCTGAGTGTGGCACATTTTAGTTTGGACGGATGCAGTAACTTTTTTATACCTTGACAAGTACTATATGTGAGGTCGAAATTACTAACTTAGTTAATCTCAAAAATGTATGAGCGAAACATTGTGGGAGCGCAACGAGAGATTGTGGCCAGCACGTCAGGCGTGGGGAGCAAGAATTACAGCAGACCACGAGCGTATATTCAGTGAAGCTAGAGATGTATCTCATGCGATAGTCGCTTCAGATGTTCTACGTGATGCGTCAATCGGAGCGGCCGCAGGAGCCGGATTAGGGTGGCTTGTTGGTAGTCTGCCAGGAGCAGGAACAGGGGCGTTGATTGGAGCTGTCCTAGGATGGGTCAAAAATATAGGGTCGAATGGTCGGATTATGGAGGGTTTGTTCGAAGAGCCTTACGACAGCGGTATGTATTTACGACCGGGTGCAGAGCATGATAGACGATATGGAGTCTATCCTGAATGACATCACTTTGCGTAACCTCCGGAGTTTGCACAAAAGCTGAAAGCTGGAACCAGAAACCTGACTTCTAAATATAGAGTCGTTTGATGAGTGGATTGATGCGGGTTAGAAGTTCGTATGTGGATGCGTTCATTGAATCTGCAACGTCTTCCGCTTTCAGTTCATCTTTGCCATCTTTACCGATAATGGTTGCAATGCTTCCAACTTTTACATTTTTAATTCCAGTTACATCAACAGAAATCATATCCATAGATACTCGTCCCAAGACTTTTGCACGCTTTCCGTTTATAAGTACGAACCCATGCGATGAGAGTGCACGAGAAAATCCATGCCAGTAGCCAATAGGGCATACAGCAACGGTACTCGCTCGTTTCAAGGTTTCCGTTGAGTCATAGCCAATCTTACTTCCTTTTGGAAGTTTTTTTACTTCAGAGACGACTGCTTTCCAAGATAGGATTGGTTTGAGTGTGTATTTCTTTTCAAGATATTTTTTTGTCTTTTCATCTGGCCAGATGCCATAGAGACCAATGCCAATTCTCACCATATCAAAATGTGATTCAGGAAATACGAGCGTGGGGCCCGTTGCAGCAGTATGAAGAATTGGATGTACTCCAAGCATATGAAATTCTTTCACCCATGTATCAAATTCCCCAAGTTGTTTTTTGGTGTACAGAGGATGCAGAGGGTCTTTCCCTTGTGCAAAGTGCGTAAAGAGACCTTCAACGACGACGCGTTTTGTTTTTTTATTCCACTCCAGAAATTTACGAACTTCTGTAAGATCATCAAGAGTAAATCCCTGACGATGTAGCCCCGTATCTACTTTTATATGAATTTTAAGTGGCCGTTTAAATGTTTCTTTTTGAAGCTGGTGTAATTGCGTGATGCTTGAAACTGCGACTCGTATATCGTGAACCGCTGCATCTTTGATGCGCACATGGAGCGTGTGACCCAATACAAGAATGGGACATTGTATGCCATTTTTTCTGAGCGATAATCCTTCAACGATAGAATCCACTGCAATGTAATCAACGCCGAGCTCTTCCACTTCTTTTGAGAAATCGATATGTGAATGTCCGTAGGCATTTGATTTTACAACCGAGAGTAATTTAGTGGTTTTGGGTATGAGAGAGCGGAAGAGTTTGTAGTTGTGCCTTATGGCACGGCGGTCTATTTCAATCCATGTGCGAAGCCCCTTGTGATTCACTGTTGTCATACTATCTATATTCTAACACTGTGCGCTCTCAGGAAGTTTGGTACAATTGCTCTATATGTACGATCTGAACACATTTAAAAAACTTGCGCTCGAGAAAGTGGATTGGCTACTCACCGAAGTATCAAGTCTCCGTACGGGACGGGCAACACCAGCACTCTTGGACGGTGTTTTTATTGAAGTGTATGGCTCTCGCATGAAGTTGAATCAGGTTGCAAATATCACCATTGAAGATGCGCGCACCTTATATGTAAGTCCGTGGGATAGAGAGCAAGTGAAAGCTATCGAAAAGGCTATAACACTAGAAGATTTAGGTGTTTCAGTAGGTTCTGACGACAAGGGGATTCGCGTATCATTTCCGATGCTTACCGAAGAGCGCAGACATCAGTTGATTAAGTTAGTGCGAGGAAAACTTGAAGAAGCACGCATTCAACTTCGAGCCCTCAGAACAAAAGCAATTTCCGATATCGAGAAGGATGAATCAAGTGAGGATGAGGTGAAGCGTCTTAAAGCAGAAGTTCAGAAAGTCGTTGACGAAGTAAATGGGAAACTCGAAGTTGCTACCGAGAAGAAGGAAGCTGATTTGGCTTCATAGTTCTTAGAGGTTTTAGGTGCTAGGTGCTAGGTTCTAGGTTAGAATTACAAGCTGAAAGCTAGAACCTGAAAGCTGACAGCTCATTTATGTCCATACTCATTTTCATCATCATGCTCGTTGCCCTCATTGTGGGGCATGAATTTGGACACTTAATTGTGGCAAAGCTTTCTGGTATGAAAGTGCCAGAATTTGGTCTTGGCTTTCCTCCAAAATTGTGGGGAAAGAAAATTGGAGAAACGGAATACACAATTAATGCACTGCCGTTTGGTGGTTTCGTAAAGATTGTTGGTGAAGACGATGCTGGTTTAGATGATCCTCGAGCATTTGCGAAGCGTCCAAAAATTCTCCAAGCCGCAACACTTTTTGCGGGGCCATTTTCTAATCTTGTCTTAGGTTTAATTCTTTCTACCAGTGCACTCATGGTAGGTATCCCTGCGCTCGTTGGAGATACAGAGAATGCAAAGTATATACAGGATCCGCATGTACGAGCAGTACAGGTACTTGCCAGTAGCCCCGCATTCAATGCGGGCATCAAAGCAGGGGATGAGATTGTTTCCATCTCCTCAAATAGTGTTGAAACAAAAATAGAGAAACCTGAAGATGTTCTTGCTGCCATAGAGGGTGCAGAGGGCCCCATTACAGTTGGCGTTCTTCGAAACAATGTTCAGCAAGATTTCACCATTACACCCCTTAAAGGTCTTGATTCTAAAAACCCTGAACGATTAGTCATTGGTATTGCTCCTGCACTTGTAGGGACGCTCTCGCTACCTATTGAGAAAGCTTTTGTTGCAGGAGTTACCGATACCATTACTCAAACAAAGGGAATCATAATTGGGCTAGGGACACTTATTGGTCAGGCGTTTACATTGTCTGCGGATATCTCAAATATTACGGGGCCGGTTGGCATTGTGTCACTTGTTGGAGATGCTAGCGGGTTTGGCTTGGGTTCCGTTCTTTCTCTCGCAGCGTTAATTTCAATGAACTTGGCAATTGTGAACTTGCTTCCGTTTCCAGCTCTTGATGGCGGACGATTAGCACTCCTCTGTATTGAAACAATCTCTCGACGCAAGATTCCTGCACGAGTTTCTGACATCATAAATGTTGCTGGGTTTGGTGTGCTCATTATTCTTATGCTTGCAGTAACTGCTCACGATATCTTTCGTTTAGTTTCTTAAGTTAGTTTTGACACTCTCGCTTCTTTTGGTACACTAGTTTTAGTTACATACAGGCGTTTGAGTTTGGTACCCAGCCAAACAAGCTGCGCACGAAATTCCACGGTGGATATAAGTGCGACGGAGGACAACCGTAAAAACGCGTCTACGTGTGTCAGCCGAAAGGCAGGAGCACTGAGGATTCCAAGCACGCGCCGGTAGGCGCTTTTTGTTTGGGATTACTAAAGGGTGGTACCGCGCTGCTTTGCGCCCCTTACGTTTCGAAGAAATTCGAAGGGTTGGCGTTATGAGGTAATTAGTTACACGAATATGTTCAGAATATTAGAAAATGATTCTTCTAGGCTCACTGATGTTGTTAGAAGAAAAGAACGGCGCAAATTCAAAAGTGCACGCCGTCAATCTGAGAGTGCTTCGGAGAAGAAAGAGCGTCTTCTAAGACACGTGAAGCACCTCAAGGCTTCAATTGGTATATATGAAGCGAGACAGAGTCGCTTTCGTGAATGGTTGGACGCAGGAGATACTTCTAAGAATCTCCACCTCATTCCATACTCCATAGAGCTCTTAGATGTGAAAATGAGAAGGTTGTGGAGAGCGCTGAGGAGAGATGAGAAAAATATTAATAGCTTACAGTAATTACTTATGGCAACTATAGATGATTTGGGGATTGTAGATATTAGGGTTGGAAAAATTATTGAAGTGTTTGATTTTCCCGAAGCAAGAAAGCCTGCGTATAAGTTGACCATTGATTTTGGATCTGATATTGGCATCAAACATTCATCCGCACAGCTTGTGAAACATCACACAAAAGAAGAACTTCTCGGCAAGAAGGTTCTTGGTGTAGTCAATTTTCCTCCTCGGCAAATTGGACCTTTTGTTTCAGAGTGTTTGACGCTCGGTGTGCCCGATTCGGAAGGGCAGGCAATTCTTGTTGTCCCAAGCAATGATTCTGCCATTGTTGGCGGAAAGCTCTTTTAGGCTGTACTATTTCGAGAATGAAGCAGTCACATCTCTTTACTAAAACCCGCAAGGATGCCCCAAAAGATGAGGTTTCCGAGAATGCTCAGCTTCTGATTCGAGGTGGCTACATTCACAAGGAAATGGCTGGTGTGTACGATTTACTTCCACTCGGACTTCGTGTTTTTAAAAAAATTGAAAACATTATTCGAGAGGAAATGAATGCACTTGGCGGGCAGGAAGTTTCTTTTTCTGTTTTGCAGAATCCAGAACTCTGGAAGGCGACTGATCGCTGGGACGATAAAAAAATAGATAATTGGTTTAAGACTGAACTGAAATCAGGAGGGGAGCTTGGACTTTCTTTTACGCATGAAGAACCAATCACAAAAGCGGTTGCCATGCAGGTATCGAGCTACCGTGATTTACCTCGATATGTGTACCACTTTCAGTCAAAGTTTCGAAACGAACTTCGCACCAAATCCGGCATCATGCGTGGGCGCGAGTTTGTGATGAAAGATTTATATTCATTTTGTCGCTCAGAAGAAGAGCTCGATGCATTTTATAAAGAGGTGGGTATCGCCTATGAAAATATATTCCGTCGTGTTGGCTTGGGTGATATTACCTACCTCACATTTGCGTCAGGCGGAGTATTTTCAAAATTCAGTCATGAGTTCCAAACGGTTTCAACTGCAGGTGAAGACACTATATATATAGACACGGAAAAGCGGATTGCAGTGAACGATGAAGTCATGACAGAGGAAGTGCTTGAAGAGCTCTCGCTTGATCGCAATAAGTTGGTAGAAGCAAAATCTATTGAAGTGGGTAACATCTTTAAACTCGGCACGAAGTACGCTGATGCTCTTGGTCTCAAATACAAGGACAAAGACGGGAAAGATGCCGAGGTACACATGGGCTCATACGGCATAGGCGTAGGACGACTTCTCGGCACCGTGGTGGAAGTATTGTGCGATGAGAAGGGAATTGTCTGGCCTGCTTCTATTGCACCCTTCGATGTTCATCTTGTTGAGCTCTCACAAGGGGATGAAAAAATACGCGCGCTTGCGGATTCTTTATATGAAGAACTTCAAGCTGTTGGTGTTGAGGTTTTGTACGATGAGCGAGATACGCGCGCGGGAGAGAAATTTGCAGATTCAGATCTTTTAGGTATGCCATACCGCATAGTGGTAGGACGACAGTCGACCGAAGATTCATTTGAAATTGTGAGACGTGTTGATGGACTAAAAAAGACGGTATCAAAACGGGCACTGTTAACTCAAAATTATGGCTTTTAAATTACCGCGAAAAATAGCAGAGCGGTTCTCAAAGGATATTGGTATTGATCTTGGTACCGCTAATACCTTGGTGTATTTGAAAGGTAAGGGAATTGTCATCACCGAGCCATCGGTTGTGGCGTTGAATCAGAAAACTGGACAAGTGGTTGCTGTCGGAGCTTCCGCGAGAGACATGATAGGGAGGACCCCGACACACATCACTGCCATTAGACCTCTCGTTGAGGGTGTTATTTCTGATTTCGAAGTGACCGAAGAAATGCTTACCTATCTGATTCAAAAAGCACAAACGGAGCGAATGTTGTTAGGACCCCGTGTTGTTATTGGTGTTCCTTCAGGTATTACCAATGTAGAAATTCGCGCCGTCAGAGATGCTGCAAAAAATGCTGGTGCGAGGGAAGTATTAATTATTGAAGAGCCTATGGCTGCAGCTTTGGGCGCACGGCTTCCTGTTGAGAGCGCTGTGGGGACAATGCTCGTGGACATTGGTGGAGGTACTACCGACATCGCGCTCATGTCCTTGGGTGGAATAGTTCGTGCAAAGAATATTCGAATCGCGGGAGATGTTTTGAATGATGATATTGCGAGTTACATTCGTAGCGAATTCAAAATTTTAATTGGTGAGCGCACTGCTGAGGATGTAAAAGTTGCAGTTGGTTCAGCAATCAAGTTACCAGTGGCACTAGAGACACACATTCGAGGTCGTGATTTAGTGACGGGACTTCCCCGTGAAATTGTTATTACTGATGCAGATATACGAGAAGCCACTGGCTCCTCTATTATTTCGATTGTTGAAGCGATAAAAGAAGTAATCGAAACAGCTCCTCCTGAAGTGGTCTCTGATGTGATGCGTCTCGGTATTTTCCTTACGGGTGGAGGTGCCTTACTTCGAGGGTTGCCTGAGCTTTTGGCATCAGAGCTTAAGGTACCTATTCATGTAGTCGATGACCCACTCACTACGGTTGTTCGTGGGACCGGCATTGTGCTCGAAGATGTTGAAAAATATCGCGCAGTATTAGTCGATGACGATGATGGTGTACTCGCGGGGTTCTAAAACACGACTCCATTTTCTTACTGGCGCTATTGCGCTGGCAAGTTTGGTTATTGTGTTTGTATTTAGCTCGAACATCGGTTCGTTCATGAGGGGAATTGTGGCAAATGTTGTAGCTCCTCGCGCAAAGGCCGATGAGTATAGTGCACTGTCGAAAAATGCACTCATCGCTCGCCTCAATATTGCCGATGCTGAATTGAAGCGCACGCACTATCAGGCGCTTTTATATAGTCTCTTGGCGAATGAAAATGCATCGCTTCGTGAGTCGGTGAGTGCAGTGGCAACTCCCCATGGCGTTACCGCTCGTGTTATTGCGAGACCTCCTCGAACAAATTACGACACACTCCTCATTGATGTAGGGAAATCGGGCGGTATCAATGAAAATGATGTGGCTATATATCAAGGTGTGGTGCTTGGGCGCATTAGTGCTGTTGATAGCAATAGTGCGACAGTGACTTTGTTTTCAAGTTCAGGTGTTTCGCATGATGTCATTCTCGGCGATCCACGCGCGGTTGCAGTAGCTAAAGGTTTGGGCGGTGGCGCGTTTGAAGTTTCTGTCCCTCAAGGTGTAAAAGTTGCAATAGGAGATTCAGTACGATTTCCTGCAACTGAGTCGCTTGTTGCTGGCGTTGTTCAAAGTATTTCTGCCGAGGTACGTGATGTATCTCAAATAGTACGATTCACCATTCCATTTTCATTTTCTGAACTTGATTTTATTCGAATTATTCCTACCCGATGATTGCCCGCATAGGACTGAGTGTGGCGTTTTTCGCGAGTGTGTTTTTCTGTCCTTGGTGGCTCACTGTAGCTTTGGGTATTCTTTTGCTTTCACTTTTTGAAGCCAGCGTACTCGTCATTATTGGGGGTATCTGTATGGATTTAGTTTTTGGTGCACCAATGGTTCCATTTGGAGGATTTCAGTATCTCTACACAGCACTTTTTTTCATGCTCGTTATATTTTCATGGTATCTTCACCGAACTCTTTCAGAATAAAATAGTAGTATGACTATATTTCGTCGCATCTTTAATCGAAAAAAACGATATCAGGAAATTGAACCTGACGAAATTCTTATTGATGCAGCAAACCTGCCTGCGTTCGATACCTCTAGACTTGAAGGAAGAATTGAGAGGCCTGTAGGTACTTCCGTATTCACTGGTTTTTTTTCTATTGTCTTGCTTGTTGGGGTCATATTTATAGGAGCACTGATTAATTTACAGATTGTCCAATATCAGTCTTTATCTGCGCGCGCTGAAGCCAATCGACTTGCACATTCAGTAATTATTGCTGACCGTGGTCTTATTCTTGATCGTACTGGAGTAGTCTTGGCAGGTAATACAGCGGGAATATCAGAAACACTCGCTTCTTCAACGACAAAAAAAGATGCGCCTCTCGGCCTTTTTGCAACAAGGAAATATCCTTTTGGTTCTTCTGCGTCAGTGTTGGTGGGGTATGTGTCGTATCCAAAAGCGGATCAAAATGGGTATTGGTACCAAGATCACACGGCAGGTGTTGTTGGAGTTGAGTCTTTGTATGATGAGGCACTCTCTGGGACGAATGGTCTCAGTATTGCTGAAACAGATGCATCGGGAAATGTGGTTTCAGGCAGTATGGTGCGCACCGCAAAGACTGGGAGTGACATTCGTCTTTCCATTGATGCAGGTCTTCAAAAGGCAATGCATGAAGCCATTGCCAATCGGTCTGAGGAGTCAAAATGGCGTGGTGGTTCTGGTGTAATTATGGATGTACAAACAGGGGAGCTCTTAGCGGTAGTGAGTTATCCGTCGTTTGATCCTGAAGTTATGTCGAGCGGTTCACCTAAAGATGCTGTTGCAAAACTCCTTGCCAGTGATCGTTCACCATTTCTTGATCGGGCAGTCTCAGGGCTCTACACGCCGGGCTCGGTGGTAAAACCTTTTATGGCGAGTGCCGCACTCCAAGAGCGCATCATTAGTCCCACCAAGCAAATTTTATCGACTGGATCAATTTCCATTCCCAATCCGTATGATCCTTCTAAGCCCTCTGTCTTTAAAGATTGGAAAGCACATGGGTGGGTTGATATTCGCAAAGCGCTCTCAGTGTCGTCTGATGTTTATTTCTACGCGATAGGTGGCGGGTATCAAGACCAAGCGGGACTTGGCATTGCAACAATTGATAAGTACATGCGTATGTTTGGTTTTGGAAAAGAAACAGGTGTACCAATGTCAGGTGAAGAATTTGGTACAGTTCCAGACCCAGAGTGGAAAGCAAACATGTTTGATGGAGAGCGGTGGTTTCTTGGAAACACATACCACACAGCAATTGGGCAGTACGGCTTTCAGGTAACGGTGATGCAGTTAGTTCGGAGCACTGCAGCGATTGCAAACGATGGAATGTTAATTACACCAGTGATTGAAGTAGGACAAAATGGATTACATACAAATGTCGCAGTAAGTTCTAGTAACTTAGAGGTTGTTCGGGAAGGTATGCGACTTGCTGTTACGGAAGGCTTGGCGCAAGCGCTCGCTGTCCCTGGGGTGCGTGCCGCTGCAAAGACAGGGACTGCAGAAGTTGGCGCGCGTAAAGAATCCATCAACTCACTTGTTGTTGGATTCTTCCCCTATGAGAGTCCTAAGTATGCATTTGCGGTGGTGATGGAACGCGCAAAGGCAGGCACACCGCAAGGGGCACCTGCGGTGATGGGAGAGGTGCTTCGTTTTATTGTTAGTGAAAGACCAGAGATGGTGAAGTAGGTTTCAGGTGCCAGCTTTCAGCTTTCAGGTGACACCTCATCAGATCCACAAGGACTACAGAAAAGGAGAGCAGAGATAGGATTTTTTCTATCTAAAATATGTTCTAATTCGTGGGCATTGCGTATTTTTGCAATGCCACTTACAATATCGCATACCACTATGAAAGCACGTACAAAAGGTGATCAATCAGAAGAACAAAATCTTCTTTCTCAGGAAAAATTTGATGAATTAAAGTTGGAGCTCGAGCGTTTAGTTACCGTTGCAAGAAGAGAAATCGCAGAAGGCCTTGAGTACGCACGCTCTCTTGGCGACCTTTCAGAGAATGCTGAATATCAGGCAGCGCGTGAACTGCAAGCAGCGACGGAAGAGCGCATTCGCAGGCTCGAGCACATCATAAAATCAGCGGTCATTATTTCAGAAAAGAAAAAAGGAGTTGCAGGTTTTGGCTCAACAGTTACGATTCGCAAAAAAGGTGACAAAGGCGAGCATGCATACACCATTGTAGGAAGTGAGGAAGCAGATATGCGTCAGCACAAGATTTCTCACCTCTCGCCACTCGGTGAAGCAATGATGAACAAAAAGAAGGGTGAGACATTTACATTCTCAACTCCAAGCGGAAGACAGGAGTACACTGTTATTGAGATTTCTTAAGTCCATGGGCATAGAACAAAGTCACGGGACCTTCTACATTACGGGCGTTGAAGTAACGAAGGCTGAAACAGCAGGAGGAATAGACGGCTTTCCAAAATGGACTAAAACAGGGTGGAAGAAGAAACAGCAGGAAAAATTAGATAGAGAAGCAAAGAGCCGAAAGAAAAATTAGCTTTCTTAAATAATTTAGGCATTCTTATTCTCCCTACCTTGGGAGAATTTTCTTGTATATCAAGCTTCTTTAGCTTAGGATTGACTGATGTTCTGGCTTGATAGGGTATACGAACAACTAGGAACTTCGCTTAAAGAAAAAATAGCGTCAGGCAACACGCTTACGGTTCGTGATGAAAAAACATCATCTGGTCGTGTGCATGTGGGTTCCATGCGCGCACTTGCACTTCACGCTGCACTTTCAGAACGACTTACAGAAGCTGGTGTTCCAAACATTTTTAAATACGAAATAAACGACTTCGACCCAATGGATGGTCTTCCTGTCTACTTGGACGCATCGGTGTACACCGAGCACATGGGAAAGCCACTCTTGCATGTCCCATCTCCTGATCTGTCGGCAGAAAACTTTGCTGAATATTTTGCAAACGAATACAGAGAGGCAATTCATGATGCTGGTTTTACTCCAGAGTTTTATCGCGCAAGTGAATTGTATCTTTCAGGACGGATGAATGGAGTTATTCGTACCGCACTTGAGAAAGCACCACTCATTCGCCAAATCTATAAAGAAATTTCAGGAGCAGAGCGCGCCGACACATGGCTTCCAATTTCAATCATTTGCGAGCAGTGCGGGAAAGTAGGTACAACGAAAGCAACTCTGTTTGACGGAGAAAAAGTCACCTACGCCTGTTATCCCACTGCCGTGAAGTGGGCAGTTGGATGTGGGTACAAAGGAGAAGTATCTCCGTTTGATGGCAAAGCAAAATTGCCATGGAAGGTTGAATGGGCTGCAAAATGGAAAGTGATGGGCGTTGATGTTGAAGGTGGTGGTAAAGACCACTACTCCAAAGGGGGTGCGAGAGATGTTGCGCGCCGTATTTCGGAGGAAGTGTTCGAGTACCCTGAACCCTTCGGTGTACCAAATGAATTCTTTTTAGTGGGAGGCAAAAAAATGTCTTCCTCAAAAGGTGCAGGATCCTCGGCACGTGAGATTGTTGATCTTTTGCCTCCGCAAATATTTAGACTTGCACTTTTTGGCAAGGATATGAATCAGCAAATTAACTTTGATCCAGCTGGTGACACTATTCCAGTGTTATTTGATACCTATGACACTCTTGCGGAGAAGTACTGGTCAGGAATTGTTGATGATGATTCACGATTATTTGAATATATTCATACACCAGTCGAACGGGTTGCGCTCAAAAGTAGAAAGCGATTTCTCCCGAGATTCTCGCAAGTAGCATTCCTTGTGCAGATGCCACACCTTGATTTGGAGTCTGAAATGCTCCGCTTAAAGGGAGGGGCAATAACACCACTTGATAGAGAAGAGCTAGAGCTTCGAGCAAAGTACGCCAAGATTTGGCTGGAGAAATCAGCCTCTGATGAATTTAAATTTTCGCTTTCAATGGATAGTGTTCCTGAATCTGCAAAGAATTTGTCTCTCGAGCAGAAGAGTACGCTAGTGGAATTGCTCACTTTCATAGAGAGTCATGAGAAGCTTGATGGTTTAGCACTCCACACAGAAATTCATGAGATACGAAAGCGACACGCCATAGAACCTAAAGCTTTCTTCGGGGCAATCTATCAAGCGTTCTTAGGGAAAGACCATGGCCCTAAGGTGGGGTGGTTCCTTAGTGTTTTGGATAGGGAATTCGTGATTTCCCGCCTCAAAGAAGTTTCTTAATTTCATTTTCATAGCCATTTTTAAAGTCTAAAATCCCCACCAACGGTGGGGATTTTTTGTTACCTGAAAGCTCACACCTCACACCTACAACCTGGCTCTCCAAAGTGGGGATAAGTAAACATAAAGTGGGGCAGAGTGGCATATAATACGAAGTAAGTGGGACAAAGTGGCATATAAGTTTTGAGCCACAAAATCCCCTTTATTTTCATGCTCATTGGCGAATACCAGCACACGCTTGATCCAAAAAAACGCCTTTCACTTCCGGCTCGCTTTCGTAAAGAACTTGGTAAGACCGTTATCGTTACTCGAGGACTCGACCACTGTCTTTTTGTTTTCTCAGTAACATCATGGAAAAAACTTGCAGAGAAGTTTAGTCAGCTTTCTATAGGCTCATCTGATACACGAGGTTTTAATCGCTTCATGCTTGCAGGCGCAGTAGAGGCTGATGTTGATTCTGCAGGACGCATTCTTATTCCTGATTATCTGAAAGATTTTGCAACGCTTAAAACTGATGTCGTACTTGCAGGTGTGAATGACCGTATTGAAGTTTGGGATAAGAAACGCTGGGCATCCTACAAAGAGCAGATTGAGTCGCAGGGAGACGCGATGGCTGCGAAGCTCGGGGAGATTGGTGTCATATAAAAGCTTTCAGGTTACAGCTTTCGGCTTCCAGCTTTAAGAAAAAAAAATGAAAAAAACAGATACAGCAATCAAAGAAATAAAACACGAAACGGTTCTTTTGGATGAAACCGTTGATGGATTGCTATTGAAGGCAGGAGCGACTGCGATAGATGCAACGGTAGGAACGGGAGGGCACTCGGAAAAAATTTCGAAGATATTGGGAAAGAAGGGAACACTGCTCGTTCTTGATCTTGATGAAAACTCTTTAACTCGCTCCCGTGAGCGTCTGAGCGATGCACCAGGGAAAGTTATGTATGTACAAGGAAATTTTCGTAACATCAAATCTCTCGCAGAGAGTGCTGGTATTACTAACCCTGCAGGGATTGTATTTGATTTAGGGTGGCATTCAGAACAACTTGATGCTGGTCGGGGGCTTTCATTTAAAAGCGATGAACCACTCTTGATGACACTCGGCTCTGGTGACGGGCATCTCTATACCGCAAAGGACATCATTAAAGATTGGGATGAAGAAGAGATTGCACGAATCATCAAAGAATACGGAGAAGAGAAATTTTCAGGACGCATTGCTCGCGTCATTGTTGAAGAGCGAAGAAAGCAGAGTATTGATACTGCAAAACAACTCGCAGACATAATTTCTTCGGCTGTCCCTAGTTTTTACAGAAATGGGAAAATTCATCCCGCAACAAGAACATTCCAAGCGCTTCGTATCGCAGTGAATGATGAACTTGGCGCTCTTACAGAAGCACTCAAAGAAGCGCTCGATCTTTTGGCTCCTAATGGAAGACTCGCGGTCATTTCATTTCATAGCCTTGAAGACAGAATTGTGAAGCACGCATTTCGACAAGCCGAAGATGCTGATATTGGTGTCCGAATTACCAAAAAACCCATTGTGCCGAGTGAGGCGGAGAGGAAAAAGAATCCTCGCGCCAGAAGTGCCAAGCTTAGAATTTTTGAAAAAAACAAAAAATAAAACCATGAACAAAAATCGAAACACCAAAAAAGTATCAGAACATCAAGGTTCACTGCCGTTTTCTAGAAACACCCGTTCGGGGATATTGGCGTATGCAAATGTATTTGAACGTCGCACAGTAGTAGTGTTTGGTGTCGCATTCCTTCTTTTGTCGGTCCTCTATATTTATTTCATGATTTCCTCGGTGGTACATGTCGCTGCCCGCCAAGAGCTTGTTCGGTCTGCTTCGCGCGCGTCCGCTGAGGTTGCGACTCTTGAGACTGCGTATCTATCAAAAACACAAACCATTACTGAGCCGTACGCTCGCTCACTTGGCTTTGTATCTGTGCGTGATCGCTCTTTTGTGAGCAAGGCAAGTGTGGCGTTTAAAGATGCAAGATAATGTAGTAGCTTCCAGGTGCCAGCTTCCAGGTGCCAGCTTTTGCATTCAAAGCTGAAAGCTGACAGCTGAAACCTGACAGCTAATAGTTGCTTCATACGCTAGAATACAAAGATGTCCGCTAAGTCTAACTTCGCTTTTCGTATACGCATTATCGCTGGTTTTATTCTATTGATTGCGTTAGTGCTTTTGGTACGCTTGTATTTTTTACAAGTGGTTCACGGCAAAGAGTATCGCCTAAAGGCAGAAAGTCAGTATGTGCAACAAAGCACCAACCAAATTGACCGAGGTACTATCTTTTTTACTTCTCGTGATGGTTCACTTATTTCGGCGGCAACCATCGCAGCGGGGAACACTATTGTTATTAATCCCTCACGGCTTGGAGATCCAGAAAATGTCTACCCTGCTTTAAAAAAATTATTGCCCGACCTTGATGAATCAGTATTTCTTGAAAAAGCTCGAAAGAAAGACAGTGTATACGCTGAAATAGCCAAGCAGGTAACGCCAGAGGTTGGGGTTGCTATCTCTGCGTTAAAAATAACTGGAGTGCAGGTACTTGCTTCACACTGGCGTTTTTACCCTGGGCGTGTTCTTGCCGCGCAATCTATTGGCTTTTTGGGTTTTGGTGCTGATGGTAAAAGTGTTGCGGGGCAATACGGCTTGGAACGCTATTACAATGGCGCTTTGTCTCGCTCAGACGGAGGACTGTATGTAAACTTCTTTGCGGATCTCTTTACAAACATTCGTGCAAAATTTTCTCCTGACACAGTAGAGCCGGGTGCTGATTTAGTCACCTCAATTGAACCATCAGTACAGCAATTTCTTGAAGATGCTTTGAAAAAATATGATGAGGCGTGGAACTCTGACACGGTTGGCGGAATTATTATGGATCCAAAAACCGGTGCCATTATTGCAATGGCATCACGCCCAGGCTTTGATTTGAATGATTTTAAAAATGCAGACCCAAATGCATTTGCGAACCCCTTGGTTGAGCGCGTATATGAATTTGGCTCCACTATGAAGCCTATAACCATGGCTGCAGGAATTGATTCAGGTGCGGTTACTCCTACTACCACTTACAACGACAAAGGGTTCCTCGTCTTGGATGGACTGCGCATTAATAACTACGACCATAAAGCACGTGGAGTAGTGTCTATGCAGGAGGTGTTGAATCAGTCGCTCAATACTGGTGTTTCATTTGTGGTTGCTAGAATGGGCACTGCAAAATTTGCTGGTTATTTAGAAAAATTTGGCATTGCGAGCGAAACAGGTATTGATCTTCCTAACGAAGCATCACCACTTGTGAGCAACCTTAAAAGTCCTCGTGCCGTTGAATATGCAACTGCCTCGTTCGGGCAGGGTATTGCAATTTCTCCCATCGCTATGACTCGAGCACTCGCTACGCTTGCAAATGGTGGGGTAGTGCCTGCACCACATGTTGGCGTTGAGCTTCGCTATGGTGGAGGTATAACTAAAAAACTCGGATGGAGTCCCCCTATGCAAGCAATAAGTAAAGAGAGTGATGAAGCCATTACGCGAATGTTGGTAACGGTAGTAGATGACGCTCTTCAGGGTGGAAAAATAAAAATGGCCGACTACAGCATTGCCGCAAAAACGGGAACGGCGCAGGTTGCCCGCCCTGACGCCCGTGGGTACTACGCCGACCGCTACCTCCACTCATTTTTTGGCTACTTCCCAGCCTACAATCCAAAGTTTCTCGTCTTCTTTTTTGCGGTGTATCCTAAGGGAGCACAGTACGCTTCAGAGACGTGGACATTGCCCTTTATGAATACTGTGCATTTTCTTATAAACTATTACGAGATCCCTCCTGACCGTGCACAAACTGGAGGATGACTTAGGTCTAATTGACTATGGGAAATCTAAAAGAACTTTTTCGCCAAGTAATAGTATTCCTGCTCACGCTTGAGGCAAAGCTTGTACTTCGGAAGCATCGTCCAAAAATAATTGCCGTAACAGGGAGTGTGGGTAAAACCTCTGCAAAAGATGCCATTTATACAGCGCTCTCTAAATCATTTTTTGTACGAAGGAGTGAAAAGAGTTTTAATGGCGACATCGGCGTTCCTCTAACGGTGCTTGGTGTTCGGAATGGTTGGTCTAATGTATTCCAGTGGATAAGAAACCTCATAGACGGTATTTCGCTTCTTATCCTCACTACTCCGTATCCAAAGTGGTTAATAGTTGAGGTGGGGGCAGACAGACCAGGCGACATAACCAAGTCTCTTTCATGGTTAAAGCCTGACGTTGTGGTTGCAACGAGATTTCCTGAGATTTCTGTACATGTTGAATTTTACGCTTCTCCAGAAGATGTAATTAAAGAAGAGCTCGCTCCTGTGGGATGGCTCCAATCTGGTGGAATCTTTGTTTTCAACGAAGACGATGAGCGGGCTGAGGGTGCGCCTACGGCGTCAGGAGTTACTCGTCTTTCTTTCGGTTTTGGAGAGGGTGCAAATTTGAAAGCGGAAAATCTTCGCGCAACAAGCGAGGATGGCATGCCAAGCGGAATTTCTTTTGATATCAGTTATGGTAATGAAAAGGTGACGGTATCCATTCCAGATGTTGCTGGTCGCTCTCATGTGTACTCAGTACTCGCAGGTATTGCCGTTGCGCTTAGTGTTGGAGTTTCACTTGAAGAAGCAACAGGGGCGTTTCAAAAACATGAAACCCCTTCGGGCAGAATGCGTTTAATAAAAGGCATGCGGGATTCGGTGATTATTGATGACACCTACAATGCTTCTCCTGCAGCGATGGAGGAAGCACTCATTGCGCTTGGTGATATTCCACGGACAGGTCGTCGTATTGCCGTCCTCGCCGATATGCTTGAGCTCGGAGGTTTTTCAGTCATTGAACACAATCGCATTGGTGCGCTTGTTGCAGAGTCAGCAGACATACTGGTAACGGTGGGTGTGCGCACAAAAGGCATCGCAGAAGGTGCACGCACTTCAGGTATGCCCGAAAACATGATTATTGAATGTGAGAGAGGATCTGATGCCTCAACCGAGCTTCTATCTCTTATTCAATCAGGCGATGTAATCCTCGTTAAAGGCTCGCAATCGATGCGTATGGAGAGGGTAGTGAAGTCCTTGATGGCTGAACCCGAAAAAGCAAAAGATCTATTAGTACGTCAAGACGCTGAGTGGAGTATTCGATAATTATTGAGTATGTCTGATATTTCTTTAGAAAAACTAGAAGTAATCGTTCGTGGCGCTGGTGATATTGCGCTCCAATATTTTGGAAAGATAACGGATGCAGACAGAAGTATTAAAGATGACGGCTCGCTTCTTACCGTTGCTGACCTTGCGGTGAACACCTATGTCCTTGATGCCTTGCGGAAAGAGTTTCCTGAGTATCCAATTCTCAGCGAAGAGGTGAAGGGTATGCCAGAGGGTAACTCAATGTGGATTGTCGACCCAATTGACGGCACTAAAAACTTTTCGAGTGGTAACCCCTACTTCGCTATTTCAATCGGGCTTATTGTAGACGGAGTACCCGAGGTTGGCGTGGTGTACTCTCCCGCGGAAAATAAACTCTATAGTGGTAAGCGAGGGGGCGGTGCATTTTTAAACGGAGAAAAAATATTAGTGTCTTCATGTGAGTCTATGAAAGGCGCACACATTCTTTTGGATACAGGAGCAAGTGAACAAACGCTTCGCATGCACGGTGCGATTAGAGAAGGATGTACTGAGGCGGGTGCTGTTGTTGAATCAAAAATGGCAGCAAGCTTGGAAATCTGCGCTGTAGCCTCTGGAGAGAGTGATGCCATGGCACATCGCGGACTCAAGGCGTGGGATATCGCAGGAGGAATGGTAATCGCACTAGAAGCCGGTGCACGGATTACCGATCTTGTTGGTGCAGAAAAAGATATGTTTAAGGGTGGCATTGTTGTTTCAACACCGCACATACACGAACCCATTGTAGAAATCACAGGAAAAGTTTTTGCAACCGAGCTTGCAAGAGGTTGAGAAAAGTTTCTAGTAGCTTTCAGGTGCCAGCTGTCAGCTTCCAGCTTTTCAGGAGAAGGGGAGCAGTTGAGAAAAGACTAAGAATGCTGTATTTTAAGCTTTCGGTCGTCGAAATTGAAAACGGCCCCAGTCGCCTATAAGGTATAGGCTAAGCGGGGCCTCTCTCGAAGAAAATGAATATTGAAGTTCATTTTCCTTCTCGTTCGGCCCCATCGTCTAACGGTTAGGACACATCCTTCTCAAGGATGGAATCGGGGTTCGATTCCCCGTGGGGTCACAAACTAGAAAACAAGCCCTTAGTCGGGCTTTTTTCAGTTTGTGACCCCAAGTAAAGCTGGGAGCTTTACGGCGGGGAATCGAAGACCTTGTGCGCATTTTTTCTGAGCCTCCGAAAGAAAAAATCCACAAGGTGTACAGCTCCTGTAAGGAGAGATTCCCCGTGGTTAATCGAAAGCCGGAGCCCAGCGAATGCTTGGCGAGGCGGGGTCGCGGAAAAATGCCTGCGACGGCAGGCATTTTATCTGTGACCAGTTCTTCGTGGTTTTTTGACCACAAAGACTTCGCGAGAAATTTCCTAGAAATTTACTTGTGACCGGTTTCATTCTTGGTTTAAGGAATGGTAGCTAATCTGAATTCTCTCCTCGCTGATTCGCTCATGAAAAGGTACTATGAAAGTATGCTCACAGCTGCGTATTTCGGATGCTGGTTCTTCTGGGACAAGTTGAAATATATGATGAGTCGGAACCAGCACGCCTTTCTTTGGGCTTCTATATATGGTTGCATTCTTTTCCTTACGCTACTTACAAACCCTTCACTCGTCATTATGAGTGGCGTAGGGCCAAGATCCATTTGGACTGGATTGGATGCACAATTAGGTATGGGTGTCACACATGTAATAACGCCTTGGTTCCACGGACTTTTTATTAGTATTGTGCTCGCGATTATACTCTATGTTGCATTCAAGTTGTTGAGTGCACGTGACTCACTGTTCCAGAAGATACTTATTGTTGGGGGCGGTTTTTTTATATCTCAAGTGCTATTTTATTTCCT
The DNA here is from genome assembly GCA_018062445.1 of Minisyncoccota bacterium. GTDB lineage: Bacteria > Patescibacteriota > Minisyncoccia > Phycocordibacterales > Phycocordibacteraceae > Phycocordibacter. The sequence continues at coordinate 106,617 of JAGOSG010000001.1, read as the reverse complement.
CGCATATCCATACATGGTTATAGGCTAAAAGTACGCTTTTCTTTTAAAATTTAACAAATACACTGAGCGTGTCTCCTATACCTCTATGCCCCATAAACACCTCTACAAAAGCAACGCCAATAAAGTATTCGCAGGAATCTGCGGAGGGCTTGGAGAATATTTCGACATCGACCCCGTGTTACTGCGCCTTATTTGGGTCTTAGTGGTAATCTTTACTGGGGTCGTGCCAGGCATCGTTGCCTACATCATTGCTACTTTTATCATCCCTGAACACGCACATCATCAATAATCATTTAAAAACATGGCATAATAAAAGCCTATGCAATTCATAGGCTGGGCTATCGTTATAATCACCGGAGGAGTGATTTTCGTTATCACGTTCCCGTTTCTTTGGTGGCTGTGGCTTTTTATAGTCGGTGCAGTTTTTATTTGGTTAGGAAGAGTGGCAAAGGATGCAAAAGAAATTGACGCTCTTGTAGAAAAACACAAAAAAGAACAGCAAGAAGCTGAGAAGGATACGGCAACCGAAAAATCAGTAACTCGGCACGAACGAAAGCACTCTAACTAGGGTAGTATTGTATATAGTTCCCATTATTTAAAAGAATCATGGAAAAAATAAAAATAGAACACCACACGCTATCAGGAGGATTTTGGATTGCAGCATGGCTTTTCACCGTAGGCTACTTACAGCTTACTTTTTGGAAAGGAGTGTTAGCTCTTATCATCTGGCCGTACTACCTCGGCGTGGCATTGGCTGTTGCACAATAGGTTTACAAAAAGTTCAAAATCATGGAAGCAAAAAACAACATACTCTTTATCGGCCTCGTCACATTACTTTTCGGTTTAGGGATAGGGTACTTTATTGGTAATCGCCCTCTAGTGGAAGATCAGTCCAGCATGCATGGTGCCATGAATGGTATGACAATTGGTCTTGAGGGAAAGACAGGCGACGAACTTGATAAAGCATTCTTGGACGGAATGATTATTCATCACGAAGGAGCTGTTGAGATGGCACAAACCCTTCTTAAGGGTACAAAGCGCCCAGAGCTCATCAAGCTCGGCAACGACATCGTTACTGCCCAGACAGGGGAGATACAGATGATGAAGGACTGGAGGAGGAGCTGGTTCAATCAATAAAATATCTCAGATTATTAAAAACAACACACCTAGAGGTGTGTTGTTTTTAATTTGATGCGAGACTTCCTCTCAATCCTGATAATCATCATCCATAGTTCGCTCGAATATTGCTCTGTTGCGTTCAGCAACTTTCTCCGCACTCCTTATTCCGGGTGGGTTTTTTATTTGCTCCGCTAGAACTCTTTCAAGGGCATCTTCAAATGATTCGTGAGACATGCAGGTAGTATAAGTAGTAGTTGATCTAAAACGCAGGCCTTACCAATCCAATTCAGCATCACTGTCGCCATCAAGGTCACCGTCGTCAGCCAGCATTTCTTTAAGCCTTTGTTGATTGCGTAGAGCGCGTTCCTTATCAGTCATCCCTCCAAATGGCCTTTCACCATCAGAAGGTTTTCTTTGGAGTCGTGCAAGAATAGTTTTGTCTGATTCGTGTGGCATCAGGGGCAGTATACGCATTTATATTCTAGGCTCAAGTGAGGGGGTCAAAAAACTACTTGCATAACCCATTTTAGAAGAGTACGATTTTTCTATGAGTAGTATAGACAAAGGTCCTGGGGGGCGCCCTCCACACCAAGCATTTCCATCCCATGTACGTAAGTGTAAAGATGCAGGTAAGCACTGTTTACATGGCGACCTATCGTGTGGTCACTGCGGAGGTACCTGTTTAGCTTAGTAACTTCACTGAAGTAATTGGGGTTAGGTAGACATGACTAAAAACCCAATTCTCAATGCGCTTAGCGCCGTGCTCTACATATGTATAGTTGCATCGATTATGTTCTTCGGCTCCTCATTAGCAGTTCCCATAGAAGAAACCGTGTTGGTACCCATTGCAATGTTGTGTCTATTTTCACTTTCCGTTGCAGTAATGGCATTTGTATTTTTCTATCAGCCAGTGCTTATGTATATGGAAGGTGAGAAAGCCAGAGGAGTCAACCTCGCCCTACAAACAGTAGGAGCATTTGCAGTCATTACGGCGATTCTCTTTGCATGTCTGTTTCTATCCAGATTCTTCTAAGGGTTCTGTCTTATTAGAAGGTAGAGGAGTAGAATGTTTCTATGTCAGAGCTTCCGCCTCCAGTGTTTGCTCCCTTTGTTGAAGCACTAGATGAACTTCGTACATCCATAACGTGGAAGAGTGTATTGAAGAGTTTTCTAAATTGGAAACCTAAAAAGGTAGGTAAGTCATGAACCTCGATACAAAACTCTTTTTTAAATTGAACAGCTTTGCCCATAAGAGCAAACGCGGTGATTTTTTAATACTGTTTTTTGGCTCGTACATCGCATACCCACTTGCTGTAGCATTTCCTTTGTATCTCTTCCTTGTACAAACTTCGATGAGAGAGGGGATTATCCTTTCTGTTTCGGGGCTCGTTGCAGGATTGATTGCTCGACTTATTTTTGGAAGTTTAATCAGATTTTTTCATCCCGTGCCTCGACCGAGAGTGACACATGCATTGAAACCGCTCATTGACTTGAAGTCACCTTCGTTTCCTTCCGGACACGCACTCTTTTTCTTCGCACTTTCAACCTTTGTTCTTTTCTTTTACCCCTTACTTGGAGTTATATTTCTTCTCATCACTATAGGTATTGCCACTGCGCGAGTTATGGCAGGTGTGCACTATCCATCGGACATGCTTGCAGGGTGCCTCATTGGCATTGTGAGCGCGTATCTCAGTTACTTGTATGTTTTACCCCTGCTTGTTCAGTTATTCTAACGGCATTATTGACACACCTATAAAAACGATACATACTATAAAGGCATGAATGGGCACACATCAATGACAGTTTTGAGTTCAGCAAAGCGAAGCCTCCTTTGAGGTTGTTCGCGGATTTTTAAATTTAAAAAATAAAGATTCTGGAGCAGCCTCGAAGGGGGCTGTTTTTCTTTTATTGGACTCTACACGATGAATAACTACTGCCATGAAAAATGGTAAAACATATGAGAAATGGACACGAAAATAAACCTATGAATATTGCAGGAGAAACTCGAGAACCTGAAGTCAGAGAGCGTGTTCTTGAAGCACTCCGTACCTTTGGTGAAAAAACATTGAGATATTCTGGCGAGAGAGCTGGACCTTCTATTCTTATTATCGGCGGTACTCATGGAAATGAAGTTCTTGGTGTTCTTGTTGCAGATCTTCTCCGTGAAAGCTTGGAGACTGGAGCATTGATGCTCAAATCTGGAGAAGTACAACTTACCCTTGGAAATACACGTGCAATAGAGGCTGACCAGCGAACAGCCCCAGGAGGAGTTGATTTGAACAGAATTTTTCTGCCATCAGTTATTTCAGGTAGGGAAGATAAAGGGTGGGAAGGGCGTCGTGCACAAAAAATTACCGAGGCTATTCGCTCGTCGGACATCGTTATTGATCTCCATTCAACCAATAGGCCGTCGCCAGCGTTCGTGTGTGCGCTTGGAGATGAGGAGCATAGTTCGGTCTACAAATGGCTTCCACGGGAGTCTGTGGTGCTTGACCCTGAAAGAATAGTTTCAGGTGGAGGTGGCTCTATTGATGAAGCGGCAGATGATTTTGGGAAAGTTGGTATTTGCTACGAATCAGGACAGGCAACTGATATGCGGAACATCGTTCCTGTATTTGAAGCCATTCGCGCCATCATGATTGAGAGAGGGATGGTAGAAGGCGTATTGCCAGAGCCTCCTCTAGCGGGTTCTGAATATACTGTGATGACATCAATTCCGTACGATGCGAGCCGACCATTTGTATTTGCAGAAGGGAAGGAACGAGGGTTTGCCCCTATAACAAAAGGTGAAGTTATTGGGCATCAAGGAGGCATTCCTGTGCACTCACCATTGAACGGCATCATCCTATTCCCAAAGAAACCAGAGCATCAAGAAAGTGCAGGGTTAGTGTGCTACCTCGCCTCTCGAGAAGAAGCATAAGCATAGATCTACTTATTGTTATTGTGTTGGATTTACGAAACCCAACATAGTCACAAGATAAACGACCCTATGGCAGACATCGTATGTCTGCCATTAACCTCTGGAAAATATGAACGACCTTGTAGGTCGTTCGTTTTGTCTATGCCCACATATCGGGGTCTTTTCGTCGGTTTCTTCTGTGTTTAATTCTTTTAGCTTTGAGTGACAACATTTCATGCTGAACCTCTGCCCATTTTTTAGTTGCGGTAATGATATCTCTTGTGCCCGAAGCAACTCTTTGAAAGGTTTGTCCTCGAAATCTATCAGCTGAAGTTATGCGATGTTTTTTGTGTACGCCAATTTCGTGTGACATACAATTTAGCGGATCAATTGAACAGTGAGTCAATGACGGCTTTCACATCCGTGCCGTCAGCCTTGCCTTGGAGATCTTTCATTAAAGCCCCCATAAATTTACCCGCTTCTTTTTTGTCCGTGACACCCATTTCTGCTTTTTTAGCCTCCGCAATCTTGCGAATATCGTCTTGGCTCATCATGGCAGGAAGATAGGCTTCGAGCATGACGCGCTCAGCTTCTTCTTTTTGTGCTAATTCAGGGCGGTTACCCTTAGTGAACTGCTCGAACGCGTCTTTACGCTTCTTAACTTCTCTGCGAATAACTGCGAGCACTTCTTGATCAGAAAGCTCTTCCGTCGGGAGGCGCTTCAAAGAGACGAGCTCGTTAGTGCATGAAGACATAAGTCCACGAAGCACTTCAACCTTGAGAGCTTCTCGTGCCTTCATCGCGGTCACCATGTCAGATTTGATTTGTGTTTGTAGCATGTGTTTATTTTACCTCAGAATATCTCTTTATCTAAAATCAATTTCGAAAAATTTTGCGAGATCTCCGAGTCGGCTTAATCTATCTAACTCGCTTACATAGTCTAGGCTTCCCACGGCTCCTTCATTTTCAGCCTGTCGTAATGACGCTAGTGCGTTTTCAAATGACTCCCAAAGGGTATCAGGGATAAGGCGTTCGATATTCATAAAATGAGCATACATTGGCACTCTGTTATAATCAACGGGATGGAAACTTTGCTTATTGTTTTGGTGGTAGCACTCTTAATTCTCAACGCAGGAGCGGTGGTGTTTTTCCTCTCTAGAAAAAAGGACACCGGACAAGGGGAGGGGGTTACTATGATAAATCAGCGTATTGCCGAACTTTCTCGAACACTGGATGAGCGACTCGACAAGACATCGGAGAATTTGATGCGCTCAACCCAAGCTCAATCTACTGAAGCCAATCGCATTATTCGTGATGTGACAGAGCGTCTTACGAAGCTTGATGAAACTAACAGGCAAGTAGTTTCGTTTGCGGATCAACTTCAAAACTTGCAGGACATTCTGAAGAATCCTAAACAGCGAGGAATATTAGGTGAGTATTATTTGGAAACATTGCTCAAAAATGTTCTTCCACCAGGGCAGTATCAAATGCAGTATGCGTTTGCTAATGGTGAGATAGTGGATGCGGCGGTGTTTGTGAAAGACAAAGTCATTCCAATTGATTCCAAATTCTCACTTGAAAACTATAATCGTCTTACGGAGGCTACTGACCCATCAGAGAAATTACGATTGGAAAAACTGTTTGTGAACGACTTAAAGCTTCGTATTCAAGAAACAGCAAAGTACATTCGTCCAAGCGAAGGCACTATGGATTTTGCGTTCATGTTTATTCCCCATGAAGCTATTTATTACGATTTGCTCATCAACAAAATTGGCGCTGTAACAGAAGACACCGAGAACCTCATTCAGCGCGCTGCGGGAAGGTATAAGGTAATCATCGTCTCACCCACATCATTCTTGGCGTATTTGCAGACGGTTTTGCAGGGGCTCCGTGCTATGCAAATAGAGGAGCAGGCAAAGGACATTGTTCAGCGAGTGGGGGAGCTTGGTAAGCACTTAAAAACCTTTGAGGAATACCATGCGAAACTTGGAAACGCACTTGGCACCGTGGTGAACCATTTCAATAACTCAGGTAAGGAATTTAAAAAGATTGATAAGGATGTGATGCGCATTACTGGTGATGCCCCAGGGATTGCAATGCCTGTTATTGACGCACCTACCCGAGATGAAGATTAATTGCTGTTACCGAATGCGTGTCTTTCAGGTAGTATTAGCTGAGTCTTTCTCTAAACACTATTCACTAAACCCTAAACCCTAGTTTATGTGCGGAATCTTTGCCTACACTGGCTCTAAAAAAGCGTCACCAATCCTTCTCGAAGGGCTCTCAATGCTTGAGTACCGAGGATATGATTCTGCAGGAATATATATGCCTGGCTTTGATGTGGTGAAGACCCCTGGCGCGGTTGCAGAGCTTACCAAAAGAATGACAAAAGACTATCCTGCGACTTCTGGGATAGCGCATCTACGCTGGGCAACTCACGGAGCCCCAAATGAAGTCAATGCGCACCCACATGGCGACTGTGATGGAGATGTGTTTGTAATTCACAATGGCATTATTGAAAACTTCCGTGAGTTAAAAGAAGAGCTTTTAGCGGGAGGTCATACATTTAAATCAGAGACTGACACTGAAGTGATTGCGCACCTTATTGAAGGAGCTCTGAAAGACAAACTTAATTTTGAAGATGCTGTTATCGATACCCTGAAGAAACTTCGAGGCACTTATGGTCTTCTGATTTCCTATGCAAAAGATCCCGACACCATTATTACTGCACGAATGGGTTCTCCTGTTGTCGTGGGCTTAGGAGACGGAGAGAATTTTATTGCCTCTGATGCAACGCCAATTTTGAAACACACGAAGCAAATGATGTTTCTCTCTGATGGAGACGTTGCGATTATCACGCCTACAACGCACCGTGTGCGTACACTTTTAGAAACCGAGGTTGATCGCCCATCTGAAACCATTACTTGGGATGTTGGGGAGGCATCACGCGGGGGATATCCACATTTCATGCTGAAAGAGATGATGGAATCGCCTGAGGTTATAGAGAATGCACTTCGAGGCAGGCTTATTATGGAAGAAGGGAAGGCAAAACTTGGCGGACTAGAAGCAGTTGAAAAAGAGCTTCAAAATATCGACAGACTTATTATTGTTGGTTGTGGAACCGCATACTACGCAGGACTCATTGGTGAGTATTTAATTGAATCCCTTGCTGGTGTTCCTGTTGAAGTGGAACTTGCTTCGGAATTTCGTTATAGAAAGCCAGTTATCAGACCAAACACCGCAGTCTTGGCAATCTCCCAGTCAGGCGAGACTCTCGATACACTTGAAGCTATCCGTGAAGCAAAGCGACACGGTGCACTTACTCTTGGCATTGTGAATACCGTAGGCTCTACGATTGCTCGTGAGACAGACGCTGGAGTGTATAACCATGCAGGCCCCGAAATTGGCGTTGCTTCCACCAAGGCTCTTGTTTCTCAAGTGGTTATTCTTTCACTCGTTGCACTCTTCCTTGGCCGTACTCGCTCACTCTCTAAAGATGATGGTGTTGCATTGGCTAATGCACTTAAAAGTTTGCCAGAGTTAGCAAAAAAAGTGTTGGAACAGTCTGAAGAAATTCGTAAAGTTGCTAATGTATATAAAGATTCACGAGATTTCCTTTTTATTGGTCGCAAGTTTAGTTATCCCGCAGCCTTAGAAGGAGCACTGAAGCTCAAAGAGGTTTCATACGTACACGCGGAAGGATATGGGGCAGGGGAGATGAAGCACGGACCACTTGCAATGATTGATGAGAAATTCCCAACAGTTGCCATTGTTCCTCAAGATTCAGTGTACGAGAAAACTGTTTCTAACATGATAGAGATACGTACCCGTAAAGGACCAGTGATTGCTATTGCCACTGCTGGTGATGAGAAAATCAAAGAGGTCTCTGATCATGTTATATACATTCCAAAAGCATCTGAAGAACTTTCAGTAGTGCTTTCCATAATCGCGCTCCAACTTTTTGCCTATCACTTTGCGGCGGATAAGGGACTCAATGTTGACCGCCCTCGTAATCTTGCGAAGTCAGTCACTGTCGAGTGAGTGAGGGCAGTAGACAAGCTCGGCTTGGATAATGCCGAACGAACGATGAGAGGAAGCTCTGCTTGCGTAGAATAAATGGGAGGTGTTAGGTTTGAATATTTCCGAGCGAACAATAAGAAGAAGCTCTGCTTGCGTAGAATAGGTGTCAGCCTCTCCACCTCTTAAATCAAATAATCGGATAAAAGGCGAAAAAGACCTGTATAGTATAATCTAACGATCGTTAAATTATACTATACAGGTACAAACATGAAGGGTGTGGCTTGGAGGATACTGAGTGAATGACGACAGAAAGCTTTGGTTACGGTACAGTGCTTTTTAACTATGTTTACAGATCCAAGCCCGTGGCTTCAGCACGACATGTTTTATACTCCTGAGGATTCTCTAGAGCCGAACTTAGATAGTCGTGTCATCAAGAAAACAGTCTTTTGGGCGGCGTTATTTCGCCATGGGAAAGTAGGTCTAGCGTCTACTGCTTCAGAGAGATTTGTGCGACGATTATTCCACCCTACAAAGACAGTCTTGCGTCCTGAATTGATTGAAGGAGCAAAGTAGTTTTTCGGCTTTTTGACAGGTCATTGTCAGCCGATATAGTATATCCGCATGAATGAAGCAAAGAACGAAACTGTTTCTAGGCGTAAGCGTGGGCGTCGTGGAACTCGGCCAGAGCGGGCAAATGCACTTGCGAGACCTGAGTCTCTAGATAAAATACCTGCCCATTTGATTGCAGGACTTTTGCGTACTTTAAGTAGAAGGGCGCCTGAGGCCGACGTTCAGCTTTAAAAACTAATACCTAAACCCTAAACGCTGACCCCTAGACCCTAAGGAAAGTTGCTTTTTAGGGCTTTTTTGGTACGATGCTCTGATATGAATATTGCGGTTATAAAGACAGGAGGGAAGCAGTACCTTGTAAAAGAGGGTTCTTTGATTACGATTGAAAAAATAGCTAATGTCAAGAAAGACGACAAAATCACCTTTGATGCTGTCCTTTTTACTGACGATGGAGCAAAAGCATCAGTTGGTGCTCCAACTGTTTCAGGTGCAAAAGTTACTGGTACCGTTTTGATGGTAGGACGCGCTCCTAAGGTTGTTGTTGTAAAGTACAAAGCAAAAAGCCGATACTACAAGAAACGAGGGCACAAACAGCCCAACATGAAAGTGAAGATTGAGAGCGTTTAAATTCTTTTCTCGTTTGTTGCTATGTCCACTTTCTTTTTACATGGAGTAGAGGCAGAGTACCGCCAGCGTGGTTTACCTCCCGGCAGAGCAGAGCATGCTGCGAAGAGATATAATAATATTTACAGAGCTTCTAATGGAGAAAAAATAAGACGGTTTTTCCTAGGTTTATTAAGATATTAAATTACATATTACATATGCCATTACTTCCAGAAAGAAAGCGTATCCCAGAAACTAGTCTTTTCGGGTCTTTTTTGAAGGCTTGGCTATCAGGATTTGATGGTCTTCTGCCTGGTGGTATGCCTGAAGAACGAGCAGACAAGATAGTCGGTCGTCATGCGCGTCGAAAGCAGAATCGCACTCGTATTTAAGACCGATTTCTAAGAGCACTTCTGAGTGTTTCCGAATCTGCGTACTCAATTTCAGCCCCTACTGAAAGCCCTCGCCCAAGAAGGGTTACTTTTTTATCAGGATGTGCTTTTTGTATTTCTTTTGAAAGTTCACGGGCTGTGTAGTCACCCTCGGGTGTGGTTGAAAGAGCAAAAATAATTTCTTTTGTGTCGTTTTTTGCTACACGCTCTAGTAGCTCTTTTGTTCGCACCATCCGAGAGTTTTTTCTCTCCGTCATAGTTTTGAGCCCTCCTAGAATGAAATAGATTCCTCTATACGCCCCAGAGCCTTCTATACCTTCTATATCAATATCTTTTTCAACTACCATCAGTGTTGTGTGATCGCGGAGAGAATCAGAGCAAATTGAACATACGCCTGAGTCTCGTGCGTCATCGAAACGAAAGCATGTAGTGCAGGGGGATGTTGATTTGCCAGATTCAATAATGAGGTTTGCTAATTTTTCGCGGAAAGGTACTCCTGCAGAGAGGAGAAATTGCACTACACGACGAGCTTGTCTTGGGCCAATGCCGGGGAACTCCGCAATGTGTTCAATGAGATCTTGTGTGGGACGCATATTGAATAGGTTACAGCTTTCAGGTGCCAGGTGCCAGCTTTTTCTGAATTCAAAGCTGAAAGCCGACAGCTGAAACCTGACACCTTTTTAAATTAAAAATCATCCTGTGCGTTTCCTGGGGCGCCTCCACTAAAGCCTGATTTTTCAATAGGTAAGAATGTTGCTCGTTCTACATCGAAGAAGAGATCTATTTTCCCTGTACGACCATTGCGGTGTTTTTCAATCAAGATTTCAGTAACATTACTTCGCTCTTCTTTGTTGTCATTGTATCTATCTTCATTGTGAATGAACATAACCACATCGGCGTCCTGCTCAATTGAACCAGAGTCACGAAGGTCTGAAAGGCGAGGACGGCCTCGTCTTTGTTCAATGGCACGCGAAAGCTGGGAGAGTGCAAGTACGGGAACGTCGAGTTCACGAGCAAGGGTTTTTAGAGAACGAGAGATTTCGGTGACTTGCTGAACCATTGAGTCTGATGAGCGAGATGATGTTGGACTCATGAGCTGAAGGTAGTCAACCACAAGGAGGCCAATGCCGTGCTCTCGTTTTAATCGACGAGCTGCAGAGCGCATACCGAGTGCATTTGTTGCAGGTTGATCATCGATGTGAATTGGAGCTTTAGACAGACGACCCATAGCATCGCGGATTCTTTCAAATTCTTCATCAGTAGAAATTTTTCCAGTACGGAGTTTCCATGCGTCTACTCGAGCCTCAGCTGCGAGCATGCGGTCGACTAACTGCTGGGCGCTCATTTCAAGTGAAAAAATTCCCACTGGTGTGCCGTGCTTAATGGCGGTTTGCCTCGCGATGTCCAAGGCAAAAGCGGTTTTACCTGCGGAAGGACGAGCGGCAAGGATGATGAGGTCAGAGCGTTGAAAGCCTGCAAGCATGTTGTCGAGGGCATCAAAGCCTGTTGGGATGCCTCGCATTTGGTAGTCACCCTTGTGGAGGTTATCAAAACGCTCCCACGCCTCTCCCAAGGCATCACCGATCGCAACGAACTTTCTAACAGAAGGGGAGCTGGTCACTTCATAGATTCTTTTTTCAGCGCTATTTAACAGTTCATCAATGTCTTGTGATTCGTCATAGCCCATCTCGCCAATGTCTGACGATGCGGAAATGAGGGAACGCATCATTGATTTTTTCTGAACAATTTCAGCATAGTGTTTGAGGTTTGCTGAGCTTGGTACTGCACTCACGAGTTCAGCTAGGTACGCGTTACCACCAGCACGCTCTAAGTCATTTGTCTCTTTGAGGCGGTTTGCAGTAGACAATAGGTCAATAGGATTTCCGCCAGTTGTAAGGTCAGTGAATGCTCGATAAATGAGGCGGTGTTTTTCTACATAGAAAGAATCTGCCGATACAAAGTCGGTGACTTCATGAATTGAGTCAGGCTTGATCATCACTGAGCCTAAAAGTGCTCGCTCTGCTTCAGTGGATTGTGGAGGAATTCGTGCACCTTGGTTTGCCATAGCAGTGCATTGTAGCACTCGTCGTTTTTAAAGAAATCTATAAAAAGAGCCGTTATGCGGAGGTTTGTACACGGAGTTTTGCACATCTGAATTAGGGTTTAGCCACTAGGGTATAGGGTTTAGGGCAAGAAAAAAACCAGAGCATCCCTTCATTTCCTCCCTAGAAGCTATAAGCTGGCACTTTGTGCCTCAGAACCACTTCTTAATCTTAAAGTAGATGAAAAAGACTGCGGTAAGGACGACCATGGCTCCCGTGATGATCCAGAAACCGTTCGGGGATCCGACGATGGGTGTGTGTTCAGTGTTCATTCCGAACACCGCTGCTACCACGGAAAGCGGAAAGGTAATGAATGCCATGATAGTAAGGTTTTTTGTGATTTCGTTTTGGCGTGTGGTCAAGAGGGAGTCGTTTGTTTTTCGAAGTTCGGTGACGATATCCATCATGGCAAGTGCTCGTTGGTGCGCACGGTAGTGAAATGCAGATACTCCACGGAGATATTCGGTGAAGTGTTCACCGAATAAGGTCGTAGTCGCTTGTTCTAGAGAAGCAAGAACCTCAGCATGCATGGAGAGTGTGCGTTTTTGATCAATGAGTTCACGAGTGACACGCGATATTGCTAAGACCATGTCTTTCTCACGTCCTGAGAATATTGCCGTTTCAATCGCAGTTACAGAATCTTCAAGGGAATCTAATTCATATTCCACTTCTTGGTAGAGTCGTTGCGTAAGTTCCAAGAGTACATGTCCACTGTGGAATTTCCCTGTCGTGCGCTTAAGAAGCATCGCGGCTTCAAATGATCGAGCAAAATCAACAAGAGCATCAATGGTGTCATAGTGCACCGTAATGATGAAGTGTTTGCCGATAACGAAATCGACCTCCTGACTTTCTTGTACATTGTGCGTGTGTCTTCGTGCTGGGAAATGAAGAAGTGTGTAGACAATCTCGGGATATAAATCTACACGGGGCTTTATTGTTGGTGCCAACAGCTCTTGTCGGAGTAAAAGTCCAAGGTTAAATTCTTGCCCGACCTCGGCAATTTCATCAGCGGTTGGATTTTCTATGTCTATCCAAATTATGCCCTCGTATTCGTAACGGTTTATCATCAGAACAGTATACCAGCAGGGGTTAGTGTTTAGTGGTCAGCGTTTAGGGGAAAAATTTTAGAGATTCACAAACCTAAACGCTATTCCCTAAACCCTAAACGCTTCTCTGTGGCATAATAGGAAACAATGAAAGACAATTCTAAAATTGGACTTCGCACTGCACTGATAGCGGTAGTACTTGTTGCCATTGTTGCCTTCTTTGTTGGTACAGAAGCTGGAGGAATGGTTCCTTGGACAACTCAGGCGCGTGGCGCTACAGATTATTCAAAGGCGGATCTACAGCCATTATTTAAGGCGTGGGAATTACTTGATCAAAATTTTACTCCATCCACCACTACGGCAACGAGTACCGATGAAGATAGGTTGTGGGGAATGATAGAAGGCCTCGCTTCTTCTTATGGTGATCCTTATACAACCTTTTTCCCTCCAAAAGAGAAAAAGCTTTTTGATAGCCAAGTTCAAGGTGATTTTGGTGGTGTTGGGATGGAGTTAGGTCTTAAAGATGGAATCCTTACCGTAGTAGCGCCACTTGAAGGTACGCCTGCATCAAAGGCTGGAATGAGGAGCGGGGACATCATTCTAAAAATTGAAGGTAAAGATACTGTAGGCATATCTGTTGATGATGCAGTCAGTGTTATTCGAGGAGAAATTGGTACGCCGGTCACTATCACAGTGATTCGTGGCAAAGATGCTCCATTTGATGTAACGCTAGTTCGAGCCACTATCAATCTCCCAACCATTAAGACAACATCGCGACCTGATGGCGTGTTTGTAATCCGCCTTTTTACATTCAATGCAAATGCTCCCGAGAAGTTCCGTCAGGCTATCCGTGAGTTTGCTGATTCAGGTTCCAATAAAATGATTATTGACCTTCGTGGTAACCCTGGTGGTTACTTGGAGGTGGCCGTTGACATTGCTAGTTGGTTTTTGCCAGTAGGGAAGGTGATAGTTACCGAAGATTTTGGTTCTAAGCAGGCTCCTGATGTTAGTCGAAGTCGTGGGTATGATGTTTTTTCTGACAAGGTAAAATTTGCGATTCTAATTGACGAAGGTTCCGCCTCTGCATCAGAGATTCTAGCGGGAGCACTCCGTGATCATGGCAAGGCAACTCTTATTGGTGGAAAATCATTCGGTAAAGGGTCGGTACAGCAACTTTTTAATGTAACCGCAGATACTTCATTAAAAATAACTATTGCTCGCTGGCTAACCCCTAATGGAGTCTCTATTTCTCATGAGGGTATAGTTCCTGATATTGAAGTGGCAGTTACTGAGGAAGATATAGATGCAAAGCGTGACCCTCAACTAGAAAGGGCTGCGGAGTTTTTGATTACAGGAAAGTAAGTAGAAGGGTTTAGCGTTTAGTGACTAGGCGATACTTCATCGGATCCGAAGGGATCATCTGGTTTTTCAATTCTCTAAGCCAAACAGGGGAACCCTAAAGATAAAAAGATCTGTATAGTATAACTTAACGATCGTTAGATTAAACTATACAGGTAAGAACAAAGAAAACTGGCACCTGAGAGCTGAAACCTGTAAACCACAAAGTGGTTTTCCGTCAGCTCTCGCTCGGGGAAGAGAGAAATTTCCTCTCTTCCCCCTCGGCTCGTTAGACGGTAAGCTATTAGGTATGAAAGTCATAATGCTCGCCGATGTTAAGAAGGTAGGTCAACGAGGAACTCTGATTACTGTGGCTGATGGCTACGCTCAGAATGTCTTGATTCCAAAGAAGTTGGCTTTACCTGCTACAGCTGAGAATATCCGTAGTTTTGAAAAACGAAATCAGAGCGCAAAAGATAAAGTGGCTATGGATACCACCTTAGCTAAAAAGGCACTTGCTGAGATTGACGGAAAAGTGCTTGAAATTCAGGCTAAAGCAAATGACAAGGGGACACTCTTTGAGTCTATTCATGCAAAACAAGTTGCCCAAGCTGTTTTGAAGCAATTTAAGATGTCAGTGCCTGAAGATTCAATCTTGATTGTTGATGGCCCAATAAAAAAGCTCGGCTCTCACCGAGTTGAAGTAAAAATTCAAGGTGCTTTTGCGGAAATTTCAGTTTCCTTAACGACTACCAATTAAAAAACTCCGCACATGTGCGGAGTTTTTGTTTATTGATGCGGGACGGATGCTTATTTTACGTCAACAACATTTCGCTTGATGGTTGAACCGTCAAATTTTGTTTTTCGAGCAAGGCGGAAAGAGACAGTGCCTTCTTCAACTGCGTAGAGCGTGTGGTCTTTACCTACCTCAACATTCTTTCCTGGCATGAATTTTGTACCGCGCTGACGGATGATGATTGAACCTTTCTTTGCCTTCTGACCCTCATAGAGCTTAACGCCCAAGTATTGTGGATTGGAATCGGTAAGATTTTTAGCGGAGCCGGCTGCTTTTTTTGTTGCCATGTTAGAAGTTCTTAGCGAGTATCGAGCTTAGAAATTCTTACACCCTGTTAAATCCAGCTTGGACTCAGGTGTATAGAAAACCGCTCATTGCGTACTCTATACTATAGAATATAACTGTTTTCAGGGAAAATTTCAAGCTGGCTGGCTTTGAGCCAGATTTAACAGGGTATAACTGAAATCTACTCAATATGTTTCGTGATTTCATTAATAAAATCAAGGCTCTAGGGGCGAGAGTATGGGAAAACACACTAATTGTTATCGTTATTGTGTTAGTTGCATCGTTGGCCTTTGGGCTTGGGAGATTATCTGTTTTCTACGGAGAAAAAGGCCAATTTAAGGTGATCTATCCAAATGGTCAAAGTGCTTCAGCTCTCACTGGATTCTTGGGTGTTGGTGGTATTAGAGAGGAAATTACCTTACCGCCACTACCTCAGGTTGCGGGCTATTTTGTAGCGTCGAAGATAGGAAGTACTTACTTTTTCCCATGGTGCCCACTTGCGGTAAAGATTTCTTCAATGGACAGAATTTATTTCAGCAGTAGGGTTTCCGCTGAGGGTGCCGGCTACCACGCTGGCCGTTGTAATGGGATGTGAAGAAGGCTCTAGGTGCTAGCTTCTAGGTTCTAGCTTTCAATTTTTCAAATTAAGTCAAATATAAAAATTAAAAACCCTGTATAGTATAATTTAACGATCGTTAAGTTATACTATACAGGTCTTTGAGCGTGTGTACTCTTAATTTTGAGTGAGAAGATATCTACACACCAGCTCTCATTTTATTGTACATTTACCCCTATACCCTATACCCTAAACACTAACCCCTAACTAAAATGATTGCTCTAGACATTGAATGCTCAGGCACAGAGCCTCATAAGAATTCGATACTCTCAATTGGGGGAATCGATGTTGCTACTCCTGCTAATCGTTTTTATGGCGAGTGTAGGGTGTGGGATGGAGCTCATATTAATGAAGAAGCACTTGGGGTTAACGGTTTTTCACACGCACAAGCCATTGATCTTTCAAAGAAAAGCGAAATAGAACTGGTGCAAGATTTTATTTCATGGACACTTGCTGTTCATGATCGAACTTTTGTAGGACAAAATCCATCTTTTGATAGAGACTTCTTGATTGCCGCTTGCGAGAGGGGAGGTATTAATTTTCCTTTTGCGCACCGAACGATTGATACTCACACCCTTACCTACATGCATATGGTGGAACGAGGAATTACCCCTCCGTTTGATGAGGAGAAACATCACACAAAACTGACTCTAGACACCGCTCTTAAATATGTAGGTATTCCAGAAGAGCCGAAGCCCCATAATGCTCTCACTGGCGCCCTCTCGCACGCTGAAGTTGCTTCACGGATCCTCTACAGAAAGCCTCTTCTCCCAGAGTTCTCTCCTTTTCCAATCCCTTGGCTTTCTAAGTAGTTTTTCTTTCCCCAAAAAGCTGAAAGCTGACACCTGAAAGCTGTAAGCTAGTAGTTTCAAATGTTACACTTTGACCATGTCTGATCCGCAAAGAAAATACCGAATAGTAAATCCTCCTGGCGAACATCGCATGGAAGGGGATTTTCGTGTCTGTGATCCTGAAAAAACTGACCACACTAAAGACATGGAGTCTTGGCGTATTTTTAAGATAATGGGTGAATTGATTGATGGATTCTCCATGCTCCGGAAATATCGTCTGGCTGCGACCTTCTTTGGTTCAGCTCGTTCTCATATGAATCCAAAGGTATATGAAGATGCGCGATTGCTTGCGGAGAAGCTCGCTAAATCAGGATTTGTGGTTATTACAGGTGGTGCAGGAGGTGTTATGGAGTCTGCAAGTAAGGGAGCATTTGAAGCAGGAGGGCAATCTGTAGGGCTTAACATCAAACTTCCAACTGAACAGCACGTTAATCCCTACCTCACCGACACGGCCCTCTTTAATTATTTCTTCACTCGGAAAGTGATGCTTTCCTTTGCCTCTGAGGTATATATCTACTTCCCGGGCGGTTTTGGGACTATGGATGAGTTGTTTGAGATCTTGACCTTAGTTCAAACCAACAAAATCAAGCGGATTCCTATAATTCTCTACAATAGGGAATACTGGACACCACTCCTCAACTTCTTTAAAGAACACCTCCTCATTAAGTATCAGACCATCAACAAGGAAGATTTAGACCTTTTTGTGGTGGCTGACACTCCTGAAGAGGCTCATCAGGAAATTTTGAAGCTCGTCAAATGCTAAGAAGAGGGGATAGAGGGTAAGGTTTAGCGTTTAGGCGACGCCTCGTCGGTTCCGTAGGGAACAAGCCTCGTCGTTTTCGCGGGAGGGTTCAACGTCGAAAATATCTTAAAAACCTCTATTTCCCCACCAGCATTTTTGTGGCTCTGTAGAGCCGTAGAAGAGTGTTTTTTGGTTCCGCAAGCCTTGACACCAAAAGTTCCCAGTGCTAGCGTAGTGAGGTAGTCGGCTTTCGGGCCGGCTTTTTTAGTACCCCAATTTCGATTATTACGAAGGGGAACTCAAAGCAGGTTTACATCATCACTAACGGCCCCTATGGGCCAAAATCATTAAATCGTATGTTCTTACCAATTATGCTATTGCTAGCGAGCGTTGCCATGTCTACGCCCACAGCACTTTCTACGACCACAAACCCAGAAGGTCCAAAGGTGGAAACCTTAGGACAGTATGTGAAGCAGTACTACGCTGATACGCCTATTTTGGCCGATATAGCATGGTGTGAGTCCAGAATTCGTCATGTCGATAAAGAGGGCGATATATTGCGTGGCGTCGTCAATCCTAAGGATATAGGGGTGATGCAAATTAATACCAAGTATCATGAAGAGCAAGCAGAGGCTATGAATCTCGACTTGCACACCCTTGACGGTAACCTTGCCTACGCTAAGCGTTTGTATGAGAAAGAGGGTACAAAGCCTTGGGCATCTTCTAAAGCTTGTTGGGGACCTCTCTCAAAGAAATCGACAGAAGGAGCTACGCTGGCTCAAAAATAAAGTTTTTTAATACAGAATTGACTACTCAATACCCGCCTTTAGGTGGGTATTGACATATACATCAATCTAAGGTACAATGCAAAAAATTATGAATGAAGCACATACAGAAAAGACTCCATTGGAGCGTACTGTCGAGCGTGTGGCACACTCGGTAGTTAGTGTGAAGGTTTTTAAAGAAGTTAAAGGGTCAGTGCATCCAAAGAATCCCGAACGAACACAAGAGTCTCACTGGGTTCCAACAGCTGAAGGGAGCGGCTTTTTTGTATCAAAGGATGGAATGATTGTGACTAATAGGCATGTCGTGTCAGGTGGTAGCCAAGATGAGGCTTTGGTGGTGCAATTGGATTCAAAGAAAAAACTAACGGCAGAAGTTTTTTATATAGACCCCGTGCGTGACTTTGCACTCTTGAAAGTCGCAGGAACTAAACATGAGCCACTTACCATTGGGGATTCAGATAAGGTAAAGAGAGGAGCAACAATTACAATTGCTGGGAACCCTCTTGGTGTAGGAGGAAGTTTTTCTCAAGGGACTGTTACTTCAGTACCTGATGGCCATGAACAGTTCGCCTTCAGAACAGATGCTGACATTCGTTCAGGAAGTTCTGGTGGGGTTATGCTTAATGCAAAAGATGAAGTCATAGGTATCAATACCTTTGCAAACCTCGATCAGACAGGTTCTATTGGTGGTGCTATTCCCATTAATGAGGTTAAAGTGATTATTGAACATCCCCGTGTTTTTCAGGGAATACAAGCACTCTTCCAAGAAATACGCATAGAGCGTGAAGCAGAAGAACCAATCTCGCTCGAGAAAGCATTCGGTTTTGCTTTGCAAGGTCTGGAGATAATTTTCAAACAAGAGCTTTCGTCTCAGGGACGAGAAGTGTCAATGAAAGAAATTATGGCTGATGTAGCGGTTCAGTATTATTTTTCCGAGATGTTGAAGTCTGCTCGTTCATCTAAGTATCAAGAAGCATTAGAGAAGAAATTCGGAGTTTCGTTTTCTTCTACGCCAGCTTCAAAAAAGTAAATTGTGGAATAGGAAGTATTAAAAAACCTCCCCATGCGGGGAGGTTTTTTAATAAAAGCGTTTAGTAGCTCTTTTTTGCGAGCATGGCGTCTAAACTATATTTGCCTGCACCGTGAGCCGTGAGGACAAGCATGCCTCCTATAATTGAGACATTCTTCCAGAGCATTATCATGTTTACTGGATTAGTGAAGTCAGTGTGGAAGTAGTAGGTAACTGGAATAAGAAAGAGGGCAATAGCGAGAGCTACCCACTTTGTTTTGAATCCTATGACAAGCATGATTCCACCGAGAAGTTCTATGGCAATTGCAAGTACTATTGCAAGCTCAGGGAAGGGAACCCCGGCAGAGGCTGCATAGGCAACCATGCCTGCAAAACCAGAAATCTTAGTAAAACCAAAAATCACGAAGATGCCTGCAAGAGCGAGGCGACCAACAAGTGCTAAAGCGGATGCGTATTTATCCATACTCAAAAAACTAAAATAATAAGGTGATTCCAGTATAACAGCTGAGCCTTAGGTGTGTAGACTTCTGTCTCGCTATTTCTTTTGTTCAGGGTTTTCTCCTCCAGATTTGGATGTCCAAGGGCTTAAGACGGGTTCGTTGGGGAGGCGATCATCAAATTTGATGTTATTTTTCTGCTCTATTTCTTCTACTTGTTGAGTAATTGCCTTTGCAATCATCTTCGCGGCAGGTAAGGGGAGTAAGAAGCATGAGGTTGCCTGACCCGACTCTACCGCAAGGTGCAAGAGTCCATTTATAACTCGAACATTAACAGTATCGACAAAAAGCTTTGAAGGAACAGAGTTGAAATCAAATTCTTGTGGCATGGGAGTAATTGTTACGAATAAGACGCAGTATAGCAAAATAGCGCTCAAGCTACTGAAATGAAAATTAACTATTACTATCCTTCAAAAAGGCAAGTATGACGATGGCAAAGAATGCCAAGTTGAGCCAGTGACTTATATCATTTTCTATCATTCCTAATGTTCTCACAGGTAGTGAACTGAGTAAAGCTCTTTAGGCTCTAGAATCTGTGCATTATTGACATTATTTTGAATGTCAGTACTATAAAAATCACATGGGACAAGGAAGTTTTGATAAAGAGCGTTCTCCAAAGGCGGGTAGAATTTTTGAAGGCACGCGGTCTCCACGAAGGAATGGAAAACTTGCCGTGGGAAATGCTAGTCGTAATAGTCACCAAAGGGAAATTCATAAGGGAAATAAAGATCGTCTTTCAACCCGAGGGCTTTTCGACGAAGAGTAATTACTAAAGTTGCATGGGTCGTGAAAAAGGAAGTTGTTGGATATGTGATGAGTGTGGAGCTATCAATCAACCAGGAAGCACTCTTTGTTGGAATTGCGATATAAAGAAAGTCGAAGCAGTAGAGCCTCCGCCACCAAGACATCATTAAGATTAATAAAAAGGAGAAAATTAAACAAAGTTATGGCTTTAAAAAATAGCGTAGGAGCCGGTGAAGGGATAGGAGGTCATTTTGAAAAATGTCAGAGGCATTGCTCAAAAGGCGAGGTTGCATTTTGTGGGTATTGCGGTTACTCCTGCGTAATCCGGTCTTTCTCTTGACGCACAAGGGGAGCAAGATTAATCATCATGTCAAAGAGATTTGAAAAGGTACAAGGAAGGCGTCGTCACTTTACTCAGAAAGCAAAGGATCATCGGTACTACGGAGCTCCTCCTGCTGTCCGTCGTGGCGGTGCTCGTTTTGAAAACGTTCTTGAACGAGATGAAAGGAGACTTGCTCGAGAAGACGACGAAGATTAAATCCGCCTCTTAACTGGTCTCTGCTAGGGGGAACAGGATTAGGAGTACTTCGCACAATATATCTTTTACGAAGTTACTATATAGCTAAATACTGAACTTTCAGCCTGCGTCTTCGGCTGGCCTTTTGTATAAACTGTCTATTTATTCTCTCTCATTCTGTGTTGACTGTGACATATTCTTTGCTTCCTCTCGAGCTTAGAGTATTAAGATTATGTTGTCAGAGAAACTTAAAATATCTCACTCCCCTCTTTTCCACAGTGACTACTTGCAAAAAGCAAATATTATGTTGTTATATAAAAATGTTACCAAATCTGAATCGTATGGAGGTACGCACTGGAGCCACTCCACTGTTGGATGCTCTTCGTGAGGAGCTGGAAGGCTTGTCATCAAAGAAGACTATTATAGTCAGGAGGGCTTCTGCCCGGACAAAAATAAGAAAAATACGGAATGCGCACATTGCTAGGTGTGCCAATGTCTTTTTTCGAAGAAACTTTTTTGGTGATCTAGAGGCTAATCCGACAGCGGGGAAAAAACTTATACAAAAAATATTTAACATAAAATAAAAAACCCTCCGAGCTGGAGGGTTTTTAAAATAGAATAGCCTGAGATTCTTTAGGTCATTGGCTTTGGTCCGCCCATGCACCAAGCACATTCTTTCTTGTGTCCTAGTACAAGCCAGAGTGCTGAGAGTCCTACAAGGACATATACAGCCCATTCCACCATTGGCCACGTGCCAAGGAGCATGCTAACGACATTCCAGTCGCTACCCATAAAACCACCAAGGCCTACGAGACCCCAATTGAGTCCGCCTACTACAAGGAGTAGGAACGCAAGCATATGCAAATACTTCATATAAATATATTAATTATCTAAAACTATTAATAATGACTTTACTAATACATTGAACACCTAAAATAACCTTCGCAAGGATACTTAACTTGTCGGTGTGGATTGTTTTTTTCTAACTCGATTGGTGAGGTCAAATTTTACTTTTGGTAGCGTGATATATTTAATGAAATATATATAAGCGTTATGGATAACACCGACGAGTATCTTGATCTTGTTGATGAAAATGACCTAGTCATAGGACGAGAAAAGCGTTCTGAGGTGCACGCTAAACATCTAAATAACTTCAGAGCGGTAAATGCCTTTATTGTGAATTCAAGCGGAGAGTTATGGATTCCTAGACGCACAGCTCATAAACAAATTGCACCTCTTGGGCTCGATATGAGTATGGGTGGTCATGTTGAAAGTGGAGAAACATATGAACAAACTTTTAGGCGTGAAATGGCGGAAGAGTTAAATATTGACACTGGAGTGGTTCCTTACAAAGTTATTGGGTATTTTAAAGGAGGAGAGCATGGACTCAAAGCGTTTCAAATGATATTTGAATTGAAAATGGATACTGTACCAGACTACAATCCAACTGATTTCTTTGAATCTTTTTGGTTTAAACCTTTAGATTTACTCAAGAGAATTGAGGGGGGAGAAAAAACAAAGAGCGACCTCCCTATTCTCGTTAGGCTTTTGTATCTTAATAAAAACCACCACTAGAGTTTGTTTGCGGTGTGAGGTTTCGGATTTGCATCTCCATAATAAATGATCCCTTCGGATCCGACGGGGCGTCGCCTAATCGCTAAACCCTATACCCTAACCCCTAGCTAAAGGTATTTCATCGGATTCAAATAGGCCTCCGTAGGGGCTACTGGCATATAGGCTCCAGCACACTTTGTTATTGATTTCACATCACCAAGCTTAATAATTTTAACGGCACTTGCCACATATACGCTGAAATGGAGATGTGGTCCGGTGGCGTATCCTGTCTTACCGCTGTACCCAAGGAGACTCCCTGTGCCTACTGTAGAGCCCTTAGAGACGCTAATGACTGATAGGTGGGCATAAATAGTGCCTAGTCCGTTGTTATGGCGTACATATACCCATTTACCGTATGAGTAACAACCACGGAAAAGATCTGTGTTGCCCGTATCGACAACGACACCTCCCAAGGCTGAAACAATAGGCGTTCCTTCAGGTGCTCCAAAATCTACACCGTTGTGACCTTTGTCATTGTATGCACCACTTTGAGCGAATGCAGTATTGCCAAAGTATTGCGTAAGACAATATATATTTTTGAATGTATTGGTGCGATCCCTACAGCGAAGCATAAAGGCAGAATCAAGTGGAAATGAAAGAACTCCGCTACCTGCCTTTGGGATACTTGTTGGATCAAGTGTGTATTTCAGGCTCGCTTCGTAGTCATTAAGTTGTTTTTCAAATTGAGCTTTTGCGGCCTGTTTATCTGCAAGTAGTTTTTGGAACGCAGATTCCTTATTTTTTGTCTGTGCAAGTAGTGTGGCCTGCTCGTTGCGATTTTGATCGAGAAGTATTTTTTGATCAGACAATTGCTTTTTCAAAGAAAGAAGTTTCGCTTTCTCTTTTTCTGTAGTGCTATAGTCCGCCGTAAGAGATTCTTTTGTATTTTGAAGATCAATAACTTCATTTCTGAGAACACTACTGAGTTGCTCTACACGATCTACTTCTTGCCAGACCTCAATCATCCCATCTGCACTCAGGAGTTGTTCAACTATCGTGGTCTCACCTATCTGATAGAGAGCTTGGAAAGATTGCTCCATTGTCTTCTTGGAAGTTTCTATACGTTTTGCTTTATCATCAATAGCCCCACCGAGGCGTTTGAGCTGTAGTGTTGCCGAAGCAATTTTATTTTCTGTAACTGAAATAGTTGCTCCTATTTTTTTTCTAGAAACATCAATTCTGTTTACTTCTCCTTGCAGTGTTGTTTTTTCTCCGGCTATTTGATAGAGCGTGCTTTCGTACTGTGCAATTTCTTTTTCCAATGCTGCGATTTTGGCATTCTGTTCAGTTATTTTTTCTTGGATGTCTGAGGTGGTATCACCAAAAACTATCGTAGGTGAGGTTTGAGAAAATCCTAGAATCCCAAAAAACAAAAAAAGTCCGATAAAAACCGATACAAAAGAAATAGAATTCTTAAATGGAGGTATCCATTTCATTGTTATCCGAGGGCACGAATAGCGTCTTCAATACGGGTTATTGTTTCTTTCTTACCTATGACACCCGCAATGGTAAATGGGTCAGGGGATTTACCTCTACCTGAAAGCGTAAACCTAAACGGCCACAGCACAAGTCCCCTGCCCTTTTCTTCAGCGTATGGCCAAACAACCTCTTTAATTTTTTGATCATGCCATTCAGAATCGTTCAAGGTATTAAGGAGTGACATAACTTGCTTCAAGCGTGTCGCAGTTCTTTGCTTATCCATATCATCTTTTGGTAATAGTCCTGAGACTGGGTATGTGGGTGCCTCTGCATAAAAGGAAAATTCTCCTGCTTCATCCATGTCTTTCAATTCAGAGAAGGTTTGTATGCGTTCACGCATAAGAGGGACAAGACTCTCAAGAAGATTCTTTTTATTAAGTGCGGTATACGTTTCCTTTGAAAGAAACAGAGAGGCGTGCTTCAAAAATTCATCAGAAGATAATTTTAGGATGTGTTCCCTATTAAACCATTTGAGCTTCATCTCATTGAAGGCTCCCCCGCTCTTTTGGATTTGATCCACGCTGAACCGCTGTATTAATTCGTCTTTTGAAAATATTTCCTCATCGGTTCCTGGGTTCCATCCAATGAGTGCGAGGTAATTCACCATAGCACTCGGAAGATAGCCTTCAGTTTTGTATTCAAGAACATCTTTTGCGCCATCTCGTTTTCCTAATTTTTTAGTGCGATCGTCGCGAAGTATGGCAGGGAGTGTTACAAAGACAGGCGCCGGAACACCAAGAGCATCGTACAAACTAAGAAATCGTGGCGTTGAAGAAATAAATTCGTCCGCACGAAAAATATGAGTAACACCCATGAGGTGATCGTCAACAATATGTGCAAAGTTATACGTTGGGTACCCATCGCCCTTCATGAGAATGAAGTCATCAAGAGCTTCTTCGCCTGCTTCAAGCTCACCTCGGACAGCGTCATTCCACTTGTATCTTTTTATTTCCGGTACCTTAAAGCGAAGTGGTGCCTTCCCGTCCCATACAGAAAATGTTTCGGGGCGATGATCTCGAAATAAAAACGGTCGTTTTTCAGCTTTAGCCGTTTCTCTAAATGCCGTTATTTCATCATGAGTGTACGGATCGGGATACGCATGGCCCGCGTCCATGAGCTTCTGTGCAAATGCTCTATATGAGTCCATTCTCTCTGATTGAATGCAAGAACCGAAAGGCCCTGGTTTGTCGGGGCCATATTCCCAATCAATACCAAGCCACGAAAGAGAGTCTTGAATATGTTGAATGGAGCCTTCTATTGCCCGAGCTTGATCGGTATCCTCGATACGGAGTATTAGCGTGCCTTCATTTTTCTTGGCAAAAAGATAGGCAAATAGTGCCGTACGGACACCGCCGATATGCATAAAGCCTGTGGGACTGGGAGCGAAGCGGGTAATTACTTTCATAGAGCTTAGTGTATAGGTTACAGCCTAACGAAGCGAGTGGGAAGAGGGGCATTATTGCCCTTCCCCGAGTGAGTGACAGCTATAAAGTCTCTTTGTAGGTTTTAGGTGCCAGTTTTTTTAGTTTTTAACGATATAGTATAATTTAACGATCGTTAAATTATACTATACACCGCTCTTTTGTCTTTATTTGATTTAAGAAATTTAAAAAGCTGAAACCCTGGAAGCTATACTCTGGCACCTAGTTAGTTTTCATGTTCTAGAGCAGTATCCAGAATTATTTGCGCAATTGCTTTTGCTGAATCTGGTTTTGCAAATTTTCCCGCTGCCTCTGCCATGTCGTTTCGTGCTTTTGGATTAGTAAAAAGGCGTTCTATTTCTGCAAGTAGCAGATGGGGGGTGAGATTTTGTTGCTCCATAACAATTGCGGCACCTGAGCGAGCATATGCGAAAGCATTTGAGCGCTGATCCCGACTTACCTCTTCAGGTATAGGGATAAGGATTGAGGCTTTCTTCCACGAAGCAACCTCCGCAATAGAACCTGATCCTGCGCGAGTGATGACTAAGTCAGAAGCTCCCGCAGCCATCTTTAATGCAAGAGTTG
Source organism: Minisyncoccota bacterium (assembly GCA_018062445.1). Lineage (GTDB taxonomy): Bacteria > Patescibacteriota > Minisyncoccia > Phycocordibacterales > Phycocordibacteraceae > Phycocordibacter. The sequence goes on along the minus strand of JAGOSG010000001.1, from coordinate 80,566 downwards.
AAAGATATCCATACGGTTTATAGCGGTATCGTTTTTCATTTTTTCCTAAAATGACATGGGCTGTTTCAGCAACAGATTTAATATGTACCTGCCCTGCCTGATGTATAACTTGGAAATGATCAATAAGTTCTGGCAGTGCCTCGAGGATAGTGTTGTTAAGCTTCTCTGCCCCAAGTGAACCGCCAAGAAAAAGAAGTACGGGAACATTGCGTTCAAGTTCCAAAAATTCTTGCGCTCCTTCACGGGCAGGATTTTTAAGCTCAGTGCGTACAGGATTGCCAACGAGAGCTACTTTTGGTCGAAACTTTTCTGGGAAATATTCGTATGCTTCTTCGTATGAAATACCGATCTGTTTTGCAAAAGGTAGGGCAAGTATGGTGGCGCGCCCTGGCACGGCATCGGAATCATGTGCAATTACGGGGATGCGAAGCCATTTTGCCGCAAGAAGTGTTGGCACGCTTCCATATCCTCCTTTTGAAAAAACAACATCAGGAAATATTTGATAAAGAGCAAGAGTTGTTTGGAGTATCCCCCATCCTGTTTTAAAGAAATCAAAAAAATTGAGAATTGAAAAATAACGACGCATTTTCCCTGCGGGTGTTTGTACGAAAGTAATGTTGTTTTCGTACAGTGCTCGTTCATCAAACGCCGTGGGTCCAAAAAAGTAGAGTTGAGGGTCGAGAAGTTTTTTCTCTTTTACGATTTCATGGATTGCTTCAGCAACAGCAATAACTGGGTAAAAATGACCTCCAGTTCCGCCCCCAGTAAAAACAATTTTCATCCCGTTAGAAATAGGACACGAACGCCACTGCGTCAGTGCCTATAACAGCTAGATGTGTAATGTTCGATTGTGCCATAGTGATACGTATTGATATGCGTCCGTGATTTCTAACGGGATTCATATCTCTTGTAAAGTATAAGTCCAGTAATGCATATGAGCTAGGAGTAATGGTTGGGTAACTAGTGACATTTTTACTTTGTTATTGAACGAGAGATTGACAGCAAAATTCCTGCAGCTCCGAGGGACACCAAGAGTGCAGTGCCTCCGTGACTTACAAACACAAGAGGGAGTCCTGAAAGTGGCAGGAGAGCAAGCATTGCGCCGATGTTTAAAAATGATTGGGCCGTAATAAGCACCACAATACCTACGGCAACTAATCCCCCAAACATATCTGGCGTCCTAGCGGCAACCCAGAGGCCTCGAAGGGCAAAGGTAATATACACAAGTATAAGCGCCAATCCCCCAACAAAACCAAATTCTTCAGCGAAGACTGAAAATATTGAATCTGAAATAGGTTCTGGTAATTTTCCAAATTTTTGGATGCTTTGTCCAAAACCACGACCGAATGTCTCACCAGCGCCAACAGCAAGAAGGGATTGCTGTACTTGATAACTTGTTCCGCGAGGATCTAGGGTCGGATGTAGGAATGTGGTAAGTCGATCCGCTAGGTAAGGACGGAAAGAAACTAGAATAATTAAAAGACAAATGCCTGCGCCAGCTAGAATTGCCAAATGTTTAATACGAGCGCCTGCAGCCATAAACATGGCGCCACCTGCAACTGCAATAATAACAAAGGTGTCTGTGTCAGGTTGAGCAAGAAGTGCAGCTCCAGTTATTGCAGTAATAATTCCGAATGGTATGAGGCCCTGACCAATAGTATTTATCTTTGATTTTGTATTTGAAAACCAAGTAGCAAGGTACAAAATATAGGCAATTTTTAAAAACTCTGAAGGTTGTAGCGTGATTGGACCAATATGTATCCAACGCGTAGCGCCGTTCAGTGTAAGACCAAGGTGTGGAATAAATACAAGAAGCGTGAGTACGATGGATGCGCCAAAAATATGCAAAGAAAAACGTTTCCATACGCGATACGGAACTGCTAAACAAAAGAAAAATGCAATGAGTCCCCCACCGAGTCCAAAGATTAGCTGACTGCGCGCCACACTTGAAAATTTGGCACCATCGTATGCGAGTAATCCTAAAGAGGCTGAAAGGAAAATAAATAAACCACTGACTACGAGAGTCGCAACCGTCATTAGAAGTATCCGGTCTGGATGTTGGCGTGCCGATTTTCTCATAGGGTGTTAGCCGAGGAGTGCAAGAGAAACACCGAGAATTGCAAAAATAATAGAAAGAATCCAGTAGCGCATGGTGACTTTAGACCCTGGCCAGCCTATTGCTTCAAAGTGATGGTGGAGTGGAGCGATTTTAAAAACTTTTTTCTTAAAAACTTTTTTTGAGAACACCTGAATAATATTTGAAAGCACTGTTACGACAAGTAAGAACGCAATAATTGGTAGTGCAGGAAGCCCCCTACCTTCACCAAGGGTATCGGTCATAAATGCAATAGCAGCAACGGTGAGTGTTAAACCCATTGTGCCGGTTTCTGTCATCCAAAACCTGGCAGGAGGTACATTGAACCAGAGAAAAGCGAGGAGCGCTCCAACAATCGTTGCACAAAATGCGGCTAGGTCTATTTGGTTTTGGTGAAATGCAATAAAGGCGTATGCGGTGAAGATAGATGCAAACACAGCCCCAGACAAGCCATCAATTCCATCGATAACCCCTGATGCGTAGAGAAATAAAGAAACCAGCATGAAGAATGGTATGACAAGCCATCCTATATAGAGAGGATCGCCAAACGGCATACTAATAGAAGCTATGTCGAGTTTTGTATAGAACCACCAGCCAATACAAAAGGAAAGTACGGCAACAAATAAAAGTCGAATTTTCAGTGGAATACCTTTCTCACCATTTCGATCAACAACATCGAGAATATCGTTAATAAGTCCGACTAATGAGCCAAGAATTAGGGTTGTGAAAGGTATCCATGTTTGAGACCGTGAAAGAAAGAGGAGTTTTGTAGTTGATGAGTTTGGGAAAATATATTGAAGAGCCCAAAGTAGAGCGATAGTAAGAATAACTGATGCCCACACAAGAATGCCTCCCATGCGTGGAGTTTTTGTTTCAGTTTCTCCGTGGAGTCTTGCGAACTCAACAGCAACCTGCCCATCGAGGGCTTTTTTTCCTGGTTGTTTTTTCCATACGCGGTACTTATAAAGGTAGTGCGTAAGAAGTGGAGCAATGGCAATACCTACCCAGAAAGCAATTACGGATGGGACAAAAACTTTAAGAAGGTCAATAATCATAGTATGTGTGTCGAGTGATTCATTTTACTATATAGAGCCTAAACGGGGTTCTTTTTATTGATTTGTATTGCAGATAAGAGAGCGTCGCATGCTTGTTTTCAGTGCATTTGTTAAGGTAACCATATCAGCATCTCGTCCCTCTCTTGTTGAACCCAAGATAACTGCAACTACTCCATGGCCTGGTAGCGGTTCAAAAGTTACCGCTAAGTTTCCTCCAGCAATGTCTGTAAAGCCTGTTTTAGAACCAATGGCACCAGGAAGAAGGGATATGACAGAGCTAGTATTTGTTCCTCGATGTTTTGTGTTATCGAGCGATAAAAAAGTATCTCTAACTACCGTTGTGCCTTCAACAAGGCGTGGCCTTGTTTCAACAATATGCGCAAATAATTTCCCAATGTCACGAGCAGACCCGAAGGCTCCAGCGGAATTTTCTGAGATATCAAGACCGGTGTCATCGGCAAAAAATGTTTGAGACATTCCGAGAGATACCGCCTTTTGGTTCATGTATTGTATAAACATTTCAGATGACCCGTGTTTCTTTTTTTCTGTAGCAAGTGCAAGTGCATGAGCCCCATCGTTTGAAGACGTTACAAGCGTAAAATCTATCAGGTTTTTTACTCGCCACCTTTCTCCCAACGTAAATCCCGAGTCCCCTTCTGGTGTAAGGGCATCTTTTGATATTATGACAGTATCATCATCTTCTAGTACGTCAGACGCAACGAGTGCGGTCATAAGTTTTGTGAGTGAAGCCAGAGGTAGTTGAATATCAGCATTTTTTTCATACAAAACTTCCCCTGTGTCTAGGTCTTGTGCATATGCCGCTTTCCCCGTCAAAGAGAGTTGCGGAGAGAGGTTTGCGCAAAACACTGACGCAGAAACTGTTGCGCGTGAATTCTCCTTAAAAACAAGTGGCCATGCCGAAAAAATAATTGTTCCGCTCAAAAACACTGTACTCAATAGCAATAAATTTAGGCGCGTGTTTGGATTCATAGTGCCGGAGTGCTTTCTTCTGATGAGGTCTCTTCGCGTCCGGCAAACACCTCATCAATAGCTGATCGTGTTTCAGTGTACCCAGGAATATCAGCGAGTGTGGCAACACCTAAGTACGCAGGTAACTCTGCGGTAGCTCGATACAAAAAACTTCGTTTGTCGCTTGTATTTTCAACTCGCTCTATTAATCCTCGAATAAGGAGTGAGCGAAGTATTGAGGAGCAATTAACGCCTCGGACATATTCAATATCTGACCTTGAAATAGGTCCTCGGAAAATCACTATACTAATAGTCTCTAAACCTGCCTTACCAAGTGGACCTTCCAGTTCTTCTCGGCGCATCTTTTCAATGAGTTCATGTGTTTCTGGTGCAGTTGCGAGAGCCACCGTCTCACCTTCGCGTACCACGCGCACTCCTCGCCCTTCCAAGGACATAGCAAGACTCGTAATACCAATTTCTGTTTCTTCTTTTGAAAGCCCTATGTGTGAGGAGAGTTCTTTAACTGTAATTGCACCACCGCGGAAAAAAAGCGCAGCCTCTATCTCTACTTCAATTGGAGGTTTTTGTGTCATATTAAAACTTTGGGGTTTTGGCATTACCGTTGTATGCAATAGCTATCTCGCCAAATGTTTGCTCTTGCTCTACTAACACTAATCCTCGTTTAAAAAGTTCCAACATAGCAAGAAAGCTTACTACCACTTCTCTCTTATTTACAGCGCTCGTTCCTGCAAAATCTCGGAAAGTCATTTGTATTGCGCGTTCAATTCGTCCTGATAATCGGTCTATCATTTCCTCAAGAGAGATGACTGATTTTACCGCAACTTCGTCTCGTCCAATTTCTTTTGGTGCACTTGCTAAAACACGCTCTTGTGCTTCTTGTATGCTTTGAAGCGACAAATCGTTTGATGGTGTAAAAAGAGGTTCGGTATTTCGAGAGCCAGTACCGAAAAACATCCTAGAATGTAGAGTGCTTATTTCTTTAGCGGTATCTCGAAATATTTTGTACAGTGTCAAACGAAATTCTAAATCTTTAACATTCCCCTCCTCTTCTTTAGTAAGGGAAAGTACTGGGAGTAGCGAACGAGATTTTAGGAGAAGTAATGTTGCTGCAACAAGGATGAAATGAGCAGCTTGCCCTATTGGGAATGCGACTTGGCGCTGAATATATCCTAAAAAATCATCGGCAACACTTGAAAGCGAAATATCTGAAATCAAAAGCTTTCGCTCTTCAATGAGATTCAATAGTAACTCCAATGGGCCTTCAAATTGGGGTGTTTTGATGCTAAAGCTTGTTTCCACGGAGTAACTATATCATGCAAGAAATAGGGCTTTTAGGACTGTATAAGTCCGTAAGTAGAGCCCCGTATTCATTTTTGTTTTAGAAATACTACGGATATACTATCTATATGAAAATAGAATTCGTTGAACCCAAAGGCGCCGTGTCTGTTGACCTTGTTGCTGGTGACGTTACTAGAGTGGTTGAAGATGCGCACGGTGTTGTTGTATTAAAAATAGGTATTGGAAAAGTTGAGGAAATAACACGTCGGAAACTTGTAACCATTTCACGAAAAGTTATACGCATTGCCAATGAACACCGATTTAGTGCTCTCTCTATCCCCTTCCTCGATTTTCAATTTGCAGGAACAAAGGACATTTCTGACCATGAGCTTGGACGTATTCTTGCGGAAAATTTTGAAATGGCAAATTATGAGTTTCGGAAATACAAAACTCCACCCAAGGAAGGCTTCCCGACCGTACAATCAATTTATATTCAGGGAGCAACCGCAGACGCTAAGAAGGGTTTTAAGGAAGGAAAAATAATTGCCACTGAGATTAACTACTGTCGTGATCTTGCCAATACACCTGGTGGTGACATGACGCCTACCATTCTTGCGAACAGTGCCAAACTTCAACTTAAAGGTACCTCTGCAACCGTTACAGTCCTTTCTGTTGCTGAAATTAAAAAGCTTAAAATGGGTCTTATTTTAGGTGTCGATAAAGGCTCTATAGAGCCAGCAAAATTTATTATTGTTGAGTACTGGGGTGCAGGAAAAACTAGTAAGGAAAAACCAATTGTTCTTGTGGGTAAAGGTATTACCTTTGATACAGGTGGCATCAACCTCAAACCTTCTGATGCACTCATGGGTATGAATCACGACATGGCAGGCGGTGCGTCAGTCATTGCTACGGTCGCTATTATTGCAAAGTTAAAGTTGAAGAAAAATGTTATCGCACTTGTCCCTGCTGTTGAAAATGCCGTTTCAGGTTCTGCGTACCGTCCTGGCGATATACTCCGTGCGATGAACGGAAAGACTGTCGAAATATTTAATACTGATGCGGAAGGCAGGCTTATTTTAGGCGATGCTCTTACCTATGCTGAGCGATACGATCCACGACTTGTTATTGATGTTGCAACACTCACTGGTGCCGCTCTCGTTGCGCTCGGTAAACGTGCTTCCGCAATTATGACAAGAACGCCGTCATTAGAAAATCTACTCCGTGATCTTGGTGAAAAATCGGGAGAATACGTGTGGCCACTTCCTCTTTGGAAAGAGTACGAGGCAGAAGTTCGAGGTATTCATGCTGACCTTGCAAATGCCACAGTTGGAAGACCTGGCGGTGGAACAATTAATGGTGGAATATTCTTAGCGCAATTTGCTGAAAAATTTCCTCAATGGGCACATATCGACATTGCCCCTCGCATGGAATCTATTCCTGACGACATGCTCACAAAAGGCGCAACTGGTACGCCTATCCGTCTCCTCGTTCGCCTGATTGAAACTTTCTAATTACCTTTTGTTTACTAGCTTGTTTAATCCGGAGCGGAATCCGTTTGGCTTAGAGATGAGTCTATGCGATTCATGTCGCGAGGGAACATTGTTGCTTCACGAATATTTTCAAGTCCCAAAATTTGCATAGTCATACGCTCTGCACCAAATGCAAAACCTCCTTCGGGTGGTACTCCGTAGCGAAACGCCTCAAGGAACATAGCAATCTTTTCAGGATCCATACCCCACTCTTTTACGTGTTTTAAAAGCTGTTTGTAGTTATTAATGCGACGTCCACCTGAAAGCCATTCACGTCCACGACAGAGCAGGTCTACTCCTTCATTGAACTCAGGGTTTTCAGGATTGGGATATACATAGAAAGGTTTTTGTTTTGTGGGATAGCCATACACATACACAAAGTCAGAGCCTGTTTCTTTTTTTACGATATCGCACAGTATGCGTTCATCTTCCGCATTTAAATCTTTATCACCACGGACATCTCGTCCATTGAATGCGAAAATTTTATCCTGTGCCTCAGTTAAGGTCATGGTCGGTGTGTGCTCAAGTAAGACTGGCAGTTCAGCTTTGAGATGCAGAAGTTCAGTAGCACAGCGCTCTTCCAACTGTTTCAAGATATACCGGACAGTATTTTCAGACATATCGCGTATGTCTTCCCAAGACTTAATGAATGCCCATTCGGCGTCGAGTGAAACTACTTCCGTAAGGTGGCGAGTAGTAGCAGATGGTTCTGCGCGGAATATTTTGTTGACTGAGAATACTCGCTCAAACGCTGTCATTACGATTTGCTTGTAGAGCTGTGGTGACTGCGAGAGATAGGCTTTCTTGCCAAAATATTGAACTTCAAAGACCTCTGCCCCACCCTCAGCGGTTGCTGGGGTAATTGATGGCGCTTGAAATTCAAGGAAATCTTGCGACTTCATGTATTCACGGAACGAGTCAATGATGACGGCCTGTATTTTGAAAATTGCTTGATTACGCGAATGACGAAGTGTCAGTGCACGATGATCAAGTTCAGTTGTAAGGTCAAGATTGTAGCCCGATTCAGACATATCAAAGGGCAAGGCTTCGGCCTCAGCGAGAACTTTTATTTCGAGTACTTCGAGTTCGATACTACCGTTTTGTACTTTCTCGTTTACGTTTTTGGGGGGACGGGCATTCACTTTTGCATTCACTTCAACCACGTATTCATGACGCAATGTCTTTGCGGTTTCGAGTGCAGAGCTTGCTGGCAATACTACTCCCTGCACTTTGCCAGAGCGATCGCGGAAGTCGAAGAAAATCATTTTTCCTTGATCACGACGAACATCCACCCAACCTTGGATGGTTACTTCCTTTTCAATATGTTCTGGCAAGTTTTTTATTAATATTCTTTCCATATTCTGTTGATGTTAAAAGCTAGAAGCTGACACCTAAAAGCTATTCTATAACGTAACCCCGACCTTTTTTCTCACCTCAGCCATTTTCGCGGAAGCAAGAGCGCGAGCTTTCTCGCCCCCTTCTTTTAATACGAGCCTTACATCCTCGTCGGAGATTGAGGCACGCTTCTCACGCATAGGGGCGATATAGGTGTCGATGTCTTCGATCAACGCCTCTTTAAGGTCTTTATATTTTCCTTTCTTCTCTTCATAAAGAGGTGTAAGTTCAGCATCGGTCTTGTAGAGGGTATGTATCGCATACACATGCTCCGGCTTGTCGCCAGACGAATCCGTTACGATAGACATCACGGCTTTTTGTATTTCATCTCGGGTGGCAAAAAGCGGAATTGTGTTTCTGTAACTCTTTGACATTTTTTGTCCATCAGTTCCGGGCACTACCCCCACCGTTTTACTTATCAACTCTTGCGGTTCCTTGAAGGTTGTACCGTAGGCGTTGTTAAATTTAGCAGCCGCTTCACGTGCATACTCGACGTGCTGGCGCTGGTCTTCCCCTACCGGCACGATATCTGTGTCATACAAAAGAATGTCAGCGGCCATAAGCATTGGGTAAGTGAAAAGTCCGGCGTTTGCCTCGAGCCCTTTTGCAACTTTATCTTTATATGCATGTCCCAACTCTAAAAAGGATACCGTTACAAGGCAATCAAATATCCAGGCGAGCTCGGCGTGCTCAGGAACGCTCGATTGCTGGAAGAGGATGGCGTTATCAAGATTCAGTCCTGCGGCAAAATAATCTTTTGCATTTTCAACGATACTCTTTCGAAGTTCTTCCGGATTCCTGACGCTTGTGAGGGCATGGTAGTCCGCTACCATCAGAAGTCCTTCGTGGTCGGTGAAGAGGTCAACGATGGGTTTGATGGTGCCGAAGTAGTTGCCAATATGAAGAGCCCCAGATGGCTGAAGGCCAGTGAGGAGTCTCTTTTTCTTTTCTGACATGCTGTCAATAATAGCAGAAAATGATCTAATTTTCAGAATCTCCCCCATTCAAAACAAAAGACCCTTTTGGGGTCTTTTGTTAGCAAGCGGTGTGTTTGATTATTTTGAAGCCTTCTTAGCTTTGACTGATTTCTTAGCTGAACCAGCTTTTTTTGGTGCTGATTTCTTCGTTGCCTTATGTGCTTTTTGAATATGACTCCATGAACTTTTCAATTCACGAGCAACCTTACTTACTTCATCTGCCGTTGAATCTTTCATTGAAGCGTAACGCTTCATGACTTCGTCAACGATTTTCAAATATACAGCGCGATCAATAGCCGCCATTTTTTCTACAGCCTCCATTACTTCAGCGCGAGCTTTGAGCATCCAGCTTTTTGCCATCTTACGATGCTTTGCTGAGTGTTTAGCACCATAAAGCCAATATGCCCCTACTGCCGCCGCAGCTGCCGCTGCTACACCTGCAGCAATGCCTACCTTCATTCCTAGATTATTTGTTTTTTCCATTGCTGTTTATTATTCTAATATTTTTCAATTATATCACATCGTTTTTTTCTGCCTTCTTTTTCTTAGGGTGAGGAATCCAGCTTGCTATAAAGGCAAGAATCATGTCAGCAATTGAGCCTACTTTGGTACCTTTATGTTTCAAATCAGCACGGAGTGTCTCAAAATCAACCTCAAGTTTGCCCGCTGCATTTTTTGCTTTCGTAGATATTTCACGTACATCTCGGAGGATTTGAATCACATACCACGCCGCAACAAGAAACGCTGCAGTACAAACAACCACAGCAATTGCAGTAATGAAAAAGAAAATATCCGCCTGTATGAGTGTATTCATACAGTGCAGTATATCCTGCCTAAAACTAGGCAAGCAACGGGAGCTCCATGATGAAGGTGGAGCCTTTTCCTGCACCTTCAGACTCTGCCCAGATCTTTCCGCTGTGAGCCTCTACGTGAGCTTTAGTGACGAAGAGTCCTACGCCTGTTGAAGCAGGGTTGATACGTTTTGAGTCCTCGCCTGGTCTGAAGAGCTGGAAGAGATTTTTAAGGGTGTCTTCTGTCATACCAACCCCAGTGTCTTTAAGTGAAATACGAGCAACGGTGCCCATGCGCTTCACACTAAGATTCATCTCTCCTGTTGGTGTGTACTTGATGGTGTTATCCAAAAGATTATTCAAGACTTCATTCATCTTAGAGACATCGATCTTTGCTTTCACGCCATCAAGTGCAGAATCGTAGGTGGCGCTCAATTTCAATCCTTTCTTTTCCGCGTTTGGAGTGAACGCCATTACTGCATTTTTTATAAGTGGCACAAGCTCAATGTCTACAAAATCGTACTTCATCCTTCCCTGCTCAATACGCGATACATCGAGGTATGTTTCTACCGATTTTGCCATGTCGGTTGCCCTATCAAAGACCTGCTGAAGACCCTCCTGTCCCGCTGGGGCGAGCTTCCCATATGAACCATCAAGAAGGAGTGAAATGAAGTTTCGAATAATGGTGAGTGGCGCACGGAGGTCGTGCGAAGCCATTGAAAGAAATTGCGACTTAAGTCTGTCGAGTTCCTTCAGCTTGTCGTTTGCAACTCTCAAATCAGCAGCGAGTATTTCAATATGTTCTCGCTGCTCGACTTCTTTTGTTACACCTCGAATCAGTAGTATTCCAAAAGACAGAACAAGGAGAAATTCGCTTACGCGAAAAATTAATAAATGTGTTTCTTTTGAAAAGATTATTTCACCAAAAATTACCACAGCTAAAAAGGCCGTCAGAATCGCGACTGCCGCGGCTTTGGCGTTGAGAAATTTATATCGTAGTAATGCCAATGATGCTGCAAATATAAAAGGAAATATGAATAGAGCTCCAAACTTGAGAAACGAAGGATTATCAAAAAATGCCGGGAGTACAAAGTTAAAAGTAATAAGAAGCGTAAATGTAATAACAATACCAGCAAGAATGACACGCATTGGCGTGCGCTCCTGTGCTTTGGTTTTTTTAAATTTTGAAATGAAATGGACTAAACCTCCCACAAGACAGAAAAATACAAATATACCAAAAATCACTATTCCAGGACCATTGACGATTGTTGCGATAGATCCATCTGAGGTAAGAGTACCTATGCGTGTAAATACGAACGGGGATAAATTCAAAATTGAAACGCAAACGGCACAAAGAAATAGCCAGACCTGGGTTGTTTTTTTAAATGGTATTTTATGTTCTGGAAAGGTAGAGAGGAATAAAAAAAGACTAAATACAAACCACGCAGCGCTCGCGATTACTCCTCGAATAATCCAAAAAGCGGTATCAGCAACCTGTGTTTGGTAAAACAGATAGTTGAGTACGCTCCATGCTATTGAAGTGAAGCAGAAAAATAAAAAGATTGTATTTGAGCTACTTTTTGTATTAGAAAAATACACAACTGCACCTAATACAGCCATGAAGGCAATGACAACGCCGACAGTCAAAAGTTCTAGATTAACAAATGCCGATAAAGAAAAAACCATCACCTTACACTATAACAGGGGGTAGGCGTCGAGAGCGGGCACTGGCAGGTTTGCTGTGTCCAAACCGCATAAGAAATGCTAGGTGTGAGTCTGTAGGGGCATCAAATGCATTAAATACTTTTTGATATGAATCAAGAATTTGTTTTTCAAATTTTTTTGGAATAGGCGTTAGGTCATTAACTTCAGCGCGATGTGTTAAAAACATTAAACCGGTTACGGGTTGCACGGCGATACCCAGTGCCGTTGCTTCGAGCCATACCCGTTGCATTAGTTCGCCAACCTGGACATATGCTTCAGGAGTTCTTTTGTTAATAAATATACCGCCATATATTGCAGAGTCGCGATATACACTAGCCATTTGAGCGGCTATTTTTTTAGATAACCCAATAGATCTGTTGAGCGTGTCTGTTACTTTCCAATGTTTAAGAATGCGCATTGCAAATTGTGCAGGAGGTGGCAACTCTAACGACTTAATGTATAGACCTTCTATACCGGACTCGTTACCTTTTTTGTCCCATAAAATATCTTTAAAAAACAAGTGATGAAGTTCGGGAACCTGCAAAGCTATATCTTCCATGGTAGCAAGTGCCTTCCCCACCTCGTTTTTATCGACAGCGTCTTTTGAAAATACAAACGACACGCTTGGCGAAATACCGTGTGTACTTAACAGTAGGGTTTTCTTATCAGATTCTGAAAGAGGTTTTTTTGAATAGTGCTTTCTGTTTGAAGATCGATTACTAATTGTTTCGTAAAGTCTTGTATCAGCTTCTTTCTTTTCAAAAAATGTAATTTCTGCAACGCAGTCCTTTTCGCCCGGAAAGTATTTTACTGAGACAGAAAGAGTTTGCGCTGCAGCAGCGATACGTATGTTTTGTATTAGAGCGCCGTGAGCAACATATGACCCTGTTTGTTGATAGTTTAAGATGGGATTATCTTTTCCTGGTATATTCCAGATTTGAACGATGTTTTGAGAAGGAATAGAAAATTTCCACGGTTGCGAATTATCTCCTGATGGAGCGAGGACAGCGTAAGTAAGTATTTTCTCGAGCGCTTCTTTTTCTATCATATGTGTGTAGAGTGGAAAATCTTCTCCAAACTTACGTCTATTTTTCCTGAATCAATTGGAATTCCAAGTATAATTTGTTTAATTACAAAGGCGACCACTACTCCCGAGAGGGTCGCAGCGTCACCTAACTGCGGCCACGAGTAGAGGGTTTTACCAACTTCACCAAGAGATGACATCATGCGAGGAACCACCATCTCTGCACCGGCAATTTTTGTCGCCAGTCTCGGTAGCTCTGTTGGCGGGAATGTTTTAAACTCCTCAAGGGTAATATCACCTATCAAGCCGTTAAAAAGATATGTTTCCTGGTTTAAATCAAAACGCTCAATATCAACAATGACGCCATCACCATTGTCGGTCGCCATCACAACTGGTATACCTCTTTTGCGAGCCTCTTCCCGAAGGAATATTTTTGTTTCTAGATGATCGGTCTCTTCTACTAGTACATCAATATCTTTTAGAAATTTATCGATATTTTCTGGAGTAACTCCTTCTGCGTATTCTTCGACTTCTCCATAAGGATCCATTTGATAAATGTACTCTCTTGCAACCGAAGTTTTCTTTTGTCCTACTTTAGTAAAATCGTATCGCACGCGGTTCATGTTTGAAGCTGAGAGTGTGTCAGGATCAGCAATCTTTATATACCTGCTCATACCCATCATATTGAGTGTGAGCGCGCAGTGACTCCCCACACTCATTCCTGCAACGGCTATTCGTGCATCTCGTAGTTTCTTCTGCTCATCATTTGTGATTAAATTTCTATTTCGTGTTGTGCGAATTTCCTGATGTTCGGAATCAGACAGGTAGTGCACCAGCTGGTTATTCCAGGGAAAATAAAACCAGGAACCAGATTCCTTCATATCACGACCACCTGTGTGTTCTTTTATGAATACTTCAAATTCTTTTATGTAGTTCTTGTCAAATTTAAATCGAGGGTTCCTTATAAGAAATAAGTCTTCTAGTAGTTCTCTGTACACATCAATGACTAAAGCTTTCTTTGTTTTTAAAGCCTGTTCTACATCTTTAAATTGTATACGTTCAGGTTTCATATTTTTTTAACCCATTTTTGTTTTATGCCAACAGGAAAATGAGTAGGATCGCCCAAGTCCCAAAACACCAGTTTAGGGTTTGCACGCTTACCTAGCATATCGGATAATTCCCTAAATTCCGAATTAGTAATTCGCAGATTTTGAATTATTGCTTCTAGTAAAAGACCTTGTTCAACTAGGTTGATTTTTTTGTTGCGCTTTTGTTCGATGTGCATTTCTAGGAATTGATTCTTTTCTGCATCAAATGTAGTGAGTAATGTAAATTTACCAGTGAGCGAAGATTGGAATTTTTTTCTTAAAAGCACTTCGCGTATGGTTTCTGGATAAATTTGAAGACCATAGAGAGTTGTAGAAAGGTCGGTTCGTTCGTAAACAAACACAAAGGGTAATTCATAGATCTTTATTTTATTTTTCTTCGCTTCTTTTCCTATATCAATACCAGCTTCCGCTAGAATTTTTTTAAGTTCTCTAAACGAGTACGTTCCGCCGTGATCTCCAACTGCATAGCGCACAAGAGGTATCTCGCTATCACCCGTTAGAACTATCTCATTTTTGATAGTTTCAAAATGTACAAAGTGAGGATTATATTGAGCTAAGGTGGGTGTACGGTTAATTTTTCCAAAAACCTTTTCAGTCAGAGTTGGTTGACTTAAAACCAGACGTCTTATGAGTATAGAAGTAGGCGTCTCGAATGCCATTGCACCGATATCAGCTGTCCCGTATATGTTTGCTGTTTCAGTGTGTAGATTCCCTACCTTCGTCTTGTCAACGAGATATTCCCTAAACGCTTCAGTGAAGGCTTCGGCGGCAAAAATAAATTTGATGTTGAGTTTGTTTATTTCAACAGCTTCTTCTTGAGCTTCGTCAATAATATCTTTAATAAAAGGTGGGTATCCGACAAGAATTGTTTGATCATATTGTGGCGAAAGTTCTCTGAGTGCGTTAAAAATTTCCTTTTTGTTAACGCCCGGAGTTATAAGAGAAAGGTTCCCTGTTCGTTGATTAACAAGCTCAAATGCTTTGTATGTAATGAGGCCCCCAATCCACACACCCATACCAAAGCCGATAATGACCAGAGTTCTTCGTTTCTTGTATTGGGTAGATATTCCCTTCAAATACAATTCTAAAAAGATTGAATACTCCCAATCGAGAGTCGCGTTGCGTGGGAAGTAAAAGGGTTTACCGGTAGAGCCGGATGTCGAAGAGAAGACGATACCACCAGCAAGGTGGGAGTAACAGAGATCTGAAAGTAACGAAGAGCGCAGGTAGGTTTTTTTATCAGTGGTAGGTATCTTTTGAAATTCATCCCATGTATTTTTTTGAGATATCGAAATATTATTTTTTTTCAAAAATAACTTGTACGCAGAAATAGAGTGACGTGCTTTTTTAAATATACGGAGAGCTGTGTTTCTTCCGGTCTTTTCCCAAAAATCTGACTTTTTCGTAAGGATATCATCTACTATCTTGTCAGATTCTTTTTTGTTCATACGCTTTCTTTAAAACGGTCTTCAGCAATTCTATCGGCGACTTCACCGGTAGGACTTAATTCTCTAAGAGAAGTTTCTATTATTTTTTCAACAGTGTTTCTAATACGTTTAATGTTTTTCTCTACTCGTTCTTTTGAATATCCGGAGGGATGTAATTCGTCAGCAACACTAATCAGTCCACCCGCATTAGCTACATAATCTGGAATATAGAGTATTCCCGCTTCAAACAAACCTTGCCCATCAGCTTTCGTGGCCACCTGATTGTTAGCTGCGCCACAGATAATTTTTGTTTTGAGATCTGAAATAGTATCTTTATTAAACTCGTTACCCATAGCACACGGCGAATATATGTCAGATTCAGTGGTGTGTATGACCGCTGAATCAACTATTTCAATTGCTGGATGATTTTTTAGAGCACGCTCGACTCTTTCAGGAACAATGTCAGCTCCCACAAGTCTTGCGCCTGCTTTTTCAAGAAGCGCACAGAGATCAATACCTACCCCACCCAAACCTTTTATAGCAATTTTTTTACCTTCAAAAGATGCCGAGCCTGTTTGCATAGCAAGCGCTCCCTCCATGGCATAAAAAACACTCAGTGCTGCCCATCGTGCCGGGAGGCCACCAACTTCAGGTCTTCCCACTATGGTATTTGAATGTTGTTCGAGTACTTGTACGTCATGCTCATTAAGTCCCACGTCTTCTCCGGTATAAAAAGGCTCTCCCAATTCCGCTAAAGCTTTCGCATAGGAAACGAGTATTGCATCCTTTTCTTCTTGGCTTGCATTATTCGGAGCTACAATCACTCCTTTTGCTCCACCAAAAGGAACTTCTGCAATGGCACATTTGTATGTCATTGCACGGGAGAGACGGAGAGAATCCCTCAAGGCATCCTCTTCTTTCTGGTAGTGCCAATAACGTGTTCCCCCTATAGCAGGACCACGATTTGTATTGTGAATCGAAATAAATGCCAAAAGTCCACTTGCAGAATCTTCAATGCGTAAAATTCTTTTGTGGTTATTGAATTCCGACAGTGTACTTGCGTCAATAACGATAATTTTCAAATCGGACATGAATGATAGATTTTCAGCAAATATCTAGATAATTTCTTGAAAAAAGGAAATATTTAGAAAAAATGAATCAAGAGTTCTATTCTACCACACCGTTTAACTTCATAAGTCAAGGCATATTTATTCATATTGTCGACTGTGAGCAGGCCGTCTTAGACGCACCACTCAAGACAATAGATTATTAACGCTCCAAAAAGAAGAGTCCAACCAAAGGAGCTAGGAGCCACCAGAAGAAAGCTTGGTTTGAGGCAAAGAGTGCTTTTGTTGCGCTATTAAATGTATAAATCTGCTCTAAAGGAAGAATGTGAATACCGATAGCGAGAAGTGTTCCTGCAACAAGTATAGACATAGCGCCTACTCGAAGAAAGGATCGAGGAGCACTTGCCATGAAGTAAGAAAGACCTGAAAAAGCTACGAAAGAAAGGAATACAAACAAAAGATAGAGCGCTATTGCAATGTAGTGATCTTGGAGTAGTGCCGTTTGAAAAGGAAAAAAGAGATATAGAGGAATAGCTGTATAGATTGCAGCAATGAGTGGCATAAGACGATTTCGCCCAAGAAAAAAAGCAAATGCGGCGACAAGTCCTACAACAATTATGAATGGGAGGAAATCTTGACCAAAGCCAATAATGAAGTTGAGAACTGCGTGAAATCGTGCACCTATATCTAAATTGTTGAGTGTATTCATACGCAAAAAATCATACCACGCTATGCGTGTCAGATTTTTAGAGGGGCGGATAACTCATACCACGCTTCCCTACTGGTAAATAATTAGATTCCTTCCTTCTTCAATTTTTGAAGTAACTCTTTTGCTTCTTTTGAAATCTTTTGTGGAAATTCAACGCGAACACGTATAAGAAGATCACCTCGCTTCCCTCTCTCCGTTGGAACACCCTTACCTTTCATGCGAAGAATTTCATCGGTTGATTGTAGTGGGGGCACTGTTACGGTAACCGTGCCATCAAGAGTGTCGAGTTGGTATTCAGCGCCAATTAACGCGTCTGAAACTTTTACAGGAAGATCGGTGATTAAGTTAAAGCCCTCTTTTCTAAATTTTGCATCAGGTCGTACATGTACTTTCACATACAAGTCCCCTGTTGCTCCTCCAGAAATTGCTTCCCCTAAACCTGCCAAACGAATAACTTGTCCGTTATCAATTCCTGCTGGAATAACCACCGTAATCTCTTCTTGACGGCGATGCACACCCGATCCTTTACAGGTGGTGCAAGGTTTCTCAGGCACAACACGCCTCCCACTGCAGGTTGTGCAGGCTGTCGACACGGAGAATGTTCCAAAAGGAGAACGACGAGATTCAACTACTTGTCCTTTACCATTACAGGTTGGGCAGGTTTTTGTTTTAGTTTCTGGTTCTGCTCCTGAACCAGCACACTTAGAGCAAGTACTATCTTTAGTGATGAGCATTCTACGCGTAAGTCCGAAAATTGATTCTTTGAACGAAAGCTCTAAATCAACCGATATATCTCTGCCACGAGCTTGCCTGCCCCTGCCACCGAAAATATCAGAGAATCCTCCGAATATGTCATTCAAGTCGACATCAAAATCAGCACCTCCTTGAAATTGTGAGAAATCAAAACCTTCAAATCCAGCTCCTCCTTGGCCCCCTTGAGGTCCCGCGCCACCTGAGAACACTCTTCCATACGAATCGTATTCTGCACGCTTTTTATCGTCAGACAGTATGCTGTAGGCCTCGCTCACTTCTTTAAACTTCGCCTCATTGCCACCTTTCTTGTCAGGGTGGTGCTGATGTGCGAGCTTACGAAATGCTTTCTTTATATCCTCTTTTGAGGCTTTTTTGTCGACACCGAGAAGTTGGTAGTAATCCTTATTCATGAGCTTATAGCTTTTAGCTTACAGGTTCCAGCTTTAAATTCAAAATAATCAAAAGCTGAAAGCTAACAGCTGACACCTGAAAGCTTCTGCTTCACACATCCGTCACTGGTCCTTGGGTAGAAGTGTCCGAAGGAGGAGTATCAGTTGGCGGTGTTTGTGCACCGTCTGCTTGCGGTGAGCCTGTCGAATCCGCCTTCTGCTCACCCTGCTGTGACATATACTGCCCAATTTTTTGCATTTCAGTTGAGAGTGCTTGCGTTGCAGTTTGAATACCGGTGATATCACCTGTTTCCTTTACTTCTTTTACTTTTTGAACAGCATTAGTAACATCCTGCTTCACATTGTCTGGGATTTTTGCACCATGTTCAAGAAGAGCTTTTTCAGCAGTGTAAATCATTTGATCAGCAAGATTCCTTGTTTCAACAAGCTCTTTTGACTTTTTATCGGTGTCGGCATTCATGTCGGCATCCTTCTTCATCTTCTCTATGTCAGCATCGGTGAGTCCCGAGCGCGCTTCGATGCGGATAGATTGCTCTTTGTTTGTCGCCTTATCTTTTGCAGTCACTTTGAGAATTCCGTTTGCATCCACATCGAACGACACTTCAACCTGTGGGAGACCTCGAGGAGCTGGTGGAATACCATCAAGGATAAAGCGCCCTAATGATTTATTATCGTTTGCCATCGCTCTTTCTCCTTGAACTACATGGATTTCTACTGATGTTTGGTTATCTGCTGCGGTTGAGAACGACTGCGAGCGCGTTGCTGGGATAGTTGTGTTTTTTTCAATAAGCTTTGTAGCAACACCTCCCATTGTTTCAATACCGAGAGAAAGTGGAATAACATCAAGAAGAAGTACATCCTTTACATCGCCCTGCATAATGCCTGCTTGAATTGCAGCGCCAAGTGCGACAACTTCATCAGGGTTAATACTACGGTTTGGTTCTTTACCGAAAACATTCTTTACTGCCTCCTGAATAGCAGGCATACGAGTTTGTCCTCCGACAAGAATGATTTCTTCGATATCAGAAGTCTTAAACTTTGCGGACTCAAGAACTTGTTTAGTGATCTCAATAGAGCGATCAATGTATTCTCGTGCAAGCTCTTCAAGTGCTGCACGGCTCATCTTCATAAGAAGATGCTTAGGGCCTGACGCATCTGAAGTAATGAACGGGATGTTAATTTCCGTCTCCATGGTAGTGGAGAGTTCATGCTTCGCCTTTTCTGCGGCCTCATCCAAGCGTTGCAGTGCAAGTGAATCCTTAGTGATATCAATCCCGCTTTCTTTTTTATATGAATCAGCAATCCATTGAACAATCTTTTGATCAATGTCCCTTCCACCCATGTGTGAATCCCCTCCTGTTGATTTTACTTCAATAACATCATCTCCTACCTCGAGTACTGAAACATCAAATGTTCCCCCTCCGAAATCGTAGACAATAATTTGTTCGTTCTTTCTTTTATTGAAGCCGTATGCGAGAGCTGCAGCGGTTGGTTCATTGATAATTCGCTTCACATCAAGACCGGCAATTTTACCTGCATCTTTGGTAGCTTGTCGCTGTGCATCGTCGAAATATGCAGGAACAGTAATGATTGCTTCAGTAATAGTTTCACCGAGCTTTGCTTCAGCGTCCGCTTTTAATTTCTGCAAAATCATTGCTGAAATTTCTTCAGGTCGGTACTCTTTATCTCCGAGTACCACAGACACACCACCGCCCGAAGCTTCTTTTGTTTTGTAGGAGGCAGTAGAGATGTCCTTCTGAACCGCTTCGTCACTCAGCTTGTGACCCATGAAGCGCTTTACGCCATATATGGTGTTTGTAGGGTTCGTCACTGCTTGCCTCTTTGCAACGAGCCCTACAAGGCGCTCTCCGGCCTTTGAAATAGCCACTACTGAGGGTGTTGTGCGATTTCCTTCTGCATTTTCAATGATGCGTGGCTCACCACCCTCAACAATAGCCATCGCTGAGTTTGTAGTTCCGAGGTCGATGCCGAGTATTTTTCCCATAGTGTATGTACGTAAGTTATTAATTTTTTTAATATTTTTTTCTAAAAACCTTTGCTTGTCAACTTCTGAACGCTACCCTTCGAAGTGTCCAACTGCAATGCGTGCTGGGCGGATAATCGTACCATGAAGGGTGTACCCTTTTTGATAGACTTTGGTAACAACATTATCCTCCACCTGACTTTTTACTGCAACTCTTTCTACAGGTTCATGCTGTACTGGGTCAAATACTTCACCTAAAGGATCGAAAGCGCTCACACCTTCCGCCTTGAGAGCTTTCATGAGCTGACTGTGTGTATTTTTTATGCCCTCCACCCATGACCCTGATCCTTCTGCAGTACCTATTGCTTGGTCAAAGCTATCAAGTGCAGGTAGTAGAGCTTCAATGAGAGACTTAGAGGCATCTCGCACTAATATTTGGCGCTCCTCTTCTGCACGACGACGAATATTTACATAGTCAGCTTTGGCTCTCTGCCATCCATCCAAGTATTCTTGCTTTTCTTTATTGGAATTTGCAAGCTCTAGGCGTAACTTTTTGTTTTTTTCCGCAAGTTTTTCAGCAGTAGAGCCTTCTCCCTCTAAGCTTTCATCATCAGATTCAATAACAATATCGTCTTCTTCACTCATGAAGTAGATTATGCGTCAAACAGATACGCAAGTCAAAAACGACGACTATGCTGACACACCTCAAAGCAAAAACAATCCTCGTTTCCTCACCCCTTTAGTTAACTAAGGGGTAGAGGTGTGTTTATAAAAAGAATTTAAAAAAGAGAACGGACCCTTCTCGTTGCAGCACCAATACGCTTCACACCTACAACAATCAAACCTATACCGATGACGCTGAGAGTTATTGGCAGAACCACTCCAAATGGTATCGGCGCACCCATGGCAAGAAGTGTATATACTGCGAAGGGGAAATGTAAGCCACCCGCAGCAACAACACCACCCGCTACCACGGCTGTAGCACTCGCCAATAGTTCAACGATAGCAAGCGTAACTACTTGAGCAGTCTTTCCTAGTCCATGACGAAAATCTCCTTCCTCATTTCGAGCACCATAAGATGTATATCTGCCCTGCTCTTGACTGCCCACCCTTCTTGAAAGTGTCTGCACTCCAAACTCACTACCGCGCTCAAACAAGGGAATGGATTCCATTCTAGAAGCAGAAACTCTTTCTGGATGCACCTTCAATCCATGATTTTCAAACCTATAACCTTCAGTGCTCATTACTTTTATTAATACACCCACCAAAAGCATTAATCAACCTAGGCATTTCTCCGCTCTTTATTTATGTGATTTTTTCCCTAGAATTAAGGTGGCAAGCAAAATTGCTAATGCGAGCTCGGAAGCTAGCATTTCGTTTTTTGAAATCGGCCTATCAAGTAAGGGGATGGAAGAATGTTCCTTAACAGCAAAAGAACTAACTCCTTTCTCAAACATAGGTAGAAGTGTAACAACAAAAAACCCACATTCTAGATGTGAGTTTTTTGTTGTTGATATGTCTTTATCTTTTACTCCATTGAGCTGCTTTGCGAGCCTTTTTGAGACCTGGTTTTTTACGCTCTTTAGCACGAGGGTCACGCTTCAAAAGTCCCAACTTCTTCAAAGGTGTTCGAGATGTTGCATCAAACTCAACTATTGCTCTCGCGATACCGTGAGAAAGCGCTACAGCTTGGCCAGCAATACCACCCCCACGAAGAACTGCGGTTATAGTGAATTTCTTTTCATGATGCGAAAGTGGTGCAACAGAAATACGAACCAATTCTGCGGTGCGGAAATATTCTTCAAGGGTCTTTCCGTTCACTGAAACATTTTGTTTTGCAGTTTCAGTAAGACGAACGCGCGCAGATGCGGTTTTTCTTCTTCCTATGGTTTCAAGATATTTTGCAGTTGCCATATGAACTAGGGGTTAGGGATTAGGGTATAGCGTTTAGGGAAATAATAAGAAAACATCAATCAGTTATGATTAATCTTTTAAGCATACCTGGACGAAGCTTTGTAGCAGGTATCATGCCTTTTATTGCCCGCTTTAGAGCTTCCTTGTATCCGTGGCGCTTAATAACCTCGTCAAGAGTGTCAAATTTCAAACCTCCCTGATAGCCAGAGAAACGAGCGTAGGTATTATCTTTCAAATGTTTTTCTGAGATTGAAAGCTTTGAAGCGTTGATTATGGTGACAGAAAGCTCTGGAGCAATGTGTCTCGCAAATGCAGTAGAGTGCTTACCCATAAGAATATGAGCAGCCTGTGACGCTACGCGTCCCATTTTTTTTCCTTTAGCATCAATAGTGTGTTCGGTGGGCTTGTTCATACAAATTCAATGATGGCGCTCTTTCTTCCGTCTGAGCTTTTTTTAACTACTTTGGTGATGCGCGTATATCCCCCCTTGCGTCCCTTAAAACGAGGAGCGAGGACTTCTACCAGCTTCTTTGCGACTTTCTCTCTACCTGAAAGCGTTGCAATGAGGTTCCTGCGCGCACTCACTGTTCCGCTTTTTGCTTTCGTTACCATAGCTTCAACGAATGGTCGGATTTCCTTTGCGCGCGCTTCGGTAGTAACAATACGCTCACGGAGTATAAGCGCCTCTGCAAGCGAATTAATAAACGCCTTGCGCACATCGCGTTTTCTTCCGAAGGTCCGTCCTTTTTTACCGTGGTTCATAGTTATGATTTCAAAGAAATACCGAAATGTGAGAGAGCTTCTTTTATTTCCTCAACTGCTTTTTCTCCGATACCTTCAAGTGCAAGAATATCTTCAGGGGTCTTTCGAGCGAGTCCTCCAAGTGTACGAATACCAGCACCAGTAAGCGCGTTTGCAGTCCTTGTTGAAAGTTCAAGTGATTCAATGCGAGTCTTCATGACATCCTCTCTCGCTTCGTCACCCATTGCAACAGACTCAGCCTCTGAAGGTACTGGAGCATCTTCTTTAAAACCAACGACGGCTTTCAACTGCTGAATCATTGTTGCAACAGAGCGCTCCAATGCTTCTCTTGGTGAAAGAGTGCCATCTGTCTCAATAACAATACGCAAACGATTGAAGTCGGTACGATCACCAACACGCATGTTCTCAACTTCGTAGTTAACACGACGAATTGGTGTAAATATTGCATCAAGTGCAATCATGCCAATGTCTACTCGGTCTTTCTGAGTAATTTCTTTTGGTACGTAACCAAGTCCCGTGTCTACTATCAATTCAGACTCAAAATGTGCATTTTTATCAGTGAGCTCAGCAATGTGTTGATCAGGATTTAATATTTCAACCTGACCAGGAACAGTGATGTCTTTTGCTGTAAGTGTTTTTATACCCTTTACATTGATAGAGAGAGTATGTGGTTGATTATCGAAGATGCGAATACGAACTTTTTTAAGGTTCAAAATAACACCAATAGTGTCCTCTTTGACACCTGCCATAGTTGAAAACTCATGCGATGCACCCTCAATTTTCACTGATGTGATTGCAGCTCCTGGGATAGAAGAAAGAATAATTCGGCGAAGTGAATTGCCGAGTGTATGTCCGTAGCCAGGGTACAAGCCATCGATTTCATAGATACCGGTAGTTCCTTCCTCAGAAACGATTCGTGGCTTTGATGGCAATGTAATGGAGTAATCCATAGTGATTAAGTGATTATTGGCTAATTATTAACGTGTGTAATATTCAAACACAGCACCAATGTCAACGGCTGTATCCTGATCAGAAAATACCGGAGTAGTTTTCAACTTCCCTTCCATAACGCTTGGATCAAAAGAAATCCATGACGGTGTGCGAGCCTCTTTCAATTTTTCGCCAAGTGTTTGGAACAAACCACTATCCTTACTTCCTACGCGGATAGTAATACTGTCTCCTGGAGAGACACGGTATGAAGGTACGGTAACGCGCTTGCCATTCACTACGAGATGGCCATGAGAGACCATTTGGCGTGCCATGCGGTGCGTTGAAGCAAGACCCATGCGATACGCAACTGAATCGAGCCTGCTTTCAAGGAAACCGAAAAGTGTTGCCTGTGGATTTGCTTTACTTTCAAGTGCTTTTTCTACATACGTAGAAAATTGTTTTTCAGTAAGGCCGTACAAAAGACGAAGCTTCTGCTTCTCGATAAGCTGACGATTATAGTCAGAAACATTTCGGCGTCCCTTCTTCTTATTTGCATCAGAGCGTTGCTTTGAAAGAGCAAAGCTTTGTGTCTGACACTTCTCAAAGATGGAAGAGCCAAGGCGTTTACAAATTTTGTATCTAGGTCCGAGTATCATAAAAATTATTTATTGATTATACGCGACGAGGCTTACAAGGTCGTGGACCATTATGAGGAACTGGCGTTATGTCGTGGATAGCAAGGATCTGAATACCTTTACCAGCAAAAGCACGGAGTGCTGATTCGCGACCCGAACCAACCCCCTTAATGAACACTTCTACTTCCTTAACACCAATGGTTACAGATTTTTCTCCTATGACTTCGCCGACTTTTGCAGCAGCGAATGGAGTTGATTTACGATTCCCAGTGAATCCCATAGATCCCGATGATGACCACATAAGCATGCCACCCTCCTTATCAGTAAGACTGACACGAGTGTTATTGAATGTTGACTCAATATGCAAAATAGCTCGATCAATATGTCTTTTCGAGATCTTTGAAAGAGTGCGATCCCGCTTTCCGGAATCAACACCACTACCTTGTTTCTTTAATATTCGTCTTTTACCCATGATATTTTATGTTTTTTCTAGTTTACGACGGCCTGAACCCATGGTCTTTCTGACATTGCCACGAACAGTTCGTGAGTTTGTCTTTGTGCGCTGTCCTCGAGCAGGAAGGCTTTTAAGATGACGAATACCGCGAAATGCCTTGATATCTTTCAGGCGTTTTACGTTACCGCCAATTTCTCTTCTGAGATCTCCTTCGATAGTAAACGATTCAATGAGCGTTCTTATTTCTAGCTCTTTTTCAGGAGAAAGATCTTTTGCTACTGTTGTGCCAGAAACACCAACACTTGCAAGTATTGTGCTTGCACGTACCCGACCAACCCCATACACCGCAGTAAGAGCGATAGAGAGATGTTTGTTATCAGGGATGGTAATACCAGCGACACGCATAATTAATAGAGAATATTTTTAGTGGGTTGAATTTAATTTGAAACGCTTATCCTTGGCGAGCTTTACGACGAGGGTTCTTCTTGTTGATCCGGTACAAGCGACCACGCCTGCGGACGAGAATATCGCCTGCTTGTTGCTTCTTTACGGATGCTAGAACCTTCATGTGTGTGTAAAAAATTATAGACGTCGCACTATTCGTGCACGTCCGCCGTACGGATCCAGAACAAGAGAAACGCGATCCCCCACCAACACGCGAATGCGATGGAGTCTCATTTTACCTGCAAGATATGCAAGCATCTCTTCCTCTCCGCCTTCAAGGATTACTCGAAATAGAGCATTTGGGAGTGACTCGGTAACTGTACCAAGCTTTTCCTCAGTGTCTTTCGTGCGTACCATTTGAGCGAATCAGTATCTGAATTGGACTTAGCTATAGTACCAGAAATAAGTATCAGACGTCAAGAAGAACTCACAGGTTAGTTTGTGGATGTCTCGGACACTGTTATTTTGAGCTTCTTTGGGTCGTTAGGCATGCCCCCTCTCCAGAAAGGATATACCTTGACATCGATGTTTGAAATTGATGGATAGTTAGGCAAAACAACCTTTATATCCTTTTTTTGTATACCCGTAAGGTCTTTAGTTAGAGCGTTAATATCGAAAAGTGCAACCAATTTTGCCGTCCCAGAAACACTCAGGTGTATAGGCGTATCTGTTCCTAACGACTCAGGAACATCCACTACAACACGGAAATCATTAGGATTTGCAATGCCCAGTAACCCATCATACGAAACTTGCCCTGTAGTAGCGATTGAACGAGCCAGTGCATTTTCACTGACCGCCGGTGCCGAAGCTGTGCCAGAAATAGAGATTACTGCATTACTACCGTCAACAGCGTCAGGAGCTTCTACATAAACAATGGAAACAGAGTCATTAAAAACTAATGTCCCTGCGGGCAGTGCTACGAGCATCTTTGCACGAAGAGAACGTTCAACTTCTGCCTTTAAACCAGCGACAGTTTCTGAACGAACAGTTGGGTCTACAACAGCCTGTTCGCCTATAAATCCTCCCGTTGTAGATCCTTTTGATTTCGCATATATAAGAGTGTATTGCTTAGATGCCTTAAGGCCAGGGATAGTGAAGTCGGTAGGACTGATATTGTATTTCTCTCCTGCTTCATCAGCATATACAAGGACATCTACAGAGCCTGGCACCTTAATACCGGCCTTCATTGTGTAACCAGGGATTACAACTGGCGCATGCACTCGAAAAACTAGCCCATCTTTTGTTGCAAAACGAGTATTTGTAATGAGACGCTGAGGTGTCGCAGTATACGCATTGTAGATAGTAATCGTTCCCGAAGAATGATTTTCAACATGCTGTGTCCCTGTAGCAGGCACACTCTTAGACGCGGTATCAGAAACGGCAATTTTTTGATATGGAAGTTCTGTACTCGTAAGAGATGCTTCGAAAGAAGCTTGCACAGGGACGCTGAAAGAGACTGGAGTAACAGTAATATATGCTCGGTAGAAAACCGTACTAATGACGACAACACCAACAACGAGCAATACCGCAACAATTCCCGCGACGACAGCGAATCCGAAGAAGCCACTTGGTCGTTTAGGATTAACAGGCATGCTTTTTGGTGGTGTTGATCGTGGTGGTGGTGGTGGTGTAGTTTCTGAAGTTCCAGGCATAGAACTTCTTATAGGTTTTGAACGGGCAGGTGGAATAATATCTTGAATACTACGATGCTGATCCATTCCATAAAGTATACTCCCCTTTCACGCAAACCCAATCCCCCCTTATTGTTATACCTGTGTACAAAAATGAGCAGGAACTAGATTTTGGATATCTCGCCATCATTCACACTTGCAAAAAGAGCCTCGACAGAAAGGAACGGGTCGTGAATTGTATCTTTTTCAAGTGTGATATATTTTTCAAAAAAATTAGGTGTGACTAAGATTGTATTTACTACAGAATTCGGAATCCGCAGTGAAAAAATCTTCTCAAACCACGGCAACGCCTCTTTATCGGCCATTAAGAATATCGTCCGAGGAACTGGGGTACTCTCACGAGCTAATTCAATAACACGCTCGTAGCCCTTAATCCATGAAGCACTCGCATCTCTAAAAACCTTTGAAAAAGCTTCTGTCTGCTCCGGACTCAGCTCTCCTCGTGTGAATAATGTAAGCCTGGACAGTGCATCGGTAATACTTCCTGCACCTGCAATCTCACGAACAAATGAACGTGTACCTTTTGGGAATGAACTCATAAAAGAAAGAGCGCCCCTGTCACCAATGAGGCAATCAGTTATTTCACCTCCAATATCTAGAATCATAAAATTTTCTTCTTCGCGTGTGGCTTGGAGCATGGAAAATGCTATAAAAGGGAACGTTTGAAAACTAATGCGAATGTGTGGGAAAGCACTCTTAATAAGCTCAGTGACTCCTTGTACAAAAGCGGAATCGGCTTCACTTTCGTACAAATGCACTTTTAGTTCAGTACCTTGAACTGCAGAATCCAAAGTGGTGAGGTATCCATTAACATATATTTGACTAACCACCGACTCAAGCGGATGACGCCCCGTGCGACGATTTCTTGAATTTTCTAAACGCTCTGTTTTTAAAGCATGTGACACTGTTGCCTGTGTAATTTTTAAAGGTTTTTTAGATTCTGAGAGTACAACCTTTATCTCTGACGCATACCAAGGAGCAGCAAAAACAACACGCACTAGATCTAGGTGCGTAGTATGTGCCACCCTGTCAAGAGCTTTCTTTAACGCCTGAAGAGTTAGTGTTTGAATACCGCCAACTGCATCTCCTGAATCATTTTGAATGGCGACCCTCTCAGAGTGGTGCATTACTATTTTTTCGCCTTTTCTAAAAGTTGCCACACATGCTCCAACAGAAGCACTGCCGATGTCCAAAATTAATTCGGTTCTACTCTTTTTCATTTCACAGATTATTGTAACCTATGAAATGAAGCCTTAGCTTAAAAAAACTTCTATTTTTTATCAACACCAAAAAGTCGGTCAACTAATTTCTCGGCATCGATTTTAAGAATTCTATCCCAATCAGTAACTCCTATATCTTGCAAAAACTCCTCAAGTAGTGAGTCTTCTCTCAGGGCTCTTTGAGTTTCTTGTCTCGATGCACTCGCTGGTCTTTCACTCATAGATAGATTATACATTAGTTGATACAGTAAGTCAATCCCCTTACACCAACACCGCTTTTATTCTTCGAACTCCTGATGCTACCGCTTCTTCTTTTTGAATTTTAAAGATTCTGCCGTTATCGCCAATTTCGCTTGTGTTTTGTACATGAGGGCCTCCACAAAACTCTATTGAGAACGCGTTCTCAATTTGCGGATTACCTTCAACCGCTCCCTTTGGTCCTACAGAATAAACAGATACCATTTCAGGATATTTCACGCCAAACTCGTGCTCCGCTCCAAATTTCTCAGCTTCTTCCTTCGGCATAACGGTACGCATAACGGGAAGCTCTTCTGTTATTTTTTCGTTCACAATTTTTTCCACTTCTGCTTTTTGCTCTGGTGTCATTTTGGTTGGGTACGAAAAGTCGATACGGAGTCTCTCGGAGGTGATATTTGATCCTCGCTGATGCACTTCAGGACCCAGGACTACTTGCAAAGCTTTTAGAAGGATGTGATGCGTGGTGTGATAACGAACTGTTTGCTCTGAATGATCCGCCAAACCTCCTGCAAATTTTTGTGCCGCACCAGCACGAGAAAGTTTTTGATGTTCCTCCATTTTTTGCTTGAAACCAGCACTATCAAAAGCTAGACCTCTCTCTTTTGCTAGTTCTTCTGTAACTTCAAAAGGAAATCCGAATGTTGTAAAGAGTGTAAATGCATCTTCTCCACGAAGTGGCCCCTCTTTTGAGAGTTTCTCAAATTCTCGCATGCCTTGCATTAAGGTTTTCCGGAATTTATCTTCCTCGGTATTAATATTTTCTTGGATTATCGTTTCAGCTGATTTGAGTTCGGGATAGTGTTCTTTGAAATACTCAATAACGGCAGTAGCGAGTAAAGCGAGGGTTCCCTGTGGTGCGCCGAGTACATCAACATGACGCACCGCACGACGAATGAGCCGTCGTGCAATGTATCCGCGTTCCGTGTTTGACGGAATAACACCATCACCCAAAAGAAAGGTAGCTGCACGAATATGATCAGAGACAACACGAAAAGAGTGAAGTGCTTCGTGGTATTTTTTCCCACTCTTCTCCTCAAGTGTTCTGATAAGTGGCATGAACGAGTCGATAAGAAAAACATCAGGATTACCATTTCTAGCTGCAGCGATGCGCTCAAGTCCCCCGCCGAAATCAACATTCTTGTTTGGCAGTGGCTCAAAACTACCGTCTTCTTTTTTGATGTACTCCATGAAGACGGAGTTGCCTATCTCCATAAATCGTCCGCAGTCACAATTAGGGTGACACTCTACACCAAACTTTGGGTCGTGAGTCTTCCCTGTTGGATCGAAGTCATAAAACACTTCTGAATCAGGCCCTCCTGGTTCGCCTGCCGGCATTGCTGATGGAGTACCTGCACGGCTCCACCAATTTTTCTTCGCATCATAATAAAAAATGCGCCCACCTTGCATTCCTTTCATGCCACCGTTCTCTTCAGATCCTAAGGCAACATCTTTTGCCTCTATACCTTTTGAACTAAAAAGCCTTTTCCAAATATCAGCTGAGTCGGTATCTCGAGGAATTCCCAAACTCTCGTCGCCGATGAATGCCGTTACATAGAGGTGTGCAGGGTCAAGACCAACCACATCAGTTAAGAATTCAAAAAACCATGGCAACTGCTCTTCTTTGAAGTAGTCACCAAAAGACCAGTTGCCGGGCATTTCAAAAAAGGTGGTATGACGGTTATCACCCACTTCTTCGATATCTTGAGTCCGAAGAGATTTTTGTGAATTAGTGACTCGCGTCCCCATTGGATGTGGGGTTCCTAAGAAATACGGTAACAAGGGTTGCATGCCAGAGGATACAAACAAAGTCGTTGGGTCATTCTCAGGCACCAGCGAAACCGAGGGAATAACTTGATGCCCCCGAGCACTAAAAAATTCAAGGTATTTTGAGCGAAGTTCGTTTACGGTCATTTGGGTATCTTACCAATTTTCTTAAGGGTACGGTATCATCCTCTGAATGAACACCGTAAAGGGAAAAAAGACTGGCTGGGGTTTTGACCCTAAGACAATTGATTCTTCAGTGCGTCCTCAGGATGATTTCTTTTTGTTCGCGAACGGTGGATGGATAAAAAAGACAAAACTCCCCTCCGATGAATCTCGTTGGGGAAGTTTTATTATGCTTCGACATAAAACAGACTATCAACAGCGCACGCTCCTAAATGAACTCCTGAAAGCACCAAGAATCAAGGAGGGTCCAGAAAAGCTTGTCAGAGACCTATATAGGTCAGCCGTTGATATGCCGCTCCGAAACAAGCTCGGCACCACACCAATAATCAAATGGCAGAGAGCAGTTGAAGATATCTCCAATACTAAAGACTTACTCAATTACATTACCAAAGCACACCGCGTCGGTATTTCAGCTCTATGGAATAGCTCGGTAGATCAGGATTCAAAAAAGAGTGACTCATACATACTGCATTTGTATCAAGGAGGCTTGGGTATGCCTGAGCGTGATTATTATCTTAAAAATGAAGCGGAGCAGAAGCGTGTTCGGGGTGCATATCTTGCACACATTGATGCCCTTCTAAAGCTTCATGGAAAAACAACTGAAGAACGAGCTCATATTTCTCGTGTGGTACTAGAAATAGAAACTCGTCTCGCGCGCGCATCAATGAATAAAGAAGATGCCCGTGATGTTGAAAAGACCTACAACAAAATGAGCCTTTCCTCCCTCGGTCATCTCTCTCCGAGCATTAATTGGAAGCATTACTTCAAAAATTCAGGTATTAAAAATGCTTCGACAGTTATTGTAGCCACACCAAACTTCTTTAAAGAAATTTCGCGAATGCTTGAAACTATCTCTATAGATGACTGGAAAACATACTTCTCGTGGCACCTCATAAACGATACGGCGTCACTACTTTCAGAAAAATTTGTGAAAGAAAACTTTGCTTTCTACGGCACAGTGCTCAGTGGAGCAAAGAAAATGAAACCACTCTGGCGCCGTGCGCTCGGCACCGTGAATGGAACAATTGGAGAAGCGCTCGGGAAACTCTATGTTGAGCGCTATTTTCCACAATCAGCAAAGAAAAGAATGTATGCGCTCGTTAGTGATCTTTTTATTGTATATGAAGACAGAATTCGTGCCCTTGATTGGATGAGTGCACAAACAAAAAAGAAAGCAATTCTGAAACTTCGAAAAATGAACCGCAAAATTGGGTACCCAAAACGTTTCAGAACGTATAGAGGACTCAAAGTAGACCCGACCGACTACTTTGGAAACATTATTCGCGCTCATGAACAAGCTCATAATCGTGAAGTACGGAAGCTGAGTCGCCCCGTTGACCGCAAAGAATGGTTTATGACTCCGCAGACAGTAAACGCATACTGCAGTTTTAATTTAAATGAAATTGTTTTCCCTGCTGCCATTCTTCAGGCACCATTTTTTGATGAAAATGCAGATGACGCAATAAACTATGCGGGCATTGGCGCGGTCATAGGGCATGAAATGACACATGGTTTTGATGATCAGGGTTCAAAGTTTGATGGAAACGGCAACATGAAAAGTTGGTGGACAAAGAAGGATGAAAAGCAATTTGCTAAAAGAGCATCGCTTATTGCTAAACAATTCGACCAGTACGAAGCGGCAGCGGGTGTGCAGGTAAATGGAAAATTAACCTTGGGAGAAAACATAGCCGACCTTGGAGGACTCTCCATCGCATACGATGCGTATCAAAAACGTCTCAGAGTAACTGGCAGAAAAAATATTGATGGATTCACTCCTGAACAACGGTTTTTCTTAGGGTTTGCTCAAGCAGAGCGAGAAATTGCGCGTCCAGAATTTTTGAAAATGGCAGCACTCACTGACCCCCACTCTCCGGCACCATGCCGTGTGAATGGTCCCGTTTCAAATTTTGAAGAGTTCTATTCTGCATTTAAAGTCCAAAAAGAGGATGCTTTGTATCGAGCTCCTACACTTCGTGCGAAAGTTTGGTAAAAATCAAAGCCATTCAATTGGAGTAGTGCCATGCTCTAAAAGATACGTGTTTGTTTTACTGAAAGGTTTACTGCCAAAAAATCCACTAAAGGCCGAGAAAGGTGAAGGGTGCGGCGATTCAATAACTAAGTGTTTCGTGCGGTCAATGTGTGCACCCTTTGCTTTTGCATAGTTTCCCCAGAGAATAAAAACAAGGTGATTACGCTCTTCTGAAAGTAATTTAATTACCGCATCAGTAAACTCTTCCCAACCTTTACCCTGATGCGAGCCTGCCGTATTCGCTTGCACAGTGAGTGTGGCATTTAAAAGGAGCACTCCCTGCGTTGCCCACCTTGATAGGTTACCATCAGTGTGAACAAGAGGCTTACCAATATCTGATTGAATTTCTTTAAATATATTTTGAAGCGATGGCGGTGGCCGTACTCCTTCCTCTACTGCAAACGAGAGGCCATTTGCTTGCCCCACTCCGTGATACGGATCCTGACCCAAGATAACCACCTTAACCGCACCAAACGGGCATAAATCAAACGCACGAAAGATATTTTTTGGATGTGGGTATACCGAACCTTTTGTATAGGCATCTTTAACAAATGAAGTCAGTGTTTTGAAATATGGCTTTTCAAATTCCTCTTTCAATTTTTCTTTCCACGATGGCTCTAGACGAACGTCCATACATTAACGAATAGCACCTTCCTTTCTTAAAAGATCTTCCTTACTCAAACCATCTCGAAGCCCGTTATAGCCACCTATTTTCCCATCAGATCGAATGACCCTATGGCATGGCACTTCTTTGTCTTTGTTACTTGCCATAATAGTACCAACGGCTCGTGCCGCTTTTGGTCGTCCCGCAGCCGTTGCAACTTGCCCATAAGAAAGGGTTTTCCCTTTTGGGATTTTTTTCACTACTGCGACCACTCTGTCTTTAAATTTAAGCGAAAAGGGATTGCTCATGTGAATCTTCACTATCTTTTGATTTTGCCTTACTTATTTTTGAACTGCCTACATCTTTTTTTATAAATGGCTGAAGAACTTCCCCAACTGCTTTGCGGTACGTACAGTAATCGCACGCTTCGCCTGTTTTTGGAATTACATCGGCATCTAGGCACGCTTTAATTTCCAAAAGAGTCCCGTCAATCCAATCCGCTTTGCCGACGTACGGGATTACCTTTACATCGAACTCAAGCTTGCCATCGAATGCCTCGGTATCTGTTCTTCCGTTCGCATATACAAAATACCCTATGTCAGAGACAGTGAATTCGTTTTGACGAAATAGCCATTGGTACACTTCCATTTGACGCTTGTATCCATCCTGCCACTCGGCATCAAGGGTTACTTCCTCATCTTTACTCGTAGCCTTGTAATCAACAATGTGTAACTCACCTTTTGGACTAACCCATACATCATCTATGGCGCCCGAAACAGTGAATCCAGTAGGTGCATGGAAGCAATCAATGCCTTTAAAATTCTCTCTCCATATATCCATCTTTTTATGCTCAAAGGGGATAGCATCAACACCATACTTACTCATTAATGGATGAGTACTTTTTGAATTTCGGTGAATATCAAACTCTTTTTTTAAAAGTTTGTCGACGGCTGAGTTGAGATTAAATGGGAACCCAGGAGGGCGCGCAGTACCAAGCTTATTATCAATATAAAAACAACGAGGACACTGAATGAAGAGGTCTATTTTTGAACGTGACAGACGCCACCTAGGCCCCCCATAATTCCAATCAACTTTACGGTGTGGCTTATAGTATTGAGACATAATGCTTTGTGAAAAAGTACGATGTTACAGCTGACAAATTGCCTTACTCTCTGCAACTACCTCACTTTGTTTTTTTGCTGGAATACCAATTCGCTTTAATGAATCGGGATCACTCATTACCATGTGACACATTGTTACACCAGACTGAAGAAGTCGATTTTTTTCTGCTTGTGAGAGTGTCGTTAAGATCGTTATGGGGTAGACACCCGTCTCTCGAATAAAGTCAGAAAGACTGGCGCCATCAGGATAACTCCACCCAAGAAGTTTAATGCCCGAACAATTTGAATATTGGATAGCTTTCGAAGTAAACTTTGTATTCGTCACAAGCCATCCTTCGTCAATACCAGCCTTCTCTTTCCTATCTTCAGCCCCCCATTGAATATCCCAATATCTTGCACGCACATAGAGTGCAGTCTTTAAATCTGTTTTAAATCCGGGGGTATTATGAAATTTCAATTCAGCGCCAATCGCCTTTCCGTCTTTTCGCATCACCACATCAACCTCATGATCAATACATCTTCCCTGCACCGTGATGCCATACGAAGTTTCGTATCCTTTTGCATGCATGAGCGCGGCAACAAATTTCTCAAATGGAAAACCGGTAGGCCCTAAATCAAGAATAGCTCGGCGCATTGAATATCGGGCTGCTGAAACACGCTCCTCCTTGCGAAGTACTTTGAAAGCTTCTTGGTAAATAGCGGTAGTAGTCATACCGTCTTTTACGGTCGCACCAACACGCTTTGCCACAGCTTCCGCTAAATGTTCATCTGTTCCTGAGCGACGCAGAGATTCGGTAAGTTTTTCTATTGCAAAAGGTTCTTTGTTTCCATCTCCTTTTAGAATAATAGGCAACGACATAGTTACTCAATAATAGCACCACCATGCATTATTTCCCCTCTCTCGTCATACACCACGAGCGACTGCCCAGAGGCTATCCGTTGCGCAGTGTCAAAAGAAGCCTGTCCGTCATGAATTTCCACAGGCAATAATGTCTGACGATACCGATAGCGACCCAAATATTTCCCTACTAGTGGAGAGCCGTTCACAGAACTCTCATTAGTTAATGCAAATGATTTCTCCGCATTTTCTCCAAGAGGACTTGTAGAAACAATTAATTCGTTTTTCGTACGATCTTTTGCTACCACATACAAACGTTCACCTCCAAGAGAACCGAAGCCGTGCCGTTGACCAAGAGTATAAAACCAAATTCCATCATGACTACCAATAGACTTTCCATTTTCATCTCGCACAACACCTATTTCAGTTGGTAGATATCGCTTTAAAAATGCGTGCATATCAACATGCCCTAAAAAACAAAGCCCTTGCGAGTCGGCGCGTGAGGCATTTGGTAGATTTGCTTCAAGTGCAAGTCGCCTGACTTCACTTTTTTCAAGTCCACCTACTGGAAAGAAAGAATGACTGAGGTCCTCTTGTGTCAATGTCCACAAAAAATATGTCTGATCTTTCTCCATATCTTCCGAGACTGCCATCTGAAAACTGCCATCTGCCATCTTCTTTTGGGCGTAATGGCCAGTTGCAATCATGTCGGCTCCATCTGCTTTTGCTTTTTCCCAAAATGCACCAAATTTTATAACTCGATTACACATGACATCAGGATTAGGTGTCCTACCGAGCTTGTATTCACTAACAAAATAATCAACGACTCCCCGCTTATATTCTTCTGACAGGTCGTAAGTAACGAATGGAATGCCGAGGTGAGCTGCCACTCGCATTGCCTCCAAACGATCACGAACACCGGTGCATGGCAAAAAATCAGGTTCCCAGCCCTTTATGAAAGCCCCGACGACTTTGTATCCCTGCTTCTTCAAAAGATACGCGGAAACTGCAGAATCAACACCCCCAGAGAGTCCTACAAAAACAGTATCCATGCGGACAGTCTATAGCCTCATGGCCCTCTCTTCCAGTTTTAATTAATTTTATTTACTTTGTGGATTACAGGTCGGACAAATGTCATTTTGAGGTATCCCAGCAAGTGTGCATTCACCACAAGTCCAATCATCAGCAATCTGTTCCAATGCTCTACCAGTTGCACTTTTGCATTGCCTAAAAGCCTTGCAAATTTGCGCTCATCCTCTCTTCGCAATGTTTCTCTGTTACCCCCAAACCGACTCATAGGAATGATTTAATGTAAGCAAATTTACTATACGGATCTATATTCTTGCTTATCAGTTTTTACCGGGTCTGACTGGCCATTTGTTCCAATGATCAAGAACGCTCTCTCTACCTTTTCTGTATCCTCGTGCTAACCAAAAAACAAGTGCTGAAGTCGCAAAAGTACCGGCAGCAATAGCTCCGAGAGGTGGAGTAAGTAATCCTGCTATAAGTAAGTGTCCTACCGCTACAGGTACAGAGACACCAGCAACTACTGCCAAAGCCTCGGTTGCCTTTAAAACAGGGATTCCTCTACGAACCCGATCTCCTATGTAATCTTCTCCTGCCATCTATATAATATACTAGCTTAATCACATTTTGTCAACCTATGTCCATTTCTTATATATCGATTAATCGATATATAAGAAATGCGGAAATCTCTTCTTAGTTTCTGGCTTTTAGTTTGTTGAGCCGATGTTCCGCAAATGTCTTTGCATAGTATATATTCCCATCTGTATCAGTTAAGTAATAGAGGTAAGGGTTTTTTGTAGGCGTGACGGCGTCCTGTATTGCCTCAAGACCAGGGTTACCAATGGGCATTGGTGGAAGTCCTCGATGCAAATATGTATTGTAGAGAGAATCAGTTTGTAAATCAGTGAGCGTTGGAGCATAGCCACTCTTTTGAAAAATATAGCCAAACACTGCGTCAACCTGAAGTGGCATGCCAATAGATATTCGCTTCCACAATATTCCCGCGACCATTCTTCTAGTTTCACTCTGACGTGCTTCCCTCTCAAGAATAGAAGCCATTGTGAGTACGTCACTCATTGGTTTCCCAAATATAGCAATATCACTCTCAAGTGGTTTTATTTTTTCATCAAAGTTTTTACGCATCGTATCAATCACTGCGTCGGGTGTGGTTCCTGGTAAGAAAAAGTAGGTGTCAGGAAACAAGTATCCCTCTTGTGATTTTGCGAGTGCCTTGAAAGTTACCGAATCAAAATCCTTAAGTGTGCCCTCAAGGATGTTTGAAATCTCGAAAGAACTAGAGCCTTCTGGGATAGTTACTTTAAGGGGCACTAAATCTGTTTTCCCTTTTGCAAGACGGTACGCAACAGTCAATACTGACTGGGGCTTAGAAAACGAATAGTGGTTAGCAATAATACCTGAGGGGTAGATAAATCGAACAAGTATTGAAAACACGAATGGAGATTGAATAATACTCTTTGCTTTCAATAATTCCCCAGCCTCTTGTACGCCCGTCCCTGAGGAAATTGTGACAATGGAATCTTTCTGAAAACTAAGTGGAGGTGCAAAAAATGCACCGTAGGTAGCAAAAAGAAAAACAATCAGAACTCCCGAAATGCTATAGATTATTTTTTTAGTATTTTTTTCCATCTTAAAAGCTAGCACCTAGAACCTAGAACCTTCTTCTAAACTGGCAAATTCTCAGGCGGTTCCAGCGTAAGACCACGCATACGGGCCAGTGCACTACCTCTGCTTGCGTGTGGTAAGTGAAATAATGTTGCTAATTCTTCAGTATTAAGCACAAATGCTTTCCCATAGTACGGTGGGGCAAAAAATGCTCGACGACGGTATAAATTTAGAAGGTGCGATGAGGCGAGTATGGGTACTGCACCAAAGATCTCAGACAATACAAAACCAGGACGGTGATTGGGGTCATACGCAACAAAGCTGTTCAAATCATTGTCGTTTAAAGGGTCGAGCAAATGTGTGAGTTTTTGTTCATATGATTCATCAAAATGATCTCTGTCTGCAATATAAAGAGATCGTATGCCACAATCGAAGGAAGGTTTGTTTAACGCTGACTCTATAGCACTCACTATAGTTTTAGTTGTTGGTGCAAGCTTACTCATTTCACCTTGCGCACCAACTAATTTTTTAATTTCAATGTGTGCTGCCTCATGAAGCGTGTCTCGTGGATTTTCAAAAATATTGTAACGATCCCGTTGATGAGGTCGCATTATTATTGAAAGAAACACATGTTCATGTGTATTGGTATGCGCTAACCCTTCTACAATTTCACCAAAGACATCTCGTTTTCCCTGCCCAACTTCATATGAGACATAGGTTTTTAATGGATACGGATCTGGTTTTGCAAGAGTGTATTCGCGTGCAGAAAGTCGCATATGGAGGGGGTCGAAGTGAAGTTCTCTTGAATAATCACGCACTTCATGAATATCAATATCGCGGTATTCCGCCTGGATTCGTCCTTCGAGTAATACACGATAACTTTCTGGCACATGGGCAAAAAATCGTACACGACCATTGTGTGCATATACTTCAAACGACCAAGATGAACGAACTTTGCCATGGAAATAGGCATCTATTCGAGAAATGTTTGTCCGATGATACAGGGAATAAAAAACAAGCTCCATTGCTTTTGCAGTAGAAGGCGTCTCATCACCCGGCTTTAATTCGAGCGTGACATAAGAAATTGAATCAACGAACCTAGAGCGAATGACATTGAGCCAGAGAGGCCAAGCAATCGCTAGAAGTGCGACAGGGAGCCATAGAGGGGCTAAAAAAGTAAGAGTGTGATAAAGAAAAGCTACAAAAGATGGAGCAAAATAAATGAGAACTGGAACCGCAAGGAGTGCAAAAATAACGAGAAATTGCACTGTGTAGCGACGAGACATTATCAAAATATATCACAATAAGACCCAACCTAAGGCCGATACTCTTATCTCTCAATCTAGATCAAATCTTTCTCTTAGGCCGTTGAGAATTTCTATCGAGAGAACAAATTCGTCGTCAGGGAGTTTAAAATCAGTGAGTGAAAACGGTGAAGACTGAGGTGGTCTAGTAAAAAACTTAGAAGTGGGAGGGAATGGAGCTTCTGCTAATCCCCCTTGAATGAGCTTCAATTGAGGTTTTTCATGCCTAGACATACATATGTATATTATGTTCCCTTCAATGAATACTTCCCGTCTTTTTTTGTGAATGATGAATTTTGCAAGTTCACAATGATAGTG
Organism: Minisyncoccota bacterium; assembly: GCA_018062445.1. GTDB lineage: Bacteria > Patescibacteriota > Minisyncoccia > Phycocordibacterales > Phycocordibacteraceae > Phycocordibacter. Next base: position 41,151 of record JAGOSG010000001.1, on the reverse strand, counting down.
TTTGGTTTCACATAGCGCTCTTTAGAAACACGCTTCATGATTTCCTCACGAGTTAAAGGTCCTGATTCCTTCAGAATGTGTTTAATTATTTCAACCACTGGACCAATTCGATATCCCCACTCCTTGAGAGCGTAAATACCTCGACCAACAAGAACAAAGCGACCATCTTTGATGAGCTCATTATGTGTTGTGGCCTCATGGGCCTTCTTTCCAAAAAGTTTCTCGATTGATTTTGCGACTTCACGAAAATGCATTGGTGAGCCATGACGCTTCAAGGCAAGATACGCATGGTCGCGAATATTTTTTACTCTAATTCCTGGTGCCGATGCGCGTCCCCATTCACCTAAAGGATTTCGCATAATACAGTTTGAAAGCTCTAGCCATCTACGGACAGTATCTTTAGAGCGATATTTGGTGTTGACCTTAGTGAGGCAACTCATAACATGCTCAACAAGTTTATCCTCAGATAAAACATCAGAGTGTTTAACGGTTCCATGAACTTGCTTCAAAGCAGATTCAACTGCCTTGGTGAGCTCTGGATCAACAGACCAGCGAGCTTTAAAGTCAGGAGTTTCTTTTGCAGAAATAAATGGCTGTCCAACAACGAGTAAAAAATAAAGATGGTTTCGTGTTTCAGTGTCCTTTGCAAACTCATCAAGCAACATATTCTCTGACAGTACGCCCCCTAATTCACGAATAGCATTCTCAAGCCACACAAAAGAAGAAGCTTCTTTTGTAAGTGCTGGAGAATCTTGTGTGAGTTTTGTTGCGTGGTTTTCAATTTGACGAACGCGTTCTCGTGTAATGCCATATCGCTTTCCAATAGCATCAAGAGTTTCTCCGCGAGCTTTTGAACCTAAGCCATAACGGCTCACTACAACATCGCGTGAACGCTCAGGTAGTACTGCAACAAGTCGTTTGCTCACTTGAACAGGCTTGAAAGGAAGTTTGATCATAAATATGAGCCGTAATTTTTATTGATTACTGTGTTCACTTCTTATAGCACATATTTTAAATCCCGTCAAACCGCCAAATACTTATCCCCACCTAAGGAATGAAGTTAACGACCCTACTGGGAACGAATATCGTGCGGGATGGGTTTTGAGGAACTACCCCACCAAGCTTGACGTCTTTTCGTACTAACTCAATTACTTCTTCTTCTGTAGCTCCGCGAGGAATGACAATGGTGCCCTTTACTTTCCCACCAACCTGAACAGCCATTACTACTTCATTTTTTTCGAGCTTACTTTCATCAAACACTGGCCAATTTTCTTGATGAATTGAAGAAGTATGACCCAAAGCTTCCCATAATTCTTCTGTCATATGAGGTGCAAACGGGGCAAGTACCAACAGCATGCTCTCATAGCTTTCGGCAGGTATTTTTTCTTCTTTTTCAAAAGCATTAACACAAATCATCATCTGACTCACTGCCGTGTTTAAACTAAGAAGCTCAATGTCCTCGCCTACTTTTTTAATTGTTTGCTGTAGAGTGGCATCAGCGCTTGCACTCAAAGTTGCACCTTGACTCACCTTTTCTTGTACCCTCCAGACACGCTCCAAAAATCTCCGTGAGCCAATAATATTTTTGGTGCTCCATGGCTTCATAGCTTCAAGAGGACCCATGAACATTTCATAAATTCGTAACGTGTCCGCACCGTAGAGTTCACTAATTTCGTCAGGGTTTATGACATTACCTTTCGACTTAGACATCTTGGTTCCATCTTCAGCAAGAATCATCCCTTGGTGACGGAGCTTGGAGAACGGCTCACCAAACTCTATGTATCCAAACTTCTGCAGGGCCTTAGTAATGAACCGGGCATACATAAGGTGGAGCACGGTGTGCTCAGCACCTCCCATGTAGAGGTCAACGGGAAGCCATTTTTTTACTACCTCTTTCGACGCAAACTCAATCTCATTATGTGGATCGGCAAATCGAAGAAAATACCACGAAGAACACACAAAAGTGTCCATAGTGTCGATCTCTGGCTTCCATCCTTTTCCAAATATTTTTTCTGTACGCTCCAAGAGCTCCTTAGAAGTTCCTAGAGGAGAAGTGCCTTTTGGTAAATACTCAACATCCTCAGGTAGTAACCACGGCAAGTGCTCTTTGGGAACTCCATGCGCTTTCCCTTCTGGGTCATACACTACTGGAATAGGCGCTCCCCAATATCGTTGACGAGAAATAAGCCAATCACGAAGACGGTATGTAGTTTGTGTATGCCCATATCCATTACTTTCTATCCACGCAATTATTTCTTGAATTAACTCATTATTAATAGTGCGACCAGTGAACGGACCTGAGTCTTTCAAAATACCCTTATTAGCATGGGCATCAACGGGCATATCAGGACTTTCTCTCTCGACTACCTCACTCAAAGGGATTCCGTATTTTTTAGCAAATGTAAGGTCGCGGATATCGTGTGAAGAGCAACGAATAATACCTGTTCCAAAATCCATCAAAGCAAAGTTAGCAATCCAAATAGGAAATTCTTTGCCGGAGAGAGAGTCAACAGCGAAGCGTCCTGTAAAAATACCCTCTTTCTCCGTTGTTGCGTTTGTGCGATCAATCGTTGTGACCTCCTGCATACGCTTCACAAAATCCTCGACACTCTTTTGCACTTCAGTACCTTCCACAAGAGTTTTTACTATTGGGTGTTCAGGAGCAAGTACCATATAGGTATCCGCAAAAAGCCATGCAGGATAGGCACTAAAAGTGTCGAGCAACACATCCAGCCCTTTCACTTTATGAGTAACAATGACTCCTTCTTTTTTCCCAATCCAGTTGCGTTGATTTATTTTTGTAGATTCAGGCCAATCAACACCATTCAAATCATCAATTAATGCATCAGCAAAATCAGTAATTTTGAAAAACCACTGTGAAAGTTCGCGTTGAATTATTTTTGTACCACAACGAACACACACCCCCTTTTCTCCACTCTCACTTACTGTCTGTTCATTGGCGAGCACTGTTTGGTCGGTGGGACACCAATTCACCTTACCCATGCGTTTTTCCGCAAGACCATTTTCAAACAAAAACAAAAACAACCACTGTGTCCACTTATAATAGTCAGGATTGTGAGTGCCTATTTCTCGTGACCAGTCATACGAAAGGCCTAAGCGTTGGATTTGATTGCGGAAGTTATCAATTGCCTTATTTGTAGTTTCTCGAGGTGGCGTATTTGTTTTTATTGCATAGTTTTCTGCAGGGAGACCGAATGCATCCCATCCCATAGGATGGAGCACACTAAACCCCTTCATTCGTTTAAAACGACTGTAAATATCGGTCGCCGCATACCCTTCAACATGACCAGTGTGTAGACCTAACGCCGATGGATACGGAAACATGTCCAGAACATAGTGCTTTGGCTTTGATGAATTTTCACTAGTCTTGTAAATACCTGACTCTTCCCAAAGCTTTCGCCATTTTTTCTCTATTTTTTTGTGGTCGTAACTTCCCATGTAGGGATTATACGACTGAAAACTCCAAGCTGAAAGCTATTTCTTGAAAACAGGAAAACGCTCTGGATCAATGGTTCGGTCAAAACAAACAGTGCCTTTGTCGTGTTTCCAATTTTCATTAGCGAGTTCACTTCCTACTGGCTGAGGAACAGCAGGTCTACTTTTCCCATCCACAACCATGTCGCGACTTGGTGCGTTAAAATCGGCACAAAGCTTAAATGACATTGCGCCTGTTGACTCATAAGTGTATGAAACCCCAGTTTGAGGATCTTTCGGAGCAACAAAACCGGTTAATGGATCTTCAAGATCTGAAATACCTACTGGTAATTTTTCTTTTTGTTGCCAGTAACTTACTATCTGCCACTGGATGCTCTGCAAATCATAAGTTTTCTGCTCATCAAAGCGTGCCAAACGCTCCGTTTGTGGAGAGCCTATTATGAAGAAAGCGCTAACTATCGTTGCGAGGACAATGCCAGAAACAACAAAAGCGACAATGGTAGATTCTTTTTTCTTTTCCTCCCACTTTCCTTTCAATTCATTAAGGTAGTACCAAAAACCTCCGCCAATAACGACGAGTATTGTGAGCGCCTTGAGGATGAAACGAGTCGTTATATCACCATTTAAAAATGTGTTCACGAGCATCACTAAATCGATTGCCATGGTTATACCTGCAACAAAGAGCGTAAGAAAGATGAGCCATTTGCGAACCCAGAGTTCTTGCTTCAAAGGTGTGTGTCGTATGTCTTCGTGGAGCATCCGTGTAAGCCACACATACAAAGGGAAAAATACAACAAGAGATGCTATCGCGAATCGCATTGAGCTAGAGTACGAAGGTGCATAGTCTAGGGCATTAGGAAAAAATACATTTATATACTGATGCACTAAAAGAATAAGCGATGTTGCTGAAACATACAGCGCGACCATCGCGCCAAGCCACAAAAAGAAATCTTTTGCAGTGACCTTAGCTTTAACTTGAGTTGTTGTATCCATAGGAAAAAATATAAGACAATAATGCTTACTTCAGCCTAACATGGATAAAACAATGGGAGTCAAAAACTAACCCCACAACTTGCGGCAAGACCCTACATGCCTGCGCTCACATTCTGAACAATACGGCGGAAGAGAGTCTGGTTTTGGTTTTCTAGTATTCAATACGCCCAGAAGAGCAAGGGCACCTGAACCTTCTATGTTACCCATATATTTAGTGTTATTTTTTACTAAGAAAAAATTATATAGAATTTTTGAATAGTGTCAATGGCACACAGTAACTCAAACCTTAAACTCAATAACATCTCCGTCTTTAACAATATACTCCTTGCCTTCTGTCCGAACCCACCCTTTTTCGCGAGCTGTAGCGTATGAACCAGCTTCAATGAGTTTGTCATAGGCAACCACCTCCGCCCTAATAAATGTATCCCTGAAATCAGTATGAATAGCAGCTCCCGCCTCAGGTGCCGTTGAACCAATCTTCACTGTCCAAGCTCTTGTTTCAACTTCACCAGTGGTAAGAAATGTCATTAATCCAAGTAATCGATATCCTGCACGAATAAGCCCGTCCAGCCCATCATCTAAAACCCCAAACTCTCGTCTAAGTGTTTCTTTGTCTTCACCTGCCACATCACGAAGCTCCCCTTCAATGCCTGCATCCACAGTGGCGTATTCAGCACCCATACCGTCTAAAAATTCAATGAGTTTCTGATACCTGCCATCATTCATCTCATCAAGATTATGACCTCCTGCTTTTTTATTGAGGGCGTACATAATTGGCTTCATGGTTAGAAGTTGCAACGCGCGTATTGCGTGGCGCTCTTCACTTGTCAGAGGTGTTGTTGAAGCGAGCTTCCCTTCCGAAAGAGTTTGGTCAACTTTCTGTAATGTTGCTTGCTCTAAAATTGCCTCCTTTACACCTCGTTTAGCATCACGTTCAACACTCTGAAGTCTCTTCGCTACCGCAGAAAGGTCGGTAAGGACAAGCTCTAAATTGATGACTTCAATATCATGAACAGGGTCAATCTCGCCCTCAACGTGTGTAATATCGGCGTCATCAAAAATACGGACCACTTCCAAAATCGCATCGGTCTCGCGAATATGTTGGAGAAACTGATTTCCTAAACCTGCCCCTTCAGAGGCACCCTTTACCAAGCCTGCAATATCAACGAATTCGATAACCGCAGGAATAATCTTAAAACAGCTCGAAAGCGTTGCGAGTTTTTGAAGGCGAGGGTCAGGCACGGGCACAATACCCACCGATGGATCGATGGTACAAAACGGATAATTCTCTGCGGGAACACCTTTTGCGGTGAGTGCGTTAAAAAGCGTGGATTTCCCCACGTTTGGAAGGCCAACGATTCCGATAGATAAACCCATAACTGACTAGCTTACAGCTTTTAGGTGCCAGGTGCCAGCTTTTGAAAGTCACATTCAGCAGTATATGTACAGAAGTCCTATCTTTGCAGATTAAAAAAGATAAATTTCGTCAAGAAAGATTTAAAAAAGACCTGTATAGTATAATTTAACGATCGTTAAGTTATACTATACAGGTCTAAATAATCATCATACAGACTACTTTGCCTGCCTCCCCATTTCTTGCACCATCTGCACCCATTTTTTCCATTTGGTTTCAGAAACTTTTTCAGATGGAGTAAGTACATTTATAAAAATTGGGGCTATACCTGAAAATGCCAACGTTGCGCGAGCAAGTTCATTAGTGAACTCGCCAAACATAAGCCACGCAAACCATGGGTGCGTATTGGCTAGAATTATGATTCGTGCACTTTTGCCTTTGAGGAGACCGTCCCACCAGACATCGGTTTTATGAAAACGAAACGCAAACCCCGGAAGCCAAGCTCGATCAATGAGTCCTTTTAAAAGTGCGGGCATCGTAGACCACCAGTTTGGATACAACACCACCAAATGATCTGCCCAGCGTACATTCTCCTGAAATGTTTTTAAATCAGGCTCTAACTCCTGAATAACCTTATATCCCTTATGGAGTATTGGGTCAAAATGCATTTCGCCTACATTTTGGCGCTTCACTTCATGCCCTGCCTCAAGAGCTCCGAGTTCATACGCATCAGCAAGGTGTCCTGTACGAGAATCGCTGTCGGGATTTCCCATGAGAATAAATATTTTTTTCTTGCTCGAAGTCATGTCGCCTATTCTAGCAGACATACAATCTTTCCTTTATTTTTTATCTAAAGATGTATGTGGACGAGCCTGCTGATATTCTTACATTTCATACTTGTATGCATTGGGATACTCATGATACGATTCCGAATACTTATGATAAAACCACACACTACTCAAAAAGAGTTTTATGGCACCACCACAGTGGGCGCTAAAGGACAGGTTGTAATTCCCGCCGAAGCACGCAAAGCAATGAACCTCAAAGACGGTGAAAAATTACTCGTTTTTGGTATGGGATGCGATATGATTGCATTTACTAAGCTTGCAAATGTTGAAAAATTCGCAGCGCATTTAGCAGGCAATTTAAAAAATATTCGCTCGGTACTTAAAAAAACTGAACGGTCGTAATATATGAACGAACATCTTATACGTGCACTCACTTTTCTTCGAGGAGGGTTGATATTTATTTGGAAAGCTTCGCAAGAGTTTTTTATCGTAGCAAAAGCACATAAGCTCATTTCCCTTGGTATTATTGTTGCCCTTATTGCAGGGAGTGTGGGTATATCTTATTTTTTCAAAGCAA
>JAGOSG010000001.1:0-33883 GCA_018062445.1 Minisyncoccota bacterium | reverse complement strand
TTGATATTTATTTGGAAAGCTTCGCAAGAGTTTTTTATCGTAGCAAAAGCACATAAGCTCATTTCCCTTGGTATTATTGTTGCCCTTATTGCAGGGAGTGTGGGTATATCTTATTTTTTCAAAGCAAAGTCCGAAGGTGCTACAGATGGAAGACGACAAGTAACCTTACTTTCAGCCAGCGATCTTTCCGCCCCAGAACCTATATCTCTAATTGGTGAAGTTCGCTCCGTAAGCGAAGCCAATGTAGCCCCTGACGTATCGGGCACCGTCGCTCACGTCTACCGATCACTCGGTGACACGGTTGGTGCTGGAGCAGTCATTGCAGACTTAAAGAATGATTCACAACGCGCAGGAGTAGCTCAAGCGGAAGCAGCTCTCGATAAAGCAAAGACAAGCGCAACAATAACTGGTATTGGTCTTGGGTCCGCAGAAGACAGTCTCACTTCAGCCATTAATTCAGCGAAAAATACTATCCTCGGAACGTATGCGACACTCGATGATGCAGTGAGTAAAAAATTAGATGGGGTATTTTCTAATCCAAACGGCTCACAACCTAAATTTATAGTATCGACTTCAAATTCTCAGGCTGTTCTCACTGTTGAGAGTAAACGCCTTGCAATACAAACAGTTTTAGCACGAGAAGAAAAAGCAGAAACTCCAACTGATGCCACAAGCGCCTTGGCTGAGCTTGAGACTCTCAGAAGTGACATCAATAAAGTTCGCGACCTTCTCTCTGCAACGGTTTCAGCTCTCAATAAAGCAATTGCGTCTGGCTCAGTTACTGATGCTGCAATTGCGGGATATCGCGCCGATGTATCTCTAGCACTTTCAAACGTAAACGGTGCTGCGTCCGCAGTTAACAGTGCGATTGAAAATCTAAAGGCAAAAACTGCCGCAGTGCAAGTGTCGACAGAAAACCTTTCTGGGGGCACATCACAAAATTCAGATGTACGCGGAGCAGAGGCTAATCTTCAAGCAGCGAAAGCTAACTTAGAAAAAACTATCATCCGCGCACCAATTGGAGGTACTATCAACCGCCTTGATCTTGAAGTAGGGTCTTTCGTGAACGCGTCAGTGCCGGTTGTCTATATAACAAATGCCCGTGGTCTTGAAGTTGTCGTATTCGTTTCTGAGCGTGACATTGCTGATATTTCCGTTGGAGCAACTGTAGTGGTTGGAAAATCCGTCACAGGAAAAGTTGCAAGACTGGCAAACGCCCTTGATCCTATAACAAAAAAAGCTGAAGTTCGCATCTCTATTCCTCAAAATACTTCGCTAGTTTCTGGATCAAGTGCATCTGTCTCCATTGCGCGAACAACTAAAACATCCGTAAAAGATACCCCCCTCACTCTGCCTTTATCTGCACTCAAAATTACCCCTGAAGGGACAATTATTTTCACTGTTAGTGAAAATGGAATCCTTGTCCCCCACCCTGTGATCGTCGGAACGCTTGCAGGTTCTAGAATTGCAGTAACTTCAGGAATAACTTCCGACATGAGAATAGTTAAAGATGCACGAGGCCTGAAGGATGGTGAAGAAGTAATTATTAGCCAATAGGTTTTAGGGTATAGCCATTAGCTAACTCTTATGCATAAATTTTGGAACTTTTTCATTGAACGCAGGCAGTTCACTATTCTAGTGATAATCGCTCTTGTGGTGGCGGGATTTGTAGCTGTTTTAGCAATACCAAAAGAGAATGCCCCAGAGGTAACAATCCCTATTGCCATTATTCAAACAACGCTTCGTGGTGCCTCCGCAGCAGACACTGAAAAACTCATAACAAAGGAAATAGAGAAAGAAGTTGGCACTGTTGAGAACCTTCACAAACTCACTTCCTCTTCTCGCGAGGGAGTCTCTGTAGTGAGTGCTGAATTTGAAGCATCGGCAAATATTGATAAATCAATTCAGGATGTTAAAGATGCGGTTGACCGTGCAAAACCAAAACTTCCTAAAGATGCAGACGAACCTGTGGTGCTCCGCATTACTGCAAACGATCAACCAATTTTTATAGTGTCTCTTTCTGGCGGACTTCCACCAACAGAATTTACTCGTCTTGCCAAAGATGTGCAGGATGAACTTGAACAAGTATCTGGTGTGTCCAGAGTGGAAATCAGCGGTACCCGTGAACGAGAAGCGAACATAATAGTTCGCAAAGAAGCATTGCAGTCATACGGACTATCACTTACTGACGTAGTATCCGCCCTAAGTGCGTCCAATAGCTCTTTACCTGTCGGCACTATAACCGTCGATGCCATTGAGTATTCGGTTGCCTTTAAAGGCGATTTGAATGATCCAGAAGAACTCGCGCAAACAAGTATCGGGAATTTAGATGGCAATCCAATTTATCTTCGCGATGTAGCGGACATCGTTAACGGTCTTGAGAAAGCAAAAAGTGTATCTCGCGTTTCCACTAAAGGCGCTCCAGCAGAGCCTGCAATTACCCTTTCAGTATATAAAAAAGCTGGAGGAAATATTTTCAAAACAGCATCAGCAGCAAAAGAAAAACTAAACTCGCTCTCGGGAACAATGCTTTTGGGTATTACTACCGATATCTCGATTGACCTTGGAGAAGAAGTTCAGAAAAGTTTGAGCGAACTTACTAAAGTTGGCTTAGAAACAATCGCTCTCGTCATGATCTGCCTCGTGTTAACAATTGGCTGGCGAGAATCTCTCGTTGCAGGACTTTCAATTCCCCTTTCTTTCGTTATTGCATTCATAGGACTGAACGCTTCAGGTAACACCATAAATTTCGTCTCCCTCTTTGCACTCATTCTTGCGATCGGCATTCTTGTTGATTCTGGCATCGTGGTGACGGAAGCAATTCACACGCGCTATCAGAAATTTGGGGATCCAATTCGTGCAGCAAAAGAAGCAATTCGCGAATATGCCAGGCCCCTAACCGCAGGCACTATGACGACTGTCGTTATGTTTGCGCCACTCTTCTTTATTTCGGGTATTGTAGGTCAATACATTCAATCAATCCCCTTTACAATCATTACCGTTCTTATTGCTTCGATTTTTGTAGCACTCGGTTTAGTGCCATTAATTGCAATAAATCTCACCAAGCGAAGCACTGGCAAACTTCAAATCATACAAGAAGAGTGGAATAACAAAGCGCAAGTATGGTACCGGGGTTTTCTTACGGGAGTTTTGAAAAATAGAAAATTCCAAAATAGATTCATGCTTGGATTGGGTCTCGCTCTCGTCGTAGCAATTCTCTTACCAGTGTCAGGCATTGTGAAAGTGCTCTTTTTCCCATCAGAGGATTCCGATTATGTATATCTTGAAGTAGAAGCAAAGCAAGGCACACCACTTGAAGCGACTGATCTTGCCACCCGAGGTGTAGAAGAGCTTCTTTATAACGATTCGCGTATCAGCTCATTTGTAACAACTGTCGGTGCTTCATCAGGATTAAGTCAAAATCAATCCAGTGGTGCCAAATACGCAAACATCACCATCAAGCTTGTACCGAAAGAAGATCGAAAACAAACTTCAACACAAATTACTGAAGAGCTCAGAAAAAAAGTTTCTGTTTTCCATGAATTTTCTGTAAATGCATTCGAGCCAGCTGGCGGACCACCTTCAGGCGCCCCAGTTCTTATAACCTTCTCTGGAGACAATCTTGATGACTTAGAGCGCTCAGTAGCTACAGGTGAAAAAATAATGCGCTCCATTAAAGGTACTGCTGAAGTAGCTACATCTATTAAGGACGATGGAACACAGTTTGCCCTCACTATTGACCGCGCCAAGGCATCACAAGTGGGGCTCTCTCCTCTACAGGTAGCAAGCATTCTCCGAACTGCAGTCTCAGGTGTTGTTGCAACCACTATAAAAAATGACACTGAGGACATCGATGTTCTTGTCTCCACAAACCTCAACCCTTCTTGGCAAGAACCGGAAGATACTACAAAAGCAGATATCAATACGCTCTTAAACCTCTCTGTAAAAACGCCTCGAGGCACGGTACTGTTAGGCTCAATTCTCTCCCCTTCTATTGAAAAATCAAACGCGGTTATTAGGCGCCAAGACCAAAAAAACATTGCTACTGTCTCTAGCTATACTGCAGGAGGAGCAACAGCTGTTGAGGTATCTACTGCATTCAAAAAAGCTATTGAAAAAGAAACTTTGCCTACTGGTGTCGTAATGAAAATCGGAGGCGAAACGGAAGATGTGAATAAATCATTCAGCGAAATGGGAATTGCCTTCCTCGCTGGTTTGGTGCTTATGCTTGCAGTTCTTGTCTTGGAATTCAATTCATTCCGCTACTCTTTTTACCTCCTCATGCTCGTTATTCTCTCTCTGATTGGGGTCTTAGGAGGTCTTGCGCTTACAGGACAACCACTCTCATTCTCATCTCTCCTTGGTGTCATTGCGCTCGCTGGCGTTATCATCAACCACGCCATCATTCTTGTGGACTCAATCATTATCCGCATGAAAAACCCTGAAGGAAAAACACTGGAGCAGGTAGTCGTTGATGGTGCAGCAAGTAGATTACGACCTATTGTCCTCACCACTATCACCACTGTCATTGGTATGATTCCTCTCGCCGGAGCGTCTGCACTTTGGGGGCCTCTCGCATTTGCCATTATGTTTGGTTTGTCGTTTGCGATGATACTAACTCTCATCCTTACACCTATCCTCGTCTACCGAAACCCAGGAAAACAATTCTGGAATCCTTCTTCTCCAACCTAAATATCTAAAAAGTTCGAAAAACACTTTAAACACTCGGTGGCCTCTTAAGAAGCATGAGTTCAGCATTCTTAAGTGAACAAGCTTGCAGTGCTTCTTCCCACGGTAAATCGTGGAAAACCGCATATACCATAGCAAGGCTCACCTTATGAGCACAAAGAAGTATATTCCCTTCTGTGTGCCGAGACTTGATGATATGCAACACATTTTCAGCACGAATGCGTAAGTCAGAAAATGTCTCGCCACCCTCAGGATTCAAAAAATAAACTTTTCCATTGTGTTCAAAAGTCTCACCTATGTAGTTTTTTTCCGCTTCTGAGACAGTCATTCCTGTAAGTACACCAACATCCCGCTCTATAAGATCAGTAAGTACGAGAGGGGTCGGTTGCTCAGCAATAACACTAACTATCTCCCCCGTTTGAGATGCGCGCTTTAATGGGGATGTATATATACCAACAAAATCTAATCTATCTTCTTTTATACGCTGAGCTAAAGTTGTCACCTGCTCTCTGCCGTGAGGTGTGAGAGGTGTATCTCTTCGCCCATTAAAAGTTCTATTGAAATTGTCTTCGTCTTCACCATGACGAAGAAGAAATATATTTGGAGATTGTTCGGTATGTATCATTGTGGATGCTTAAGAACGACAAGCATTGAATTGCCTAGGATAAGATTTGAATCTTCCGCCATTCCAAAAGTTTCACGCACCTGCTCTATACGCTTCTCATCAAAATTATTTTTCTTTGCAGTAGCAAAAAATGAATCAAGGATTTTTGTATCACCAGCTGAAAGTTCAATACTCTTAAGGATTATATCTTGCAATACAAGAAAAGCGCCGTGTACATCGCCCTCTTTGAGTAATGCGCTAAGTTTTTTATCAATTCCTTGAGTTAAAATAAGTGAGTCAATCTCAGCATCGTGTGTTGCAAATACTTCCTTTGCGCCCCGATGAATAAGACTTTTTTCCGAAAACTCTTGTTTCGAATCAAAATTTTCTCTCTGAGGAACCGCATCATCATTAAGCCATGAAAGATATGAGAGGCCCGACGCTATCCCTATAGGCCTACTATTTTCCCAGTCAACAATTAGGCCTGCATCCTCCCACATTTTTTCCCACTCTTTCACAGAAAGCTTATGGTCATGAGATGAGCGCCTTTTTTCATCAATATATTTAAAATCAAAAAGGTCGAGCTTATACATACTAGGAATAACCATAAAAGCCCTGCCTTCTTCAGGATTAAGAGTTCGCGCAATTTCACTAAATGCCTGGGCGGCATCTGGTACATGCTCAATCACATCTGCACACACAAGTGCATCGATAGAGGCATCATCAAAAGGCATATTTTCTACAGAAGCAACCCTATAATCTATTGAGGGATATATTTCTTCTTTTGGGATTCCTAATGCTTTGGCATTTTCTAAATCGAAATAGTCTTCATCTACATCAACTCCCGTGTAGGTAATATCGTGCAACCCTGCCTGATATCGCAGCGAGCCTTTTCTTTTTATTATTCCAGAGACATTCGAACCGATATCGACAATGTGCTTGAATCCCAATCGGGCAATCAGACCAGCTAAAGTCGAATTTTTGTATTCATTATATGGAGATCCTAGTGTTGTGCGTATATAACGCTCCGCATAGTGGGCGTCATAGCGCTCCATCCCAGCCTCTGTATGCGGGTTTGGAGATATTGAAAGTGTTTCCTCTAAGCTCATAATATAAAAACGCCATTATGGCGTCTTTATATTATACAATACTTGTTTATAAAAAGCAAATAACTCTTTTCTACAAAAGCACCGTTACTTGATTGTTGGAAACTTCAAGAACGCCTCCTGTGATATCAAATTTTTGCTCTCCTGATGTTGTCTTTACTGTCACCTCTCCCGCCTTCAAATTCGCCACAAAGGGCTCGTGCTTGGGGAGGATGGTCAACTTCCCTTCTGTAGTCATAGCAGAAAGCGAGAGTGCTTCCCCTGAAAAAAGATTCTCGTGAACTTTTGCAATGACAACTAACATGGCTTTTATATTTTAGATCCTATATTTTCTTAACCCTAAACCCTAAACGCTAACACCTAAACACTAGCTTTGACCTGATCAATCGTTCCCTTCATGTAGAAGTCCTGTTCGGCTTTGTCGTCATGCTTACCTTCCACAATTTCTTTAAAAGCGCGAACTGTTTCTTCTAGAGGTACATACTCACCCTTAATGCCGGTGAACACTTCTGCCACATGAGTTGGTTGCGATAAGAATTTCTGAACCTTTCTAGCGCGGTACACAATCTTTTTATCTTCTTCTGAAAGTTCTTCAATACCCAAAATTGCAATGATGTCCTGAAGATCTTTGTAGCGCTGGAGAATTTGCTTCACGGCATGTGCAGTTTCGTAGTGGTCTTTGCCTACAATGTCAGGGTCGAGTGCAGTTGAAGAAGACTCTAACGGGTCGATGGCAGGATAAATACCCAACGACGCAAGCTGGCGAGAAAGCACGATTGTCGAGTCGAGGTGGGAGAAAGTTGTTGCAGGTGCTGGGTCGGTAAGGTCATCGGCTGGCACATAAATTGCCTGTACCGAAGTGATGGAACCCTTTGTAGTTGAGGTGATGCGCTCCTGAAGCTGACCCATTTCCTCAGCGAGTGTTGGCTGATAACCCACTGCTGATGGCACACGTCCAAGGAGTGACGACACTTCGGATCCTGCTTGAACAAAACGAAACACATTGTCCATGAAGAACAGAATATCTTTACCCATCTCATCGCGGAAATATTCAGCCATCGTGAGTCCTGAAAGTGCCACGCGAGCACGAGAACCTGGCACTTCATTCATTTGTCCGAAGACGAGTGCTGTTTTTTCCAAAACGCCTGAGTCAGCCATTTCATGGTACAAGTCATTTCCTTCACGAACACGCTCACCTACTCCAGCAAACACTGAGTATCCACCGTGCTGGGTTGCTACGTTGTGAATCAACTCTTGCATTAACACCGTTTTACCGACACCTGCGCCACCGAACAAGCCCACCTTACCTCCTTTGATGAAGGGAGCGAGAAGGTCAATTGCTTTGAGTCCTGTTTCAAACACTTCTGCTTTTGTTCTCTGCTCAATAAATGGAGGAGCCTCGCGGTGAATTGGAGAGCGTGGTACATTTTTTGCAATTTCTCCTTTACCATCAATAGTATTGCCGAGAACATTGAAAAGTCGCCCGAGTGATGCCTCACCTACAGGAACTGAAATAGGTGCGCCAGTATCTTTTACTTTCATTCCACGAACAAGTCCGTCAGTGGCAGACAAGGAAATTGCACGAACACGGTTCACACCAATATGTTGGGCAACCTCAAACACAACCTCACGGTCTTTACCTTCCCAAACGAGAGCATTGTGAATTGCGGGAGGATCAGTCTCGAAGTGAATGTCTGCGACTGTTCCGATGATTTGTGTGATTGTGCCGTTCATGTTTTTGATTCTACCTTAATTGTTATTTTCTTTCTAATCTCTCTATCCTAAACCCTAGTGGCTATTGGCTATACCCTAACTCGTCGCCATCGCCTCAATGCCTCCCACGATCTCAGAGACCTCTCTCGTGATGAGCGCCTGACGAGCTTTATTGTACTTTCTTGTCAGTAACTTTGAGAGGTCACGGGATTTGTCAGATGCATTCTTCATGGCCACCATCCGAGCCGAATGCTCGGAAGCCTTTGACTCCAAAAGTGCGTGGAAGAAAAGCACGCTTACAAGGCGTGGAATGAGGGCGTCTACGACAACTTCAGTAGATGGCTCTGCCGTGTATGACGCAGGACCTTTCACTCGATCTACCACAGCAAACTTTCCTTTTACTGGCACAATACCGCTCACTATTTCAGACACTGTTTCAATGGAGAGTGGAAGTACTTTATGGGCAATAGCACTTTGCTCAAACGTAGATTTAAAGTTGGTATATACAACATCAACACGGTCAAATTCTTTATTTAGAAATGCACGGGCGATATCATTTGAGACAAGAGCTAGGTCAGCAACAGAAACATCGTCAGAAACGTTTTCAAACTTTCCTAAAATTTGATATCCACGGCGATCAAAAAACTCAGCCCCTTTGCGTCCAAAAGCGTAGATAGAAATTGCTTCACGAGGGAGTTCCAATGATTCTGCAAGAGTGTAGGCAGATTTCACAACAGCTGCATTTAATATGCCGCAGAGTCCCTTGTCGCTCGTTACCACAACTATTGCTGCTTTTTTGACAGGTCGCACGACCGTCAATGGATGCTTGAGCGAGGCAAGAGAAACACTCATACGCTCCAAAATAGAGAGTGCGGAAGAAGCGTAAGGCCTCGAGGTAATCGCACGCACCTGACTCTTGCGCATCTTCACGGCAGACACCGATTCCATTGCCTTCGTAACTTTCCGTGTTCTGTCCACGGACTTTATTTTCAATTTAATATCCTTTAACGACATAGTATGTGAGTACGGCCTGCCCCGTTGTGAGCTGTTCCAGCTCTACGACTGGGGTCAACGGATTTTATTTTGAGTTTGATATCTTTGAGAGACATGGGGTTTTAGGTGTCAGCTTTCAGGTTTTAGCTTTTCACATCTGTAGTTGAAACAAACGACTGAATGGCAGTCTTAAGTTTCTCCTCCGTGTCTTTAGCTATTTCTTTTGATGTACGAATAGCGTCAAGAACGCCTTTAGCTTCCCTATCCAAATACGCGAGGAACTTTGCTTCTATTTCACTCATCTGCTCAGCACCAAATGTATCGAAGAAGCCGTTAGTGACTGCGTACATAACAACAACCTGTCGCTCAAATGGAATTGGGGCGTTTTTGTTTTGGTTCAGAATTGCCGAAAGACGACGACCTCCATCAATGGTCTTCTTCGTTTCAGCATCGAGATCTTGCGAGAACTGCATGAACGCTTCAAGTTCACGGAACTGTGCGAGGTCGAGCTTGATGCGTCCCGACACCTTCTTCATAGCTTTTGTTTGAGCAGCGGAACCGACACGAGAAACTGAAATACCTACATTGATAGCAGGGCGTGTTCCTTTGTTGAAAAGATCAGCTTCCAAAAACATCTGACCATCAGTAATGGAAATAACATTGGTTGGAATATATGCAGAGATGTCGCCTTCCTGCGTTTCAATAATAGGAAGTGCTGTAAGAGAGCCTCCTCCTTTTTCAGGAGAAAGTTTTGCAGCTCGTTCCAAAAGTCTTGAGTGGAGGTAAAAAATGTCTCCAGGGTATGCCTCGCGTCCAGGGGGACGACGAAGCAAGAGTGAGAGCTGTCGGTATGCAACGGCTTGCTTTGAAAGGTCATCGTAGATAACCAGCACATCTCGGCCTTTGTCCATGAAATACTCGCCTAAAGTTACACCAGCGTACGGTGCCAAGAATTGGAATGCTGCTGAAGCTGATGCTGGGGCCGATACCACAATGGTGTAATCCATCGCACCGCGCTCTTTAAGCATCGCTGCAATGCGGGCAGTCTTTGATTCTTTTTGACCAATAGCGACATATACACAAATAGGGCGTGTCTCTGTTGGTTCATTGAGTTGGTTCAAAATTGCATCGATAGCAACTGTTGTTTTACCAGTACCTCTGTCGCCAATGATGAGTTCACGCTGTCCACGACCAATAGGAATCAATGAATCAATTGCTTTAATGCCAGTGTGCATTGGTACATTCACTGGGCCTCTATCGATAACGCCGTACGCTTCGCGCTCAATAGGACTTGTGGCATCTGCTTTGATTGGCCCTTTCCCATCTATAGGAACTCCGAGTGCATCAACAATACGGCCAATAACTGCATCTCCAACTGGTATTGAAAGAAGTTTCTTTGTGCGATGCACAAGCATTCCCTCTTTAATGCGTGACGAATCCCCGAGGATGATTGCCTTTACGGTATTCTCTTCCAAGTTCAATACAACACCATAGAGTGTATCCTCATGTGCAATAGTTGCTTTCACATCAGATACCGAACCCTCGTCAAAACGAACCATCTCGGCCATCGACACTTCATCCAAACCTTCTATCTCAACAATGCCATCACCCACCTTGCGCACGATGCCCGTTTCAGTTGGTTTTGCATTTGGTGCAAAGGATTCAATTTCTTTCTTGAGGCGTTCAATGATGCTGATGTCCATATGAGATTAGTAAGTTAGTAACAAGTTTAAAGTACGTAGTAAATGGTAAGTAACGAGCTTAAAGTGCGCTACCAATTATCTACTACCTACCGTTTTTTGATAAATGTCGACAAGCGCTGTTCTGAAAGTGTTATCAATTATCTGAGAACCTGCACGCACTGAATAGCCACCCACAGCACGAGCATCAACGATGGTGCGGTGTATTTTTGCATCCGCCCCTAATGTAGAGAGAGCGGATTTTATTTCAGATGCAAATTCTTTCAAATCTGCCCCGTGAGCGACAGTCACTACTGCGTCAGCCTCTTTTGGTTTATTTTCCAGTATTTGCACAATCTCAGAAAGAAGTGACATATGTCCTCGTGCACGCATAAACGCAAGCAACTTCAGAGTAAAATCAGCATTTTGAAGCTCTTGTGGAGTTTCATTGATAACTGAAGCATAGGCATTAGCAAGTGACATAGTGGTTTATGATTGTTTTCGAAGAATTTTTTCTGCAGCAAGCACTGCCAAACGAGTCATTTCCTTTTCAGACTCAGCAAGAGCGCGGCGTTGCATTTCCACAGCCTCCGCTTTAGCATCGGCAAGTATTGCGTCGCTTCTTTCTTGTGCAGTTTTTATGATTTTTGCACGTTCATCCTTACCTTCAAGAGTTGCGCGCTCAACCAAGCCTTGTGCCTCACGCTCTGTGGCAGAAAGCATTGAAGTGCGCTTTTCTTCAATTTCTGTAACGGCGAAAGCTGCTGCTTCGGCATCACGGACACCTTTCGCAATCTTCTCTTTTCGTTCACCAATTATGCGAAGAAGTGGTCGATACAAAAAGTACCAGAGTATAACGAGTGTAATGCCGAAATTCACTGCTTGAATAACAAGCAGTCGTACATCAAGACCGAATGTAGCAAATAGCTCTCCCATATTTTAGATTCCTTCTAAATCAAACCAATTAGACGAACTTGATGATAAAGGCCACAACCAAAGCGAGAATACCCAAGGCTTCGGTGAACACAATAGCAAGGATCATGTTTGGAATAATCTTGCCTGATGCATCAGGATTTCGGCCTATTGCATCCATGGCTCGTCCTCCAATAAGACCAATACCAATACCAGGTCCAAGCACACCCAAACCTGCGGCGAGTGCCATACCAATCAGTTTTGCAGAATCAATGTCCATATATAGTTAATTAATACAAAATAATGCCTTACGGCTTGATAATTACCTCGCTAGTATACACCAATTTCCCCTCACTAGGCTAGCAATTGAGGCTGTTTTTCCTCAGTTTTAATGAGCTTCGCTCGCATGAGGAGGCGTAACCGCAAGTTTGATGAAAAACAAAGTCAGTAGAGAGAAAATAACAGCTTGAACAAAGCCAACAAAAATTTCGAAGAGCATAAATGGGATAGGCATAATATACGGCACGAACAGCGCAATCACCGCAATCAAAACCTCACCCGCAAATATGTTACCGAAAAGACGAAACGACAATGATACCAAGCGTCCCAGTTCGCTCACTAACTCAATTAAACCAACAACAAAATTAAGTGGTGACGAGAAATTTATGAATTTCCCTGTATAACGGAAAAATCCCAACGCTACCACACCGGTGATTTCAACAATAATAACTGAGATGAGGGTAAGAGCGAGCGTTGTATTGAGGTCGGCAGTTGAAGGGCGGAGTAGTGGTGCGAATCCGTGCTCAGTAAAGAACCCTACGCTTCCTACACCAGGGAAGAACGCGAGTTCGTTGATAGTCAGAATAAAGAGAAAGAGCGTTGCTATGAGTGGGAAAAAGCGTCGAGCAAGCTTCGCATCCTCAAGGGTCTCGGTCATGTACGACAGGGCGCCTTCAATGGCCCACTCAAGCATTGCTTGCAGTTTTCCTGGTATGAGGGCAATGGAGCGCCTAAACAGAAACACGAAAAGGAAGAGAATTCCCATCGCCAACCATGTCATAAGCAGACTGCTCGTGATGGGCATACCCCACAAAGTTCCAAACGAATCCGCTTTCAGTGAGATATGAATTTTAGATTCCATCGCAAATACTTTAACACTTCAAGCCTTTACGAGCTAGCGCTTAAGTGATACTCAATCGAATCCGAATGAATTATTGGCGAATCATTCCCCATAAGCCGGAAGCTGACAGCTGAAACCTGAAAGCTATCTGTTACTGTTTCTTGAATTTCTCCAAGTCCTGTAAAACCCGTTGTACATCTTTTGTTAACTGCTCTAGGCTCACGAGATGACGCTTTTCTAATTCTGCGTCTTCAGCATCTTCTTCGGTCATTTCTTCAACATCCTCCTGAATTCCCTCAACGTCTTCGGTAATTTCTTCAATGTCTTCCTGAATCCCCTCAACGTCTTCGGTAATTTCTTCAATGTCTTCCTGAATCCCCTCAACGTCTTCTCCAACCTCCTTCAAGCTTTCTGAGTGTCTATTGACAGTCATTTGTATGAGCAAAGAAAGATAGATTGCTTCTAAAGAAACTAATGTAGTTAATACCAAAAGCACAGAATCCCACGGAGCTACATGAAAGAACCCAAGAGCAAAAGCACCACCGAAAAGAATTGTGTGAACAATCAATGATGGAATGGAACCCGTCCAACGCGTCAGGTACTCAAAAAAATACACCGTGCGTGGAGTTTTTTCAGTACGTATCTCCCCGTTCAATTGTTTTTCGTCCATAGGTATTTCTTCTTTAGAATACGCGCAAAGAATACCACGATATTTTAAGATGGAAAGGTATACTAGGGAGAAGATGCTGAAATTAAACTTTGAACGCACGGCTTCAAAACTTGTAAACTTCGGGTGGGCGCATGGTCGCTATGCTGATTTCTGGTCGCTCGTGCACCTATTTTCTGGATTAACCTTTGGAGCATTCGCGTGGTTTCTAGAGGTGCCGACTCTCTACGCTTTTATAGCAATCACTGGTGGAGCAATACTCTACGAAGCTCTTGAGTTTGGGGCTGGCCTCGTAGAGGATGCAGAAAATGCACTACTGGACATACTATTTGCTGGAGTGGGGGCGAGTGTAGCTCTCTACGGGTTTGACGCATTAGCGCTCACTGCCAACACCTCTGCATTAATACTTATTTTTGCATTGACTGGAAATATAATTTTAATTCATCAAGGTTGGCGTGCCTATCTTAAAAGAAAATCACATGTCGCGCGTTCACATAAATATATATTAATGGCACTACAAGGAATTACACTTCTTAGTGTTCTCGCAATTGCTTTTGTGTCAGTGAAATGGGCTTGGTGAAAAGATTTAAAAAATAAAGTGAATTCCTACTAGGGTGTAAACTTCTTTCGTAAATCTTTCATTTTTTCAGGATTCAGCATCGCCTGAAGCACCATAATTCTAAAATCCTTTCCTCGTAGCTTCCCTTCTGCAGAAAGAGAGATGAGTTCGTCAAAAGTAATCGAACGGACAACTATTCTTTCTCCTGCATCAGGCTTGGCGTCTTTTATTTTCTTGCAGCCTTTTGCGATAAAAACATAATTAACCCAATCGAGTTTCTCTACTGGCGTACTGGTGTAAAAAGATTCCCATATGTTCGCTTCATAGCCTGTTTCTTCCAAGAGCTCCCGCCTCGCTCCTTCTTCGGGAGTCTCGCCTGACTCTATTCGCCCACTCACTGAAGTCAAAACAGTTTCTCTATGAGGTTGTGAATCTTCGATTATAAGAATCCCTCCAGTCTCAGTAATTGGAAACACGATAGCAGTGTCGGGACGAGAACCTTTTTCAAAAGTTGCAGAAGTTCCATCATAGAGCTCTTGTTCCCACTGATACATGTCAAAAATCTCACCTTCAAAAACACGCTTCGCATTTTCAGGCATCAGAGGTTTTCTGTACGATCGATCTTTCATTTTTTTATTATATACCGCTCAAAATAAAACACTTAAAAAGCAATGCGAGTTTTACCTTATATAGTTTAATCTAACGACCGTTAGATTAAACTATATCGGCTTTTTTGAGCAGTGCTTAGAAAAATAATTCACCTAGCCTAAATTTGTGCTCTCACCAGGAGTCGAACCTGGATTTTCTCCTTCGGAGGGAGATGTCCTATCCATTGAACGATGAAAGCATTACTGTGGCGTCGGGATAGGAATCCCGATATCCTACGAAACATAGTCGCTTTGCTCCTTGTTTCTGTGGACCTAGCGAGAATCGAACTCACGCCTCTACAATGCGAATGTAGCGTCGTACCACTAGACTATAGGCCCGCAAACAAAAGATACTCTAACAAAATTTACTACATACCACTATTGGTCGGGGCGCCGAGAATCGGTCACACTTTACTAAGCTCGAGAACTCACTAAGTATGTGCGACCCCGCCTCGCTAGTCGCAGAGCGACATAGCTCCGGCATTCGATCCCGGACGTAGGCGAAGCAGTTCGCCTACTCTTCCTCCTTCACTTTGTTCAGTCGGGGCGCCGAGAATCGAACTCGGTCTATACGAACCCGAATCGTATGTACTACCGGCATACTCCGCCCCGAAATGAGGAAGAAAGTTAGAATTTAAAAGAACTTGTGGGCGATACAGGATTTGGTCACAACTCAAAGCTCGCCGTCGCTTGCTTTGGTCGCGACCTCGCCTCGCGGTTTTTTGAAACAAAAAACATCGCTCCGGCATTCTCATCCTCCCACACATAATAAATTATGTGTGGGCGATACAGGATTCGAACCTGTGACCTCTCCCGTGTGAAGGGAACGCTCTACCAACTGAGCTAACCGCCCGATACTGTAGGGACAATAATAACTCAGAACAAGTGGCTACGGAACAGGAATTATTTCTTCTTAGTTTTCTTTGGAGTCTCTGCTCTCACAAACAGTAGTTCGTCAGGAAGGCGGAACAAACCTTCATCATTTTTCTTTTGTTCCATGAAATGTGCAATGAAACCTACAGAGCGAGGAATAACAAAAAATGCATTAAAGAATTCAGCATCAGCAAGCTCTTGAAGTTCACGCTCGCTCATTCCTTCGCATTCACTCAAGATGTCTAAGAGTAACGCTGCAATAGCGCCGTCGATATTTAAAATCAATTTCCCGTTTTTTGAAGTTGTTGCTTTCTCTACGCTCCGTGCGAAATCATAATGCGGATGTACTTTAAGAAGTGTTGCAAATTCAGCAAGAGCTTTCACTCGAGGATCTGGAAGTCCTACTCGGTACTTCTTGTGTCCAATACCTAAAATTAACTCCCCTGCCTTTGCTTTTCCCGCCACAAACTCCAAACCTGTTTTTTGCGATACCACACCCGAAATCCACAAACGAGCCGCTTCGTTTATTGCTCCACCAAAACGAGGACCAACAGTGAGAAGGCCTGAGGCAAGGGATGAAACAAGATCTTTACCAGCACGAGCAGTAATCATGGTGTTCACTGCTCCTGAAACATTTCCTCCGTGGTCTATGAGCATTTCAAACACAGCTTCGGTAAAGGCTCGTGTTATTGGAGACCGTACAGGCTTTCCAAGAAGTGCAACTAAGGTAGCGTCAACAAATGCATTTTCTTTGCCTTTCAAAAGTTTTTTTCCTTTTACAAAAATACGACCTTCATCTATGTCTGAAACCTTTCTCGTCGAAAGAATACTTTTCTGTCGTCCTTGAAGCGGCTCTATATCCATTTCCTCAGCAGTATACGCGCCTCCGGGAAGTTTTTGAAGCGCATCAAGAAACTGAGGAAATGTATCGGGGGCAATAACACCAGCCTCGCGAAGTGCCTCACGCTTTGCACGAGCGCTTTCATCCATTGTCTGCACCAATGCCTTTGCATGCCCAAATTGCACATGCTCATCAAATGCTTCATCTATAATTCCCGCAATATACGCAACAAGAGGTTTGGTGAACTTTTTTGCCTTAATGAGCTCAATAATTTCATACTCATCTACACCGCCGAGTTCCCCAAAATATACGAACCCTTCTGTTTGAGAATCTGCTTCAGCAAGCGCAAATATCTGCGTCAAAGAAACTACGGGAAACCTGTCTCCGCCAATAGCTATTGCAAACGAGAGTCTTTTCCCAGCACGCGCAACTGCATGAATCAGCTCATTAGTCATTCCCCCAGAAGTTGAACCAACCGCAATATTTCCAGCGTTTGTCAGTGCTCCAGATTTAATTTGAACCGCATCAACACCACCAATGGCACCAAGCTTCAAAGCGCCTGGTATCAACAATCCAACTCCTGAAGGCCCTACGATAAAATACTTCTTACCAAAACGAGAAATGAGCTCAGTTGCGTGACTTTCTGGAACATTTTCTGCAAATATGTGTGCCCCAAGCGATTTTGGGAAAAAATCAAAAAAGGAAACCGTTGATTCAAATGTACGCCGTCCCGACTGAAGATTAAGCATCCAGTCGACCTTTGAACCTAAGACCTCCGAAGCAATTTGAATATTCTTATAGCATGGCAACAAAATTTCTTTAGTCCCAAAAAAATATTTTTCTGCCTTACGATTCCCTGCAACTATCCCCAATACAGAAGGAATTTCCTTGCCTGAAAGAAAATCAAAATCGAGCATTGATTGAATAATGCCTGAATGATTCCCTATGACGAGAACTCTTGCTCTTCCACTCCGTGTTAATTCAAGTATGTTCATTTTTTTATAAATGCAATGGCATCATCAACTGCGCTCGTAATTACTGCACCAGAACCATACACTGAACCAAATAATTTTTCTTTTTTTAAATACTCTTCCATAAAAAGAAGCCCTTCAATTTCATTCGGTCCGCCACGACGCACAAACACTTTTACACCTTTTCTTCGAAGAGTGCTCGCACACTCTGACAAGGCATCAACAATACCCTTAAATGTTGACTTAACATCAGTAAAATTTGCAATACCTCCAGCAATCACGAGCGCTTTCTTCTTTGCAGGTGAATTAAGTAATAGCTGGATCACCTCTCGTGCGTAGAGATGTGTTTCTTCTCGAGTTGGACCACCGCTATATTCTCCATAATTACCAATGGAGCGACCTACACCATTAAGTTCTGCCTCATCTGCAATAACAATACTTCCACCACCACCTGAAAGCAGAAAAAATAAACCTCCATCAGGGTGCAAAATGGTGAGTTTCAGGGAGGCAGGGGTAGTTTTTTGAAGTGCCTGTACTTTTTCTTCAGCAATATGTCGTACCTTTCCCTCAACAACATCCTCTTGATTCCATCCATTTTTGACGAAAAATATTCCTGCGCTGTCGACGAGCACTGCTGCATCGAGGATATATACCTCATCTCCCCGAACAACAAGTGGATTAATTTCAAGAAAAGAGAAAAAGTTTTTTTCAAACACCTCCACAAGATGTTTCAAGAATTTTTCTGGGATGCCCGGCACTATCATATATGGTAGTACCGGGTTTATGAGATATGTTTTCACTAGTTCTGGGTGTGCCTCGATATCAATACCACCCGAAGAAGCATGTAAAACTCGTATCCCCGTGCGCACCCGCTCTAAAGAAAGGTACTGCTCTTCAGACTCCTCATGCGGTACATACGGCTCAATAAGAAAATGAGAAAAACCTTTTTTCCTCCACAAAGAGATACTTTTAGAAATTACTGTGGACGGTACATCCACAGCAACAAGCCCTTGCTTAAAACGCTTCTTAATCCCTTGATCAACCTTTGCAACAAACCGCTCATGTTTGGGGAGTATGATTTTCCCACTGTGAATTGAAACTCCAGTATATGAACCTCCGAGAATGAGTTTCTTAGCTCGATATTCCGTAATTTTTACCCGTGACATTAGAGCTAGCTATTAGAGGGTGATTCTAAAAACATTTGTGTCATATTTTTTAAAACCAAGTTTTTCATACAAAGTATGCGCTGCAATTCTTTCTGGCCGTGAGGTAAGTGAAATTGATACTACTCCCCGCTCGCGTGCTCCATCAATGAGAGCTTGTACTATTTCTTTACCTAATCCTTTCCCACGGTACGCACTATCAACAATGACATCTTCTATATATGACCCTATTTTACCAACTTTCTGATGTATATAGAGCGCACCCATCCCAATAATACGTTCCTCATCTTTTGCAACAACAAAAATAACAGAGGGGTTACTTAGTATACGGGCAATTTCGTCTGCCGATGATTTTCGTTCATCGCCATGCAACATACCCGAGAGAAGCTCTAGTTCCTGTATGTTTTGCTCTGAAGCCTCAGTGAGTTGGTTTACGTTAATCATGGTTGTATTAAAGCAGTATAAGACACAGGACTCCTTTACGCATGCATCTTAGTACTGAATACATAAACCCATGCAAGGAGGAAAATGTTACACATTAGACACAGTTCTTGATATACTCCCCACTAATGGACTACGCAATTTTCAGCCTCGGCTCGAACGACCCTCTTGCTGAAAAAATTGCATCAAAGCTCGGCACCTCCTTGGGGAAAATAAAACTGAAAACATTCTCTGATGGCGAACAGCATGTGCAGTTTATGGAGAACCTTCGTGGGAAGAGTGTATTTCTTGTTCAGTCCACTAACCCACCTGCTGAAAATTGGATGCGCTTATTCCTCGCCGTTGAAGCTGCGCGCGGTGCATCTGCCAGGGAAATTACCGTCGTACTCCCGTATATGGGATATGCCAGACAGGAGAGGAAGGCAAAGCCTCGTGAACCAATTTCCGCTCGAGTAGTGGCGGTGCTTCTTGAAACGCTAGGTACTGACAAAATTTTAGCAATGGACTTACATACAGATGCCATCGGCGGATTCTTTAGAGACACAAATGTTGATTATTTGTACGCACGACCTGTATTTATTTCTTTCTTCCAATCCTTCTTTGCTGATGCATTAGCAAAAGAAGAGCTTGTGGTTGTTTCCCCAGATGTTGGCGGTGTAAGTCGTGCACAATCATACGCAAAACGACTAACAAAAAATGTGGATCTTGCAATTATTCACAAGCAACGAGAAATTCCAAATCAGGTAACGGCCATGAAACTTGTCGGTGATGTAAAAGGAAAAATTGCACTCATCATTGATGACATGTTTGATACCTGCGGAACTCTTGAAAAAGCCTCTGCTTTGCTTATGGAGAATGGTGCAAAAGAAGTCTACGCTGCCGCAACACACGGAATACTTTCAGGAAATGCCATGGCCTCTATTGATCGTTCGCCCGTTAAAAAAATATTTATAACTGACACTGTTCTCCCAACACAAGCATTATCTCGAAAGATAGAAATTATTTCTGTGGGTGAAATTTTTGGTAATGCTATAAATCGCCTTAATAATGGCGAATCTTTGAGTGAGCTTTTTGAAACTGACTAGAGAGCATTCCTAGCGTTATACTGTATCGTATGGCAAGTTCTTCAGCATCAAAACCTTTGGTGCAAAAAATTAGAGGTAAGAAAAAAATGCCAAATAAAAAATCACTCGTGTGGTGGGGTGTGGCACTTGCCCTAATTATAGGTGGTGCAGTTCTTTCATTTCCTTCATTTTTTTCTTTCCAAATACACCAGGAACAAGAAATCGTAACCCCCACAATTAAGCCGTTCCCCGTCAGCGTTAACCCACAAGGAAGATCTATCAACGAAAACGCAGAAGTTGATGCCTTCTTCACCAATGAAAACCCCTCAATATCTGCTGCCTCTATAAAGGCGAAAGGAATATTGGGCACTATCGCTAGTATTATCGCTTCCGTGCCCGGCTATGCACTTGTCGGAGCAGCAGGAATGCAATTCGTCACTATTTACCCAGGATATAGACAAGAAGAAGTTGCGCGAGCTTTTGGAAAAACACTAGATTGGAGTAAGGAAGAACGCGCAGAGTTTCTTACACACACAAATACGGAAACCCCAACTTTAGGTGAGGGGAAATTTGCTCCAGGGACATACGAAGTCAATGCCGGCGATGATCTTGATGCTATCAAACGCACCTTGGATGAACGTT
This sequence comes from Minisyncoccota bacterium, assembly GCA_018062445.1. Taxonomy (GTDB): domain Bacteria; phylum Patescibacteriota; class Minisyncoccia; order Phycocordibacterales; family Phycocordibacteraceae; genus Phycocordibacter. The sequence continues at coordinate 13,199 of JAGOSG010000001.1, read as the reverse complement.
TTCATAACACAATACTTTCTCGATATGCGACTTCCACTGCTCAAATCGTGCCACTCGAAACAGCGCTAACGATTGCATCACTCTTAGAGCGCGAAACAAGTGACCCTGATGAAATGCGAATAATTTCAGGCATAATCTGGAATCGCATTTGGAATGACATGAATCTCCAAATTGACGCGACACTTCAATATGCAAAAAGTTCTGCAAACAAAGGGAAAAACGATATATGGTGGCCTAAAGTTGCACCAAAAGATAAATATATTAAATCAAGCTACAACACATACCTAAATCCTGGATTGCCACCAACCCCTATCGCAAACCCTTCTGTTGCCGCTGTCATTGCAGCACTTAATCCTAAAAAAACGGATTGCATTTTCTACTTCCACGATAAAAAAGGAGGTTTCCACTGCACCGCAACCTATAAGGAGCATGTTGCTCTTCTCAAGCAATATTACGGTCAGGGGAAATAAACTACCCCACTACCTCTCGCAAAGTCTGCCCTAAAAAATATTTATGGAAAACGCCAGAGGTGTACTCTGGATGAAAACATGTGGCTAAGTAGTATCTGCCTCCCACCCTTTCCTCGCAGGCGAAGATTTCATTTCCATTCCTAGCAAGCACCTTTAGTTTCTTTCCAATCCTTCCTATTTTTGGAGCACGGATAAAAACCGCGTTCATTTTTCCAAATTCCGTGTCAATCACTTTTTCAAAAGATTCATTCTGTCGGCCGTAGGCGTTTCTATCCACATCTATATCCATGATTCCTAATGTTCTCTGACCCTCAGATGCGTGCAAAACTTCTTTTGCCAGAAGAATTGCTCCTGCGCAGGTGCCAAATATATTTTTCACTTTTTTCATTTTCTGAAACATTCCTTCCCTTTCGCACAGTTTTTGCAGTGTAGTGCTTTCACCCCCAGGAATAATGAGAGCGTCAAGCGTTTCCAAATCATCTGCTGTACGAACAGATATAACGGTGATTGGAATCTTTAAAAGAGTCCCTGCCGATTTGGTTGCTTCTATATGCTCACTGACATCGCCTTGAAGCGCGAGAACACCTACCGTGAGAGAGCGCATGGAAGCACTAAATACCACGACTTGCTAAACGAGTTTGGAGAGCTGAAATTTCTTGCCCCTTCATAGCCTCTCCTACACCTTCACTTGCTAGCGCAATCTTTTTTGCATCATTAAAGTGAGCAACGGAGTCAACGATAGCCCTCGCTGTTTTTTTAGGATTTGAACTCTTAAATATCCCTGAACCTACAAACACACCATCAACACCAAGTTGCATACAGAGCGCTGCGTCCGCTGGAGTTGCAATGCCTCCCGCTGCAAAATTAACTACCGGCAATCGTCCCAGCTTCGCTACTTTTAAAACCAATTCATATGAAACCCTATACTCACGAGCAAGCGTTTGTAATTTTTTTGTATTCTTTTTCTTAAGAAGGTCGACAAGCTCAGTAATACCTGCCTGCATCGCACGAATGTGCCGTACTGCTTCCACAATATTTCCACTTCCTGCCTCACCCTTTGTTCGTATCATTGCAGCTCCTTCAGAGATTCTTCTGAGAGCCTCCCCTAAATCACGGGCGCCACACACAAACGGTGTAGTGAAACTTTCTTTTGAAATATGAAATTGCTCGTCTGCAGGAGTGAGCACTTCGCTTTCATCAATGAAATCCACAGCCAGAGCTTCGAGCACCTGTGCCTCTACAAAATGCCCTATTCGACACTTTGCCATAACAGGAATGGTAACGGCAGACTGTATGCCTTTAATCATTTTTGGATCAGACATACGAGCTACGCCACCCATTGCACGAATGTCCGATGGCACGCGCTCTAAAGCCATCACAGCCACTGCACCTGCATCTTCAGCAATTTTTGCATGCTCTGCATTAACCACATCCATAATGACACCGCCCTTTAGCATGTCAGCTAAACCTGACTTGAGTTTGAAAGTTCCTTTCACAACAATAGGCGCAGGTGTTTTTTTCATTTAAATATACGTATACGGCTAGTATAACAACCGAGGCCCTTATGTCGAAATATGACCCTCAACCTATATATTCGACCTATCTGACAGGTGCATAGATTCCCCACTCATGGTATTCTCTTCTTCATTGAGGGACTACAAAGCTCCTCTGTTAGGAAAGAGGGCCGTAAGCAAAGCTTTCGGCCTCTCTCCTCGAAAAGAATACATGCGAGCATGATATTCTCTTTCTCGTCGAGGGCCGTTAGCTCAATTGGTAGAGCGCCGCATTTGCAATGCGGAGGCAGCCGGTTCGAAACCGGCACGGTCCACATACGCTTACGATTTACTCTTACAGTAAATCAATTTTTGCAGCGACAATAAAATCATTCTCAGAGAGACCTCCTATTGCGTGGGTGGAAAGCGTAATGAGTACATTTTTGAAACCAAACAGATTAATATCAGGGTGATGCCCTTCTGCTTCAGCGAGTGCCCCTACCGTATCCACAAAAGCGAGAGCTTCCTTAAAATCTTTAAATACAAATTTTCGTGAAATTGATTTTGTGTCAGATGAAACTGCCCAAGCCGGCACTTGAGGTTTGAAAGTTAAAATTTCCGCTTCCATAAGTGGCGGAATACCTCCCTCGCATGCAACACACTTTTTATCGGTAAGGTGAATGTTCACAGATTACTTCTTTAATGTTTCTTGAATAACATGATCTAAAAATTCATCCATGGAAATACCCACTGCGGAAAGAGCTTTCGGTAGAAGCGACTGCTCGGTTAATCCAACACCAGCAGCGCTGTTTACTTCAAGGAAATAGATACCTCGAGGGGACACAATAAAGTCAGAGCGGGAATAGTGACGAAGTCCAATCTTCTCATGCGCCAGCGCGGCAAGTCGCTGAAGCTCACCTGTTTCATCCCGAGTAAAATTTCCAGGAACTCGCTCAGTCGTTTGACCATTGTACTTAAATTCGTAATCAAAGAAATCAGCATCCGGTGGTGGCACAATCTCAACAGGTAGAAGATCATAGTGTTTCTTACCACGAAGTCCTTCAACGATACCTACTGTCGCTTCTTTGCCTTGTATAAACTCCTCCACTAATACCTGAGTGGAATGAGCAAAAGCTTTTTTAATACCTTCCTTAAAATCATCAAAACTGCGAGCAATAGTAACACCCACAGACGAACCAGACGCATTTGGTTTTATTACCGAAGGCTGAGGGAATCTTCTGAAGAGTTCAAGTATGTCTTTATCCAAAGTCGGTGACACATTCAGAGTTGCATGATGTGCCATTTTGATACCAGAAGAAGTAAGCATATCTTTCGTTAGCACTTTGTTCATAGATAAACCTGCTGACAAAGCGTTCGCTCCGGTGTAGGGAATGCCAATCCTGTCTAATATCCTCTGTAGGGTGCCATCTTCTCCATAATGCCCGTGAATGACATTAAATGCCACGTCCACAGAACTAAGTGCCCTCTCAGGGTCAATAGGAACACCACGAACATGCCACACGCCTTTCTTATCTATAAATACATCTATCGCGCGGTATGGCTCTCTTTGTAAGTGACTTAAAACATTGGCTCCCGACTTTAAAGAGACATCGTGTTCATTACTAGGGCCTCCACGAAGTACAGCAACAGTTATCATGTTAAATATTGTACCGCACCTTCAGAAAATAGGTTTCAAAGTTACTGCATATGAGACTTCCGTAATGCCCTTCTATGGCGAGAAATGGCGAAACGATGAGCCTCGCTATTTGCAAGAAGAATGCTGGATTCATGCGTTACAGCAAGTGCAGTACCGCCTAAGATTTCTCGTGGACGATGTCGTTCGTCTTTCACTACAGAAACAACATCCGCATCAATACCCACCCTCATAAGCACCTTCTTTGCGATATTTAGATGCGTTTTTCCTCCATCAATAACTACTAATTTTGGGAAAGGCCACTCTGGATGATTAGCTCTCCGTGTGATGATTTCTGTAAGGGCTGCAAAGTCATCACCTGCCTTTGCATCTCGAATCGTGAATGTTCGATATTCAGCGGGAACAGCTTCCCCATCCACTATGACCGACATAACCCCACGCGGAGCACTGCCACGAATGTGAGCCGTGTCATAGGCTTCAATACGAAATTCGGAACTATCCGGGGCACGGAGTTCTTCTTTTACTAAACTGATGTCTTGAATGTGCTTTAAAGCAAATACTTGCCGTTTTAATTTTTCTGCTTCTTCAAAATCCTCAGCTTTTGCTGATCTCATCATTTCTCGCTCCAATGTTTTCAAAAGAGTTGATTTCTTTGCTTCAAAAAGAAGCACGATATTCCGAACTGTTTTTTTGTATTCGTCTTCATTGAGTTCTCGTGGATAAAGCCCGATGGATTGATTGAAGTGGAACGTCTTGTCATTCGCAGGACTTAAATGACCGTCTAAAGGAAACTTGGTATCAAAGAAAGGAAAAATTCTCCGAATTATTTTTAAAGCACTCTTGAGCATCGCCCCACTCGGAAAAGGTCCGAAGAGATGCTTAATAAGAGATGGTGAAAATTTAGAAGTAAGTTCTCTTTCACGAACAACAAGAAAACGAGGAAAGGTTTCATTGGTAACCACTAAATAATTGAAACTCTTATTATCTTTAGCATCTGTATTTCCTACTGGCTGATATTCTTTTATTCGCTTGGACTCCAAAAGGAATGCCTCTAAAACTGAATCAGTTCCTTCCCAAATAACCACTCCCGCGTCCGCAACAATCTTTGCAATCAAGGGACTGCGGATATCAGCTATAGCATCAACAAAATAACTACGGACCCTACTTCTAAGTGAGGTTGCCTTACCTATATACAAAATCTTCTTTCCTTTACGAAAGATGTAAATACCAGGGGTATCAGGAATCTTTGAAAAATCTAGATCTTTCTTCTCCACAGAATCACTATACCAAAATCATTATTTCAAAAGAGGCTTTAAATATTCGCCGGTATATGAACCTTTGGTGCGAGCAACTTCCTCTGGAGTGCCTTTAGCGACGATTTTTCCTCCGTCAACTCCCCCATCAGGTCCAATATCAATAACGAAATCTGAGCTCTTTATAAGCTCCATATTATGCTCAATAACCATGACGGTATTGCCCTTGTTTACGAGGGTCTGCAAAATGTCTATAAGCTTTCGGACATCTTCATAGTGAAGTCCAATGGTTGGCTCGTCTAAAAGATAGATAGTCTTTTCAGTGTGTCTTCGGTACAACTCAGATGAAATTTTCACTCTTTGTGCTTCTCCGCCAGAAAGCGTTGTTGCGGATTGACCGAGCTTCAAGTAACCCAAACCTACTTCTGAAAGGGTTTTTAAGCGGTCATGAATCGCAGGAATATCATTAAAGAATTCCAAACCTTCTTCTACCGTCATCGAAAGTACTTGGTGGATATTCTTCTTGCGGTATTCCACTTCCAAGGTCTCTTTCATAAATCGCTTACCATCACACACATCGCAGGTCACATACACCGTCGGCAAGAAATGCATTTCAACAGCAATGGTGCCATTCCCTTGGCAGGCTTCGCATCGTCCTCCTTTTACATTGAAAGAAAACCGTCCACCTTTCCATCCTCGTGCACGAGCCTCAGTCGTTGCAGCAAACATATCTCGAATATGTGAAAACGCACCGGTGTATGTTGCAGGGTTAGAGCGAGGAGTACGACCAATAGATGACTGGTCGATAAGAATTACACGGCTCAAATATTCGGAGCCCGAAAAGCTAGAGCAGTTATAGAGCTTCGTTGTTCTATAATTTCGCTCTAACTTTCCTCGAAGGTTTTTATACAACAGCTCATACATGAAGGATGATTTTCCAGAGCCCGAAACACCCGTAACACAAATTAATCTGCCCAAAGGAACATCAACATCCATATTCTTTATGTTAAAGATATTTCCTTGCCTTACTTTCAAGGCGCCTTTTTGCTCAGTGCGTCGCTCGAGAGGTATTGGAATCTTTTTTTCTCCACGAAGATACGACAAGGTCAAAGAGCCTGAGTCATTTCGTTTAGCGGTGAGAAGTTTATCGAGCCAGCCAGCCACGACGATCTCACCACCATGCACACCAGCCCCTGGACCAATGTCCACAATAAAGTCCGAAGAGAAAATAGTATCTTCATCATGCTCAACAACAATAATACTGTTGCCCAAATCTCGAAGCCTCAGCAGTGTTTTAACGAGACGATCATTATCTTTTTGGTGAAGTCCGATAGTAGGCTCGTCGAGAACGTAGAGTGCTCCCACAAGACCGCTTCCGAGCTGTGATGCGAGCCTAATGCGCTGTGCCTCACCACCAGAAAGCGTGTTGGCGGTGCGATCGAGGGTAAGGTAACCAATGCCCACATCGATCATAAATTGCAAGCGTGCAAGAATTTCTTTAAGTATTGCACTTGAAATTTCTTCTTGTTTTTTGGTGAGTTTTAAATTTTCAATAAACGCCTTTGCGTCGATTATTGAAAGTCGAGTAAGGTCAACGATCGAAATACCCAGTTTGTTTTCAGTGCCTCCTAAAAATACACGGAGTGCTTCTGGTCGAAGGCGCTTACCAACACACACAGTACACACATCGAGATTAAAGAACCCTACCGTTCCGAGCCCATGACACTCTGGGCATGCACCATAGGGACTATTGAACGAGAATAGTCGAGGTTCAACTTCAGGGAACGAAGAACCGTCTAAAGGGCAGATAAACTTTGCCGAAAGAATACGCACCTCCTTGAGTGGGTTTTCAATTTTTATAAGACCGTTTGATTCTTTAAGTGCAAGCTCAATCGCTTCCGATAATCGCTCCCGCGCATCGTTCACCTTTGATTTTCCTGCCCCGTTGTGTATGTTGTCGGTTTTTTTGCCTTTCGCGTTTCGCGAACCGGCAACATCTACGACGGGGTCAAACTCAGTAACGAAAATCTCATCCACTACAACATCAATGTCATGCACTTTGTTTTTTTCAATGGCAATTCTCTCTCGAAGCGAATGTTCTTTTCCGTCAACAATTACTTTTTCATATCCTTTACCGAGCAAATCATACAGAAGCTGGTAGTACTCTCCTTTTCTGCCCACAACCACGGGCGCCAAGATTCGAACTTTCAAATCGTTATAAGCAACACCCATCGCCCTCTTTGCAGTTGCTTTCAAGTCAACAACTTCAGCGGTGCGAAGAATTATTTTCATAATCTCTTCTTTTGAGAGTTTCTGAATTGGAGTGTCGTCTTGTGTACAATACGGCTGACCTACACGTGCATACAAAATACGCATGTAGTCATAAATCTCAGTAATAGTTGCAACGGTAGAACGCGGATTGTTAGAACGACTCTTTTGATCAATAGCGATTGCGGGAGAAAGACCGGTAATCTCCTCAACGTCTGGCTTTGCCATCTGATTCAAAAATTGCCGAGCATATGCTGAAAGTGATTCAACATACCTTCTCTGCCCTTCAGCAAAGATAGTATCGAACGCGAGCGATGACTTACCAGAGCCAGAAAGACCCGTAAATACTACGAGCTTATTTCGAGGAATCTCTAGGGAAACATTCTTGAGGTTATGTGTTTTGGCACCTCGAACAACAATCTTGTCGAGACCTACATCAGAGTCGTGGATATCTTTCGATTTTTCTTTTGCCATATATACGAATAACCGCCGATTCGGCGGTACTCACATACTACCTTTTCACTAGGTTCCCCGCCAGAGTCTTTAGTCTTCTAAATTTACAACTATCCCCTTCTTAGGCCATTTGGGTTTGCGCTTAGGTTTTTTGGGCACTGGCAATTTCTCTTCGAGTTTATATACTTCATCGCGAAGTAGTGCAGCAGTTTCAAAATCAAGAACTTCCACAGCGTCTTCCATTTGTTGGCGTTTTTCAACAATAAGTGCCTTCAGTGCCTTAGGGTCGTGAGTGCGATCTTCGTCAACCGCTAAAAGCATATCAATGGCGGCAGCTCTCTCTGATTGCAGTGTTTCCGTAATATCTTTAATGTTCTTATGAATTGTTTTTGGTGTGATGCCGTGCTTTTTGTTGTATGCCAGCTGAACTGCACGCCTGCGATTAGTCTCGCCAATGGCACGCTCCATAGAGCCTGTCATGCCGTCAGCATAGAGAATAACCCGACCATTAACATTTCGAGCTGCGCGACCAATAGTTTGAATGAGCGAGGTATCGGAGCGAAGAAATCCCTCCTTATCGGCATCAAGTATTCCTACAAGCTCGACTTCAGGTAAGTCGAGCCCTTCACGAAGTAGGTTCACTCCTACCAAACAATCAAAAGTCCCTTTCCGAAATTCAGTGAGAATAGTAATGCGGTCAATCGTTTTGATATCACTATGAATATACTCAGCTTTTATATTTTTTTCTTTCAAGAATTCCGATAGATCTTCTGCCATTTTTTTTGTGAGTGTTGTTACCAATACTCGTCCTCCCCCTTTTACTACCGTAATGGTTTCCTCTATAAAATCCACGACCTGACTACTTGATGAACCAGTGCCAGTTACGGGGCGAATTATTATTTCAGGATCAATGAGCCCGGTCGGCCTAATTACTTGCTCAATAGGTTTACCCGAGTGCTCAAACTCATACACTCCTGGCGTTGCACTGGTATACACTTTTTCTCCAACTCTTTTCTCAAATTCCGCAAATGTTAAAGGGCGATTATCCGCAGCGGACGGCAACCGAAACCCATAATCAATGAGCATTTTCTTTCGTGACTGATCTCCCGCATACATAGCGCGGAGCTGAGGAATAGTGACATGTGATTCATCAATCACCGTCAAAAAATCTGGCGTTCCATCTGCTTTGTGCGGAAAATATGAGAGAAGTGTGTAGGGTGGCTCTCCAGCTTTGCGCCCATCAAAGTGACGGGAATAATTTTCAATGCCATTGCAGTATCCAATTTCACGAATGAGGGCGAGGTCGTAGCGAGTACGCCTCCGTAGGCGTTCTGCCTCAAGCATTTTTCCTTCAGCTTCAAGCTGGACTAAACGAACATCAAGTTCTTTTTGTATATCTGTTACCGCCCTTCCTCTATCAGCTTCATCGGTAACATAATGTTTTGCAGGAAAAAGAAAAAATTCTTTTGGCTCGTCAACAAGAGCTCGGGAAACAGCATTGAGCTTACTAATGTGTGCAATTTTCCCTTGCTCAGGATGAATACGGTACACCGCTACTTCATTGACTGGCATAAGCTCAACGTTCGCACCTACCGCTCTAAATGTCCCCGGAGTTAAGTCAGCGTTTGTACGCTCAAACTGGAGCCCAATAAGAGCACGTACAAATTCTGCACGCTCGAATTTTTCACCCACCCTAATATTCCTATGGACTCTTTTATATTGCTCAGGAGAACCAAGACCGTAGATAGCGGAAACGGATGCCACAATAATGACATCACTCCGAGTTAAAAGTGCCTGAGTAGAAGCATGGCGCAAACGATCAATTTCAGCGTTAATTTGAGCCTCTTTTTCAATGTAGGTATCAGTCATCGGCATGTATGCCTCTGGCTGATAGTAGTCGTAGTAAGAAACAAAATAGTGCACCGCATTTTCAGGGAAAAATTCTCGATACTCTTGTGTAAGTTGCGCTGCGAGTGTTTTATTGTGTGCAATGACTAAGGTTGGCTTTTGAATCTGCTGTATAACATTTGCAACAGTGAATGTTTTACCCGAGCCCGTAACCCCAAGAAGTGTCTGATGTGACTCCCCTTTTTTCACACCCTTAACCAACGCCTCAATGGCTTTTGGCTGATCACCTGCAGGTCTATAGTCAGATTTAAGTTTAAAGCCACTCATGTTTTTATATGTAGGATGACGTGCCCCGTACCGACGCAAGAGCGTCTGGTGCTGGGGTCCCCTGCAGGACTATATTCTGATTTAAGTTTAAATCCGCTCACCATGGCACTATAACAAAAAACTCAAAATTATATTTTTCGCTCCCATTTTCCCTCGCGACACCCTTCAAAGATACATATATAACGGTCATGCGTAGGGGTAGAATTTTCAGATGAAAGCTTCATTTGACAAAAACATCCAGGATGTACACTTTTGCGTTCAGCATACTGTCGTGAACCTAAAAATCTGCGATGACTCCTCTCCCCATTATCTATACTCATGATATTTATTTTTAAAAACCCCTCCGTTTTAGGGAGGGGTTTGTTTTGTATATAACTCAAATTCCCTCCGTTAGCGTAGGCTGACGACGAGAAGAAGGCCAAAGCTCTGAACTACAGTTGCCATATATCCAAAATACTCTTTTCAAAAATTCTGTCAAGAATCAAAATATTTCTTCTTTTTTAATTTTTCAGGCAAATAACTCTCTGTGTCACCTGCCCCGAGTTTTGTCGAGGGGTATTTTTCATAGCCCTTGCCGTATCCCAACTCCTTCATAAGCTTTGTTGGTGCATTACGCACATTCATAGGGATAGGCAGATTACCTGTCGCCTGAACATCCGCCTGAGCTCCTCGGAGTGCATCATAGGCTGATCGGTCTTTTTTTGAGTTTGAGAGATAGGCAACACCATGAGCAAGATTTATTCCAGCCTCAGGCATTCCTATTGAGCGAACAGCATCAAACACCGCATTTGCTACCACTAGTGCTGTTGGCTGTGCGAGCCCAATATCCTCACTTGCAAAAATCACCATACGCCGTGCAATGAACACAGGATCTTCTCCGCCTTCAAGCATACGGGCAAGATAATACATCGCGGCGTCAGGCTGACTTGCGCGCATACTTTTTATAAATGCGGAAATAGTATCGTAGTGCTCCTCACCTTTTTTGTCATAACGCAGACGCCCTGATTGGAGTGATTCTTGTAGTGTCTTTTGAGTTACCTCTCCATACAGGCGCTCAGCATTCTCAATTATAGTGATTCCAGCCCGAGCATCACCGTTCGCATAGGCAACGACCCACTCAATCGCTTCTGAATCAATCTTCATGCCAGTGCGCCCAATTATCTTTTCCATATTTTCTGCCGATATGGACTGCAATACAAATACCCGAGCGCGAGACAAAAGAGCAGGAATAACTTCAAAACTAGGATTTTCAGTAGTTGCTCCAATTAATGTTAGGTCGCCTTTCTCTACAAAAGGAAGAAGAAAATCTTGCTGAGCTTTATTGAATCTATGAATCTCGTCAAGAAATAAAACTTTTGGTTTTCCGCCTGTGTCAGTAGCTATTACTTTCCTAATATCTTCTTTTCCAACCGCAACAGCCGAAAGTTCAAAAAAAGTAGCGTCTAATGAGTCTGCATAAATGCGTGCCAAAGTTGTCTTTCCTACCCCTGGTGGTCCCCAGAGCACAAAAGAAAATCGGTGTTTACCTTCTATGGCAACACGGAGAGGTTTTCCAGCTCCTACTAAATGCTCCTGCCCAATGAATTCATCAAGAGTTTTTGGTCTGATTTTTGCTGCAAGAGGCTCGTCCTCGGCTTGCTTGCCTTGAGCTTGTTGAATAGGTCGAATAGGCTTCATCCTCACAGTGTACTCTTTTGGCTACCGATTGGGATTAAGCACGGGCATCCATCTTTGCCCTGCTTCACAAGAACATGCGTTAATTCGATACTTCACTCCAAGAATCTTTCCTCCCCACACTTTTATTTCATATGTGCCATCTCCATTACAGCGAGTACAAGAAGATTCTCTATGCTGAGGTGCTCGTTCAGTCATAAAAATGATTATGTGTAATAAAAAATATTCTGTCAAACAGAATATTTTTTCAAAAAATCAGCTCGAAACTGCTCAAATCTATCTTCTTTAATGGATTGACGGATATTTTTCATCAAAGAAGTGAGGAAATATAAATTATGAATTGAGGCTATTGTAGCGCCAAGCATTTCTTTTGCACGAAAGAGGTGTGCAACATACGCCTTTGAAAAATGCTCTGAAGCATACCCCCCTGTTTCCGCATCAAGGGGCGAGAAGTCGCGAATATATTTTTCATTGAGAAGGTTAATTTTCCCGCGCGCAGTATAAATCATTCCTGTCCTTGCAAGCCTCGTTGGTTGTACACAATCAAACGAATCAATGCCGTGCGCCACTGCCTCAAAAATATCCTCAGGTTCTCCGATACCCAAAAGATGTCGGGGTTTTAGGAATGGAAGATTATCTATGGCAACACGAAGAGTTTCTCCTAAGTCCGCCTTAGAAAAAGTTCCACCAATACCAAAACCATCAAACTCCATTTCCCCAATTATCTTGGCACTCTCTGCACGTAAATCAGCATATCGCCCACCCTGCACAATGCCGAAAATCGCCTGCCGTTTTCTCGCAACAAGATTTGCACGATGCGTCGCGAGAGATCGCTCTGCCCATGCATGCGTTCGACGCATTGAAGCTATTTGCTCTTCGCGAGGAGCGTCCGGTAAAACAAAATCATCAAATGCAAAAAAGATATCAGCCCCGAGCTTGTGTTGAATTTCGACTGATCGCTCAGGTGTAAATCGATAGAGCGTTCCATCAATGTGGGAAGTAAAGGAAACTCCCTCATCATCAACAATGGCCAGCTTCCCATGTTGTGAGCGAACATCTTCATCAAACACTGTCGGCATGTGGGGGTTCGTAGGTTCCACGTCATCCTTACGGGGAACAAATTTTGAAACACCTTTTCCAAAACCTACACCCAACGAAAAAACTTGAAACCCTCCCGAATCAGTGAAGAGTGGCCCGTCGAAACCCATAAACGCATGCAGACCTCCAGCGGACGCTACGATATCTTCGCCTGGCTGAAGAAAAAGATGGTACGTGTTTGCAAGAGCAACATCCACACCAGCATGCATACGCAAATCATCAGGCAACACAGATTTCACTGTTGCTTTTGTCCCCACCACCACAAACGCAGGAGTTTCAAACGAGCCATGGGGAGTCTCTACAATGCCAACACGCGCTCCAATTTGAAGCGCGTGCTCTATCTTAAACGAGAAAGGACCTGCAGACATTACCACTTATGGAGTCGCTGGTGTGACAGGAGTGCCTGCGGGAACCCGTTTCAAAAGTTGCACATCAAATATCAATGTGGAATTTGCAGGAATCACACCATTTGCCTGTGCGCCGTATCCTAACGCCGGTGGCACTGCAAGTAAGCGACGGCCCCCTTCTCTCATTCCAAGAAGACCTCTTTCCCACCCCTGAATAACCTTTCCAGCTCCAATAGTAAATACGAAGGGCGTACCACCATGCGCATCAGTTGAATCAAAAACTGTACCATCAGGTAAAACACCAATGTATTGAA
>JAGOSG010000006.1:6350-32617 GCA_018062445.1 Minisyncoccota bacterium | reverse complement strand
TTTAATAATTTTGGTCTTGGAACGAATCCCCGCATTGGGCTTCCGTCCGTCGAGCCAAAGGTACTCAACTTCTACATACTTAGTAATGGTAGTCATAATTCATTCTATCAAGGCAATCTTGATGTCTCCCAAGAAATACCTGTGGAAAGTGACCGAGCAACAAAATAACCGCCTTCCGGTGGGATTTTGTATTGGCGGTGTGTATTAAACAAAGTTCGAATGTATTTTGCTGATAATCCTGATGCCGACTAATCGCACGCTCGTATCGTTCTGCCCTCCAAGTATTCGGGCAGGTGACGGAACAATAGCGTGATGCTGATTTTTCAGTCCCCGTTATACGAACTCAGTGATCTGACGGAGTTGTCGAAGCTATGATGGAAAACGACCGGCTGCATGAATTAATGTCGCCATTTGAGTTCGTTGCCTCCATGACCAGAGATATTTTCTGGGGCGTATTTACGGTTCTCGTGACAGAACCGCTAGTTCCAAGCGGTTCTGTGTTTAATCCAAGGAGTGTGTTTGTTTCCGTTCCGTTCGCCCACTTCGCACCCGTTGCGTTATCTGTACTCCAGGAGAGTGCAAAACTCTGACCTGCAACAGAACCGTAAGGTTGGAGGGATATTTTGCAGGTCGGCGGTGGCCATGCAAAAACCTTACTCTGGGTTTTAAAAACAGAAACACGCTTTAGTTCGAATCGGTTCACAGGAACCAATGAATACGCTTCATATTCCAACGTATACAAACCCGGAATGAGTGTCTCGACTGAATGATTGGGATTCGGGTCGAGGAAAAACGCGACCGCCGGATAGCCACCGTCAGCGCGGGGTGGTTTTTCAGGGTCGATGGCTCCGTGCAAACCATACTTACGTTCTCCGTTTTGCGAGAGGTAAAACATTTGGCCATATAAAGTGCCCGCAGTTACTCCTGCATATAGACTCTTCGGCATGCCGTAGATATAGATGTCTTCTGCGCCACCCCATCCGTCTAAAGAACTGCTGAGCACCACTTTGGCGGAAGGCGTATTCTGTGTTGTTTGTGTTGCAGGCTGGGCCACCGTTTTTTTTACTTCAGTTTCACTTGCTACGACAGGTGCGGTTTTTGTTTCTTTTGTGGCAACGGAACTTATATTCTCTTTCAGCTTATCCTGTGTAGTACCTACTTCTGTTTTCTTAGTTGCAGTATCTGCGACCGCTGTAGCTGTAGAAGTCGCAATTTGAGCCGGCGGTGCTTTTGGCATCAATTTGAAAACATTCCACACATTCCAACTCAAAGGATTCCACCATGCAGCAAAAGCAATTTGAGGCGCAATAAAAACGGCAACGACGAGAGCTAAAAAGACCTTCTTGTAAGTCTGCATATCAAATTTTAGAATAAAAGCATTATAGCTCAAATACCAAGTCAAAAGAGGGATTCGGTCACAAGTAAATTTCCTGACGGAAATTTCTTGCTACCCCGACTCGGTACTTTTACCTTGAGCTATCGCTCAAACAAAAGTATACCTCCGTCATTCGAATCCCTCACGTAACACATGCCTATGTGTTACTCCTCTCCGCCAACAAAATAACCGCCTTTCGGCGGGATTTTGTATTGGCGGAGAGGGAGGGATTCGAACCCTCGGAACCCTTTAGAGGTTCAACACATTAGCAGTGTGCTCCATTCGACCGCTCTGGCACCTCTCCTTGAGAACAGTCAATTCATAACATGAATTGACTGTTCTAGCGAACAATCAAAGTAAGTTTCTATGAATTTTAGAGCAAAATGTTTAGAGGTGCGCTAGAATACTCGCTTAAAGTTATAAACCTTATAATACCTATGCCAAAAATGTATATCATCATTATTCTTGTTGTCGTGGTCGCTATTGCAGGAACTTGGATTGCGCTCACCCATAATAAAGGTGCAGAAAAGAAAGCGGGCGACGCTGGTCTCGTAGCAAATACAACAGGAAGTGACGCAGTCACTTCCTCTCAAACACCTACAACTCAAGGACAAGGAGCGGGTGCAAATACTACAGCTACGCAGGCTGTTACCAGTGCGACGATTCACACCAACAAGGGAGACATTACACTTGAGTTTTTTGGTACTGATGCACCAAACACTGTTGCTAACTTCTTAAAGCTCGCGAAAGACGGATTCTATGACGGAACAAAATTCCATCGCGTTATTAAGGGCTTCATGCTTCAAGGTGGAGACCCATTAACGAAAGATGATTCGAAAATGGCAATGTGGGGCACAGGAGGTCCGGGCTACTCATTCAAAGACGAGATCCGAGCTAATAACAAAAATGATGTTGGTACGATATCAATGGCAAACTCAGGTCCAAACACTAACGGTAGTCAGTTCTTCATCAATGTCGCTCCAAATAATTTCTTGGATGACAAGCACACCGTTTTTGGTCGTGTCACTGCCGGTATGGATGTAGTTAAAGCAATAGAGAGCACTCCTACTAACTCGGGAGATCGCCCCCTCGACCCAATAATCATCAAGTCAGTAACACTCAACTAGTAAGTAGAAGCTCCACATAAGGAAAGAAAAAAGAACACCCTGAGGTGTTCTTTTTTCTTATGGCACAGAAACGAGAAAAACCGTACACTGATACTAGATGTCTATTCAAAAAATGGTTGGTTTTGGTCCAGTAGTTGCAGCGCTTCTTGGCAATACCCTCGTTACCGCAATTAAACTCTGCGCTTCTATCCTCTCTGGCTCTAGTGCCATGTTTGCCGAAACAATTCACAGCTTCGCTGACACACTAAACCAAGGACTTCTTTTAATAGGGATACATCGTTCAACCAAAAAAGCTGATTCACAGTTTGAGTACGGATATGGCAATGAACGCTTTTTTTGGGCACTCATTTCTGCGTGTGGCATCTTTTTCCTTGGCGCTGGTATCACTCTATATAACGGAATCAACGCATTCAACACCTCGCACGAAATAACATTTACACCAATTATTTTTATCGTTCTTTTTCTCTCATTGCTTATAGAGGGCTATACACTTTGGATTGCTGAAAGTAATTTGAGAAAATCTTTTCCCGATGCCGCATGGCACGAACGCTTCATGCTTGCTGACCCTTCCACGCTCGCGGTGTATTTAGAAGACGCCGTTGCCGTAATTGGTGTTCTTATTGCCGCCGCTTCAATTACGCTCTCCTATTACACAAAAAATCCTGCGTGGGACGCCATTGGCGCTGTCCTAATTTCCATCCTCTTGATTAGCGTTGCGGTAACCCTCATCGCAAAAAACCGCTCGTACCTTATTGGGCGTGCGATGCCCGCAGACCTGCAGGAAGAAGTGGTTACATTCTTAACGAGCGATCCCGCAATAGAAAAAGTAATAGATTTCAAATCAACAGTGCTCGGCTTTGGTTTATATCGTATTAAGTGTGAGATTGAATTTAACGGCCCAGCACTTTTTCAAGAAGCCTTTCAACGTGAAGCCTTAAAAGACCAATTCGAAGAAATTAAAGACGACTACGAAGCATTTAAACGCCACTCCGTAGATTATGCTGACCGCATTCCTCGCCTTATGGGTAAAAAGATAGATGAGATAGAAGGAAGGCTCAAAAAGCACTTTCCTTCCATTCAACACATTGATATTGAAATCAACTAGCCACACATAGGTGTGGGAGAGTACTACCTCGGCACTACATTCACCGTGAGTGCGCTCGAAACAAATGCACCGTTTGCGCCAATACAGGTCAATGTGAAGACGGTGGTTTTAAGAAGTGGACTGCTGAACTTTCCAGACTCCGATGTCAAAACAGAGCCAGAAAGTTCTGCTGGTGGATTTGAAACAAATGCGCACGAAGAAACATTTTCAGTACTCCAACTTACAAGAACCTTCGAACCTTCGTAGGCGGTCACACCTCTGTCAGAGCCGTTCACTCGCAAAGCCACCTTTGAAACCAATGTGGACACTGGCGAGAGCGCTGCACTCGTTGACGTTGCAGGAGTGCTTGGTGTAACAGCCTCTGGCGCATTCACAACCACAAACCCAACAGCAATGGCTCCCCCACTGGCACTCTTCACAATCACTTGGTACGAGCCGTTTTGGAGGGCTGATGTAGTAAATGACCAACGGCCGTCTTTTACTGGTATTGAATTATTTGCATACACTACCTCACTGCTTCTTACCTCTACAGAAACTGATGCGAGATTTTTTGCGCTACCCGATATCGTTGCCATAGTAGAAGTAGATGCTGGCATCGAATCGAGCGAAATAGTTGCGAGCGCTGCTTCCAAACTTTCAGTTAATGTTGGGCGTACCGTACCCCCTGATGTAGTTGGAGTTGAGGTGCCTGCACCACAGCGCGAAGCAAAAAATGCACGTGTGGCAGATTCAACTACACCAGAGCTGAGAGATGAAGCGCTGCTTGGAAGAATACTTTCCCGTGACTGTAAACG
This sequence comes from Minisyncoccota bacterium, assembly GCA_018062445.1. GTDB lineage: Bacteria > Patescibacteriota > Minisyncoccia > Phycocordibacterales > Phycocordibacteraceae > Phycocordibacter. Next base: position 28,216 of record JAGOSG010000006.1, on the reverse strand, counting down.
CTTCACTGCCGCTTGCGTTGCAAGACCAAAGTAGCCAGTCACTAAGCCCTCCGGATAGAGCGTCCTATCTTCTGCTAATATTTTCTGGAGTTTTGTAACTTCACCATTTGTCTCTTTATCTGATATTCCAAAAGAGAGCGTTCGACTTAACTGCACGCAGAGCGCTGTTTTTGACACTGGAGGCTTAACGGCAGACTGCGCCACAATAAGTTCTTGACGCACTTGATCTACTTCCAAAAGAAGCCGTTGCAACTTTGCATTAAGCTCATCCACAGTTGCAGCAGACGCGACACTCGGGAGCACAGCAAGAGCTACAAACACTAACGAGATAAAAGTTTTTTTCATATTACAAAATAGTTCTTAAGGTATAGAAACAGTATATAGGTAAAGTTACCCTATCCTTCTTCTCAAAATTCGTTTCCCTCCTGCCCCCCACTCAACGAACCCGATATATAAAAAGCACGATATAGTTTAATCTAACGATCGTTAAATTAAACTATATCGACAAAAAGATATGAGGGGGAATGGACAAAAAAATAAACCGGGAAGGGATGCGGAAGAGATTTAGGGTCAATTTCTGACTCATAAGCTTTAACATGTCGAGTTAAAAGTCATTCTACTCAAATTCGGTATACTGCTCTTAAATGAATGCCAGCGACCCAATTGACTCCCTCACTCGTCTCACACATATACAGCGTGCAGGACTAAAGCGCCTTCAGATAGAAAGTGTTCGCGACTTGTTGTACCACTTCCCAGTTCGCTACGAATCGGCAGCGGATATTCGCACCGTGTCCAATGCTGGCGGAGATGAAGTCGCAACGCTCTACGGAAAATTCTCGAAGCTCGAGATGAAACGCTCGTGGAAAACAAAGGTGCCTATGGCTGAGGGAACTTTCAGTGATGGCACAGGAAGTATGCGCATCGTGTGGTTCCACCAGCCATACCTTGCAAAAATGATTCCTGTTGAACAATTAGTGCGTATCCGTGGAAAAGTGAGTGAAAAAGATGGAAAGAAATCAATAATCAACCCCGTTGTCGAACAAGCTTCGGGAGTGCCCTTTATGAAAACGGGAGGCGAAATGTTTCCTGTGTATCCTGAAACTGCAGGTATTACATCGTTATGGATTTTCCATGTCATAAAAAAAGCCATCGAAAAAGGAGCACTCGATACTCTTGAAGATCCACTTCCTCCAAAACTTCTAAAAACATACCACCTCCCTGCCCTAAAAAGCGCGCTCATCTGGATTCACGAACCAAAACGAGAAAGCGATGCAGAAGTTGCTCGCAAACGATTTGCCTTTGAAGAAGTGTTTCTCATTCAAATAGCACGGGCACTGGAGCGAGAAAAAAACAAATCAGAGCGTGCCTATGAAATAGATGCTGACGAAGCAAAAGTTTCTGCATTCGTTAAAACATTTCCATTTGATGCAACGGCGGGACAAAAAAAGGCTATCGGCACCATTATTGCGGACTTTTTAGAACCCTACCCAATGGCACGACTCCTTGAGGGAGATGTAGGAAGCGGAAAAACAGCGATTGCCGCTGCAACAGCGTACGCCGTTGCGACCTCAAGGCCGAAAAATGCTAAGGGTGCTACGCAAACATTTGGGAATCTCCAAATTGCCTACATGTGCCCGACAGAAATTTTAGCAAAACAACATTTCGCAACATTTACTGCATTTTTTAAAAAATACCCCATTTCTATTGGGCTCATAACATCATCGGGTTGTTTCAAATTTCCTTCAAAGGTGAATCCTGACAAACCAACAAATATTTCACGAGCACAACTTATGAAATGGGTCGCGAACGGTGAAATTCCAATTCTCATTGGTACTCATTCGCTCATACAAAAGACGGTGGGGTTTAAGCATCTTGCCTATGTCATCGTGGACGAACAACACCGCTTCGGTACCTTGCAACGCCAAGCCATTATGAAAAAAGGCGGAGCCTCCCCGCACCTCCTTTCTATGACGGCAACGCCAATTCCCCGCACACTCGCACTCACCTTGTACGGCGACTTAGATTTGACGGTCTTGTATGAATTACCTGCTGGAAGAAAAATGATTACAACTGAAATAGTTACTCCAGGCTCGAGAAATAAAGCCTATGAAAAGATACGGGAACTTTTGAAAGAAGGCCGACAAGCGTATGTGATTTGCCCACGGATTGACGAGCCAGACCCTTCAAAAGCTCTAGCCCTCCAAACTCGCTCAGTTACGGCTGAAGCGAAACGCTTAGGAAAAGAAGTTTTCCCTGAATACACGCTTGAAAAACTCCACAGCAAAATGACGCCGAAAGAAAAAGAAGAAACAATGGCACGCTTTGAACGGGGTGAAACAAATATTCTTGTTGCGACATCCGTAGTTGAAGTGGGAGTAAATGTACCAAACGCTACCGTCATTATGATAGAAGGAGCTGACCGATTTGGTCTTGCACAACTTCATCAACTACGTGGACGTGTACAACGCTCTGCACACCAGCCATATTGTTTCTTAATGGTTGAAAAATCCGCAGGTGCAAACAATGTACGACTGAAAGCAATCCAATCTGCGAAAAATGGATTCGAGCTTGCGGAGAAAGATTTAACCATACGTGGTGCAGGAGAACTTTACGGCAGACGCCAATGGGGCATCTCTGACATTGGTATGGATGCGCTAAAAAACCTGAAGCTGGTGGAAGCAGCAAGAAAGGAAGCAGGCATCATCGTAGAAAAAGATTCTACACTTGAGAGCAATTCCCTACTTCGAGAGCGTGCATTGGAGAAAGCTCGGGAACTTCACTTTGAATAAAAATTAGAGAGAGTGTCCACCAAAAAAGCAGTTACCGCAAATTTTTCCTGATTCCGAAACATCACGCTTACAACTACACATACAGCTACAAACAAACGCACCTGCTTCGTGTCTGGATATACTGGAGTATTTTTCGTTTCTTGAGGACATATCGTGAGATGATAACAAAAATTATTTCGGAACTTCAGCTTCCCCAAAAATAGCAGTACTACGACCAAGTGCCAGTGCCCACCTCTGGTTTCCGTAATCAAAGTGCCACCACTCATCTGTATCTATAGCAAAACCAGCCTCAAGCATTGCCTCACGAAGGACTTTTCTGTTCCCCTGTACTTCATGATTTTGAGCGTTTTCTTCAAAATAAAAAGGTGCCGCTTCTGGTCCGAAGTGGTCGAAGGTTGTACCCATATCTAGTTCTTTTCCTTGAACGTCAACCAAAGTTAAATCGACGGCGCCTCCAGTAGAGTGGGGCGGAATACGTTGTGGATTATTTGGAGCAGTAACAAATACTCCGACTTCTATTTTTAGCTTCTCTTCATCCCAGTCAGGGTGAGCAATGTGTAATTCCTGCCAAAACTTGTCATAAATTACTTTCTGAACTGAACGAGGACGAAAGCTATCCCAAATCTTGAATGTGTACCGATTTAACCCTTTTTGTATTTCCATCAACTTTTCTGCAACAGATTGACGCAAAAACATACGAGATTCAGTAGAGAATCCTTGATTAAAATATGACGGCTCAAGCACAAAAGCGTACTCACTCAAATCAACGAGAGGTTCACCACATTCGTGAATTGGTATGTCTTCAAACTTTGCGAGGGTCATAATTAGATTCTAAGACTTTGGCATTTTAGTCCACCCTCTTGGACTCGAACCAAGGACCCTCGAGGTATAAGCTCGATGCTCTAACCAACTGAGCTAAGGGTGGGTATCCGCACTATATATCCTCAAGTGCGGATAAATCAATTAGCTACAAAATTACGCCTGATGCTCAATGTCCTTTTTCTTTTTTGGCGTAATGCCCCCAGCAATCAAGACCTTTTCAAACTCATCTCGTTCAACCGTTTCTACTTCAACAAGTTTTGCAGCGATCATATCCAAGAGCTTGCGATGCTTCACTATCAAATCCTTCGCTTTCTCATGAGCGTCATCTATTATTTTCTTCACCTCTGAATCAATTTTTGCTGACACTTCTTCTGAGTACTCCTTGTCTGAAACACCACGGCCGAAAAGCGTGCGACCTCCTTCCCCTTCGAGCGCCATTGGTCCCAAAGTGTCGGACATACCGTACTTAGTAACCATGTCACGAGCGAGCGCTGTTGCTACCTGCAAGTCGTTTGAGGGTCCCGTAGTGAGGTCACCAAACACTTCCATTTCAGCAACATATCCACCCAAAGAAACTGCGATGTCATCCAAGAATTCTTTCTTTGACTGCATCTTTGTATCTTCATCTGGCAACTTCAATGTGTACCCAGCTGCACGGCCACGAGAAATAATGGAAATTTTATGGACTGGATCAGCATACGGCAAGATTGATGCGACGAGCGCATGACCTCCTTCGTGATACGCAGTGATTTCTTTTTCTTTTTTGTTCAGCAAATGACTTCTACGCTCAGGCCCAAGCATTACCTTCTCGATGGAACGCACCAAGTCAAATTGTGCAACCTTCTTTCGGTTTTCTCTCGCTGCAAGAATCGCACCTTCGTTCATTAATGAATACAAATCGGCACCAGAAAATCCAGGAGTACGCTCTGCGATAGTGCGAAGCACTACATCTTCCGCAAGTGGTTTTTTGCGTGCATGAACTTTCAAAATTGCTTCACGGTCATCACGATCTGGTAAATCGATGGTAACGCGTCTGTCAAAGCGACCAGGGCGCAAGAGTGCCGGATCGAGCACATCAGGACGGTTAGTCGCTGCCATAATGATTACTTTTTCATTTGGTTCAAAGCCATCCATTTCAACGAGGATTTGGTTCAATGTTTGTTCTCGCTCATCATTGCCACCACCAACACCTGTGCCACGAATGCGACCCACAGCATCAATTTCATCAATAAAGATAATTGCAGGGGCTGCGTGTTTCGCCATGTGAAAGAGGTCTCGCACACGCGAAGCTCCAACGCCAACAAACATCTCAACGAATTCAGAACCGGAAATAGAAAAGAACGGTACACCCGCTTCACCTGCAACAGCTCGGCCAAGCAAAGTCTTTCCTGTTCCCGGGGCACCCATCAAAAGAACACCCTTTGGAATGCGTGCACCGATGTCCAAGAATTTTTTTGGATTCTTCAAAAAGTCTACGATTTCGGTCAACTCTTCTTTTGCTTCTCGTGCACCAGCAACATCACTGAATGTAACGCGTTGATTCAAATCTTTTGGATCTATCATTCGTGCCTTTGATTGACCAAAAGTGAAAGCTTGCATTCCTGCCCCACGAACCTGTTTCGAAAGAAACCAAATGAAGACGATGATCAGGATGAGCGGGAGAATGATGGGCGCGAGTGTGAAAAACCAGAATTGAAAACCACTCTGATCTTTAACCTCAATTGAAACCTTCGAAATTTCATCTGCCTTCAAGCCGTAGTTAGAAAGCGTTGTTGAAAGGGCAGTATTGGACTCTTTCTTACTCGACTTCTTGCTGGTGTCTGTATAGGTAGCAGTGAGCTTATCGCCTTCAACGATGATACTTTTTACGGAGTCCGTCTTAATGTCTGCAGCAAGCTGTGAAAGAGTCACATCTTTAACATCAACCTTTTGTCCAAAGAAAAAAGAATAGAGAGATGCGAGAATGAGAACCACCAATACTATGGAAGTTATATTATTCCATCCGCCTCCCTTTGCCGGCATGCCCGGCATTCCTTTTTGAACAAACTTTTTCAAAGGGTTTTTATCTTTGATTGGGTTTTTCTTGTTTGAAGTTTCTTTGAGATTGATTTCAGGCATCTGGCTATTATATACGGCTACTCGCAAGAACACCAAAGATAATAAATAAAACCCCCTCTTAGAGAGGGGGTTTTATTTATTATCTTTTATCTATAATTTTTGGTTTACCGGGTGGCGTTACCGGTGGAGTTACAGGCGGTGTAGGAGGATACCCATATCCAGGTGGACGCTTAACGGTAAGCGAGTTCCCTTTTGCACTTCCAACATTCACTGTCGCGCTCTGATTACCACATTTTGAGTAACCGTATTTGTTCTTATAGCCATAGCGGATAGTCTTGCATTGATCGCCAACAGCAGAGCCGGAGGCAACAGATGCTCTGAGTTGAACGGCTTGCGTTCCTGCCTTTGTGTAAGAAGGCTTCCCAACAATAGTGATTCTTCCGGTTGTCTGTTTTAAATAAATAGGGAGATCTTTCTTAAAGACGAGAACGTAGGTATCCCCATTAATAAATGAAACCGATGTAGGCTCCAAAAAGCTCATTTTTCCGCACGATCCTCCTTTATAGCCATATCCATACGTGACACCCTCCTTGACGCAGTAGTCGTAGTGAAGAGCAAAGTCCGTCACTTCGAGCGCTGAAGCTTGGCGACCAGAGATTGGTACCGAAACCGTAAACGAATTGAGTGTTGCTTGCCATTTAACATTCGTTGCCTTTACATCAAAGACAGCAAGAGTTTGTGATGCGTCATTCACTAGGCTACCTGTTGGACTCTTAGCGGAACGAGCGATGATAACAGTTGGCCTTCCAGAAAAGGACGATAGAACATTTGCAACTAAAGCATTGGAATCAGCAACGGCCACTCCAGACACTACAAAGAAAGAACCCCCAGTAATCACTCCTGCAACCAGAAGTGAGAGGAAAACTTTCATGGAGTTCCCTTTTTTATTCATTGCTGTCATAAAAATATAAAGAAAGTACTATTATTAAAATGCCAATAACTCAAAAAGCGTACCATGGGAGTGGGGGTACCTAATCTATACTGGGGATGAGATACACTAGTGCGAGCATGCAGATACCCGCCCTGTCTCCAAGAAAACAAACTGCCCTATTAGGCACCATTCTCGGATTAGCCTCACTCGCACTCCACGCTATCCCGTTTTTTTTATTCGGACGACACCCGCTTGGCTATGATACGGGGTTTTATAGGCGCTACTTGATTGAACCAATCACCTCTTTTCCTAATGCACCAGTCCCTGGGCTCGGGAATGATGCTTTTATAGTGCGAGTGTTCTTGGACATCCTGCGATTTCTTCACCTACCTACCGACCTCATTCTCTACGGTAGCTATCTCATTTTTTGGGCATTGGTGCCAGTACTTTTATTTTTCTTTTTAAAACCGTACCTACAAAAACATGGCGCCTTTATAGCAGGACTACTCTTAGTAGGATCATCAGTCGCGTACAACGGGTACTGGTATTTCCTCCTTAAAAATGCACTCGCCCTCGACTTCATGTTGCTCGCATTTATCGCAATTGAGCGAAGGTGGTTCACCACATGGCTTTTGCTCGACATCGCAATCGTACTTACTCACAAGACGAGCGCTATTATCTACATCCTCACACTGATCGCTCTTTTTATTTTCTCGCGCGGTCGCAGAAATGAGTACGCTCTCCACATCGCAGTTGCGGGAGCGCTCTTTGCATTTATAAACGCACCAACGGTACATGAACTTTCTGTAGTCATGCCCTCAGCAGTATTTCTCGACTGGAAAACATACTTAGTGTTGTCGCTCCCATTCATTTTAGCAATTGGAGTTGCAGGAAAAGCATTTCTAAAAAACAAAATTCCGCCAACACTACTTGCACTCGCTGGTGTCAGCCTCCTATTTCCATTATTTAGACTTCCCTTTTATGAACGAGTATTTATTTTCTCGGACATTGCGCTCGCTGGTCTCGCAGGGTATGGAATACACAAAACTCTTTCATCTCTAAAGTCAGCATGGGGCACAAAGCGTGCGTTCATACAGCTCGCTTTCCTCTCACTTTTCATTGGACTCTTTTTTGGGAACCTATGGAATCAAGTAATGAGTACTCCACCACTCATATCGAATGAACAAATCTTAAGAATTGAGGAAATTGCAAAAATGATGCCGATAGGAGCAACCATTCTTACTACCTCAGATGAAGCCCCTTGGTTTGAAGGATGGACTAATGCTCATATCGCAGCCCCTGGCATGCTGAACGATAATCACAATCTCGAATCGTGGACTGGGCTATGGACCGGAACATCTACAGAAGAAACAATTAAATTTCTAGATGATTTTCAAAAACCTCTCTACATAAGTACTTTCTATGCCATTGAAGATATCATCGGCAAAACACCTGAGTGCGTGCATGAAGTCTCGGACAACCTCTGGTTTGTGGCGTGTGAAAAACCAAAATAGCGGTATGCTGAAGCTGTTATGAAGTCCCTGGTAGAAAATAAAAAAGCGCGTCTTGAATATGAAATTCTCGAATCCTACGAGGCGGGACTTCAATTGCTTGGATTAGAAGTAAAATCACTCCGATCAGGTAAGGCTTCTCTCGCAGGTGCTCGCGTTGTGGTTCGTGGTGGTGAGGCATTTCTTTTGGGTGTCACCATCTCTCCCTATCAGGTTGGGAACACCGCCAAAAGCTATGATCCTGAGCGCACCAGAAGACTCTTGATGAGCAAGAAAGAAATCGCTGAGCTTGCTGTAAAAGAAGGGCAGAAAGGTTTGACAATTATACCTATTATGGTATATAATAAGAATAAGAAACTGAAGGTGCAAGTTGCTGTTGTGCGCCACAAAGGCAAACATGACAAACGTGATACCCTCAAGAGCCGTGACGCGAAGCGAGAGATAGACCGCACTTTGAAAACTGAATATTAAAATATTAAATTAGCCAGTCCCCGAAAAATAAGGCATGCCTTATTTTTCGGGGGGTGACTGGTTTCGACGGAGAATTTCCTCTGTTGTGCGCAAGACGGTGAATGCTGGAGATCACCTTAAACCTCGAGCACTGAAACGTGCAAACGCTTCTATAAAGAGCCCTTACATGCAACCTGCTTTTGCGATTGCGTAAGTTCCCTCTTCCGTCCTCACTTCGGTCGGGACGGCGCTAGGCTTCTGATGTCTAATAGGAAGATCCTAGTGCCATAACATCAGACTCTACTCTTCCCTACTGCTCGTAGGAAAGAGTGAAATTGAAGAGCTCGGATAGGTGTCATTTTGTTCGTTCTCTACCCACCTGTCTTAAACTTTGAAACGAACTATGTCTTGTAGAAACACTTCGGAGACCCTCTCTGTACGGGAGTTCGACTCTCCCCACCTCCACTCGACTCGTTTTGCTAATGCAAAACTCGCTCGTGGCAAGCCACCACGAGAGAAAACAAAAGGCACCCTTAAGGGTGCCTTTTGTTTGAGTTGAGTGCCCTGAGTGAAGAGTTAGACGACGAATCGAATGGGCTATTATTTGACTATGCACTTTGTATACATGATCCGAAATTCAATAGATAAACTCTATATCGGAATAAGTAAAAATCCACACGTCAGACTTCAATATCACAATCAAAAACGTGGTGCCCAATTTACAAAAAAGATCTCTGCCTTTAAAATAGTTTTTCTTGAAAAACATCTTACTCTTGCAGGTGCCCGAAAACGAGAAATTCAAATCAAGAAATGGAAACGCAAGAAAAAAGAGATCCTAATCGCAAAATACCAAGAAGGACTCCCAACAAAAGCATGATCCACTAACGCCTGGCTCGTTATCTCCACAAATATGGAAGCATGCAGAGCAGTAGAAAAACGCCCACGAAGCGGTTTTCTAGTTTGCCAGACCTAACCAAGGCCAGATATACATAATGTATCCTGCAACAAACATAGAAATAATTAGGAGTATTGCTTTAACCCAGCCATTCTGAATAAAATTACTAGTTATAGGGATGCGTTCTAAAATATTCACAGCTACAAAAGCCAATGACCCTCCTAATAGGAGAAGAAGCATGAAAAAGGCAATTATCATGCAGTGTATAGTACCAGAATTAATTCTAGGAATCAGTCATGTTCAGGAAATGTGAGGACGTATTTTGTATTAGAGAGGTTCTAATCTCGCGTACGTGGAGAGTCGAAAAGCGAAGCGATGTTTTGTCAGAAAACAAAACCACGAGCTAGGGTCGTGCGGCTGTATAAGCGATGACTTATACAGAACGCCTGACCGACTCTCCCCACCCGTAGGTGAGCGCAATTCTCGCGAATAAAAACAAAAAACCACCCTTGAGAATTACTCAAGGGTGGTTTTTTGTTTTTACTACATCAAAGGTCTGTTCCTGAATACGAAAGATTCAAGCTCTTATTGCAGAGTGGAAAATCAGGAACAATATTTCCTGGAGCAAGTTCGCCGAAAAGTGGCCAGTTGCAAAACGATGGGTCACGGATGACGAGTCGATCAATACGACCTTTTGCATCAAGACGCACAAAATCCATAATTCCACCGCGCCAGCTCTCTGCAAATCCGTATGCATCTCCAGTGCCATGAGGGACGGAGGCCTGCACCTTGCCTTCGGGGATCTTCGTGAGCGCAAGACGGATTAATCTAAATGATTCAGTGAGTTCACGCACACGCACATTGAAGCGTGCAAAAACGTCGCCTGCTTTTTCTGTAACCACTGACACTTCCATATCGGCATACACTCCATAGGACATGTCACGACGAAGATCCATATCGATTCCTGAGGCACGTGCGCCAATACCCTGCGCACCGTACGCAAGCGCTGCCTCTTTGCTCAACACGCCTGTTGTTTCAAAACGCTCCTTGAGGCCATCTTTTGCATACGCAATCTTTAACACCTCTCCTATGTCACGCTCTATACGCTTAATTGTTTGCAAAATTTTCGCTTCATCACCTGCTGTTACATCGTGCGCACCACCAAGTGTAATCGCACCACGAAGGAACCGGTGTCCGACGAGGTCAGCATTGAGACGGCGCATTTCTTCAACCATACGAAAGCCTTGCGCTGCCATAAATGTAAACCCGGTACCCATACCACCCATGTTGCCTATATCAAAGATGTGAGCACACACACGCTCTAGCTCACTCCATATAACTCGCAAATACTCTGCGCGCAGAGGTACTGTCACATTAGAGATTTTTTCAATAGCTTGCACGAACGCGAGCGTGTGACCAACCACCATGTCGCCCGATACACGTTCAACAAATGGCAGTGCCTCTTCAGGAGTTTTCCCTTCAACAAGTTTTAAAACACCCTTATGTTTGAAAAAGAGTTTGCCTTCAAGTGTAATGATACGTTCCCCGCGCACATTGAAACGGAAATGCCCTGGCTCAATGATGCCTGCGTGAATTGGCCCTACTGGAATCTCATACACCCCTTCCCCCTCCACTTGGTGCATAGGATATGGAACGTGTGCATGCGCAAGTTTTGTATTCCACTCAAAGTCTTTTCGCATAGGGTACGTGCCTTCAGGAACATTTTCATGATGCATCAAGCGCCGTGGATCAGGATGTCCCACTGCTTCAATGCCAAACTGATCCATAATCTGCCGTTCATACCAGTTCGCTGCCATGATTGAACGAGTCAAAGATGGATACTGTGGTTTTTCAGGCGAGAGGTAGCTCTCAAGCGTAAGCAGTTCTATACCAACAGCAAAAACTGCACGTATAGAAAAAATATTGCTTTTTTTACGCTCATCGAGTGCGTACATTAAAACCAAAGGCGACCCTGCCTCTACTATGTGCTCTGCCGTAAGTGCAAAGTCCGACGCTGGGATCTGCACCGTGCCAGAACCGCTCACATCTTCTAGACCTATTTCTTTTAAAAGTGTTTGGATATTCATATATGTATTATGAAATGGCCGTGATTATACGTTCAAGAATTGGCGATGCCATAGGTGTCATAAGAAACACACTAAATGCGACCAACAAAATAAGGTGAAAAGCTATAGCGGTGTGCGACCATCCCCATTTTTCACCCACTTCCACTTCACTCTTTGGAGGAACAAGCGCGGGCGAAAAAAGAAACGGAATGATGAGGCGTATGAATCCTGCAAAAATAATAGCGAGCGCAAGAAGTACTATTGTTGCAAATATCGGATGTAGTACAACGCTTTGCGATATCAAAAGTAGTTCACTCCCAAAAAGTGGCGATGGTGGAATAGCGAGAAGCATCAAAATCAAGGTAAGAAACAGTGCTCCCGTGTACGGCAATGTACGCATAACCTGCCCTATCCGATCAAACTTCGTACTCTTGAAACGGAGCAATATGTTGCCCGCGCTAAAAAACAGCGCAGACTTTAGGAGCGCATGTCCAACAATATGAATAACTGACGCAACAGCACCAACAGTCCCGAGTCCAGCAGAAAATACAATGAGTCCCATATGCTCAATCGAAGAGTACGCAAGGAGACGTTTATAGTCTGCTTGGATCAAAATGAACGCTGCAGGAATAATGCATGAGAGCACTCCAAAAACTAAGAACAATTCACTCGTCCATTCGCTTGAAGCAAGTGAACCGTCTACTAACACCCGAAAGCGCAATATTCCAAACAACGCAGCATTGAGAAGAATACCTGAGAGCATGCCTGAAATCGGCGAAGGAGCTCTGCTGTGCGCATCGGGTAACCACGCATGCATTGGCACCAAACCTACCTTCGTTCCATACCCAATAAGAATGAACACGAACGCTATTTGCATCAGGTGTGGCGGAAGCGAGGGAGCAACAGTAAGCAAATTCGTCCAACTGATTGCTCCGAGTCCGTGCAAAAGACCAGAAGATGACGCTGCATAATACGTGAGGAATAATCCAATGAGTCCGAGCGAAATTCCCGTTGAGCAGAGAATAAGATATTTCCATGCTGCTTCAAGTGAGCCTTTGTGAGCATAGAACGCAACGAGGAGTGTTGTAGTCAGTGTTGTTGCTTCAAGCGCAATCCACATAAAACCAAGATTGTTTGAAACAATAGTGAGAAGCATTGAGCACACAAAGAGACCGACAAAAAAGAAGTAACGACGCACTGCGGGCAGTGTTATCTCCCCTGTTCTCACTTCTTCTCCTAAGTAGTGAATACTCGTTATGGTTGCTGTCCATTGAATGAACCCGATGAGAAGCACCATGAGCGCGGCAAATGTATCAAGGTACCAGTAGCCGTTTTCAAATGCGGGAGCGCCGAGGAAAAGTGGAATGGCCGTATACACACTGAGAGCAAACACTAACGAGCTTGCAAAAAATGCTGCGCCAAAAATAAACCGGAGTCCACGCATAAAAAATGGCACGGTGGCGAGAACTAAACATGAGACGAGTAGTAGTGAGATAGCCATAAAAATTAATCAGTTAAGGTTCGCAAATCATCAGTCGCCACCGACGCATTCTCATCTTGCGCACGATGCGTGAACACAGTGATAAGAATAAAAAATGCCAAGAGGTCAAAAAACGATCCGATTTCAAAAAGAAATGGCATGCCGTGCGTAAGTGCGAGTCCAAATGTAAAGATGCCATTCTCCATAACAAAGAATCCAATTCCCTCCCCAAACATATCTTTTCGCGAAACCAACATAAGAAGGCCGACGAGCACAATGCCAAATGATGCAGCGAGCACAAAGTAATCAGCACCAACGGGCAATAACCCACGTGCTCCAACTAAAGCAACAATAGCCAGACACGCTGCAACAAAAGAAAGCGTTGCGGGACGTGCATATGATTGTAGGCGTTCAGATGCCCCACTCACACGCGCCGCGCGAAGCAAAAACGAAGGAATAAACCAAACTTTAATGAGAACAATAAGGCCTGCAACAATAAAAAGTTGGAATTCCCCCGTTACAAATGCTGCGGCAATAGCAAGGAGCGCAAGAAGCGCTGACTGTACTCGAAATGCAGTTACCAAAGACCCCAAGCGCATGCGACTACTCATAAGAAACGCTAGGAAAAACATTCCTCCAGCAAACACTGTCATGGCAATTGCGATTGGTGTCATATTTAGTGATAGAGGACGATTAACTCAACAGCAAGTCCGAGGAGCGCAATAAAGAATGCGAGCATCATATACTCCTGCATCCGATAAAAACGCATCTTCACAATCACTGATTCTATAAAAGCAATTGCAAAAGCCCCGAGTGCAAGTTTTCCGAAAAATGCAATCAACGCAATCCCAAGCCCAAAGAACGTAACCGGTGGAGCGCTAATCCCAAATGGAATGAGAATGCCCATACACACTGCCAAGAGCGCAGTTAACTTTATTGCTGACGCATACTCGAGCATTGCAAGATATGTTCCTGAATACTCTAAGATCATAGCTTCGTGCACCATAGTGAGCTCGAGATGTGTCGCAGGATTATCTACTGGGTAGCGTGCATTTTCGGCAAGCAACACAAATAAAAGTCCAATGAGCGTGACGATAGCAGGAGGAACAGCGACCAACCACGGCAGTGATGTGAAGTGTCCAACAATGCCCCCCATGCCCCATGCGCCCGTAGCAAGCGCAAGAGTTGCGAGTGATACATAGAGCGCTGGCTCAACGAGAGTGGCGAGCGTCATCTCACGGCTCGAACCCATGTTGCCAAATGTACTTCCCGTATCCATGCCTCCAAGCACCAAAAATACTGAACCGAGCGCCACTACTGCGCCAAAAAGAAAAATATTATCGAGCGAGCTTGGCACAATTCCAAAGAAGAGCGAAGGTACAACAAGAGCAAGGAAGAATGCGCTTCCTAAGACCACAAATGGCACCATGCGAAATACCCACGAACTATGCTTTGTAATTGTCATCTCTTTTCGGAGGAGTGAAAGCATTGAGACGTAGGGCAAAAATATCGACGGTCCTTGGCGATTTTGAAAACGAGCTTTCAGTGTGCGAACCATTCCCACGACTAATGGTGCGGAAAGAAGTACAACGAGAGCTTGAAATGTAATAAGGAGGTATGTCATAGAGTTGTAGCGAGAGTGAACACCAATGCGCAAATAACTAGGAGGAGGTACAACTGAATGACGCCATTCTGGAGTCTTTTAACCGCATGGGAAACAGCAAAGACCGCAATACCAATCGGGCGATAGAGCCAGTATTCAAAAAATGACTTAATACTCCACACAAGACGCCGACGCACAATCCACGGATTACTCATTGAAATAGGCTCAATAATTAGTTCTTTCTCCGACATGAGGATTGATTTGAAGAAAAATCTAATCGGCGCAGAAAAACCAGTTGCAGTATATTGCATTCGAGGAGTTATAGGTTGACCGCAATCCCATGTATCCGTGATACGGGCAGGGTTTCTGTTAGAAAAAGATCGGCGACACACTGTGAGAAGCACTCCAATAAAAATAACACTTAGAAGTACCCACCATGCATTCATAGAAACTCCACCTAGAATTGCAACGTCTCCAAAAAGTGTCACACCTTCCATGAAAGTGTTTGGCGCACTAAGAATTGGAAACAAAAATAATCCCGCAATGATTGAGAGGAGTACGGAAAATAGTGATGGAAGCCAAAGCAGTATCGGCATTGGGGACACCTGTTCTGCATGAGTCGTGCGTGCTCGTCCAAGAAAGATTGCACTAAACATACGCACGTACGCAAAGAGCGCGAGCCCACCGACCAACGCAAGAAGAGCGAGTATCAATGCAAAACTTCCTCCAAAAAAAGCAGAAATCGTCATACCACTTGCGAGTGTCTGAAAATATGTCCACTCACCAAAAAAGGTACCGAATGGGGGCAACGCAGCAGCTGCAAGAGAAAGCGCAAGAAATATTCCTGAAAAAATTGGCCAGCGCTGTGCAAGACCCCCTAGCTCGTCGAGATTTCGTGTATGTGTTTTTGATGCCACAGCACCAACTGCCATGAAAAGCCCTGTCTTGAAAATAAAATGGTTCACGGTATGAAGAATTATGAAAAGAGCAATGGACGGTGCAATTGCGGAAACCGCACTATCTGGAGATCCGTGTACAAGGAGATATATTCCAACAGCAGAAAAGATGAGCCCCATATTTTCTATACTGCTCCACGCAAGGACGCGCTTTGCGTCATTCTCAACTGCAGCGCGAAGCGCACCAAAAAATGCTGAGAGGAGGCCAATACTAATAACGAGGAATGCTGAAAAAGACGGAACAAATGGAAATAGTGCTACGCTTTGAATGAAACCAAAGAGTGCCACTTTAAGCATGACACCAGAGAGAAGCGCGGAGCTTCCACTTGGTGCTTGTGGGTGCGCATAGGGCAACCACTGATGAAGTGGCACCAAACCTGCTTTCGAACCAAACCCCGCTAAGAGAAGTACAAATGCAATAGAGATAGCGAGTGGTGTGGCACCAAGAGCAGAGAGTGCAACATCATGCCACGATGCAAAAAGATTACCTCCTGCAAGAAGAAGAAGCCCTGCTGCAATACAAGCAAACCCAATGTGAGTCATCACAAAGTAGAGCCATCCTGCACGGAGCGACTCATCACTCCTATCTGCGATAACCAAGAAATATGCGGAGACTGACATAATTTCCCAAGCCATCAGGAAAGTAAAAAGCGATGGAGAAAGGATCGTTGCTTGCATCCCTACAATAAAAAACGCCGAGGCAACATTGAGCGTTGGCAACACGTACACACCCTTATATGGTGGCAAGCTCTGAATCGCATAGAGCGAGGTTAGAAGGACGCCTCCGTACACCAACATAAGGAAAAACACTTGCATTGAGTTAAGTGCAATGTTCACCAACCCAAAGAACGTACCATTGAAAGACGCACTATTTCCTATTCCTAAAAGAGCAAAAAAATAACTGCCAGCAATCAGGCCAGCAAAACCCGACAAAATAAACATCGATTGCACCAGCGTGTTGTTCCAAGAAAAACGGCGAGTCGCAAGAGAAAGAACTACACCTACAAGTGGAAGCACGAATGCTATAGCAAAAAGACAGTCGATAGTGAAGGAGGACATAATAGTGCATTACTTACGGGTAGCGGTAACTATACTCAAGAGCCCCCTTAAGACATCCTCTGGTGTTGGAGGATCGCCAGGAATTCGAGCATCGACAGGAATAACATTTTCTACTGCCCCCACTACCGCATAGGAATCCTTCCAAATTCCGCCCGTGCATGCTCCATCACCGAGAGCAACAACAATTTTTGGCTCTGGCGTCATCTCGTAGGCGGTCTTCAGTGCATGCTCCATGTTGCGAGTAACAGGGCCTGAAACAGTGAGTACATCAGCATGACGGGGAGATGCCACAAATGAGATTCCAAAACGCTCAATATCGTAAAACGCATTCCCAAGCGCAGTTAGTTCATACTCTTCGCCGTTTGTGGAACCCGCATCAACATGCCGTATGCGTAGTGTTCGGCCTCCATATAAAGTATGAATAGCGCGCTTCAGATTCTCACCGATCTCCTCAACGTAAGTTGGAATTTGAGGACATTTTTCAGTTCTCTTCCCGGTGGTAATTATTTTAGAAAGAAGACGCAACATACTGTGGAAATGTGGCTTACTATATTCCTCTTCACTTTAGATGTCCAGAAAGCAACAGAGTAAATAGTGGACCCATCTACCCCACTGTTTCTTAAAATAAACCACCACACTGTTGTAGAAATTCCTTGCTTCTTACAATAAAGAGGCGTATAACTTCACAAAATAATCTAACAGAAATATTTACATATATGGCAGGGTACGAAGGGGGTCCACGAGACCCTATGAATTTTGGAGAAGCGGAAGAATATGTTCGTCGAAATGCTGAAGTGTTGCCTATTCCAACACTACTTGGACCAGATCACATACACTGCATAGATAGCCGGCGAACAAAAAAAGGAATTGGATACCCGGGAGGCATGCTGGGACTTACCACGACTCTCTTTTCAGGAGTGCATGAGGACGCGCACGAGCATGTTGGCGGATTCAAGGGGTTTGCTCAATTTCTTGAAGGATTATTTGGTGGAATGAGCGCCCACACCGACGATGACCACGAACACGACCCTTCTGGGTGTAGAGGGTGTGGACACATGCAATCTCTTATGACTAATCACAGTGCATACGGATTCGGATCCAAGCACGCTGAGGAAGTCCGCTCGTATTCAACAGGCCTGAAAACCCGATGGAAAGAAGGTGCTCCTGGTTTCAATATTTTTCAGTACGGAGGAAAAGCAAACCCTCGTGCGATTATGCACGTAGAAGACCCACGGGATGGGCACTATATATCCCTTCCCCCTAACGACGGAACGGATCAAGTATTTGTTCACAATAGAGGCGCAAACCATGGCATTTTAGGCGATGCGGTTAATTTTATTTTGGGCGGATTTGGTGACATATTTAAAAGCCACCCACGAGATGTCTACGATGAACATATTGCGCTGACGATAGATGCATTAGCCTCTGACTTGCCACACTTCACGGTTGGACATGATGGGAAGAAAATTACAGTTGGCTAAAAATAAGGTCTCATAAAAAACCAAAAAAAATATAGGAGAAAGCACCTATAAACACTTGTAAAGGCGCCATTATCGAGCTATCATTCTTGATACAAAACCTTGGCTACTCTAAAAACACGTATCAATGCGCAAATACGCGCACCCGAACTTCGGGTCATAGGTCCTAATGGCGAAAACGTCGGCGTTATTACACTCGCCGAAGCTATGGCGCAAGCAAAAGCTGTGGAGCTCGACTTAATAGAGGTTTCGCCAAACGCGACCCCGCCAGTTGCGAAAATAATGGATTATGGTAAATTTCAATACGAGCAACAGAAAAAAGACCGAGAAATAAGGGCTAAATCGCACATTACAGAGACAAAAGCAGTCCAAGTTGAGGTAGGTACCGGAGAAAACGATCTTCTCCGAAAGGCTCGCCAAGCAGCTGGATGGCTCAAAGAAGGACATCGGGTACGAGTGGAACTCTTCCTTAAGGGACGCTACAAGTACATGGATCCGGCATTTCTCAAGGAAAGATTGAAGCGTTTCGTGCTTTTGGTTCCCGAGGATTACCGTATCGCTGAGGACATACAGAAAGGTCCAAAAGGATTCAATATGATCCTAGAAAAGGCCGGAAAACAGAAGCCCGCAAAATAATAAAATGAAAACGAACAAATCATACACAAAGCGTCTCCGCGTAACTCGCAACGGTAAGATTGTTGCGCGTAAGGGCGGACAAGACCATTTCAATTCTCGTGACAGCCGAAAGACTCGCACCGTGAAAGCTCGCGCGAAAGCTGTAGAAATGAGTCCTGCGATGCGCGCTCGATTCCTTCCAGGAAACGGCAAGTAAATTTTTCCAATCACTAAATACTAATCACTAACCCATATGTCTAGAGTAAAAGGAGGACCAAAGGCGATGAAGCGCCGTCGCAATATATTGAAAGCCGCAAAAGGCTATCGTTTTGGACGCTCAACAAAGACAAAGCAAGCACTCGAAGCTTTGAAACACGCTGGTAAATACGCATTCCGCGATCGTAGAGCTAAGAAAAGAACTATGCGAGGGCTCGCAATTGTACGTATCAACGCAGCACTTCGCGAAAGAGGTTTCAAAAACTACAGCACCTTCATGGGCGCAGTAAAGAAAGCAAATATCGAACTCGACCGCAAAGTACTTTCAGAAATTGCATCGGAATACCCAGAAGCATTTGATAGACTCTTGAAAATAGCTGCCTAAGGAGTTGTGAATCCATCCCCGCGAGAAAAATACAAGTTAAAAATATGCGCTGGGTGTACTCGACCAATCCTTGGGTATGACAATTTAACTTGTACTGAATTACGCGACGGTCGTTTTCTTCATTCAGGTTGCAAACTATAAACTAATCCCGCTTTCGCGGGATTTTTTATACAATAGGAATTTCGTATGTCTCACCCTCTCTCGGTACATCAACGGGAATATTGAGAAACCCTGCGATGCGTTGTGCTAGAAACGTTGCTGACTCTGTTTCCCCCAATATTACAAAAACATGCTTAGGGTTAACATTTTCAGCAAAGGTCATAAGATCATCTCTGTCAGCGTGTGCAGAAAATCCGTCTGTTGATAGTATTGTCGCGCGCGCCTTAACCTCAACACCATCTATATTTACTGTTCGTGCGCCATCTTTAAGCCTCCGACCTAAACTCCCAGGCACTTGATAGCCCACTAGGAGGAGCACCGTTGATTTCTGCGGTAGATACTTCGCTTCGTGTCTTCTAATACGCCCACCATGGCTCATACCAGCTCCTGCGATGATTATTTTAGGGCCGGGATGCCGATCTATCGCATCCGACTCGTCTGGGTGGACACTCACTTTTAAACTTGGGAATGAAAACGGATCGTCTCCGCCGAGAAGTCGAGTGCGTATATCAGCACGAAGAAATTCTGGATGCTTTCTGTACACATCAGTTACTTTTGCAGCAAGAGGTGAATCCATAAATACTGCTACTTCTGGAATAACACCGTTAGTAATTGCCTTATCTAAAGAAGCAAGAATTATTTGTGTGCGTTCAAGTGAAAATGCAGGTATAAGAAGCGTACCTTGGCTCCCAATAATAGCTTTAACAGCTGACAAGAGCGCCCGCTCACTCTCTTCAAGTGAGCTGTGTGTTTTATTGCCGTATACACTTTCTGTTATAAGGTATTCTACATCGGCAGGCACTTCCCTATCGGGCACAAGAGCGGCAGGCACACGACCTAAATCTCCTGTAAACAAAATTTTCTTTCCAAAAATATCAAGGAGGATGGTGGCAGATCCTAAAATGTGTCCAGCATTGTGAAATGTTGCAGTAACTCCAGGCGCGAACTCTAATGTTTTGCCATATGTCGCCTCATCAATATACTCAACTGCCCGTATAACATCTTCAGTGGCGTACGGCGGCTCATCATTGCATCGCTTTGCTTCGAGAGCAATTATCTTTACAGAGTCCTCAAGCATTATTGGAATAAGTGCTTTGGTGGGAGCCGTTGCAAAGGCACGACCCGTAAAGCCGTTCTTTACGAGTTTAGGGAATAACCCAATGTGATCAGCGTGTGCGTGAGTAAAAAGAACTGTATCAATCGTTGCGGGGTCGTACGCAAACACCTCTCTATTTGTTGATTCGCAGAATCGTTCGCCTTGCGCGAGCCCACAATCAATAAGTATGCGTGTAGTAACCTCTCCATTTTTTGCTTCTACCAGAAAATTTGAACCTGTAACACGCCTAGCTCCGCGTGCAAACATAATAGAAATCGATTTTCCCATACCTTCTATAGTAGCAAACGCATCTGTATATATGTTTAAAAAAATAAAACTCGCCAAAGACGCAAAATGCGTGGCGAGTTTACCAATAGGGTCACTGACGGAGTATTAACCTTAGAGCCGAAGCTCCAGGTGGGTGCTCGCAACATCTTGCGCATCGGATTCTCCGGAGAGATTCGCCAGCACAGAGTGATATAAAGCTCCCTAAAATTTTTCAACGAGGTTAATACTCCGTCACTAACCCCTCCCTTCAGCGTAGCACGCTGAGTAGGTGTCTGGTGTGAGGTTTCAGGTTTCAGGGAGGAAAATAAAAATTACTTCTCACCCAAAATAGATTCAAAGGTGGCTGTAGACATCCTCTTTATGACCTCTTCTGGGGAGAATATTCGAGCATTCATTGCTACATATACACCAGGAGTAAGATGCTCAATTTGTCCGACAGCGTACCCAATATTGAAAGTACCATCCGAAGGTGAGAATCCCTTTATCGGAATGACAGAACCGGTCAAAATTATTGTTTTATCTATATCCCCTCCTAAGTGAGCTTTCAGAAATCGAGCGGAATCAGGCATAGTATATGTTCCGTGCGTAATGATGATTTTTGAGAACTCGCTTTTCTGTACGGCATCCAAAACTGCACCCAAATCTTCCGCAGTAAGATTCCGGCTGTCTTTCATGCATATTTCAGTAAATTCGAGAGGTAACTCTGATTTTATGAGTTTCATTACATCAGGAAGGATTGAAGAGCCACTGGGAACAACCGTGTCCTTACTGCCGTCGTATACGGAATCGATAGTTCCTCCTGTAATGATGAAATGAATGCCTTTTTTCATATTCGTTTTCGTCCCTGAAAGCTGACAGCTGGAACCTGACAGCTATTCAAAAATTCCATCCAAATTCACATCGTAGAGAATTTGTTCCTGCACAATACGATATTTCAAAATCTCTTCGGGTTTGAACCACACAGCAATTTCACGTGATGCTTCTTCTGGGGACTCTGAACAGTGGACGA
>JAGOSG010000006.1:2134-6250 GCA_018062445.1 Minisyncoccota bacterium | reverse complement strand
ATTCCATCCAAATTCACATCGTAGAGAATTTGTTCCTGCACAATACGATATTTCAAAATCTCTTCGGGTTTGAACCACACAGCAATTTCACGTGATGCTTCTTCTGGGGACTCTGAACAGTGGACGAGGTTTCTAACGGCACGACTCTGTACCGATGAATGGTCGTACGAATCCACAGTGTAGTCACCGCGGATAGTCCCCACATCCGATGTCTTTGGCTCTGTTGCACCCACAAGCTTCTTCACAACGGCTACTGATTCATTCCCTTCAACAACCATCATGAGTACAGGACCTGCAGTCATGAATTTCACTATTGAATCTATTATTTCTTTACCGTACCCAAGCGCATCCTTCTCTATTGGCAGATTGTGCGTGGTGCGGTCATTTAATATCCGAGTTCCTTTTTCAAGAAACCACTTCTCATCTTTGTTGTAGTGACGCACAAGTTGGTCTTCCGTGGCAAGACCAAATTTGAATGCAACAAATTTCAATCCTGTTCGCTCTATGCGCTTCATTATCTCTCCGATAAGAGAACGCTGTACTGCGTCAGGCTTCAATATAATAAGCGTACGCTCATTTTCAAATTGTGCATTGGTGTTCATTGAAGCGACTATAGCATTCTGCAAGGCGAAACGCCATGCGAAGGGGTTAGGGTTTAGAGAAGAACGAATTCAAAGCCCCTTGATCCCTGCGGATCCGATGAAGCGTCGCCTAAACACTAAACCCTGTCCACTAACCCCTACTGCTTCTGGTTTTCTCGCATCTGATTATACTTTTGGTGAATATCAGCCTCCACAGCTTCGCGGGCTCGACCGTAGCGTTGATACGAAATCTGTTTCAATGCATCAATGTTCAAGAAGTCACCAGGGATAAATGGAATAGTCTCAATAGTAAAACCGGGGGTAGGTTTTCCTCCAGCAAGGAGCTTCAAATACGAGTGGAAGTTGTCAATTTTCAGGAAGTCGGAAACCTCAAAGCCTGGAAATTGTTTCGCAATATACTCAGCATCATCGGGACCTACACGAAACACTGCCATGGTACCAACGTTACCGAATACTGAGTCTTTAATTTTTGGAAGGAGCTGAGAAACATACTGGTGTGCCATCGTCATAGAGAGACGGAACTTGCGTGCTTCAGAGAGAATGGTTGAAATAGTATCGGTCGTAATGTTTTGGAACTCGTCAATGTAGAGATAGAAGTTCGGAGGATTCAAATGCAAATACTCCGTACGCGCAAGTGCAGTCATCATTATTTTTCCAACAATCACAAGACCAATCAAGTTTGCATTTACGTCCCCTAGTCGGCCTTTGGACAAGTTCACAAGAAGGATTTTCTTATTGTCCATAATGTCTTTGAAATTAAAGGCCGAACGTTGCTGACCTATGATGGGGCGCATAATTTCGTTTGCGATGAAGATGTCGAATTTTGAGGTGATATACGGAACCACGTTGCGCAAATCCCCTTCTCCGCGCACATTTTCTGCAATATCTTCCCAGAAGTGCGTTACCACGGGATTCTTACAGCGAGACAATTTCAATGCGCGGAATTCATCGTCAGCAAGTACTCGGGAAATATCCATCAAGGTCGAGCCAGTATCAGGATCTTCGAGCACAAGCATTGTGGCATTACGGAAGTACTGCTCAAAGATAGGACCAAATGCTTCTGGTACATCGCCATATAATTTCTTGAAAATCTTAAACATCTCGTCCACTACGAATGTTTTTTGTTCAGGGAAGCGTGGATCATACTCAAGCATATTGAGCCCCATTGGCCTTGCGGTATATGCAGGATCAAAGTAAATGAGGTCATCAATACGATCTTTAGGAATACGGGAAAGAATCTCCAATACATCCACACCGTGTGGGTCAATAAAACACACCCCTTCCCCATTCTCAATGTCCTGAATAATCATGTTCTTCAGGAAGTTCGTCTTACCAGTACCTGTTTGTCCAATGGTATACATGTGACGCAGGCGATCATCCGGAGTGAAATGAATTGGCGTTGCAATATTTGAGTAACGATTAATGCCAATGACAATGCCTTTCTCAGGAAGCCCTGGTGGCGCAGGAGCGAGCTTAGCGCTTGCAGTTTTGGCTTCACGAGATGCTGTACCTCCTGCAATAGTGAGATGAAAAATAGTTGAGAGCTCTGCCAAATTCATCGGCATGAGTGGAATCTTATGCATCAAAGGCGTTGGAGCAGCCTTGCGTGTCCATTCAAGCCACAACTGATAGAAAAATCCTTCGTGTGCTTGACGGTCAAACATGCGGAAGATGAACAAGCGGAGAAACTCCCGCAATTCCTTTCTACCTTTTATATGCTTAAAGCGAAGGCGATTCGCTTTTGCATCTTCATACTGCCCAAAGGTATTTTCAAGCTCAGTCAAAATTGCCATTGCCCTCTCTTTGGTGCGAGCAGACGCAACAATACGTAAATTCACTCCCACAATGACGCTCTTGAGCTTTTTTGACACTGCGTCAGCCGCAAAAGAATCAATATTCTTACTATCATCCTTCTTTTTTTCTTCAGAACTTTCCAAAAAACTAGTGAGGCCTTTGTTCAATCCCTGAAAAAATCGACGCATTGGTGAGTAATGCTCCATATACATATTTTTTCGAAATATGTCATTCGCAGAACCCTTACCTTTATTAAGTTCGTCTAAAACATAGCGAATACGCTTAGAGTGATAGTCTCCTGCTGGTGCAACGGTAATTTGAAGCGCGGCCCCCTCACCTTCTTTGGTAATTTTGGAAAGTGCTGCGAGCGTCACATTCATAGGGTCGTGACTAAACTCTTCTGATGTCTTTAAAGGAATTGGTGGCGGGCGCTGATAGTAAGCAGACGCTGCGACAGTCACACCAAATTGGTTAAAAAGATTGTAGTCATCTTTTTTTTCAACAATACGTGCACGAGGAAACATAGCAAAAATCTGCTTTTCAAACGTTTCCCGTTTTGCTCGAGGAACTGACAAATAAAAGACCGCTTCCTCTTTAGTGTGCGAGACAGCAATTTCCATTGTGAAATGCTGGAGATGAATCTTTTTGCGCTTGTGCCAATCTTTCAGGAAAATTGTATCGGGGAGAGCCACAAAAGGAATCATGCTCAAATAAAACTGCTCCATCTGCATGCAAACATCTTTAAGAGACCCCCCTGGTTTCCCTGGCGCAGCTTCAGGTACGGCTATATCCAAGAGAACAAAATCAAGAGCTACAGCGAGTGGGTCATTAGCGCTCAGCCCTGGGATTGGATGACCGGCTGTCCGGTATTGCACAAGCAGGCGATGGAAATCATCTTCAAGGTGGGGATTATCAATGCGATCGAGCTCCTTCATGACAGCCTTGAATCCTTGGGTATGCAAAATACCCAACAACTCCTCCATGTCTTTGTCGTTCGAGTCAGGTGTCAGTTCAAGAATGATGCCTTGCTTCTGCTCTTGCTCTACCCCCTCTGATGCCTCCGAAAGTGTAGGGAGAACAGACGCTTCGACAGGTAAGGCCGGATCTCCTCGATGTCCCCTTCCTCCACCACCAGAACGTGCAGTCTCACGCAACTTCGTCAGTTGATGTTCAGGCGAGAGTTTCGCTGCTTTTGTGTCAATTCCTTTATTAGGATTAAACCCTGGCATACCTAGTAGTATAACGCGTCACTCGCGCAAAATTTTTCTTAAGTAGAAACGAGCGTGTAATATTTCTATTACGGAACATCAGAACCTAAACTCCGCATCATCTCGAATGCACCGCGAGCAATTGATGCACCATCTGCCCCAACAGAAAGTGGTGCTTTTTTTAAAACCAAATGACCTTGCTCTTCAAACACTCCAATCTCAGTGCCTGCAGTCTCAAACCAACACGCCAACCCGGCTTTTTCACCCTCCAAAAGTGGCCATTCTGGAACACCTATTTCTGCACACGAACCTTCATATGCTCCAACAGAGGATTCTTTACCATTAAGAGAGAGCGATACATTAGTGAGTGGAGCACCGGCACGGTTTTTACTGCCTGAGTCACTCACAATCCAGTTGTACACAGAAACCTCGCATGGAGTAAATTCACATGCTGGACCTACTCGTCCAACAGTACCCCCATCTGGACAGATTTTCGTTTCTTCAGTACACGC
>JAGOSG010000006.1:0-2034 GCA_018062445.1 Minisyncoccota bacterium | reverse complement strand
GTTATTTTTTCTTATCTTTCTTTGGTTTCTTTTTATCTTTACGATGTGTTTCTCCTTTTGCCATAGAGTGCATGATATTTAAATAATGTTTTTATACTATCATGTCTTTACTATTACTTTCTTCCCATGACAGACACTGCATATGAGCGACATATGTTGCCAGTCGCCATTTTGTTTTCTGTATCCGCGATCCTCAGTGCCCCATCCATTACATCGATGACATTTTTCTTCGGTAGAATCCAAAAACATCTCTCTTCCTAAGCCTTTAAAAACCATACAATCCCTTACTCTAAAGCTCTGTAAGAATTTGATGGCCATTCTCAGTAATAAGAATAGTGTGTTCAAAGTGTGCGGCACGCGAACCATCTTTGGTAACAAATGTATATCCATCCTTCAAAAGTTTTACGCGAGGGGTACCCTCAGTAAACATAGGCTCGATTGCAATAACCAAGCCTGGGGTTAAGAGTGCTCCGGTACCAGCGTCCCCAACATTCGGCACATACGGCTCTTCATGAACAGAGTTCCCCACTCCGTGCCCTCCAAGCTCAAAGACAATACCGTACCCGCGTTTGACGCCCACTGTTTCAATAGCAGAACTTATGTCTCCAATATACCCACCTGGTTTTGCCATTTTAATACCTGCCATGAGAGCCTCCTTTGTTGCATTCAATAGTGCCTTTGCGCCCATGTCCCCCTTCCCTGCAATAACTGTAAGCGCACTGTCTACAAGTAAGCCTTGGTGCGCTAAAACACAATCAAGCCCCACAATGTCCCCCTCTGTAATAATGCTGGGATTTTCATTTGGGATACCGTGCACTACCTCATCGTTAATTGAAATACAGATGGTCGCAGGATATGGGCGCGCTGCTCCCCGTGGAGTATACCCAATGAGCGATGGCACATCGCCGAAATCTCGAATCATTTTCTCCGCAAGAGTATTGAGAGTATCGGTTGATACACCGGGGCGAACGGCATCCCCGACAGCTTTTAGTACTTCCGCAAGGTGTCTTCCGCCTTCCCTAAGAATTGGAATATCTTTTTTTGTTGCAATCATCCTGTGAAATTATTTCAAAACCTCTGCTACTTTTTTCATTACTTCTTCATGCACTTCCGCAGGTGTTTGTTCACCGTTTATATTGATACATTTGCCCAATTGTTGGAAATATTCAATAGCTGGTTTCGTAAGACGATTATACTCAGCGAGGCGCATACGGATAACAGACTCATCCTTGTCAGTTGAGTCACGGCCACGGAGAAGTGAGCGTTTTACTACTTCATCTTCACTGACATCCAAATTCAATACGGTATATGAACGCCCCAGCCATGTACAGACTTCATCAATGACTTTTGCTTGCTCAACATCACGACCCGACCCTTCAAATATTGCGCCCCTTTCTGGAGCTAGATTAAACAAAAACTCCTCGAGCATGTAATTAGCAACCCACGAAGGCATGAGAAGACCCTTTTCATAATCTGCCTTAATGCGGTTACCGAGAAGTGAACCTGACGCAACAATTTCACGAAACTTTCCACCAGTGCTAAAAACCGTATACCCAAGTTTCTCTGCGAGCTGTACACACTGCGTTTCTTTTCCAGAAGCAATGCGTCCTACAAAGAAAAATAAATGTTTTTGTTCTGTGTTCATACGTACGTATATTAACCTGCAATGAGAGATGAAACGACTTCAGTAAAGTGTTTCTTTGCAACATCTATTTGTCCTGAATGATTTTCAATCACAAAATCAGCCTCGGACATGAAATTCATTTCGTCTTGATATCGTTCTTTTCTTTTCTCGAGTTCCGTTTCCGATATTGGCGCACGGGCACGAATACGAGTTTCCATCTCACTCCATGAGCCCGCATTCACGAATATAATAGCGAGCTCCTCTTTTGGGATCTTCTTTTGCAGTTGTCGAACTCCTTGTACCTCAAGTTCCTTAAGCGCAGTTTTCCCAGCATCCAAAAGTGGCATAACTTCAGATGCAAGCGTGCCATAAAAATGACCGCCATATTCTGCCCACTCTAAAAAATCACC
>JAGOSG010000003.1:112677-113921 GCA_018062445.1 Minisyncoccota bacterium | reverse complement strand
GTGCCAAGATACTCTGCTGTTTGTACTCCTGGGCGTACCCCTGGTACAAATGCTCCGTTCTTCTGAAGATTGGTTGCAAGCATGTTTGGGTCAAAGGTAACTGCGGTATAGAAATAGGTAAAAAGAAACACAAGTAAGAAATAAAACACTGCATAAATGATCGCACCACCACTCCACGAGAGTAATGCACTCGCGATACTAGCAAGCCATAGAACAGAAGATTTTGCTGCAAAATTCAAAAGAAGCTGAGGGAACAGAAGAATGGAGAGAGCGAAAATGATAGGGATAACACCTGCCTGATTTAAACGAAGTGGTAGGTAAGTAGAAACACCACCGTACATTTTGTTACCGCGCACTCTCTTTGCGTATGTCACAGGAACTGGTCTCTCTGCCTCAGTCATGACAACAACTCCGTAGATAATCACCAAAGCTGCAACGACAAAGCCTATATAGAGAGGAATTTGCGCAGGATTAAATGAGAACAAAAGCTGTGCAAAATTCTGAGGAACGCTCGCAACGATACCTGCAAAAATTATGAGCGAGACACCATTACCGACACCGAACTCAGTCATAAGCTCTCCAATCCACATGAGCAACACCGAACCTGCAGCTATGATAAGAACATTCAACATGAACGCCATAAGTGGAAGCTGGTCGACAATTCCCTGACTCTGGAAAAGAGCGAGGTACGCATATCCTTGAATGAATGCGAGCGGAATCGAAAGAAGACGTGAGTACTGACTAAACTTCTTGCGCCCTTGGTCGCCCTCTTCTTGGTACATCTCCTTCAGCTTTGGGAACATGATAGTAAGAACCTGCATGATGATAGATGCAGTGATGTATGGCGCTACGCCGAGCATGACTATTGAAAGATTGGAGAGTCCGCCTCCTGAGAAAATGTTGAGGAGACCAAGGAATTGGTTACTTGAAAAGAATTGCGAGAGACGTACAGGATCAATCCCTGGGATTGGTATCGTCGCGAGAAGTCTGAATACGGCAAGTGCCACAATGACAAACCCAATACGCTTGAGAAGCGTACCGTCACTCAGAATGAGTTTGAGTTTTGCAAAGAATCCAGACATGGTAACCAGTGTTTAGCTTTTAGCTTTTAGCGAAGAGACAGCTTTCTTAGAAGGCATAACCTTTCTTGAAACAGGAGCGCGGACAGTACCTCCTGCTTTCTCAATTGTAGCCCGTGCTACTTCAGAGATGAAAACATCCTCAAAAGAGAGCTTCACGGTGAG
>JAGOSG010000003.1:99739-112577 GCA_018062445.1 Minisyncoccota bacterium | reverse complement strand
AAGCGTCTACCTCCTGCCATAACGCGAGCAACACGACGAATGAGGATGGTTCTCTGATCAAATTCTGCTCGTTCACGAGGTTCACGCTTTCGGTCTCCCCCACGAGAAGGCCTACGATCACCGCCAGCACCACCGCCACGAACAGGTCGGCGACCACGCGGAGCATTTCCGGGTGCGCGAGATGCAGGAGAAACAGGCGCCGATGCTGGGGTTGCCTCGGTTGTGTTTTCAGATACTGGTGTGTTTTGTTCGTCGTTCATATGCTAAATAGTGAAGCTACATTAAAATTCCAACCCTCCAGCTCTCGCAGCTTCTGCAAGCGCTCGAACGCGTCCCGTGTAAGTGAAGCCTCCTCGATCAAAGACAACCTTCTGTACACCCTTTGAAAGTGCAGCCGCCGCAACGCGTTCACCAACAATTTTTGCGTCTTCCATCATGGTTTTGCCTTTCACATCCATAGATGAAGCGCTTGCAATAGTGACCTGTTTATCATCGTCAATGAGTTGCGCGTAGAAATACTTATTCGAACGAAATACCGCAAGACGAGGACATGTTGCTGTCCCTTTTACCTTCGCACGAATACGACGATGGCGACGAGCGCGAAGAGCAGATTGAGTTTTTGGAGTGAGTTTAGACATATAAATTATGCAGATGCTTTCTTACCTTGCTTACGGCGCACATACTCACCATCGTAACGAATCCCCTTACCTTTATATGGCTCAGGTTTCTTCACGGCGCGGACAACTGCAGAAAACTGCCCCACTGCGTCTTTATCAATACCGCTAACAGTGATTTGATTCTTCTCGACAACAACATCAATGCCCTCAGGGATTGCCAAAATTACTGGATGAGAAAATCCAACAAGGAATTTCATATTCCTTCCCTGCACCTCAACGCGGTATCCGATACCTTCAAGAGTTAATTTCTTTTCGTATTTCTTATTCACACCAGCAATCATATTCTTGAGGTGAGATGCAAATGTTCCCCAGAGAGATCGTGCGAGCTTTGAAGAATTCAAAGGCGCAACCGTTACGGCTTCACCTTCAACAGTTACCGATACCATCGAGTGTACTGGTCGTGTTATTACGCCCAAAGGACCCTTCACAGTCAGCACACCCTCAACAACTGAGATGTGCGTATTTGCTGGAATAGTTATTGGATTTTTACCGATGCGTGACATATGTATTTTTGTAGTGATCGTATTGGATTACCAGATCTTGAAAAGCGTCTCTCCTCCAAGTCTATTTTGTCTAGCCTCGCGATCAGTGACGATACCTTGTGGTGTAGAAAGTACCATAAGTCCCTTGCCGTATTTCACAGGGAATACTTCACGAGCTTTTGCGTAGAGGCGGCGACCTGGCTTCGAAATTCTTTTAACGCCGTTGATTCTTGGAAGACCGTCGGCTCCGTAGAGCAACTCAACAACGAGAGTCTTGTGAATTCCCGAACCTTCTTCAGAAACTTCACCAAGGTATCCTGATTTGCGAAGCGCGAGTGCTACCGCAAGCTTAAGTTTTGAAAATGGCACAGCAACGGATGCTTTGCGCACCGCTGTGGCGTTTTTCAAACGAACAATGAAATCTCCAATAGGATCTGTAATCATGATGAAATTATTGCTGTGGGTGAATTACCAAGAAGACTTCTTAACACCTGGGATCTCCCCTCGGCGTGCCATTTCACGAAACTGAATACGAGAAAGACCGAAATGACGCATATATCCCTGACCACGGCCAGTAACTGCGCAACGATTCTTCACACGAATTGGTGAAGCATCTTTAGGGAGCTTTTGAAGGCCCTCCCAATCTCCTGCCTCTTTCAAGGTAGCGCGCTTCACAGCAAAACGAGCGACCGTCTTGATACGCTTAGAATTACGAGCCAATTGTGACTTTTTAGCCATTTTGTTTTAGGGAACCGTATTCATTCAGCGAAGCTGAGATGAAGGGTATTCGCCTTTTGAGCCCTGTTCCGTATCTCGGGAGCCGAGACCTTAAAGAAAAAGCGCTTCGAAAAGCTATTGCTAGAATAGCAAACAAAAAGCCCCGAGTCAAAGGGGCTTGGAATGTCTGTATTTAGACTCTATTTTCTTTTTGAAGTTTTAAGCCGTAAAGGGGTCCTGTCTGCCTTCATTCCTGGAAGAAACGGCTCCGCAGGACCGCTATTTTCTAATCCAAGAGTTTTTGCGTGCGCACGCATATCTGCATCAGAGGCCCCAAAAGAAGTACCTGAATTTTCACGCCCCATAAAAATTGAAATTACACTGCCTCCTGAAGCGGGACACCAATGTGTCGGAAGAATGCCTCTGCCTGCTTTGCATCTTTTGCTGTAGTCACAATGGTAATAGCGAGACCGAATACATCTTTCAGCTCTTCATCTGAAGTTTCAGGGAAAATAGTGTGCTCTTTAATACCGAGGGTTATGTTACCCAAGGAATCAATAGCTTTTGCGGAGAGTCCACGGAAGTCACGAGTACGAGGAAGAGAGATGTGAACAAGTTTGTCCAAGAAGTCATACATGCGAGCTCCACGGAGTGTTACTTGGTAACCCACGGGATCCCCTTCACGAACCTTGAATGAAGCAACTGATTTCTTTGCGCCACGAACCGCTGCTTTTTGACCGGTAATCAAAGCAAGTCTGTCTTCAATAACTTCAATTTTCTTTTTATCTTTTATCTTTCCAATACCTGTTGAAATAACCACCTTCACAAGGTGCGGTGCTTGAAAAACATTCTTGTAACCAAATTCACCCTTGAGGGTTTTGAATGCGCTTTTTTCTTGTGTACGAACTGATTGCATATATTTTTTATACTTCTGAACCACTCTTAACCGCGACGCGAACTCGCTTATCTCCCTTCATTTTAATCGAAATGCGTGTGCCTTTACCTGATTTTGGATCAACAAGCATTGCATTTGATACATGAAATGGCATCGACATATCAACAATCTGACCCTTTTTATTACCACGAGGCTTCTGGTGTTTCTTCTTCATATTCAAACCCTCAACAATGATCTTGCTCACTGCTGGAAGCGCTCTCGTTACCGTACCTGTCTTACCTTTATCCTTACCGGTAATGATGATGACTTTATCTCCTTTTCTTATTTTCATATTGTTTTTGTTTTTTCTGCAAATCAGCCGATTCTACACAACCTCTGGCGCAAGAGAACCAATCTTCTGATATCCCATGTCGACGATTTCACGAGGAATTGGACCGAAGACACGATTTGCCTTTGGTTCAAAAGGATCTTTTGCATTCTTTGAAAGAATCACTACAGCATTATCATCGAAGCGAATGTAGGAACCATCAACACGACGGAATGTCTTTCGTTGACGAACTACTACCGCAGTCAACACATCTTTTTTCTTAACCATTTTTCGTGGTTCAGCAGACTGCACAGAAAGCACTACTCGATCGCCAATCTGAGCAATGGTTTTTTTAGAACCACCAAGCACTTTGAAAATGCGTCCAACCTTTCCGCCGGTGTTATCTGCAATTATGACGAGTGATCGATCTTGAATCATATAACTATAAAATGCTTATTCTTCGACATTGGGCGACATGGCTGGATGGTGACGCGCTCTCCGTCTTTTTTTGTGTTCCCTGCATCATGCGCAAGATACTTCTTCGTCTTCTTCACATACTTTTTATACTTTGAATCCTTCACATAGCGATTTACAGCCACCGTTATGGTGTCTTTCATTTTTGTGGATACAACCACGCCAGTGAGTGTTTTTTGATTTTTTGTGTTTGTTTCCATATAGATTATGCCTCTCTTTCTGCCATGACTAACTTAATACGCGCGATATCGGCACGAATTCCGCGAGCCTTGCGGACATTCTTGGTGCGTGATCCCGACATACCAAAACGAAATTCACGAAGCTCAATTTCGAGCTCACCAAGAGCCTTCATAAGCTCACTATCAGTCTTCTTCCTAACATCTATAGCTTTCATATGCAAATTTAGTGGCGAGCAATTACGGTCGTTTTAACTGACAATTTCGTCGCAGCCTTGCGGAGCGCCTCTCTCGCAATCGCATCAGTAACACCGTCGATTTCAAAGAGAATTCTTCCTGGCTTTACCTCGACAACAAAACGGTATGGGTCACCCTTACCCTTACCCATCGGCAATTCCCCTCCTTTTTTTGTGTCAGGACGGTCAGGAAATACGCGAATCCACACACGTCCAGTTTTCCCTAGAAGTCGTGCTCCAGCCCTGCGAGCAGCCTCAAGCTGATTTGATGAAATACGATCAGAGGTAAGAGCCTTCAATCCATGAGAACCGAAAGCAAGCGTAACACCACGGGTTGCTACCTGCTTCTTTTTAGGATTAACGCGAGAGCGTTGCCACTTTCTATATTTAACTTTTTTTGGGAACAACATAAAAATTTATACTTTTGGGCGTGATGCGTCATCAGCAAAAATATCTCCTCGATAAATCCAAACCTTAACGCCAATTTTACCTAACGGAAGTTGTGCTGCTATCTGCGCATAATCAATGTCTGCGCGGAATGTCTGGAGAGGAATGCGTCCACGCTTCAACTCTTCAGTGCGTGACATAGATCCTGAGCCGAGCATGCCAGCAACAGCAATACGCACCCCCTTCACATCTCTATTAGCCATCACCTTATCAATAGTCTGTTTCAAAACACGGCGGAAAGGAAGGCGCTTCTCGAGACTCTCCACCACCATACCTGCAACAATTGCTGCGTTAGATTCAGGAGATCGAACTTCAATAACATCAAGATGAAGCGCGGGCACGGATGAAAGCTTCATGCTTTTAAGCATTTGGTGCAAATCTTTTTTCAATTTTGTTGCACCTTCACCTGAGCGACCAATAACCATACCTGGGCGTGCTGTATGAATTTGAACACGCAAATCTTTTTGGGAACGCTCAATTTCAACATGCGACACATAGCTCCCACGAAGACGCTTTGTCAAAAATTGACGAATCATGGCGTCAGTTCGAATGAATTCACGATTCTTTTTTGCAGAACCAGCAAACCAACGACTCTGCCAATCCCTAAGGATGCCGAGACGGTGCGCGTATGGATGAACGATTTTTGTCATAATTATTTTTTCTTCTTTGGCTTTGCTTTCCCTAAAGTCACTGTTATATGGCTCATTCTATGGCGAATTGGGGATGAACGACCAAACGCACGAGGCATCGAACGCATAGCAACTAAACCTTTATTGACCGTAATATTTTGAACAACGAGAGTTCTTCCGTCTTCACCCTGCTTCTCCGCGTTTGCGACAGCAGAAGAAATGAGTTTAGCCATAGGAGCTGCGGCGCGCTTATCCAAAAACTTTAGTGCAAGGAGTGCTTCCTCAACACCCTTACCCTTCACAAGCTCAGTAACGAGTCTGGTTTTTCGTGGAGTCTGCTTATAGTTGGAAAGTGTCGCTTTCATATGCTGATTCTAGATATCAAAAATTATTTCTTAGCTCCAGCCTTAGCCTTACCATCAGCAGGTGCCTTGGCTGCTTGAGCTGCTGCAATTTCAGACTCTTTCTTCTTCTGTTCAAGCTCTTTCTGCATCTTACCTCCGTGACGAGTAAATTTGGTTGTTGATGAAAATTCGCCAAGACGATGTCCTACCATTTCTTCTGTAACAAATACCTCAGGGAAATCTTTTCCGTTATGAACAAGGAAAACAAAACCAACCATTTCAGGGCTGATTTCAGATGCACGAGCCCACGTCTTAATAGGCGCTGTTGTGGCAGGCTTCTTGCCTTCAATCTTCTTTAGAAGCTTGTGGGCGACATACGGACCTTTCTTAAGTGAACGAGACATTGTTGTAGTTTTGACCCAAATCAAGTGCGCACTAAGAAAAATGCGCCCTTACGAGCTTTGGGCATACTATCCCAATCACCCACCCACTGTCAATCTCATTTGTGCAACCTCCGGAGGTTGCACAAATGAGACGCTAAAGCCAAAATGAAAAAATTACAAAATAATACCTTGGAGCTCTTCGACTAAAAGTTTTTTGCTGGTTGTTTTAACAAAATCGGCGTAATTACTTTTTGCTGTTATAGCAAACTGCCCCGTGATGATCTCGGGCACAATGAGTCCTCCCCATCGGTTCGCGTCAGTAAAATCTTGAAGTGACGACCAAGGATACTCGAATTCCTTTCCTGACCATTCCCGTATGTCACTGGGATTTCTATGAATATAGGCGGATGCATATAAAAGCTGGGAATCTGTTTTTACATGCACCGCTTTGTACGGACCCTGAAATACATGCCCTGAGGTTTCATACTTAGTATTATAATATTTTGTATATCCATCAGACACGCGTTGCATGTAGCGTGCCATCCCCCCTTCAATAGTTTCTTTGACCAACAAGTGAAAGTGGTTTGACATAAGACAAAAGCACACCACTTCCACAAAACGACTCTCAATGATGGATTCAATGTCTTCGTTAGGGACGGAAAAACCAATTTCTGGAATAAAACTTTCAGTAATGCGCGATAGATTTTTAAATTGATGGGGGGATTGCAGAAACAAAACATTAAAAAGGAACCGATGCCAGTCACGCTTATCTTTAAAAATAGTCTGCCTATGCGCACCGCGATTGAACACATGGTAGTACTCCCCCGGAGCGATTCCTTCTCGTGACTTTGATACAGCCTTACGCATTACCGTAGACTAGCATATCCCTGTGCAACCTCCGGAGGTTGCACAGGGAGGACTTTTAAAAACAAAAATCCTCCTTCGGACTAAAATTCATCGAAGCGAGGAGTGACACCTATAGTTACGGATTTTGAACTCGGTACTCCGCCTGTCAAACAATTCATTGTGTATGTACTTTGTTGATTTATGATCACAGACTGTGCGCCTGAAAAAGCAGTTGAAGAAAGGCCGGGACCGGAAATTGAACATGAATCAGGAGTGCCTACTACTCCCCATGACACCGTTGCAGGGTCACCTTGGCGAACAGTAACGGCTGGGCTAATGCTGAGAGTAATATCGGCAGGATTTACAGTCACTGTGGCGCTTGAAGATGCACTTCGTGTACCATTAGTACAAGTGATACCGTAGGTTGTAGTAACTGCGGGGGAAACAGTAACCGAGCCCACAGTTGCACTACCTGTTGGAAAATTAGTTCCCGTACAGGAAGTGGCATAAGAAGATGTCCAGTCAATTCTAGGAGAAGTCACACCTTTAATAATCGTATTTGGTGTGGCAGTAATAAGAACCGTTGGTGTGTTCTGTATGGTTCCGGCTGTACATGCCGTAGTAACTGACCCTGTGCCTGATGTCACAATAACTGAAGCTGACTTTGTGCCGGCAACAGCATATGTTTTTGAAACAGTCGAACCTGTTCCAGAGAGTCCGTCAGTACCACTCCACACATACGTATATGAACCTGCACCACCAGAAGGTGTGACAGTCCACACTAATGAGTCTCCCACATACCCAGTACTTGGTGATGGAGAACATGAAGCTGTGAGTGTGCCAGGATTAACCGTAAGCGATGTCCAAGCACTACAATTATCAAGTTCATTGGATTCATTTACTTCATTAAGTGGTGTGTCGGCACAAAAACGCATCTGGTACGCACCTGGTGAGAGAAATGTATAGCTACCCGTTTGCGTACCACTGCCCCCAGCTACAATCGATATTCGACTTAAAGCAATTTTAATTGACGTATTGGCTTCGGCAAAATTAATAAAGAAACTAAAGATACGACTCCAGATAGAATCTGATTGGGTGAGGTAATTATTAAGACAGGCACTGTCCGAACTAAGGCACACATACATCCTTGAACCGAAAACTGGAGTCGCTGCACTACCAGTATTACTGACACCTGCAGTGAATGTGGTATTTACTCCTGCGGTTACACTTGCAGGAGAAAGAGACCCTGTAGTTAAATCCGCCAAAGAAACGCCAACTACCACAGAGTTGGAGCAACTCGCCGTTGTTGATACTGGCGCTGACGCTGTTGCAAGACCTCCAAAATAATTATGGCGAGTTGTATTACCGCCAAGAGTAACGCTAGTTGAGGTCTTCGAAACAAGAGAAGCCCCAGAATAAGCATCGTAACGATAGTAAGTATTAACTGGTTGCCCAGTTGAACTCAAAGTCTCCCGTACATCAACACTACAGCAACCGCCTGCGGGGGTTATATCTGCACACACCGCTGCCATAGTAGAGTCAGCGCCACCCGCAAAGCCCACACCATCCTCTGTGCTGCCATAACTTCCGACTTTTGTACCCCCAGAGCACTGCTTTTCCCCTTGAAGCGTAACGGAAGTTACACCGGACGGACTAGTAATAGTGACTGAAGCTGTTTTTGTGCCAACCGTTGTATATATTTTTGAGATCGACGCAACAGTGCCAGAGAGACTATCAGTACCGCTCCATGAATACGTGTACGAGCCAGCTCCACCTGATGCAGCTGCAGTCCAAGTCACTGGACTACCGGTATATACACTCGTTGGAGATACTGAACATGACCCCGAAAGAGTGCCGGAGGAGGTTGAATTTACTTGAACATTTGCGGTGGCAAAAGCGGTTTGTGGAGTGACAGCAGGAGAAGCGCCGACACATGAATAGATATCAGTATTGATGTTACATGCACTGATGGTATTCACCTTACATGTTGGGATGCTACAAGCCTTTCCTGTTGGATTCGAAGGGCAAGTAGGTACGCTTGAATATGCCTTGTTTGGATCTGTGAGCGGGCAAGCAAAATCACTTATATCAGACTCCGAGTATTGCCATGTACCTGACGATACTGCGCTAGCTCCTGTACAGGTAATGGAATAGTTTGTGGTGGCACTTAACGCTCCGGTAGAAATAGAGCCTGATATATTACCGCCAGTTTCAAATCCACTACCAACACAAGAAACTGCATTAGTTGAGGACCACGTGAGAGTAGCTGAAGATCCAGAATTCAAACTTGCTGGAGTCGCAGATAATGAAACCGTCGGTGAAGGGATTGAGCTTACCGTGACTGTTTGGGATGCCGACGCAGACCCACCAGCACCAGTACATGAAACAAGATAGCTGGTTGTTTGCGATGGAGTAACCGTTACAGAGCCTGCGGTTGCTGACGCTGTAGAAAAATTAGTGCCTGTGCATGATGTTGCATTCGTTGAACTCCATGTGAGCGTTGACGATGAGCCTACCACAAGTGAAGTCGGGTTTGCAGAAAGCGTTGCAGTTGGTGCAACTACCGGAGCACTGACGGTCACTGTTGCTGAAGAAGAAACTGTTTGAATACCATCAGTACAGGTAATTGAGTATGTCACTGAAGAAGCAGGTGAAACGATAAGCGATCCTGAGACAGCACCACCAGTGGAAAAATTAGTTCCCGTACATGAGGTTACATAGTCCGAACTCCATGTTAAAAGAGATGAACCTCCACTAGCTATGGAAGAAGGTGTAGCAATAATTCCAACAGTAGGCGTTGTTGGTTCCTCGATACAACCACCCCCCTCATCATCAATACGCGCGACTTGATACGTGCTCTGCACTGTATAACTATCTCCTCCATATACAAAGCGAAACGCCGCTTCACCTGCACTGCCAGGAGGGAAAGGATTTGTCACTAGCGTGTACTCATACTCCCATGTCGTACCACTACATCCACCAACACCACCGCCTCCACCGCCATCACTATGTGGTCCAGCATATGTTGACTGGGGAATAACACTGAACAGAGCAATTGCAAAAATAGCAACAATAAAAAAGATTCTAAAAGCAGGGAGGGCAACTCGGTGTGGAGCTATCATTGCACCTATTGTACAGGGAATTTATGAACACCGTGAGACTTGTTTGTAAAAAGTGGAATAAAAAAACCCTCCGGATGGGAGGGTTTTTGTTTTAGTTTCCTGATTTTCGTTTTTTGCCAACACGACGACGAGAAACAATGAAGGGATTCGAGTATTTCTTTGGAGTTCGTGTCTTCTGTCCCTTTCCTGATGGCTTGCCCCACATGGTGCGCTGTCTTCGGTGACCACGGCCTTGGCGACCTTCACCTCCTCCGTGTGGATGGTCAACAGGGTTCATGGCAGTACCACGAACCGTTGGGCGAATACCCATGTGACGAGCACGACCCGCTTTACCAATGATGACAAGGTGATGCGCATCGTTTGAAACTTCACCAATTGATGCCCATGCGGTATCAACTACTTTACGTACTTCAGTTGAAGGGAGTTTAATTTGAGCGTAGCCAGCATCGAGCGCAATGAGTTCAGCATGATTACCTGCACTTCGTGCCATTTTTGCACCGCCGTTTGCATGCACTTCAATATTGTAAATGAATGTACCTATTGGAATGTTCTTCAAAGGAAGTCGGTTACCAGGAGTGATAGGAGCAGTTTCTGAAGTAATGACCTTATCGCCAACTTTCAAAGACTTAGGCGCGAGGATGTACCTTCGCTCGCCGTCAATGTCCACAATACGAGCAATGAATCCTGTGCGAGTAGGGTCGTACTCAATGTGCTCAACTTTGCCTGGAATATTCTTCTTAGCAAACATAAAATCAACTACGCGCATCTGCTGTTTGTGTCCACCTCCTTGGTGACGGGTCGTGATGCGACCAAGCGAGTTTCTACCTGCGTGGCTTTTCTTTCCTTTTGTCAAAGACTTCAACGGCTTCCCTGTCGTCAAGACATCACGATAACGAATCACGCTCATGTGGCGAGTAGATGCGGTTCGTGCTTTGTAATTTCGTGTAGTAGACATAATTGTGTATTAAAAATTTATGAGAAACGGATAGTGTCTCCTTTCTTTAAAAACACGAGTGCCTTTCGTGATGCAGACGTCTTCCCAAAACCTCTCTTCTTTCTCATCTGCACTCGCTTTGCTGGAGTATTTACTACATTCACCTTGATTGGCATAACTTTGTAGAGCGCACTCACTGCCATAGCGACATCCTTCTTGGTTGCTGATTTGCGGATATCAAATGTGTACACACCATTCGCGGTCATGTTTGCAGCTTTCTCAGTAATGCGAGGACGCACCAAAATATTGGCATACTCAGCAAGAGCTGAAGGACGATCAGTTTTTTTAGCAGTAGAAACTTTTGTTTCAACTTTTTTCACTTCTGCTTTTGGAGCATCAGCTTTTTTTGTATTCGTTTTTGATTTAAAAATTGCCATATATTTTATTTCTCTAGTCGTGCCGTAAGCGTCTTAACAGCAACCTCCGGATCTACAACGAGAATATAACGGTACGTGAGCAAGTCAACTGGGTTCGCATTTCTTGCCTCATCAACCATCACATTCTTCATGTTGCGGAAACTTTTTACGACAGCAACATCATGCTTTGAAAGAAGAATGAGCGCCGCATTGTTTCTGCGTGTAGCGAGTTCAGCAAATCCTGCAATCTTAGCAAGACCTCCAAGTGTTGCCTTTGCGTCTTTTGTCTTTGGTGCCTTGAAAGAAAGCGAGTCAACAAAAATCATTTTTCCTTTACGGAGTTTTTCTGAAAGAACTGTTGCAACTGCTTTTGCACGCATCTTCTTATTGATCTTCTGTGAAAAATCGCGCTCTTTTACAGGTCCGTGAGTTGTACCTCCTCCTCTCCAGATTGGAGATCGAATAGATCCATGACGAGCTCGGCCAGTACCCTTTTGCTTCCATGGCTTTTTACCGCCACCGCGTACTTCTCCACGACCCTTCGTGTGAGCAACTGGTGTACGAGCGTTTGCCTGCATGGCAAGAACAACTTGATGCACCAAAGCATCATTTCTCTTTGCATCAAAAATGCTCTCTGGGAGTTCAATCTCTCCTACTTCTTTTGCGCTGGTATTGTAAATGGAAGCTTTCATATATTTATTTTCCTCGAATTTCAATGACGGTACCTTTTCGTCCTGGAACTGCTCCACGAACAAAAATTTCGTTCTTTACACCATCAACACGAATCACCTCAAGGTTTGGAACGGTGACGCGGTCAGAACCCATTCGGCCTGCCATGCGCATACCTTTCACAACGCGACCGCCTGCTCGGCCTGGACCTCCTCCTGAAGAACCGCGCTCTCTTTCAGAATGTTTCTGACCGTGTGTGCGAGGACCTCCTTTGAAGCCGTAGCGCTTCACAACGCCCTGGAAACCCTTTCCTTTTGAAATTCCTGAAACAACGACGCTTTCACCTTCTGAAAAAGCAGTGACATCAAAAGTTGCACCTACCTCAAGAGCCTCAGCTCCATCAAAACGAAACTCACGAAGTCCACGAACATTTCCTTTAGGTTGCTGTGGTTTTGCAATGCGTGATTGCTTCTGCTCACCGTAGCCTACCTGTACCGCCTTGTAACCGTCAGTATCTGTATTCTTTACTTGGGTCACCGTAACCTTAGGCGCATGTATAACGGTAACAGGCACAGCATGACCTGCTGCATTGAAGACCTGTGTCATTCCTTGTTTTGTTCCTATGATGAATTTCATTAGTTTTTTGTTGCGAGTCCTCGAGTCTAGAAAAATCTAACCCTGTTAAATCCCCGGGACGGGGACGCTTTGTATTCAAAGCGTATTTAACAGGGTTCTGAGAATCTAATCGCTATGCTCAAGATTCTCTAGAAAAAAACGCGCACTAGTATTTCGCAGTGCGCGATATACCATTGGTCCAGAAGGAGCCTATTGGGCTTCCGTACGTAGCGTTTCGACTACTATACACAAAGCATCTAAAAGATGCAAGAAAGGCAGACAGAACGAAAACTTGACAAAAGCCTATATAGGTGATATATTGTAAAAAGTTAATTAGGAGCTAATATTCAAATTTATTTATGAGATCTGGCGCTGAAGCTATCAAAATGTGGGGTCCTTCCCCTATTTCTGAAGGAATCAAAAGCCGTCGTAAGGACAGCCTTACAAATGCTTTTAGGAATTGGTGGGA
>JAGOSG010000003.1:3571-99639 GCA_018062445.1 Minisyncoccota bacterium | reverse complement strand
AATATTCAAATTTATTTATGAGATCTGGCGCTGAAGCTATCAAAATGTGGGGTCCTTCCCCTATTTCTGAAGGAATCAAAAGCCGTCGTAAGGACAGCCTTACAAATGCTTTTAGGAATTGGTGGGACTATTCATCGTTGGACATCGGAGAGCCTCACATATTTTTTCCTCCTGGCATCGAACGTAACATAATCAATGAGGTTGGATTCCATTTAATTGGTCTAATAAGCACTCCGGCCTCTTACCCTTTCTGGGCATTAGGGGGAACAGCTAGCACTCTTGTGGGCTTAGCTCGTAAAGATACAGACGCAGTACGCACGGGGGTTGAAATGCTAGCCTCTCCACTTATTTCACTCGGTATAGTGGCGTACGGAACAGCACTGGCGCTCGCAAAAACCGCAACGCTTCCAGTGCGCATTGCCATCGGAAAAGAGAAATATTAAACTAAAAACCGCCCTATTGGGCGGTTTTTAGTTTCTCAAGGAATTAAATCATCCTGACGTCCACCGATACTCCGGAAGGGAGTGAAAGGTTCGTCAACGCATCAATGATTTTGGGCGTTGGGTTCACGATGTCGAGAATTCGTTTATGTGTACGAATCTCAAACTGCTCACGAGCATCTTTGTAGACGAACGATGAGGCATTGACCGTAAACTTCTTGATGTCAGTTGGAAGTGGGATGGGGCCAACAACCTCCGCATCAAAGCGGAGCGCAGTGTCGATTATCTGCTTCACCGAAGCATCCAAAACTTTGTGGTCATATGCACGAACACGAAGACGCAATTTACCTAGACCCGCAACTGGAGCCGAAGCTTTCGCTGTTTTTGCTCCTGCTTTTGGTGCCTTGCGGACAGGCGTCTTTTTTTCTTTAGTGTCGGACATAAATTTTCAAAGTTCGTGAATACTAGGCTTTAGGCAACAATCTTTGTTACAACGCCGGCACCGACAGTCTTACCTCCTTCACGGATAGCAAAGCGCTGTTGTTCTTCAAGGGCGACTGGAGCAACAAGTTTTACTTTAAACTTAATAGTGTCTCCTGGCATAACCATTTCAACTCCGTCAGGAAGCGTTACATCGCCAGTGACGTCAGTAGTGCGGATGTAAAACTGTGGTTTGTAGCCAGAGAAGAATGGTGTGTGACGACCTCCTTCTTCCTTTGAGAGAATGTAAACCTCTGCTTCAAAGTCAGTGTGTGGAGTAACAGTGCCAGTCTTTCCGAGAACCTGTCCACGGTGTACGTCTTCTTTCTTAGTACCACGGAGCAAGATGCCTGCGTTGTCGCCTGCCATACCCTCTTGGAGCGACTTGTTGAACATTTCAATACCAGTGATGGTTGTCTTAACTGTTGGTTGAAGACCAACAATTTCAACTTCTTCACCAACCTTGATTTGACCACGCTCAATACGGCC
The DNA here is from genome assembly GCA_018062445.1 of Minisyncoccota bacterium. GTDB lineage: Bacteria > Patescibacteriota > Minisyncoccia > Phycocordibacterales > Phycocordibacteraceae > Phycocordibacter. Next base: position 98,230 of record JAGOSG010000003.1, on the reverse strand, counting down.
AGTAACAACGGTGCCACGCCCTTCAATCGAGAAGATGTCTTCAATTGGCATGAGGAATGGCTTAGAAACATCGCGTTCAGGTTGTGGGATGTATTCGTCGAGTGCCTTTACAAGTTCCATGACCTTCTCAGACCATTCATTTCCTGGTGCTGGATTTTCAAGAGCCTTGAGGCCTGAACCGCGGATAACTGGAGTTGCAGCGCCGTCGAAACCTTGTTTGGTCAAAAGTTCACGAACTTCTTCTTCAACGAGCTCAACGAGGTCTTTATCATCAACCATGTCAACTTTGTTCAAGAAAACAATGACTTTTGGTACGCCAACTTGTTTAGCGAGGAGAATGTGTTCACGCGTTTGGGGCATCACACCGTCTGTTGCAGCAACAACGAGAATTGCGCCGTCCATTTGAGCGGCACCTGTAATCATGTTCTTGATGTAGTCAGCGTGACCAGGGGCATCGATGTGTGCATAGTGGCGAGCTGGTGATTCGTACTCAGAGTGTGAGAGCGAAATTGTAATACCACGAGCCTTTTCTTCAGGTGCGTTGTCAATCTGTGTGACATCCTTTACTGAAGCGCTGTATCCGTTTCCTGCCTTTGCAAGAACAGAAAGAATAGCTGCAGTGAGAGTTGTCTTGCCATGGTCAACGTGGCCGATAGTACCAACGTTAACGTGAGGCTTAGTGCGTGCAAAATCTGCCATATAATTAATTATTAGTGCGTAGTAATTGGTAACACTGGTAAAAACAAATCAAAGAGCCCGAGAGCTCTTGCCGTCGATAGTCCTCGCACAACGTTAGTGAGGAGTCTATAGACGAAAAGAACGCGTGAAGCGTTACGAGGTACTGTATCTGAAAGCTACAAAAGAGTCAAGAAAACGGGCGTATCTTTGGATATCTAGACACGGAGCTCAACCCCTTTTAATTATCGATTTCACGATTATTTCCGTCGCACCCCGTTAAAACACCATTCTCTCGAGAGAAATGAGGCAAAATAACAAATTTCAGTCCATCTTGAACAACCATGACAATTTTTGAGCACACGGGACAGAAATGTGTAGGTCGAGTTTCTTTTTGTATTGAATCAAACGACATATGGGTTTCTGCAAGGCACACAGCCTTAGTCATTACTGAATCCAACCCTTGAGAGGGGCGCAGGGGTCGCAATACCAAGCCCTATCTATATAAACGTCTGCAGTGTTTGAGCAGAGCTTACACTTCGGGCTTTCTGGAGGTAATCCAGAAATTTCTCTATTCACCGCTCTTTCCTGCCCTCCCCACATAGTAATTAAGAAAATACCCTAGAGAAAACTCTACTTGCGAGATGCTTTGATGGTCTCAGCAACCCCGGTCGTAGAACCGAAACGATTCACAACGGGGCACGCATTTTGCTCGTACAACATTATTTCCGCGAAGCTTTAATTGTTTCAGCCACATTCTGAGGTACTACCTCATAGTGGTCAAATTCCATTGCCATAACACCTCGGCCTTCAGTCATTGAGCGGAGTGCAGTTGTATAACCAAACATTTCTGAAAGTGGTACTTTTGCGTTAACCACCTTTGCCATACCTCTCTCCTCAATTGAATCAATAGCGCCTCGCTTTGAAGTGATGTGTCCAGTAATATCGCCCATGAATTTTTCAGGTACTACCACTTCCACTTTCATGACTGGTTCAAGCAATACTGGTCGTGCGCGTTCAGCAGCTTCTTTGAATGCCATCGATGCTGCAATTTTGAATGCAATTTCTGATGAGTCGACATCGTGAGATGAACCGTCAAAGAGATCAATTGAAATGTCTTCCATTTTAAATCCTGCAACGATACCTCGCTCCATTGCTTCACGAATACCCTTTTCAACTGCAGGAATAAACTCTTGAGGAATAACACCCCCTTTAATGTTGTTGATGAATTCGAAGTGCGCCTCACGCTTCACGTTGTTCTTGACCTTTGCACCAGGATCAAGCGGTTCCATTGGCCTGATTTTAATTGCCACATGTCCGTACTGACCTTTACCACCAGTTTGCTTAATGTATTTGTGGTTTGCTTCTGCTTCTTTCTGAATTGTTTCGCGATACGCAACCTGTGGTTTGCCAGTGTTTGCATCCACATTGAACTCACGCTTCATGCGGTCTACCAAAATTTCCAAGTGGAGCTCACCCATGCCTGCAATAATTGTTTCCATGGTTTCAGGATCTGACGTGACGCGGAAACTTGGATCTTCATCAGAAAGTTTTTTGAGTGCCATACCCATTCTTTCTTGGTCACCTTTTGTTTTTGGTTCAATACGCATCGACACCACTGGGTCTGGTGCTTTGATGATCTCAAGAATCATTGGATTTGCTTCATCAGCAAGAGTGTTAGAAGTTTTTGCCTCTTTGAGGCCCACGGCTGCAGCAATTTCTCCAGTGAAAACTTCTTTCACTTCTTCACGCTTATCAGCTTGCAAACGCACAATGCGCCCTAAGCGTTCCTTCACACCGGTTGATGCGTTGTACACATACGAACCTGCTTCAATTTTTCCTGAGTACACACGGAAGAATGAAAGTGCTCCAACGAACGGGTCGGTCTGGAGTTTGAATACGAGCGCACAAAATGGTTCATCATCAGATGCGGTGCGGAAAACTTCTTCACCAGTGTCTGGATTAATACCTTTGGTTGGTGGCAAATCGAGTGGCGATGGAAGATATTCAACAACCGCGTCAAGAACGAGCTGAACACCTTTGTTCTTCAATGCTGAACCGGTGTATACAGGAACAATTTTATTATCAATAACCGCTTTGCGGAGTGTCTTTTTCAAGTCCTCAAGAGATGGTTCAACGCCGTCCAAGTAGCTACTCATCATTGCATCGTCTTCAGAAACAATTTTCTCAATTAATTCAGCTCGATATTTTTCAACATCTGCTTTCAAATTTTCAGGAATTTCTTTTTCGCGACGAACAATCTCACCCATGTCGCCATCGAAGTACACTGCTTCACGAGTCAAAAGTTCAATAACGCCTACGTGCTCTCCTTCTTCACCAATAGGAACCTGCATACGGACAGCATCTTTTGTAAGACGGTCAAGAATAGATGCGTATGAGCGTTCAAATGATGCGCCAGTTCGGTCGAGTTTATTTATGAAACAAATACGAGGAACTTTTCCTTCGTCTGCATAGCGCCAGTTTGTTTCTGATTGTGGCTCTACGCCAGCAACACCATCAAAAACAACAACGGCACCGTCAAGAACACGGAGTGATCGCTTCACTTCAATAGTGAAGTCGATGTGACCGGGGGTGTCGATAACATTAAAACGAATTTTCTTTGAAGTATCTTTCTTGTCCGTCTCTTCAGTAGGTGTCCAGAAACAAGTGATAGCAGCAGAGGTAATGGTGATACCACGCTCACGCTCCTGCTCCATCCAGTCGGTCGTCGTCTCTCCTTCGTGCACTTCACCGATTTTATGTTGTGAGCCTGTGTAGTACAAAACACGCTCTGAAGTTGTAGTCTTGCCTGCATCAATGTGCGCAATGATGCCGAAGTTTCGAACGCGATCCAATGGATAGTCTCTTTTGCCCATAAAATATTTTTACAGCGAACTTATTAATTTGATTTTCCTGTGCCTCTGCGTTTATTTCCTCCAATTTCTTGTTTTAAAAGTCCTTGTCCTTGTTCGTAAATTCCCTGCGCTTCACTATCTGGCACTCCAATAACATCAATACCATGATGTGATGCATTAAGTAGACGTTTTAGACCATCCCAAATAGTCTCTGCGTCAGTATCGTTTGCCGGACGCTCACCGCTAAAGATACCCATGAATCACCAAGCCAAGTGAGCGAACGCACGGTTTGATTCAGCCATGCGATGGACATCTTCGCGTTTTTTAACTGCTGAACCTTCTCCTTTCGCTGCTGCCATCAACTCATCAGCGAGCTTCAAAGCCATTGGCTTTCCTTTCTTTGCGCGAGCTGCTGAAACAATCCAACGGAATGCCAGTGAACGACGGCGCTCAGGTCTCACTTCACGAGGAACTTGGTAGTTTGCACCACCAACGCGCCTTGAACGTACTTCAATTGTTGGGCTTACATTAGAGATTGCTGTATCGAAAACAACTATTGGGTCAAGCGTTTCATCTCGTTTCTTTATTTCATCGAGGGCATCATACACGATTGTTTGCGCAACGCTCTTCTTTCCATCCCACATAACAGTGTTAATGAAGCGCGCCAAAAACTCTGAATCATATTTTGAATCAGGGTTGATGATATTTTGTTTTTTGAGTCGTCTACGCATATATTATTTTGCCTTTGGGCGCTTACTTCCGTAACGGCTTCGTCCACGGCGACGCTTTTCAAGACCTGCTGCGTCAAGGCGTCCACGGACAACTTTGTAGCGAAGTGAAAGGTCTTTAGTACGACCACCACGGAGCATAACCACTGAGTGTTCCTGCAAGTTGTGACCTTCACCAGGGATGTATGCGGTGACTTCCATTCCGTTTGTTAAGCGAACACGAGCAATTTTACGAACAGCTGAGTTTGGCTTTCTTGGAGTCTTTGTTGTTACTTTTGTACAAACACCTCGTTTAAATGGTGAAGGGTAGAAGGTAGGGCGATTCTTTAATACGTTGAAACCACGCGACAAAGCAACGGTTTTCGTCTTGCGAGATGTTTTTTTGCGAGGATTTTTCCTCAGTTGATTTATTGTAGCCATTGTTACGAAAAAACTGCGCAAGGGCAGTTCGGATACTATACAAGGCAAGGCTCAAAAACGCAACAGTGCGAGCTATTCTTTATTTCAAAATACCTAAAATCCTAGTGGGCTTTACACCGATATCCACGATCAGTCCAACGAACTTGGAAATTTTTACCCCTCTCATCACAAACACCGCACCTAGGCTTTATGTTTCGACGCTCATGTGAAATTCTCATTATTGTTCAACATAACCCAAAACTACAGCACATGTCAAGTTTTTCACCTCAGACAGCCTAAAGTAGGCTTAAGTAGAGCCCTTATAAGGAAACACCAAAATATCTACACTGCGGGCTTGTGTTTTGAGCACCGAAACCCATATTCTCCGTAGTGCCAACCTAAGGTTCCACATCTCTTGTACCCGCACTTTCCTTTTTGTACCCCTTCGCGTGCCATAGTCTTTAAATAGTCTGCTTTTAAGTACCAACAATTAATGAGAAAAGGGTCTGCACAAAGCCCGAAAGGTACGGCCATAAGAGGTATATGGCAACAAGGCTGACCATAATCAGCCCAAAAGGGCCGAGCGCATACATTGAGGTTTCAAGGCGTCCATAGGCGACAGCGAGATTGCTTGGAAGGATAGAACGGAGGACTTTTGAGCCATCGAGAGGTGGTATTGGGATGAGATTGTAGATTGCCAGCACGAGATTGGCGTATACCACGGTTACGCATATGCCGAGAATCGCCCCCGAAAGCCCCAAAGAACCCGAAAAACGTAAAATAAGGCCAAATATAAGGGCAATGAGGATGTTAGTGAGCGGGCCCGCAACCCCCACCATCGCCTCTCCCCATCGCTGATTCTTTAAATTGTAGGGATTATAAGGAACCGGTTTTGCCCATCCGATCAAAAAAGAGGAGCCTGTTAGAGCAAGTATTCCCGGAATGAGAATTGAGCCTACTGGATCAATATGTGGCAATGGGTTGAGGGTCAATCTCCCCGCATAACGCGCTGTTGGATCGCCGAGCCAGTTAGCTACAAAGCCATGCGCAATCTCATGAAGGATTATTGAGAGAATAACTATAACGATGCCGATGAGGAATTCCATGAGAATAGTGTATCAGGTTATAGGTGTCAGGTTTTAACCCAAGCTGAAAGCTGGCACCTGAAAGCTCTTCGATGCTACACTCGCACTATGCAACGAGAAAAAGTCTATATATATGGAAAGCACGCCGTCGCTGAGGCGGTCGAGCATGCCACGCATGTAGTTAAGAAAGTTTTCCTTTCGCCGGTCTTTGATGATGAAAAAATAAAAAATCTTTTAGAGAAGAAAAAAATAACTATCGCTACACTCAAAGGGAGCGATATGGTGGGCAACGATGCAGTGCATCAAGGTATCGTCGCCATAATCGATACCGAGGCGCTCTTGGTTCCTTTTGAAACATTCATACAGACACTCAATATTTCTAAAAAGCCAGCATTGGTACTTCTAGGAGAATTGCAGGACCCACACAATGTAGGCGCAATAATTCGCTCCGCTGCAGCGATGGGACTTTCCGCTGTCTTAATCCCTGAACACCGAACAGCTCCAATAACAGGGGCGGTTGTAAAAACATCAGCAGGTATGGCATTCCGTATTCCTCTAGTAACTATTGGCAATGTAAATCAAACCATTCGTCTTCTTAAGGAGAAAGGATTTTGGACATACGGACTTGCAGGTAAAGGCGCACAATCTTTAATTGATGAATCTTTCAGTGAACCATCGTTGTTTATCGTTGGGAATGAAGGAAAAGGCATTCGTGAGAAAACTGAAAGTCTCTGCGATGTGTTGCTTCGTATTCCTGTACATCCACGCACCGAATCATTAAATGCTGCCGCTTCCGCCGCAATAGTCTTCTACGAATGGAGTCGCGGACACCAAGGTGCTCTCAAATAATTAAAGAGGTTAAATTTCAGATTTAAAGCTGAAAGCTGACACCTAGAACCTGACAGCTACTCTCATGAGTCGACAAAACAATTTCTGGAATAAAGAATACGGTAAATCAGACCGCACTGGTGGTGCAAATCCTCACCTTGCACTCTCTGTCGAACCATCTGAAGACTTGGAAAAGTTCGGAAGATTCTTGATGCGCGAATATGGAAAAAAATTCCTTAATGTAACCGCACAGGCACTTGATATTGGATGCGGTAACGGACGCAACCTCATATATCTTGCAAACACATTTGGTATGCGCGGCGTCGGGTACGATCTTTCAGAAGTAGCAATCACTGTCGCCAAAAAAGCAGGCGAAGGTTTGCCTATCAAATTTTTTGTACAAGATATGGAGAAGCCAATTCCCTTGCCAGATGCATCAGTCACTATCACTCTCGACATGATGAGCTCGCATGTTTTGAAGACTGCCGGACGGGAACAATTACGAACTGAAATACTCCGTGTCTTAAAACCAGGAGGGTGGCTTTTCTTTAAATCGTTCCTTCTTGATGACGATTCTCATGCCAAGCGCCTACTTCGCGAAAGCCCAGGAGATGAGGTGGGAATGTACATTCACCCAGAAATACACACGGCTGAATATGTGTGGACAGAAGAGGCACTGCGCGAGTTCTTCGAGCCCTATTTCACTATCCACAAAATCGAAAAATCTTTCAAACACAAGCATGCTGACGGAAGTGCATGGAAGCGTCGTACCATTGTTGCGTACCTAGAGAAGAGTAACTAGCCAATAGGAATCGTCCCTAAACCCTAGTGGCTAATAACTAAACTCTGAGCGTGGGATTTACTTTTCATTTTTAGGATGGTATCCTCTAAAAACTATGGCTAAGGCATGCGCTGTAACTGGTAAATCATCTCTCGTCGGAGGGAGGTATTCAAATCGCACTCGTGCGACGCAGTACAACCCATGCGGCAAGGTGCGCCGTAAGGCAAACCTACAAAAGCACAAAATCTTTGTGCCTGAGCTTAATAAGCATATCTCGCTTCTTCTTTCAGCTCGTGCTGTAAAGACTATTGCGAAGCGTGGTGCTTTTAAGACACTCAAAAAAGCTAATATTATTTAACCACTCTTTAAGGTAGACGGTACGCCGTTTACGTTAGGGAGTTTTTTTATTGTGAAACATATGTCAGAAAAAAGATTTCCACCAAACAGAAGCCGCTCACTCCTTGAAGAGTGGGTAGTGAGAGTCTGCAATTTGTGCAGCAAAGAACGTCCCGCATATATGTTCTCGCACAAAAGAAATGAGTGTGTGATTTGCGTTCCTGCCTAAACATCCGTTAGTATTTGGCAACCTTGAGAGTACGGCCATCTGATAGGAAAGTGACTCTGCCATTCTTGCAGGTATCAAGAATAGGAATATCGAGACTCTGAAATAGATCCACAACCCTAGGTGCTGGGTGCCCGTACTTATTATCGCATCCACGAGAAAATATTCCGTACTCTGGATTAACTACTTTCACAAATTCAGGTGCACTGGAGTTTTTTGAACCATGGTGCCCGGCTTTCAAAATAGTGCTCTGGAGATTTTTACCATCAATCGAAATTAAATACTTTTCAATAACCTGCGGAGCGTCCCCATTTAATAAAAATGATGTGTTTCCATACACAACACGCATGACGATGGAGCCCGTGTTTGTTTCAATCTTGGATACATCTCTATCTGGGAAAAGAATATCTGCATACGCACCACCACCTAAGATGAGTCGCATGCCACGTCTAGCAACAACATTTTTTACTCCCGACTTTTTGATTGCGACAACAGTTGCTTTCGTCGCTTTCGTGTCGTTTGGAATTCCTGGTTCCAAAAATGCTCCCACCCTGTAGCGCTCAAACACATCAGGAATACCCCCAAGATGATCTTGGTCTGGATGCGTCTCAACAACAGCATCAATGGAGCGATCAAACATAGGCATCACACTTCCTAATTCTCTAAGCACTGATTTATCAGGGGGGCCGGCATCAACAAGCATTTGAATGCCTGTCGGACCTTCTATAAAAATAGAATCCCCTTGCCCAATATTTAAAAAAGAAACTTTGAGTCCGTGGGGAATAGGAACCGTCCAGACAAAAATGTTCCCAAAAATGAGTAGCCCGATCAAAAAAATGCGTGCCATACCCACAATGATATAATGGCACCAAGGCTAGAGTAGCTACTCAGAAGATGTTTCCCTAAACCCTATCCCCTAAACGCTATACCCTCACCCATATGTACACTGCAAAAAAATTCAACTTTGGAAACTTAGACGGTATTTCGCCAAAACAGCTGGAAGTACACATCAAGCTCTATGAGGGCTATGTAAAATTCTTAAACACACTTGAGGAAACTGCTGTAGACTTAAAAAAAGATTCTGAAAAAAATGCATACGCTCTCGCTGAAGTAACTCGACGCATCGGATTTGAGTGGAACGGCATGCGAATGCACGAACACTACTTCTCACAGTGGGAGGGAACGCCCACCCCTATCGAAGACCCTCTGAAAGATGCGCTGGCGGCGCAATATGGCTCATATGAATCTTGGGAGAACGAATTCAAAGCAGTCGGAATGATGCGAGGCATCGGCTGGGCACTGCTTTCATATGATGCGACCACCAAAAACTTCATCACTCACTTTGTTGCTGACCACGAGCTAGGACAACTCAATGACACAAAGACAATCCTCGCTCTTGATATGTGGGAACACGCCTACATGGTGGACTACACTCCAGCCGAAAAAAAGACCTATATAGAGGCATTCTTTAAAAATTTGAATGGCGCTGTGGTTCAATCGCGTTTCCCTTCCTAAGACGCAAAAACAACAAGCCTGCCACTCCATACAAAAATCCAAGTATCATCAAAAGTGGCCACATCCACTCTCGTGGAATAGGGAGTGATGCAAACGGCAATGAGCCGAAAAATGTTGCTATAGAAATAATATAGGAAAGAATTCCATAACCGAGAATGCTTAACGGGAAAGCAAGTACCGGAGAGACAAGTGAGATAATTGATGCAAAGAATCCAACAAACATTGCAATCGGAACTGCAGGAAGAACCAAAACATTAGCTGGCAAAAAAACTAATGACACCGCCCCGATAGAAAATATAAGAAGTGGCAACACCGTCACCTGCGTTGCAAGAGTAGTTGAAACAATTTCACGAAATGGGAAATATCTAAAATCGGGAATGAACTTCAAACGACTGGCGATTGTTTCAGAAAAGAGTATAAGTCCGAGCGTTGCAAGAATGGAGAGCTGGAACGAAAGATCATAAAGAACAATGTATGGATTCCAAAGAGCCATCACCGCTGCCGCAATTGCGAGCATACGAAGTGCTGCCTTTGGCCGATGCAAAACAGTTGCAACCATCATTAAGAGTGCCATGATGAGTGCGCGAATAGTTGTCTCAGATCCGCCAGTCATCACTGCAAAGCCAATGACAAAAACCGCAGAGAAACTATATGCAACTTTGCGTGAAAATATTTTTAGAAAAACAAAAGAAATCCACTGAATCACGAGCGCAACGTTGTAGCCAGAGAGAACAATAATGTGCACCACGCCAGCATTCCTAAATGCCCCTGTTATTTTTTCTCCGAGCGATTGTTTTTCACCGAGAAGTAAACCCGCAAGAAGTGCGGATTGAGGTTCTGGAACTGCACGCTCAATTCCTTTAATAAATAAATGTTTAACAGATAGAAGTCCCGCAACAATTGGATGCCCCTCTCCTGTTGCCAGTTTCGTAACCTGCGGAAATGAAATGGTGTAGAGAATGTTATGTGCACGAAGATACTTTGGATAATTAAATGTTCGCCCTGAGTCAGTTTCAAAAGGCTCAGGTTTTTTAAGTTTTCCTTTTACACTAATGCGATCACCATAGACGGCAGTCTCAAACGAATCCGCAAAGAGAAGTACTCGTACTTTTTCTGCAACAGAAACACCATTCAACTTTTGCACTTTCACAACAAGGTGTGTGGTGCGTTCACGCTGGTCAGAGTCTCTCACTACAACGCCTTCAATGACAACACTAGTATCAACTGAGTCTTCAAAAATCGAATGAAGTTTTTCAGGCACCAGTACCGAATACGCTCCTGCGCCAACAACAATCCCAATGCAGAGTATCGGAACGACATTTCGAACAAAAAAACTCTTGAAAAACTCTGTATGATATATCATACAGAGTTTTTAGGAGAGAAAAATAAAGACATACTGACAATCAAACCCCTCGATCCATTGCTTCGTTTGCAAGAGCGTCCGCTTCGCTATTTTCTTCGCGCGGTATGTGCATAAATTTTATCTGAGGAAATGATTCTGCAATGAGTACACGCACTTTTGTGTGTTGTTCTTTAAGTACCGGATGCTTCACTTTGTACTCCCCTTTCATCTGACGAACAATTAATTCTGAATCCATTCTCACAATCACAGGATGTGGCACTGGCGTTCCAAACGAATCAACCGTTGCACGAAGTGCCAAAATAAGCGCCTCATACTCTGCCCAATTATTAGTGCGCGTACCTAAAAAAGCCGAGATGCTCGCCGCATTCTTCCCTTTCAAATCTTTGACGACAGCGCCAGCCCCTGACGGTCCTGGATTACCTCGCGAACCTCCATCAGTATAAATAATTATGTGCGACATTTGGGTATTGTATCGTATACCTCAATCAAAATTTCTGCAGACACCTTACGCTAGACAATCACATTCTCTACCCGCAATCTGAGCTCCTTCCTACCTGCAAAGTAAGAGCGTTCCACAGAGGCTTCAATGGTGCAAACATCACCAACTGAAAGAAGACCCAGTTTCTCCTTAAATAGAGAGCGTGGAACGAAAAAGACTATCGCATCGGCCTTCCTACCTGAATCATCAGCGAGAGTAAGTCGGAGGTGATCCTTTGCTTTACCAAAATAATTAATTCCAATAATTGAAACATCGTGAAACCGAAAAAATGGTTTGGGGTTCTCCATCCCGAATGGGCCAAGTGAGCGGAGTGCATCGAACGCAACATCATTTACTTCGGCAAGGGTGAGCGAGCTTTCCACTATTCCTTTATTCCTGCCACCCGAATCTATCTCCTCACCCCCTCTTGCTGTAATTAGTTCAAGCGCTTGTTGAAGCTTTAATGGTAGATCATGAATTTTTTCAGGCGAGACAGAAAAACCGCCCGCAAGTTCATGTCCGCCAAAATCCAAAAATGCGTCTTTGGCTTCCACCATTAAAGAAACAATGTTCACCGTGCCATTTGACCTGCATGAGCCTTTAATTAATCCTCCATCCATTCCCCACAAACACACTGTTCGTTGATACGTTTCAACAACACTCGTTGCAGCAATTCCTAAAAGTGACGGCCTCCACGACTGACTCCCCATCACAATCACGGAGTCCGATGTGGGTGTCATTTCCATGCGCTTCTTTACATCTTTCGCCACACGCATTCCTTCAATTTTTCGTTCCTGATTTAACTGCACCAACTCTTTGGCAATTTCGCGCGCTCGCGAATCTGATTCAGTGGTTAACAGTTCAAAAGAAAGCTTGGGACTTTTCATGCGCGATGCTGCATTTATTTTTGGTGCGATAGAAAAAGCTATGTCATCTTCTAGAGCGGTCATCAGGGGTATTCGTTCAGCTTCAAGAAGCGCTTTGAGTCCAGGACGCCTGCCTTTTCTCAAAACCGTAAGTCCAAATTTTACGAGTGTTCTATTTTCTCCGGTTAGTGGAACCATGTCCGCAACCGTTGCAACAGCGACTAAATCCAAAAGCCATTTCTCCGAGCCTTCCTGAATATCAAACGAACCTTTTTGAATCAAAGCCTCAACTAACTTAAATGCAACTCCCGTGCCACAAAGTCCCTTGAATGGATACACGTCGTCTGCTTGGTGTGCATTGATAACTGCAAGTGCCGGTGGAAGTGTTGCCTGTGGAAGATGGTGGTCAGTGACAATTGTTTCAATTCCAACAGCGCTTGCATGAGCCACCTCTCTAACATCAGTGATTCCACAATCAACAGTGATGATGAGAGAGATTCCTTTTTCTTTCAGAGAATCAATGCCGGGAACATTCAAACCATATCCTTCGCTCCGCTCGGGTACATATGTTTCTATTTCATATCCAATGCGACGAAAAAAATCAAAGAGGAGTGCTCCTCCTGGAATACCATCGCAATCGTAGTCATGCCAAACACAAATCTTTTCTTTCTTTTTTATTGCGTCAAGAATGCGAGCTACCGCGACATCCATTCCCTTCAAAAGAAACGGGTCATGACGAGCATCGTAGAGAGGATTCAAAAACAATTCTTTGTCTGTAATCTTCCTGTTCTCTAAAATTCGCTCGACTAATGGGTGGAGTATCTGCATTCAGGGCATGATACCATTTTCACATATGGAAACCGATTGTCTTTTCTGTAGAATCGTTGCGAGAGAAATTCCTGCGGAAATTATATTTGAAAATGAACACACGTTCGCATTTCTTGATATTCGTCCCAACAATGCAGGCCACACACTTGTGGTTCCAAAAACTCACTACAGAAACATGCTGGACATGCCGATCGGTGTTTGGCTGGAAGTAATGAAAACTGTGCACTATCTTGGACCTAAAATAAAAGAAGCTGTCGGAGCAGATGGCATTAACCTCGCAATGAATAACGAACCTGCTGCACACCAGCTCGTCTTCCACGCACACATACACATCATTCCCCGCATTGAAGGTGACTTCCACAAGCCATGGGTAGGAACTGAATACAAAGAAGGCGAAGCGAAAATTGTTGCGGAGAAAATACGGAGTATTTTAAACTAAGAATTTTTCTCAATCGCTTCAATCCCAGGCAGTGTTCCGTTTGCAAGAAAATCCAACATCGCACCACCTGCGGTTGAAACGAAGGTGAACTTGTCCATGAGTCCGAGGTTTTGAATTGATGAAAGCGTATCTCCTCCACCAACGATAGATTCTGCAGATGACCCAGCAATGGCAGCGGCAAGTGCGTCCGTTCCTGCGGTAAATCCTTTTTCAAAATTTCCCATCGGACCATTCCACAGTATTGAATGTGATGCATTAATAATAGGTTGGAGTGCTTGAACAGATGCGGGGGCAATATCTAAAATAGCTTCGTCTGCCCCAACCTCGCTCGCAAGGATGTCTCGTCGTCCATTGGGCCCTTCTACTGTGACGAACTCCGGAAGAATTATTTTTGAATTACCAAGCATGGTCTTGGCGGTATCATTTCCCGACACAAGAGACAATCCCACTTCGTATCCTTTTGCTTTGAAAAAATCATTGGCAATAGCCCCACCAACAAACACGGAGTCATATTTTTTAAGCAATGTCTCTATTAATGCAACCTTCGTGGCAAGTTTCGCACCACCAACTATTGCAAGCGATGGGCTGTTAGGGGTGAGTGCGGGCGTAAGGCCTGCAACTTCATCGAGAAACTGCAAACCTGCGTATGCTGGTAAAAGTTCTGCCACACCGACAACAGAAGCATGCGAACGATGCGATACGGGAAAATCATCATTTACAAAAATATCAGCGAGGGATGCAAGACTCTTGGCAAACGCGGGATCATTTGTTTTATCTCCAGCATTACGACGGAGATTTTCGAGAAGAACTATCTCCCCATCCTTGAGTGACCCCACGGCGTCTTGCGCAATGTTTCCCACAATATCATTAACAAAAGTAAGAGAAACTTTTTCTTTTAAATATTCATAAACCGGGAATAATGAACCAGCGGAGTCACTCATGTGACTTGCGAGTACGATACGCGCACCTTTTGCAATAAGAAAATTAATTGTTCGGAGTGCTCTATCAATACGAATACCATCAGAAACTACGCCATTCACAATCGGAGCATTCAGAGATGCTCGGAGTAATACGCGCGCACCCTTTAAATCAGTACATTCTTCAATGGAACGCATGTGAGTAATAATTATTTTTGAAATGCGCGAACAATATTTGTAAATTCTTCAGCATTAACACTTGCACGCCCAGGAAGAAGTCCTTGTATGCCGGGAGTTGCCGCAAACAATGCGGCACTTTCTGCATTGACTGATCCCCCATAGATGATGCGCACCTTAAGCGCGCTCTCTCGTCCCCACATATCTGCGATGGTCTTGCGGATAAACATCACTGCCTCTGCAACAATACGAGGAGATGGAGCCTCCGTGGCACCAATCGCCCAAAGTGGATCATACGCTATCGTAAATTTCGAAGCGTCTACTGCATTAATACGCGAGAGTGAAGACACTACGTTGTTAGTTAAGTAGGTGAGATACGCACCTTCAGTGTCTCGCGTAGGCTCCCCAACACAAATAACGGGATGTAATTTTGCCTTAATTGCAGTGATCGCTTTCTTTGCAACAATGTCGTCGGTATCTCCCTCTCGACGTCGCTCAGCATGCCCAATAATCACATATTTAATTCCCGACGAAACGAGAGCCTTCGGTGAAGTCTGCCCCGTGTGAGCCCCGCCCTCTTCGAAAAAAACATCCTGAGTACCAAAGGCTATACGCTTTCCGCCGTAACTACTCTTCAAAAGTGGCGCGAGCGACACCTGAGGGCAAAGAGCCACTTCTACTTTCAGTCCACGTGGCAATTTTTTATCAATGTCCCGAATAAGCTTTTTCCCTTCGGCAGGAGTACTCACATAGAGTTTCCAATTCCCCACAATCAATTTCTTCATTGAGAAATCGTAACATGTTTGAGAAGGGTTTAGGAAAGAGCTTTGAATTGGAATTTTCCCTAAACGCTAATCTCTAAACCCTAACCCCTACTAGTAGCTAGTCCTGCGTACGCCAATCAATAATACGAAATCCACTGGCTATTGCTGGAGTGAATGGTGGTGGCAGTTGTGCCAAGAGAGCATCGTGGACATCTGTCCGAGTGCTATAGCCCGAAATAAACGCGCCAGAGGATGTCCATTTTGTTTCAACAGTACCAGGCGATGCAAATGTACCGAAGGTATTTAGCGTGGAACGAAGTACATATGACTGCAGGCCAGTAGGAACAGCGTGCGTACCCGAGGAATCATAGCGATGTCGCCCAAAATGGCCAGTGCCTGCCACGAAAACACCATTCATCTGCAACACATCGGGTGATTGGAGTGAAATCAATACTGATCGCTCAGCAATTGCAGTCAACCCATCATCATATGCATGCGCATAGGTAATATTTCCAGTAATAATAATGTCTGGCTTAATACTGGGGCTCGCCATATTTGCAGCGGCGAATGTAACCTTTCCAGACACGACCCCCTCAAGCCAAACAGAATCTTCTACAAAGACAACGGGACATCCTGCAGGTATGGCGTAATTTATGGTGGCGCCAATTGAAGTAATTATTGTGTTTTCTTCCTCCCAACCTTCATCATCTGAATATCCCATTATCTCAGTAACTGCAGTCACCGGACTCGCATCAAATGTCCCGTTCGACTTGAAAACAATTTTGTATCCATATGCTCCACCCGATGCAGGCGCAAGATATACCCCCGATGTTTGTGCATATGTTTTTAAGTTTGTGAGGGTGGTATTAATCACTGCCCCATCAGACTTTGCTGGACTTGTTGATGCCGCCAACGTCTCCGTCCCATACTGAGCAATAAGTGTTTTTGTGTGTGACGCATTTTCTAATGCCCAACCAGTCGAACGTACGGTTGCAGAGGTGAGCACCCCGCAGGAAGTAATGCCTGAGATAGCGAGAGAAAAATTCCCGACAGTAGCTCCGCTTTCTGGATCCAAAACCGCATGTACATATGGCCCCGACGAACCAGTACCATCTTGTACATCGGCAGGAAATTCTGCGAAATGCCATCGATAGTATTCAAGGCCTGCCTCAGAAATACTGAATGCTTTGTCAGTCTCGGACCCAAAGCGCTCCTTAGTTCTCTCAAGTGTGAGCGCACTCATAAAATCAGAGAGCAGAAAGAAAAAAACGGCAGAAGCAATAAGTACAAAAACGGTCATAAACCCTCCCGCACTTTTGGAGTAGGAACCTGGAACCTTCTTCATGGTGTTTTTAAATTACGAAGCGTGGTAGTGGCAGTAAGTATAAACGGTGTACTCATTCCCGGAGCAAGTACATCAATAGAAACCAGTATTGACGCTACATCAGTTACTCGATTCATATCAGTAACTTCAATACCGTTGCGATCGTAATAGCGGAAAAGTGCCGCAGAGCCAGCGCCGCTCCGTATGTATGTGACTAGCGACTCACTCACTGGAACACCACTGTATGTTGGCGGAGTACCTGCGCTCACTTGGCTCCGAGAAAGTGTTGTTCCATTAATTTGATATTGAAAACGCGTAGCTCCAGTGCTGTTTGGAATGTTACTAAAAAAAGTTAATGACGAAGCAGACATCGACACAATTGGATACGAACCGCCATTGCCATACGCCACGCTCCGCAAGTCCGTCATCAATGCCGTGAGCGCAGACCGAGCGCTGCTAATTTGCGTTAGGGCGCGAGTCCCTGTGTTGTTTGTTTTGTAGAGCGCCAATACCGAATTTGATGCACTCACCATAATCAATGAAACGACCGCGAGGGTCACCAAAACCTCTATCAAACTCATCCCTGTTGTAGATTTTTGCCATGCTCGCCTTGCGAGCAGAATGCGTGATTGTGAATGTTTCTTGATCATATGTGTCATCTCAAAGTACTGAGCCTTTCCTTATTCTATGGCAAAAATTCACAACGGGGTCATGCTCGCTCTGTGTTGTTTTTATGGTGCAACATAGGTAACCGCAGACATGCTGTGTGAAAATCCGCGTATATTCCAACTTGCCTCAACTTTTACTACCTTATAATCGCCCGCACCTGCGCCATTCGCTGGATCATCCTTATATGTCACCACTGTTCGAAGCGTGTACAGAATATTATTAACAACTCGTGATTCAGTGGACACCAAAACTCCCGGGGGGGCACCGCCAACAACCCCGACGCTCACATAGGGAAGCCCTCTCGCATATTCGATAGTGCCTGCAATAAGCGCACTCGCATTTGTCCGCGACGCGATACTTTGCACTAATGTAGCGGATGCAGCATACGCACCAAAAAACCCCAAGAAAATTATAAGCATCAAAGAGACTGCAACAACTACCTCGATAAGTGTCATCCCTCGCGAAATCTTCTTCCGCATTCCCTGAAAGCTGAAAGCTGAAAGCTGACACCTCATTTAAATATGACTCGACAGCGAGTAGATAGGAGCAATCATCGAAATCGCAAAAAAACCAACCATAGCGCCAATAATAACCATGAGAAATGGCTCAATAACTGTAGAGAGGTCTTTTGTTTTTCGCTCAACCGATTCTTCATAAAATTCTGCGGTTTCCTTAAGAAGGCTCGACAAGCGCCCTGTTTCTTCGCCCACAGCAACAATCTCAGCAACCAACGGTGGGAAAAGAGTAGGATGTTTTGCGAGAGATAGTGAGAGGGGCGACCCTTCGGTAAGACTTTTCTCAGCTTCAACAAAAACCTTTTTATACTGACTATTCTCGAGCACATCATGGGTAATCTTGACCGACAAAACCATATCGACTCCCGATGAAAACAATGAAGCGAGTGTGCGGGTCGCACGAGCAACATTCACTTCAACGATCAGTCCACCGATGATAGGAACCTTTAAAAGAAACCAGTCCAAGAAAATTTTTCCCTTCGCTGATCGAACCACCGAAAGCAATACAAAGATAAAAATCCCTAATAACACTAGTGCAATCACTGTGTTGTGAATCAAAAAATCACTGGCACTAATTATGAATTGAGTTGTGGGGGGTAGAGATGCATGTAACTCTCTAAAAGTTCCTGACAATGTAGGAACAACATATATCAACATCAGTATACCAATACAAACCATTGCACTCAAAACAATGCTCGGGTAAATAAGTGCGCTTTTAATTTTTTTCTGCAAATTAGATGCGCGTTCCATTTGAATAGATGCGACGCGCAATGACTCGGTCAATTTCCCCGATTCTTCTCCAGCGCGCACCATGGAAACCAAAAGGGAGGTAAACATTTTAGGAAATGCAGAAAGAGCGGTAGAGAAAGACTCTCCTTTCTTTACACTGGTAATTATTTCGATCAAAACTTCTTGCAAGTGGGTATTGCGTGTTTGCCTCTTTGCCACCTCAAGTGAGCGAGAAATAGTTAAACCCGCTTCAACCATTGTGGCAAGATTGCGTGTGAGAATTACTTTTTCATCAAGTGAAACAGTGTGAAAAATTTCTAGAATAGCGTCGAGTGAAAATAAGTTGTTCGCGCGCACCTCTTTGAGTTCCAGTACTCGGTCACCTCTCTCGCGTATATCGTGGTGCACCGCAAAACGATCAACTCCGTCAACGATATCGGAATACGTTTCACCAGTCTGAGTGATCGCTGTAACTTTGAATTTCACTTTTTCAGTATAACGTCAAAAAATAATTCTTAGTGTGCTAATTGGTACACCATGTGTACCTAAGTTATTCAGATATAACTCGGAGAACTTCTTCAATGGTTGTAACTCCGGTAACTGCCTTGAAAATACCATCCTCAACCATTGTAAGCATACCTTCGCGCTTTGCTTGTAGCTCGATGTCATCGGCCGAAACTCGCTTGAGAATAAGCTCTCGTACTTCATGCGTCACTGGCAATACTTCGTGTATACCGATACGTCCCGAATATCCATCAGGGGAGACGCCATTTTCTTTTGGTTTAAAGAATGGAATTTCTTTAATAGTTGCCTCTTTAGGAATGAGTTTTTCTTCTTTCAAAACAGCAAGCACCCTATCAATATCTACAGCAGATTTTAATTGTGCAATTTCCTCTTCAGAAAGAATATATTCAGTACGGTCCGATGCCAGACGACGAACAAGTCTCTGCCCAACGATGACACGGAGTGTTGATACGAGAAGAAACGGCTCGGCTTCCATGTCCATGAGCCGAGGGATAGTCGCTGCAGCTGAGTTAGTGTGCAAAGTTGAAAGGACGAGGTGTCCAGTGAGTGCTGCATTAATGGCGAGCGATGCTGTTTCAGTGTCGCGAATTTCTCCTACCATTATTATGTCGGGATCTTGACGCACAAGTGAGCGGAGTCCCGATGCGAAAGTAAATCCAATGTCGGCTCTCACTTGTGTCTGGTTTACACGAGGCATTTGATATTCGATAGGATCTTCAATGGTAGAAATATTTACATCAGGAGTGTTTAGAATATCCAAAATCGTATAGAGAGTCGTCGTCTTTCCACTGCCAGTTGGTCCCGTCATCAAAATCATTCCTGTCGACTGCTTAGAGGCTGAATGTATCCGCTCTAGT
This sequence comes from Minisyncoccota bacterium, assembly GCA_018062445.1. Classification (GTDB taxonomy): domain Bacteria; phylum Patescibacteriota; class Minisyncoccia; order Phycocordibacterales; family Phycocordibacteraceae; genus Phycocordibacter. Next base: position 78,351 of record JAGOSG010000003.1, on the reverse strand, counting down.
GCAACACCATGGAAACCTAATGATTCGAGAGTAAAACCTCCACCACCTTCTCTAAGTAACCGCATCACAGTCTTTTCTCCAAAATACGTTGGCATCACCGATACACGCAAGGACACTCGCTCTCTATCTGCTTCCATTTTAAAACGCCCATCTTGCGGAAGACGTTTCTCATCAAGTTTTAAATTGGCCAAAACCTTAATACGTGCTGTTACTCCTGCTGAAATATTTTTTGGCAACTCCATTGCGTCATGGAGTATCCCGTCAATGCGATAACGAACTAGAAGCATTTCTTCCAAAGGTTCAATGTGTATGTCAGATGCACCCTGAACAATTGCGTGTCGAAGAAGCGTATCAACCACCTTTATAACAGGCAGATCATCAGCAAGTTTTTTTAACCCAGCAGTATCTAAGGAGGGATTATCTTCTATTGAAAGTGACGCGCCCTGAATAATATTGCCAAACTCCTCCTTGAGGGATTTTTGATACTGCAGCAGTGCACTTTTCAGAGATGCCGTGTCAGTAAGTCGAGGCAAAATCTTTAAGCCAATTTTCTTTTTTATGAAATTAAGTGGCTCTAAGTCGCCGGTATAGAGCATGGCAACTTCCAATGCATCCGCAGTTTTTTTGTAAGCAATGACATTATGCTTGCGGGCAATAGGTTCAGGGATAAGCGAGAGAACTTCAAAATCTATCTTTATGCCAGCAAGAGATATAAAAGGAATGCCGAGTATGTGCGCCTGCATACGACGAAGTTCGTCTTCACCCAAGACTCCTCCCGAGACGAGGGCGTCACTCAACGGTTGCCCTGTGTCTTTTGCATCTCGCTCTGCAGCTTCAAAATCCTTACGAGATACTAAGCCAGAATCAATTATGAATGTCTTTAATTGTGCGTCAGGAACAATCATTCTTTGGTAAGAATAACATCGCAGAGCAGGGTTGAGCGTTTAGTGAATAGGGTTTAGTGGAGGAAAATTGAATTGCTTCAATTTTCCTCCGATCCCGTTTCGGGGACCGCCGATGTTGAGCTGAAACGAGACAGGCGGTAGGAGGGCGAAATATTAAAAATAAAATTAGAAATGAAATATCAAGAAGAAAAAATTAAAAGATGGCGGAAAAAATACCAGAAAGTGGCATTAAAAATGCCTAAGGGGGAGTACTTGACAGAGTGATTTAAGTGTAGTACCCTGCGCGGATTAGAAATACAAAGAAATTATATATATGACTGACATTACTGTTGGTGAAGGATTCAGATTCGAAAGACCGCAAGTTGCGCGCACCGTACGAAGAACAAATCCCGAACGAAATTTACACACAGGAGACATTCCTACACTTACACATCTTCCATCTACGCTTGGAAGTAAAGCTCCTGAAGCTCAGAATGTTTCATTGGTGCCATACCTCGGAGATATTATTGGAGCAAATGCAGAGCTGTTGAGAGATGGGTTTGATGGGATTGTAACTCACAAAGAAGTTATTGCATTCGATGTTGCAGCTTGGCTTTCACTGACCTGGGCTGGAAAACTTTGGCGGATGGTTACCCGACCTCGAGACCGTTATTAGAGACCTTTGGCTCTGTTACATCAAAAAAGACACTCAAGGTGTCTTTTTTGATGTAATTGACAGCGACACCTCCCCGCGCTATACTTTTGAAGTCAGTTTCCCTCCATGGGTCCGCGTAGCGGGCCTCTTTTTTTGGAAGATTGACGCTTTCTTACCCCTAAACACTAGTCCTTAACTAACATGTTTGACCTAAAAACAATAAACCTCGTCATCGAACAACTCTCTGAAGAGCGAGGTATCCCTCGTGACAAAATGATAGAAGCCATTGAAGGTGCTGTTGCAACTGCCTATAAGCGTGAGTACGGAAAGCGTGACCAAATAGTTCGCGCACATTTTGATATTTCAACGGGTGGTGTTGATTTCTACCAAGTAAAAATGGTTGTCGCACCTGAAGAGGTTCGTATGGACGGCGACGAATCGCCCGTAGAAGAAGGCGACGATCGTCCTCACTACAACGAAGAGCGTTTCCTTTTCCTTGAAGATGCAAAGAGAATTAAAAGAGATGTTGCTGTGGGTGACGAACTCATATTTCCTCTAGAAAAAAAGACTGACTTCGGACGCATTGCCGCACAAACCGCGAAGCAAGTCATCATGCAGAAAATTCGTGAAGCAGAACGAGCTTCAGTTGTTGAAGAATACGGCGGAAAAGAAGGCGATATCGTTCACGGCATCGTGCAACGCATTGAGCGTGGAAACCTGTATGTCGACTTGGGTCGTGCAACGGGCATCATGCCATACCACGAGCAAATCCCCGGTGAGCGTTACCGTGCGGGTGAGCGTGTTCGCGCATACCTCTTCTCAGTTGAAGAAGGGGTGCGTGGAGTATTCTTGCGTTTGTCCCGAGCACATCCAAAATTCTTGGAAAAACTTTTTGAACTTGAAGTACCTGAAATCGCAAGTGGCGCCGTTGTTATAAAAGCAATTGCTCGTGAAGCTGGTGGTCGCTCAAAAGTTGCCGTACACGCAACTGATTCACGCATCGACCCAGTGGGTGCACTTGTAGGTCAGAGAGGTGTTCGTGTTTCAACAGTCATGAGTGAACTCGGAGGTGAACGCATCGATATCATCGAATGGTCAGAAGAAATAAAGCAATTTATTGAAGACGCACTCTCCCCTGCTCAAATTCTTTCAATTGAACTTGATGAAGAAACACACCGTGCAGTTGCCGAGGTATCAGAAGACCAGCAATCTCTTGCTATTGGTCGCGGTGGTCAAAATGTACGCCTCGCCGCCAAACTAACTGGCTGGTCAATCGACATCCGCCCTGTTGGCGGAACAGCAGTAGCGGTGAGCGAAAATGAAGGTGGCGCAGTCGGACTATCAGCAGAAGAACTCTCTTCTCCTGAAGATAAAGAGGTTGGTGAGGCAGAAACCGAAGCAATCGAAGAAGCTCCCATTGAGCAATCAGTAGAAAAAGCTGACGCGTAATTCTTGATACACTAAACTCTATACCCTAATCACTAAAACCTAATTTATGAATCTTTGGCACGACATAGACCCAGGTACTGCAGACGAGATAAATGTCATTATTGAAATTCCTAAGGGTTCACACAATAAATACGAGATCGATAAAGAAACAGGACTCATTAAACTTGATCGAGCGAACTACTCATCCGCCCCATATCCAGTTGACTACGGTTTTGTACCAAAGACACTCTGGGATGATGGCGACGCACTCGATGTTATGGTGCTTTCTACCTTTCCTATTCACCCCGGCATTCTTGTAAAAGTACGTCCTGTAGCAGTCATGGAAATGATTGACGATGGCGAATCAGATTTCAAAGTACTCGGAGTGCCTGTGAAAGATAAGCGCTGGGACGAGGTGAAAGACCTTGCTGATGTAAACAAGCACACCATCAAAGAAATCCAACACTTTTTCGAGACATACAAACAGCTCAAAGGAAAAGAAAATGTTGTTGATATCCAAGGGTTCAAAGGAGCAAAAGAGGCGAAGGAAGCATTTGCAAAATCCTTGGGACTCTACAAAGAAAAGTTCCCCGCATAGCCTCAAAATCCCCGCTTTTCTCTAGAGAAAAGCGGGGATTTTGCTTTTTAGCTTCCCAACACTGCCACGAGCTATATAATGTATAGAAACATCTAAATAGGTATTTGGATGGTTGTTATTGTAAAAACTAACCATTGAACCACTATGAAACGCACATGGACATATAACGCACTCGCACTCATTGCAGTAGTGCTCATCGCCAGCTCTGCAACCGTTGCATCGGCGGAAGAAACGGGCGCAAGGGTGTTACCAAAAATACCTTCTGCAAAAGCATATCTTGATAATCTCGGGAACAATAACCAAAAGACAGACCCTAGAGCTGGTTATACCGACCCAGTAAGACCAGGACACCAGCCAGATCGACCTATTCTAGTTGGAGGTCATGGCTCAACAACTGTAGGAGTACCTCCTCGTCCAATGCCACCACGCGCTTCAACAACACCAATTCGTGATCGCATGGATGATCGTGCTGGTTCAAGTACTCGCCCAGTAGTACGCCCTGGAATTGCCTCTACAACTCGACCTGGGAATATGAGCACTACTACACGCGAACGCAACGAACAAAGAATCAAAGAGGAAATGAAACGCCTTGCAGAAAGACTCCTTGCTGTCATTCATCGACTGGAAGAAATCATTGTACGTATTGAATCGCGTGCCACAAAAATAGATCAGGCAGGCGGAAACACCACTGACGCACGGACTGACATAGCAATTGCAAAAACTGAAATCGCAGCTGCAAAACAAGATCTTTCAACCATACAAGCGGCAGCGGTAAGTATATTGAACGCATCCAACATGGCAGCTGTATCAGCAAGTCTCGCCCCTATCCGCACCACTACAGATAGTGCGCAGATGCATATAAAGAAAGCGCGTGAAGCAATTGAAAGCGCAGTTAAGAAGCTCGGTGTAGCAGCTCGTGCTATCCGCCAAAACGCAACCACAACGCCAAGAATATAAATTCTTTTTAAAAACTAAAATAAAAATATGGACACAAACGAAGCTACTCAAACTCCTCCCCCAACCTCGACATCATCAACCGAAATGCCGAAGAAAAGTACTATGGCTATTGGTCCAATTGCCGTCATTGTGATTATCGTGAGCATCCTTGCAGCAGGAGCTTGGTACTTCTTGAATCAGAGTCTTGAAAAACTATCAGTTGATGCACCAGCCGGCACCGTTGAAGAACTTCAAACATCTAACGATCCTGATGTGCAAGCTGCTTTAAGTCAGAGCTCATCAGATGAATTAGACAGCATTGAAGCTGACATCAATGCCACTGATTTTTCAGGCATTGAAAGCTCTGCTGCTACGGTAAATGGAGGCGCAAGTGCTCAGTAATAACTAATCACTTCGCCAAAAGCCCGCCCTCAAGGATTGAGGGCGGGCTTTTGCTTTACCATGACGATGCGTTAGGATAGACACTTATGCAAACAAAAAAAGACACTCGCCCAAATGCTGAAGTTTCAATTTCAGGCACTATTCCAAAAGACCTCGTCATACAAACGAAGGAGAGAACTTTGACGGCTATTCATCGTGAAATAACATTGCCAGGCTTCCGCAAAGGTACAGCGCCAATTGAAAAGGTGCGCGAGCATGTAGGAGAAAAAGCCCTCTGGAGGGAAGCCGCGGAAGATGCACTGAAATCAAAAGTGGAAGAATTACTAAAAGAACATGCGGTTATGCCAATCATGCCCGTTGCCGCAACCTTAGGTGCTTCTGACATAGATACTGATGTTCCCTTTGAAATCGTTGCTATCGTTGCGCCAAGTTGTTCAATTGAGAACTTCAAAGATGTTGCAAAAAAAGCATCTGCCAAACTCCCTGCCCTCGATGAAGAAAAGGAACAAGAAGCAGCCCTTCAGGCACTTCGCATGCAAGCAAGGCAAATGACCCAGTCCACGGGAGACGCAACCACCATTCTCTCTGACGACGAGGCAAAGAAGCTTGGCTTTGAAAATTCGCTCGCTGTTGAGCACTTCCTCAAAGAAGAATCGGTGCGTGCCGTGAAAGAGCGCGAACTTCAAAAAAAGCGAGGTGCTATAGCGGAAGCATTGATTGAAAAAGCATCATGCGCTATCCCTAAACTCATAATCGGCGAAGAAGCAGGAGCGCTCTTGGACGCAACGAAACGCGATGTTGCAGCGCAAGGCGTTCCCTTCAATGACTACTTGAAGCGCATCGGCAAGACTGAAGACACCGTTCGTGCAGAACTCCAAGTTCCTGCAGAAAAGCGTGTTGCTCTCGATCTTATTTTCGGTGAGATAGCTCGTGCAGAAAAAATAGAAGCTGACTCAAAAGATGAAGAACGACTTGCACACGCACTCATTGAGCAAGGCGTGGAACACGACCGCGCACATCAGTATGTCCGTGCAACCGTCATGCGTGAAAAAGTCTGGGAACTCCTTGGTGCCCGCTCAATTTCAAAAGAACCAATCGATATCGTAGAATCATCCGAAGAAAAACCTACGGAAACTCCTAAGAGCTAACGCTATAAAGATGTCCTTGGACATCTGAGCCGATGCCAGTCTCTGCATCGACTACACCACCACCTTAGAGGAAACGGTATAGGCTGTTCTGCTACATGCGTGGATAATGCTTCTCGCTTCATATGTGGCTAGTATATTGAGCAATCTTTTTTTGTCAATCTATATTTTCAATATATATTTGAAATACATATTTAAAATATGATTGATTCGATATTCACATTTTTCTGTTAATTTTTATTGACACAATTTGAGTAATAAGAATATAATGGAAATATGAAAAAACCAGTCGATAATCTCACCGGAAAATTGATTTCCTTTGGCCTCTCAGAGAAAGAAGCCTCTGTGTATATCGCCCTCCTAACTATTGATAGAGGTACCGTTGCGCAGACATCGCGTAAGGCAAATGTTAATCGAGCCACTACCTATGTAATCCTTGATTCACTCATCAATAAAGGGCTCGCGAGCATGTCAGGGAAAAAACCGAAGCAAGAATACTACGCAGAGTCTCCCGATAAACTTGCAACATACCTAGAGAAGCAAGCTGAAGAATCTACCCGAGCCGCTGAGAAAGCTAAGGAATTTGCATCTGAGCTTAAGCTAATACAAAAATCTGCAACTCGACCTCAAATTAAGTTTTATGAAGGAATCGAAGGCTTGCGGTATGTTTTTGAAGATAGTTTAAAGGCAGAGTCGGACAATATAATCGCTTTCTCCTCTATTGAAGATCAGCATTCCGTCATAAAAGGATACTTTCCAGAATACTACCGACGACGCGCGAAGAGAAAATTATTTATGCGCGCGATATTCCCGCAGACCTCAATGGGAATAGAGCGGGCAAAAAAAGACCCCGAAGAATATCGTGAATCAGTGTTTGTTCCGGCCGATCAATTTGGCTTTCATCCCGCAATCAATGTATATGACAACAAAGTAATGATTGCTTCATGGCGAGAAAAACTCGGCATCATCATAGAGAGTGCAGAGATTGCTGACGCCATGAAAAAAATTTTTGAGCTGGCGTGGGCGGAAGCAAAACGACTCGACAAACAATCTGGACTTGGCGTGAAAAGTGAAGCTGGAGTATAGTGAAGACACTATGACGAACAAAAAAACACAAGCCCCTTCAAACAGTGTCATCCCAATGGTCATTGAAAAAACCGCTCTCGGTGAACGTGCGTATGACATCTACTCGCGCCTTCTAAAAGAGCGCATTGTTTTCTTGGGAGGTCCGATTGATGACTACACTGCGAACCTTGTTATTGCTCAACTTCTTTTCCTTGAAGCGGAAGATCCAAAAAAAGATGTGTTCCTTTATATAAACTCTCCGGGTGGCTCAGTATCTGCAGGCTTGGCAATCTTGGACACCATGAACTACGTAAAGCCTGACATCGCAACGGTGTGCGTTGGTATTGCTGCTTCTGCTGCCGCTGTCATTCTTTCGGCGGGTAAAAAAGGCAAGCGCTTCACCCTTCCAAACTCAGAAGTAATGATTCACCAGGTTATGGGTGGCGTAGAAGGACAAGCAACAGATATTGCAATCGCTGCAAAGCACATCCTCCGCACCAAAGAGAATCTCAATAAAATTCTCGCAAAGAATACTGGCAAAACCTTCGCACAAGTTGAAGCTGATGCTGAGCGTGACTATTGGATGACCTCAGATGAAGCCAAGAAATACGGCATCATTGACGATATCTACAAGAGAGGCTCGAAAGACTAGGCGGTTAAGTCCAAAGAAAACCTCAAATTGGGATCTGAAACCCAAAAAAGCGCATCAATCCTTTGACGCTCTCAAGGCGCCCTTTGTCACCAAGACTATACGCATTACGACCAGTCTGAAGTAGTGCACGGTGCACTGGAGCCATATCGACCCCAGATGGCGGAACCTCTCTCGGGGTAGCTTCCATTTTCATAATGGCTAGAATACAGCAAAATGCACTAAACACAATTATTTATTGCTTAAGACACTCCTCATCTGATACACTAAGAAAGTCCCTTTTATGATCAAATTTGAATAGTAGCGATAACGACCGATAATGCAAAAACAGAGCAGATACATGACGAACAGTGTTATTTTAGCCAGAATTTTCAGTACTCGATCCGACGACGTACACTTCGTTTAAGTTTGAACTATTTTTGTATACATCGGCACGCCGCGCGTGACCTATGTCTACAACCACACTCCTCATCGTCCTCGCCCTCACGGGTCTTATTGGCATTGGTGCAGGATATGCACTTCGCTTACTTGTTGCTCTTGGGCAAAAAGGTTCAGTAGAACTTCAAATCAAGCAACGGTTGCTTGAGGCAAGAGAAGAAGCAAAAAGAATTATCTCTGAAGGAGAAAAAGAATCCGGTAAGTTAGAAGCGGGACTTCGTGATGAACTCCGCCTTAAAGAAGAAGCAGCGCTCCTTAAGGAAAAACGTATTGGAGAAAAAGAAACCTATCTGGATAAACGACAGCTTGATATTGATAAAGAAGCCGATCGCATCAAGGCACAAATAGAAGAAGTGAAGCGAATCAAAGAGCGTGCCGACAAACTCATTCTTGACCGTGAGAAATCTCTCCAAGATGTGGCAAAGCTCACCGAAGAAGAAGCGAGAGCAGAGCTCTTCAGGGGCTTAGAAAAAAATCACGAGGAAGACATGATGGTTCGAGTACAAAAACTCGAAATTGATGGCAAGGAGAGACTCGATGCAAAAGCTCGGGAGATTTTGACGACCGCAATTCACCGCATGGGCAACTCAGTACACTCTGATGTACTCACCTCTTCGGTTCCTATTCCATCAGATGACATCAAGGGAAAAATCATCGGCAGAGAAGGAAGAAATATCCGTGCCTTTGAGCGAGCAACAGGTGTTGATTTGATTGTTGACGATACACCGGGTGCCATTACTCTCTCGTGCTTCGACCCAGTGCGCAGAAACATCGCGCGTGTTGCTCTTGAGAATCTCATCATTGATGCTCGCATACAACCTGCACGCATTGAAGACGCTGTTGAAAAAGCAAAAGAAGAAATCGGTAAAGTAATGAAAGAGAAGGCTGAGCAGGCGGCCTATGAGTGTGGTATTCACGGTCTTGACCCTCGTCTTATGTCTATCCTTGGGCGTTTGTACTTCCGCACTAGCTATGGACAAAATGTTCTCCAGCACTCGATTGAAATGGCGCACATCGCAGGCGTACTGGCGACAGAATTAGGACTTGATGTAAAGGTTGCAAAGACGGGAGCACTCCTGCATGACATAGGCAAAGCAGTAGACCATGCAGTCCAAGGTACACATGTAGAGATTGGCCGAAGAATTCTCGAAAAATTTGGCGTTGATAAGCGTGTCATTCAGGCAATGCAGGCACACCACGAAGAATACCCTTATGAGACTATGGAATCCCTCATCGTGCAGGTGGCAGATTCAATCTCAGGTGGTCGCCCAGGCGCACGCCGAGACTCTGTAGAGAACTACATCAAGCGCTTGCAGGAGCTTGAGGCGATCGCTACATCATTTGCGGGAGTTGAGAAAGCATATGCGATTCAAGCAGGTCGTGAGGTGCGCATCTTCGTAAAACCAGAAGAAATTTCAGACTTACAGGCACATGATTTAGCTCGCAATATCGCTATGCGTGTTGAAAATGAAATGCATTATCCTGGTGAAGTGAAAATTAACGTAATCAGAGAGACGAGAACCATAGAATTTGCGCACTAGAACAGCAACCGATACGAACAAAAAACGCCCTAAAATGGGCGTTTTTTGTTCGTATATTAAAAACATCAAAAACCACGCCCCTTCAAAAACCCCTCAACACAAGCATCTCGTCTTTCACCCTTCATTCCTGCGTCTTTGTCGAGATCACTCCCACAAAAATTATATGCATCTTCTAGGGCTTGAAAGTACCCGCCACGGTCATGTGTTATTTCAACTGAATGTGCCATTTTTTTGAATTTTTACTGCCCTGTTCAATCTTTTATACATTACCCTAAGGCTAAGTCAACTTTCCCGTTAGGTATTGCATGAAAAAAGCCTATGTATATAATGTTTTAACGCCCTTTAGAAAATAATGGCGATTAGCCACTAGTTTATATTTCATGAATAAAGCAGATCTCGCAGGAAAAGTTCACGATATGCTCGGCGGTACTAAGACACAGTCTGAGGCTGTTGTTGAAACCGTAGTTGATTCTATTATTGCTGCCCTTAAGAAAGGCGATGAGGTATCAATCGCAGGATTGGGTATCTTCTCAACAAAGATGCGCCCAGCTAGAACTGGTCGTAATCCTCGCACTGGCGAGAGCATTAAGGTTCCTTCTATGCGCGTACCAAAATTCCGTGCAGCAAAGGGTCTTAAGGATGCGGTGAAGTAACTTTTAGGAAGAAAGTTTCATTTAAAAACCCCGCCTAATGGCGGGGTTTTTAAATGGGTGCGGGATAAGGGAATCGGTCACAAGTAAATTTCCTGACGGAAATTTCTCGCGACCCCAGCTCGGCATTTTTGCCTTGCGAAACGCAAACAAAAATATGCCTGCGCTTTTCGATTCCCTACGTGAGCAAAGCCATTTGCTCACTCATCCCGCTATCCGTAAATTAAAATGACCCGCAGAAAGCGGGTCATTTTAATTAAGGTGCGGGATAAGGGAATCGAACCCTTGCTATCAGTTTGGAAAACTGATGTTCTACCATTAAACTAATCCCGCGTTGCTCAACTCTATCAAAACTAAGCGCTTAAAGCCAGAAGCATTGACTCCAAAAGCTGGAACCTGACACCTAGCACCTGTAAACTAACAAGATGTTCGCTTTCCTTCGTACACTCTTGTTTGCACTCGCAGGACTCGCATTTGCCATAGTAGCTGGGTTATCGACCTCCCCTGATCATGTTTCAATTTCACAAGAAAACACAACAACGAGTCCACAAAATTCATTCGGAGCTATCTCAACCAGCACTCTTGCCGATATCATCAACGGCAACACAAAGGCGACAGAGAGTGGCGCCAGCGAAATTAGTCCAGCAAAAAAACTAACTACCACCACACCGAAACAAACGACTACCCCAAAAACAACTGTTGCAGTTATTACCACCCCTCCTGTAAAAGGGTCCGTAAATCAAATAGCACTCAATAATAAGGTGCGCGAAGCGATCGTGAATATCATCTGCGTAACAAAAAACGCAGGGCCTTTAAATTCTATTTCTGCTAGCGGTGTCATTATCGATCCAAGGGGCACCATCATTACAAACTCTCATGTTGGACAATATCTTCTTCTTAAAGACTACCCGAGTCCTGGATTTATAGAATGCACTATTCGAACAGGAAGCCCTGCTCAGCCAAAATACACAGCAGAGCTTCTTTTCCTTCCTCCTTCATGGATTGCTGATAACGCATCAAAAATAAATCAATCAAAACCAACAGGAAACGGGGAGCACGACTATGCATTCTTGCGTATCACAGGAACAGTGCATCCAAATATCATACTGCCCACAGCATTTTCATTTCTCTCGGTATCTATTACTCCACCTGAGGAAGGGCAGACACTCATTGCCGCAGGCTACCCTGCGGGATTTTTAGGAGGCATTACGGTACAAAAGGATCTCTATGCCAGCTCGGCAATAACGCGTGTCGAGGAATTATTTACTTTCAAAACAGACACTATCGATCTGTTCTCTTTGGGAGGCTCCGTTGTTGCCCAGCAAGGGGCATCCGGAGGTGCTGCAGTGAACGACATTGGCTCTCTCATAGGCATTATCGTAACGGCAACTGATGCGCCTGACACTGCTTCCCGTGATTTACGCGCAATTACAACTTCCTATATCATTCGGGACTTCAAAAAAGAATCTGGTGTAGGTATTGATACCTACCTTAACGGTGATACTGCGGTAGCGGCACAAACCTTTGGGAGCACCGTAGCTCCAGCACTCACTGCACAACTGATAAAAGCCATAGAAAGCCGATAGCAATCTATCTTCCCAAGACACAAAAGGTCTTTAAGGCAACATCTGCTTTCGGCTCGACATCATCTGCCCCCAACCTAGCCCCGTTTCCGCCCAACTTGACTTCATCTACATCTCTCTGCTACAGTATGTATCACTGTAGTACTACAGTGATACATACCATGAATAGAGTGAACACCACAAACAAAGCCTCTGCAAAAACCTCAGGTTCGAAGCAAAACCTAGAGGCTTTATATACTGCCTTTCTTTCACTAAAAAATCGTGAGGAGTGTTCTGCATTCATGCGTGACCTTTGCACTAAGGCAGAGCTGGAAGCGTTTGCTGAGCGTTTTGCTATTGCTCGCCTCCTTACCAAAGATGTTTCCTACCGCAACGCAGCAGACGAAACAGGTGCATCAACTACGACAGTGAGTCGTGTTTCCCATTGGCTCCACCATGGACGGGGCGGATACAGCACCATCATTTCTCGACTGCATAAAAAATAATCTGATAAAAATCAGAGGCAAGAAAAGAAAAATGAAATGCATACCGCCCCACAGGCGGTTTTTTATTATGCTAACTACATCAATTATGGAAAATGGAAAAAGTAGAAGACAGAAACCTCTGCGACTCAAGGATAAAAACTTTCTGATTAAACGCAACACACCTGGAGCGTTCACTGAGGAAGACAGAGAGATGCGGAAAATATTAGAGAGCAGTAAGGCAGATCCTTGGGACCTTCTCCGTGAAGGCTAGTGAATGGCTGAACCTTCATCGTTGAACACAAGAACGCTTTCCGCTATGTATCACTGTAGTACTACAGTGATACATACACAAAGTAGAAGGGAAAAATAAACGAATAAAAAATACAAATCTAATAAAAAAATATGAACGAGAAACTCAGTGTAACAAAACAGGCCATGTGGAGAGCATTTGGTCTCTATAGGCGACTCGAAAGAAAAGTGATAATAGAAAAAGAACGCGAAGAATCAATTATCTGTCCTCTGTGTAGAGGCTCAAATAAGACCTGCGAGATATGCAGGGGAGTTCGTCGTGTAGTGAAATGCGAGAAGTGGGATGACGACAGCAAGCCCTGCGTGAACTGCGACGGTAATGGGTGGCGACCTATATGGCCATACAGCGTATGAAAGAAGCAATCAATATTCTCTCCAAAGCAATAGAGACGCAGGAAGATCTCCGCATTGCTATTCAGAAAGACGGCAGACTGTCGGCAATTTCATGGGCATTATTATCTACCTGCTTGGAAACTGCCGGAATAGATGTCCCAGAAATCGACTCCAAAAAACGAGACAAGAGAGTGGTGATTTCGCCAATTTTAGCCCCTAATCTAAAAATCGGTTTATTCAAACAAAGTGACATACCAAGATTAGTCGAAAGAGGGCAAGCTGATTTTGGAATTGTAGGAGAAGACAAAGCAATTGAAATGGGGTTAGAAGACCTTATTGCCACAAAATTAGGTAGTGCGGAATCTTCGTTAGTTATTCAAATTCCTAAAAACTCACCAATAACAACACTGGAGGGCATAAATGGGAAAACAATAGCAACATCATTCCCAAAAATAGTAGCAAACTACCTTGCTACAAAAAATATAATTCCAAAATCAATTGAATATATGGATGGCTCAGTAGAGGGTGCCCCAGCATTTGGTGTTGCAGATATAACGGCAGACCTTGTGCAAAGTGGGAGTGGAATGCGCGACAACGACCTACGACCACTTATAACCGTCCGCAACTTCGAAGCGGTCTTCCTGAAAGGGAAAAACGCCCTCATGGGCACGAGCACTACCAACACTTAAAAACACTATGAACAAAAAAGAATCGGCTCCGTGGCCGTACAACAATGACGGGCAAGCATTTATTGGCGAAGGCCGTGGTGCACCAGAGGCAAAAATAAAACCGAAATCAGAAGAAAAAATGGTATCCGAAAAACCGAAAAGGTGAGCTACTCGTACTCAATAGTTGCAGGAGGTTTCTGGGTAACATCGTACAAAATCCGATTTACACCACGAACTTTGCCAACTATGGCACTTGAGATTTTCTCCAAAAGTTCGTGTGGCATCTTGTGCCAGTCAGCGCTCATTCCATCTATGGAGTCAACTGCGCGAAGCGCAATTATGTACTCATACGTGCGAGCATCACCCATAACGCCAACTACTTTGAGAGGCAATAATGCGGCGAATGACTGCCAAATCTTCTCGTACTCCCCTGCCAGCTTTAGCTCTTCAGTAAACACAGCGTCTGCTTCACGCAAAATCGCAAGGCGTTCAGGTGTAATCTCACCAACAATACGAATCGCAAGCCCTGGGCCTGGGAATGGGTGGCGCCATACGAGCGCATGTGGCAATCCTAATTCTTCTCCAACACGACGCACCTCATCCTTATACAGATCTTTCACTGGCTCAACTATTTTTAATTTCATTCGCTCGGGTAGTGTGAGATTGTGATGACTTTTTATTTTGGATGAGTGTTTCGATGTTGAGGCTGACTCAACACGATCAGGATAAATAGTCCCCTGCGCAAGGTAGCCAATTGGATATGCCTTTAGTTCTTCAGTCAGCGCTTTTTCAAAAACCTCTACAAACGAGTGTCCAATAATTTTGCGCTTTTCTTCTGGTTCAATAACCCCCACCAAACGCGATAAAAACATGTCACTTGCATCAATAACATGCAGGTTTTTGAATCCCTGTGAGCGAAGAGATTTGGAAACGCTCTCCACTTCCCCTTTGCGGAGTAAGCCTGTATCTACAAAAACTGCGTGCAGACGATTTCCTATTGCTTTATAGAGCAGAGTGGCAGCAACAAGCGAATCCACGCCACCAGAAATACCGACCACCACATGTCCGTCACCAATTTCTTTTTTTAAGTCTACAATAATATTTTTCGCAACAGACTTCATATCCCAATCTTTTTTGGCTTTGCAGATACCAAAAATAAAATTAGAAATTATTTTTTTCCCATGGACCGTATGTGTTACTTCTGGATGAAATTGAATACCAAAAAACCTGCGTTTCTCGTCTGCAAATCCTGCATGTGCACACGTTTTAGTAGAAGCCGTAATTACAAATCCTTTTGGTAACTTTGTTGCTTGATCGCCGTGTGAAAACCATACAACCTCTTTCGCTACAAGTCCTTTAAGAATGCCTGTTTTCTTTTTTATTGAAACAACTTCTTTTCCGAACTCTTTATTCTCTTTATTTTGCACCTTTCCACCTAAAAGATGCGCCATTAATTGATGCCCGTAACAAATACCAAGAACAGGGATACCAAGCTCAAATACTCGCTTGTCTGGTAGCGGACCACCTTCGAGTACTGAATGCGGGCTTCCTGAGAGAATAACGCCCACGGGATTCAGGGATTGAATCTCAGCTATCGTTGCGTCTCCATGCAAAATCTCGGCCTTCACGCCGAGATCACGGACCCTTCTTGCAATAAGGTGAGCAAACTGTCCTCCAAAATTGAGAACTACAATCATGCTTTATTTTACCTCGACCTCGAATTTTTTTCAAATAGAGCACCGAATAGAAGATTTGGGAGAACTCGGTATTATTGCTCTGTCCGAATCTTACGCGATCTACAAAAACCCTATCCTTAGATTCCTATATCAACACGCACTCTTCCAGTATCTAGAATATTCACACTCCCTGTGTGCACCTTTGACTCAATATCTATCTGCCCACTACTTTCAACCTGCCTCGATCCTGACCTATCCTCAGCATCCTGACGACTCTCAATAAACTTGTCTTTCTTCTCGTTCTCAGAAACCTTCTCGTCCGGATGAAAAATGTTTATTTGAACCTTTTTTGACACATTCAGATATACTGACAGTCTTCTCACTGTGACTAATGCATTCTGGTATGACTGGAACGCGCCAGTAAAATTCTTTTTTTCGAGAAATGCATCGCCTTTTATAACAAGATCTGACGCAGTCTTCACTTGCGCTTGTGCATTTAGGTTCGCGGATGCTTCAAGATTTCCCGAAACGCGCGCCAATAGAACAGCCGAGTCTTTAACTGCAGTTTTTGCCACTTCTCCCATTGCAAGAGCGGCTCTTTCTTTAGTATCTACTCCATCTGTATTTTTTGTTTCTGTTGCAATAGATGCTGAAGTGTCTTCGGAAGCCCGTGCTCTCACATGCACCCCACCCTCAGCCTTCATACGAAGCTCTCCTACCGTGCGTGATTTCGCACGAATAAGTTGCACGAGATCATCTGCATCACCCTGTGTATCAATTTGTACAAGAAGTGCCTCATGAGCAGAGAGATTGCTTTCAAAATTTGACGCAAGACCAATTGCAATAGCTACATTTTTCTTTTCTAAATCTTTTGTTTGCGCTACCGCCAAGTCAGCGTGCTTTGCAAAGTCATCTGAAAGTTTTGCTCGTACGTCAGCAGTCAACTTATTATCAACCGCGAGATTCGTGGCCTCCGAAAGACGACGCTCCGCAAACTCAGCCTGCAACTTAGCTTTAGACTCGGAAGACAATGCTAGCGCGCCTCCCACTTTTTCATTAACGCCCACCTTTACTGGATACAACAAATCACCCGGCATAGAACCTTCTGCGGCATACGACGCAGTGCCCGAGAGCAGGAGCCCTAAAACAATTGCGATAGGGATATATTTTCTCTTTGAATGCACAAAAAACGAGGACGAGAAAAAACTTCCTTTAGTCTCTACATGACGCTCATCTTTAGACGAATGCACGCCCCGTATTGGCTTCATCGCCATATATTCAGTCAACACACCCTCAAGCTTCTCTCGCTCCAATGCCGAGAGCGATGTGGTATCGCCAGCTTTTTTTATGTAATCAGTGAGATTAATTTTCATATGCAAGTTATGAGAGCATGGTGCGAAGTTTAATAATGGCGCGATGAAGCCTGACTGATATTACATTTTCCGTCTCACCCGTCATCTGTGAAATTTCCTTTGGAGAAAACCCGTCTATGTAGCGCATCGTTACGACTGAACAATACTCGGGTGAAAGATTCGTGAGCTGTTCACGCACCTTCACTACAAGCGCTTCTTCATCAATATGCTCTTCCGTTTCCCATACACTACCCTCAGCCATGTCTGCATCTATATGTGCCCGGCGCTCATCACTCATACCATCAAGCGACTCTGCTTTTTTGCGACGGTACTCGTCGATGATGAGATTGTGCATAATGCGGTATAAAAATCCCTTAAACTGTTTTACTTCTCCACCGCCACGAAGATAATCCCATGCTTTGATAAAAGTATCTTGTGTGAGATCGAGTGCGCGTTCCCGTGAGCTCACTCGAAAGAAGGCGTGTCGAAAAAGTCCGTCATAATGTTCACGGAATACCGCCAGAAAAGCCTCTTCAGTACTTCCCTTCATGTTCTCCTATTGTAAGACGGGAAAGACGGGTCGCACTTACTGCCGACGAAAGCGAGGGGAACGGGAAAGTCCTCTTTTACATTCTCGAGCTAAGGACGGCAGAAAAACTCTCGAGGTTTCCGTAGAAAGTTTTACACGGCAAGCGAGAAAGAACATGAGAGTTTTACTTTCATATTTTTCGAGCGAAGACGGGGGAAAGATTCGGAAGCACCCATCCGAATCTTTGCCATTTTTAAAGTGACAATCTTTTGTGCCAATTTTCAGCAACCGCTTTCGCCTTTTTCTCTGCGATTCCTGTATATAAGGATGGATTTTTAAGTATATTTTTCTGTGCTTCAGTCATCCGCAAAAGATATGGCGCCATTTCAGCATCACTTAGTGCCACTTCTTCTAACCCCTTCCCTTCCTGTCCTGCAGTGAGCGTAAGATTTCGAACTTTTTCATGCGCATCAGGATGCCCTAGAGACGCGAGGATAATGTAGAGGGGTTCCGCAGCGACCGATCCACGACCAAGGGCAAGATTTTTTTCAAGATTACCCATGTCTACCTTCAACTTCGACATTGTCTTAGTTAAACGCTTCACCGCAGACAAGGTGTATGCGATTGACTCACCATAGGTACGAGACGAAGCCGAATTGGTGAGGTCTCGTTGATGCTCACTAATTTGGTCTAGAAAAATAGTTACAACGCGAGGCATTACTATTTTCCAAATACTTTTTACATTTTCAAAATTTATAGGGTTTCTCTTTTGTGGCATCGTTGAAGATCCAACTTGAGAAGCTTCAAATTCCTCCCCTATCTCCCCTATTTCTGTACGCTGTAGTGCGCGCATATCATCAGAAAGATTGGCGAGTACACCGAGAGTAATAGAAACCTCTGCCATCAAACGCGCCATTGGCTCTGGTTGTGTAACTTGTGTTGATTGCTCTGAAGCTTGGAGACCTAGCCCTGTGAGTACATCATTCTCAAAACCCTCAGGGTCATCAAAGAAAAGTGATGATGCGTTGTATGCACCAACTGCACCGGAAAACTTTCCTCGAAGCTCTTTCGCAAGAGCATCAAGCGCTTCGATGCAGACACCTAAACGACTCACGTAGCCTGACAGTGCAAAACCAAATGTTATGGGAACCGCATGCTGTCCATGCGTACGCCCGACCTGTACTGTGCCTGCTTCACGAAGAGTTAAATCAATGAGTACTTTTTCAAGATCTTTCAGTGCAGGAACGAGAACTTTCTGTGTTGCATCACGAAATCGCGCAGCGTTTGCCGTATCAATAATGTCATACGATGTAGCCGTCATATGTACAAATGGCTTTGCACTGTCAGACACTTTTGAACGAATCACATTCACCAGCGCTCGAATGTCGTGCTTGATACGCTCCTCTTCCTCATATACTTCTTCAGAGGTAACAGATTTGCATGCGATTTCTACTTCCTGAACAACAGAGGCCGGGCACATCTTGTGTTTCTCAAGCGCCTTTAAAAGAGCAATTTCTGCTTGCATTTTATAGTCTAAAAATCCCCTATCAGAAAAATACGGAGAAAGTGATTCGTCCCAGTATCGATAATCGATTGGTGAGAATGAATCAAAGGAGGTGGTTGGTCTCATTTGGGCAGTATAGCAACACTATGCTTAATTTTCTAAAGGACATAGAATCTCTACTTAACAGAAGAGCTTTTTTTTGAAAAAAGTGGTATTGTCTGAGGTGAAACGGGAGGGGAGGTTCGCTTCTCCGTTCCGGAGATGTCTCGGGTTGTAAACTTGGAAGCCAAGTTTTCGCCCCTTCGTCTCGGAAAGAATGTGTGCGAGCACCCATTCTCTTCCTCGCCTCGGGGCGTAGTATACCGGTAGTACGTCTGCTTTGGGAGCAGATAGACCGAGTTCGATTCTCGGCGCCCCGACTAAGTTTGATTTAAGTCTCTAAGATAATATTTTTTAAATGCCTGATTTTGGCATTTTGGTTTTTCTGATCAAGAAAAACTGCAATGACATCAAACTGCCAATCCCCCACTATTTCATGTGAAACAAGGTAGGTTTGTATAACTCGCTTCAATCTTTGAATCTTCTGGGGATGAATATTCTCCTCTGGGTGAGGTGTTTCATGGGAAACAGAAGGATTGCCTGTGGTGGGCGTTTCCCATGAAACACTCTTAACCTCAATAAATACATACTTATTTGAGATGTCCTTGAAGATAAGGTCTATTTCTCCATATGGTTTACGGTAGTTTGCAGATACAAATATAAACCCTTTTCCCATAAGGAATTCCTTCGCTATACCCTCTCCAATTTTTCCTACTTCATTATGCTTAGCCATGTTTCACGTGAAACTACTAAATTTGTCTTTTACAATAAACCTTTATTTAAAGCCATTTAAATGATTAGAGGCATATTCATGGACAATACATTATGTCCTTTATACACATAAGGCACAGTGTTATCCACAAAAACGTCTATAAAGGTCATATATTTCACGTGAAACGCGTTTCTTATGGAACATCCTTACCCCAACTTTCAAAATCGATGCGGTCTATCTCATCGAAGCCTATAGCTATCGATGTAGTGACTCTGCCTGCTTGTACAAATAAACTTGGTCTACCAGATGTACTGACTCCTGTGCCAAGTAAATGAAACCTGGAGATTGGTTTATTGGGCTTGTCACGCCAACACTTCAAAGTAAGAATAATTTGAGCGCCAACTAGAGGGCGGGCCTTGCGCCACAAGTCACTCCTGCGAGCCGACTCAAAGTCTACTATCTCTGCTGACATAAAAATTGGTGCGGGTATCGGGAATCGGTTACAACTCTCGGCTCACCCATGTTCGCCTCGGTCGCAACCCCCGCTCACGGTTTCCCGCAACGGGAAACATCGCTCCGCGCTTCGATTCCCTTACGCAAGCCAAACAAATGGCTTGCTATACCCGCACAAAAAACTTCATTTTTTGTGCGGGTATCGGGAATCGAACCCGAGTCTCGTCCTTGGCAAGGACGCATTCTACCACTAAACCATACCCGCAATGTGCTTATTTATAGCACACTTCGAGTCAGTGAGACTAGGGGAACGCTCTACAAGAACACCGACCTTCTTTTGAAGGGGTATTTGTTTGAAGCGAATGTGTAGCGTAGGATAGAACAGTTGCTCCTGTAGTGAAATGGATATCATAACTGCCTTCGAAGCAGTCGTTGGGGGTTCGAATCCCTCCGGGAGCACATAAAAAATCGGCGTTAGCAGATTTTGCTATGTTGCGGAGGGATTCGAAAGCCGGAGCGAGCGAAGGCGAGTGAGGCGGGCGATTAGAAAATCGTGCCGAGAGGCTTAGCTAAAATTTTCAGAGGAAAATTATGCGTGACCGAATCCCTCCGGGAGTACAATTAAATTTCACACAGAAATTTTCTTATACTCGAGCCACTAGAGTGCCAAGTTCCTATCGTACAATGAGCCTATGACGAAATTAGCAATTCCAAAAGAAGTACTGCTCGTTGCTGATGGCCTTGAGAATACCGGCTTTGAAGCATACCTAGTTGGAGGTTGCGTTCGTGACATTATTCTTGAGAAAAAACCGAAAGATTGGGATCTTACAACAAATGCAACACCTGAAGAGATACAGAAAATATTTCCAGAAACTTTCTATGAAAATACATATGGAACTGTCGGCGTAGTAGGGGAGTCGGAAGACCCAACACTTAAGGTTATTGAGGTCACACCATACCGCAAAGAAGGCACCTACTCAGATGCCCGAAGACCCGACAGTGTGGAGTTTGGTGTTTCTCTGGAGGAAGATTTAAAACGGAGAGATTTTACAGTGAACGCCATCGCATATCGACCAAAAACAGGGGAGATGGTGGATCTGCACGGGGGCCATGAAGACATAAAAAAATGCTTAATTAAAGCCGTAGGAAACCCTAGTGCACGCTTTCAAGAAGATGCTCTTCGCATGATGCGTGGCGTTCGTCTTTCGGCAGAACTAGGGTTTGCTATTGAACAAGAGACGGCTGAGGCCTTGCACGCAAATGCTCCACAACTTGAAAAAATATCTAAAGAAAGAATCCGTGATGAATTTATTCGTATTCTTGAAACTGCCACGCCGATGCAAGCAATCTTTCTTTCCCATAAACTTGGGCTTTTGAAATATATTGCACCAGACATCGAGCGGGGAATTGGCATAGGACAAAATCAGGCACACTCATTCGATGTATTCGAACACCTGCTTCGCGCCATGCAACATGCTGCTGACAAAGAGTGGCCGTTTATCATCCGCCTTGCTGCGCTTTTCCATGACATCTCAAAACCAGAAACTAGGCGGTGGTCTGATGAAAAAAAGGATTGGACATTCCATGGACATGAAGTGGTTGGTGCTCGAGTGGCAAAACGGGCTCTTCAAGATTTAAAATTCCCAAACGAAATCATTGAAAAAACGACTAAGCTGGTGCGCTGGCACATGTTCTTTTCAGACCCTGACAAAATTACACTTTCAGCCGTTAGGCGCATGATAGTTAATGTTGGGCAGGAAAATATTTGGGACCTCCTGAATCTCCGTATCTGCGACCGCATTGGTACTGGTCGCCCTAAGGAGCAGCCATTTCGTTTTCGTAAATATAAATCAATGGTGGATGAGGCGCTTCGTGATCCTATCTCGGTTGCCATGCTGGCAGTTAATGGAGAATCCGTTATAAAAATCCTCGGTGAAAAACCAGGGCCTCGAGTTGGTTGGATATTGCACGCATTACTAGAAGAGGTGCTAGAAGACCCCAAAAAGAATACGAAAGAATATCTGGAAGAAAAAGTTCAGATTCTGTCACTAATGGAGGATTCCACGCTCAAAGAGATGGGGGAAGAGGGGAAAAAAGCTCGTGAAAAGGCGGAAGAGAAAGAACTTGAAGAAATCAGAGCAAAGCACCATGTATAAGAAGCAGGCGACGCTTCGTCGGTTCCGTAGGGAACAGGCTTCGTCAGATCCACGGGGATCACTTAGTGACTAGAGTTTAGTGAAAATAGAAACAGCAACTCCTACTCATGTCCTATAGAAAAAGCCCGCTGTACGGAATCCCCGTATAGCGAGCCTTTAAGGGCAGATGCCTTTATAGCGCCTCTTTATCAATGTTTTTTGAAAGCGCGTATAACTTGGGCTTCTGATCTGCCTCAGGAAAGAACTGTCCTATATGATTATCTCCTGTCCTTTAGGAATTCCTAGCTTTACCCTGTGCATATCGTTTACCTATATTCGTTTGAGGCTCTTCTGTGCAACCTCCGGAGGTTGCACAGAACGGGAAACACCTATATCGGGCACATTCTATTCGATCTTGATTTCGAGGGTGACAGGGCAATGGTCAGAGCCTAAAACTTGTGGGAGGATTTCTGCTTTTTTTACAGAAGGTGCAAGGGCTTTGCTAACAAAAAAGTAATCAATACGCCAGCCAACATTTCGCTCGCGAGACTTTGCAAAATGACTCCACCAACTATAGTGTCCTTTCCCTTTCGTAAATATCCTAAATGAATCAACAAAACCCGCCTTGATAATAGAATCAATTCCTTCTCGCTCTTCCTTAGTGAATCCGTGCTCACCCTCATTTGCTTTCGGATTTGCAAGGTCATCTTCAGTGTGTGCTGCATTCAAGTCACCACAAAAAATAACTGGCTTTTTCTTTTCTAATTGCTTCATATACAAAAGAAAGGCCGTATCCCACACAGAGTGGCGAAGCTTTAAACGACTTAGGTCAGGTTTAGAATTTGGTGTGTAAACCGTTACTGCAAAAAACTTCTCAAATTCAAGGGCAAGTACCCTGCCTTCGCTATTAGTGTCGCCGTACGAATCTTTGAATGCAAACTTTGAAACAATGTCGCTTGGAAAGTCGAGAAGAACACTCTTGGGTTTCATGCGGGTGAAAATTGCTGTGCCTGCATAGCCTTTCTTCGTGGCTGAATTCCAATATTCCTCATACTCAGGCAAATCCACTTCTGACTGGTGCTGTTCTGCCTTTGTTTCTTGCAAACAGAGAATGTCTGGCTTGTATTTCTCTACAAACGGTACGAAGAGATCCTTCCTATGGACTGCCCGAATGCCGTTCACGTTCCACGATATGAGTTTCATACTTCAAAACATGTTACTTCACTCTTTTCTTTCCATGAAACGCCTTATGTACATCGAGGAGGTGCTTGTCGGTAACGTGCGTATAAATCTGCGTAGTGGCAATATTTGCATGACCTAAAAGGGCTTGAACGCTACGTAAATCAGCACCATTTTCCAAAAGATCAGTGGCAAACGAGTGGCGAATGACGTGAGGGGTAACTTTTTTTGTAATACCTGCCTTAATGGCACAACTTTTTATAATATTCTCTATAGAGCGAGGGGTGAGACGTGAAGGAATTTTCTTCCCCGTACTATGTCGAACAAACAAAGCTTCGGCCATATCTTTTCGTGCTTTTAAATACGCAGACACGCTGGTCTTTGCGGTAGGGGAGAGAAACACTACACGCACTTTATCGCCTTTTCCGCGAACAGAGAGTTCATCACGAGAAAGGTCTAAATCAGTATCAAGTGCACATAATTCGGAGACACGAAGCCCGGTTGAGAAAAACATTTCCATAATGGCTCTGTCACGGAGCTCTTTTACTCCATTCCCCACAGGAGACTTCATTAACCGCTCCAATTCGTTCGCTGTAATGAGGTCGAGTGAGCGCTCCGGAACCTTTGCAAGCTCAATATGTTCAGGGGGAAGCGCTTTAATGCCTCGCTTTGCAAGAAATTTTAAAAATGCGCGAAGCGCAATAAGGTAGTAGTTCTGAGTTTTGCGTTTCATCATATTGCCAGCTGTGCCTGGCTGGCGGTTAAGCCACAAACGAAATTCACGAAGTTTTTCTTCGCTCACATCAGCAACATCACTCGCTTTTGAAAATTCGAGGAAGCGAGTGAGGTAGTGGTCGTAATTTTCAACAGTTTTTATACTTCGACCTTTAGTGATCTCAATGTATTCAAGAAATTCTCGTTTCAGGTTCTGAATATCCATCCATAGAGTATAACGCCAACTTCGCACAATATTCTTGCGAAAAGCCTAAGTGCGTGGTATATTGGCGCACATGCTCACCAAAACGCAGAAAGCACGGGTTATGAAGACCGTACAGAAACACCAGACTGATACTGGCTCAGCATCTGTTCAAGTTGCCCTTTTAACGAAACAAATCGGTGAATTAACCACACACCTCCGCAAGCACCTCAAGGATAAGCACTCACGCCGGGGCCTTCTTCAGATGGTTGCTGACCGACGAAGCCACCTCAAATACCTCGAAAAGTCCGACAAAAAGGAATACAACAAGGTCATCAAGAGTTTGGGCTTGAAGAAGTAGTTTCTCTGCATTTATCCTTCTGAATTGTTTTTTGAGTTTGCTACCGAGGTAGTATAATTGTTGCTTAGGAAAGTAATTTTCATAAGCAAAAAAATATGGGAGAAGCAGGAACATCTCACAGTGAAGGTAACGGATCATTCAGAAGTGCCCGCCGAAATGAACGGGCTCAAGAGGCGCTTGATGCTATAGCAAGACTCATCAGTGGGCCTAGGAATCCTGACACTAAAGACGGGCGACGACGCAGGACCGTAGGAACCGCTTGAATCTTTTTTACTCAACGGGGAGTAGTATGAAGAGACGGCTATATCCGTTCTTCTTGTAAGCTACTCTGACCTTAGACCGTCTACACTCAAGAGGTCGATATTTTTAAATTAATTACTTATTTTCATTAAGCTAGTTCCTAGAAGCTAGCACCTAAAACCTAATTTATATGGCAGCAATTAAACACAAAGCACAGAGGGTTGGTGTCTTCATAGACACACAAAATCTCTATCACAGTGCAAAAAACTTATACAAAGCGAGGGTCAATTTCGCAAATGTTCTAAAGGAATCAGTTGCGGGGCGCATCCTTATTCGTGCAGTCGCGTATGTAGTGACAACAGAATCTGGCGAAGAGAAAGCATTTTTTGATGCACTGACAAAAATTGGTATCGAAACTAAAACAAAGGATCTCCAAATTTTCTATGGTGGTGCAAAGAAGGCAGACTGGGATGTTGGTATGGCAGTTGATGCTGTAAAGATGGCTCCAAAACTAGATGCCGTTATCCTTGCAACAGGGGACGGGGACTTCGTACCGCTCGTTGAGTACCTTAAAAACAGCCACGGCACACAAGTGGAAGTTATCTCGTTTGGTAAATCATCCTCAGCACGACTCATAGAGTCCGCAAACGACTTTATTGACATGTCGGAAGAACCTAAAAAGTTCCTCATGCCTCACGGCAAAAACTTCCTTGATATGGCAGCAGAAGCAATTGGCACTGCCCCAAAACATGGAACATTCGATGATGACGACTCTGCTCCTATGGTAGTTGGATCAGATACGGATGAGAGATAGCTGAGAAGCTTTCAGGTGTCAGGTTCCAGCTTTCAGCTTTCAGCTTTTTGTAACAGCAGACACTTTACAAAAAACGTCTTTCACAAAAGGCGTTTTTTGCTATACTCAACATATTAAAAGCGAGGTTCTCAGATAGGCAGGACGGCTCGCCGAACCTGAAATCTGCGAATCTCATAACAAAGAGATACATGCAAAAAAAAGAATTCTCGACTGAAATTGGCGGGAAGAAATTAACCGCTACATTCACAGACCTTGCTGAGCAAGCGCACGGAAGTGTCATTGTTCGCTACGGCAACACGATAGTGTTTGCAACGGCAGTCATGAGTAAAAAAGAGCGCAATGACATTGATTATTTTCCACTCACCGTTGAGTACGAAGAGAAGTTTTATGCGGCAGGCTCTATTTTAGGTTCACAGTATATCCGCAGGGAAGGCAGGCCGTCTGAGGACGCCATTCTTTCTGGACGTGTCATTGACCGCACGGTGCGCCCACTCTTTGATAGCAATCTCCGCCAAGAAGTACAGGTGGTTACTACGGTACTTTCAATTGAAGAAGACGACCCAGATATTCTTGCAGTGAATGCTGCATCAATCGCCCTCGCTATCTCTCCAACCCCATGGAATGGTCCCGTATCTGCAGTGCGCATTGGACGAAAAAAGGGAACGACTGAATTTATCGTGAACCCTACCTACGCAATGAGAAATGCCGATGACGCAGAACTCGACTTACTGGTGTGTGGTAAAGACGGTGTTGTTACTATGGTTGAGGTTGGCGCAAAAGAAGTCGATGAGGATGTACTCACCGCTGCACTAACGCGCGGAGTTGAAGAAATCGAAAAAATACAGAAATTCCAAAAAGAAATAATCACTGCTATGGGCAAGCAGAAAAAAATAGTACCCGTCCGTGTTGTTGATCCACAAATTCCTGAATTCTTTAAGGCAGTAGAAGGAGAATTTGGAAAAGCAGTCTTCTCAGGAGTCCCTGGTAAAGAGGCGATGGGGGAATTGAAAGATAGATTTTTGAAAACCGTTGCTGAAACGGCTCCAGAAATAGTGAAAATGGCTGACTCATATTTTGAAGATCAGGTCGCAGAAGCAATGCGTACCCGCGCCATTGACAATAAAGAACGCGTTG
Source organism: Minisyncoccota bacterium (assembly GCA_018062445.1). Classification (GTDB taxonomy): domain Bacteria; phylum Patescibacteriota; class Minisyncoccia; order Phycocordibacterales; family Phycocordibacteraceae; genus Phycocordibacter. Next base: position 51,499 of record JAGOSG010000003.1, on the reverse strand, counting down.
ACGGTAGAGCCCTTGATGAACTCAGGCCGCTGTTCGCTGAGGCAGGTGGTTTTTCTCCAATACTTCACGGCTCAGGAATTTTCTATCGAGGCGGAACGCACGTTTTCTCAGCTCTCACCTTGGGTGGACCCGATGATTCGCAAGTGGTGGATTCTATTGAAGGCAAGAAAGTAAAAAAGCACTTCATGCATCACTACAACTTTCCTCCATTTTCAGTTGGAGAAACCGGACGCATGGGTGGTATGAATCGTCGCATGATTGGTCACGGCGCACTTGCAGAAAAAGCACTCTCAGCTGCTATTCCATCAAGAGAAGTCTTCCCCTACACAATTCGTTTAGTGTCTGAAGCGCTCGCATCAAATGGTTCCACATCCATGGCTTCTGTGTGTGCATCAACGCTTGCACTCATGGATGGGGGAGTACCAATGACATCTCCTGTAGCTGGTATTGCTATGGGTGTCATGTACGATAGCCCAACTCGTTACGCAATAATGACTGACATCCAGGGACCTGAAGACCACCATGGCGACATGGACTTTAAAGTAGCGGGTACAAAAAATGGAGTAACTGCAATTCAGCTCGATGTAAAAGTTGAAGGTGTACCAGTGGCAGTATTAGCAGAAGGACTTATTGCGGCAAAAAAGGCGCGCCTGAGTATTCTTGAAGTTATGGCTGGCGCTATTGCAGAACCTCGTAAAGATATTTCGCCACGCGCACCAAAAATAGTTTCTATCTCAATTCCTGTCGACATGATCGGTATGGTCATCGGTCCACAAGGAAAGAATATTAGAAAAATCGAAGAAGAAACTGGTGTTGCCTCAGTGACGATAGAAGATGACGGCACAGTATTTCTTACAGGACTCGCCGATGCACCAGAGAAGGCTGCTCAAATCATCCGCGACATAACGCGAGTATTCAAAGTCGGCGACATTATTGAAGGACCAGTTACTCGTCTCATGAACTTCGGCGCATTCATAAAACTCAGTGCTAAAGCTGAGGGGTTGGTGCATATTTCTGAAGTTGCACCATTTAGAATAGCGACGGTAGACGAAGCATTTAAAGTCGGAGACATTGTAAAAGTAGTAGTAAAAGAAGTAGACGATCAAGGACGCGTGAATCTCTCAATAAAAATGATTGATCCAGAGTTTGCAACACGAAAAGGATTGAAACCAGCTGCATAGGACACAAGGAAGGAAGGGTTAGGTGGGGGTTACAATGATAGACGAAATGGAAATAGACGAGGAGAACAAAAAAGCACTTGTCGACAACACTCTTCCATCTAAAGACGAGCTTCTATTGGCTGCGCCGACACAGGAACCTCACTCCTTAATGGTGGTGAATACCCCGACACAACCTATCGTTCCACCTAAACCACTCCCTGTCATTGAAAAAAATGTAGAGAAGCCGATAATGCAGGCGCCTTCATTGCCGAAATTTAAAACAGTAGAAGCATTAGCAAAAGCGGTAAGTTCTTTGTATACAGGCAATGCGGTAGTTGAAGCAACGAAGAAAATTTTTCCTGTTGCAAAAGTTGAAAAAGAAGTCGAAAAGCCCACCTTACAATCTACGCCTGCCGCAAATCCTTTTGAAAGAAGCGCTCGTGAGATAGGTCTCGAGGAAGAGCCAGTAAGGGAGAAAAATCCACCACCAGAAATTAACGCGATAAAACAATCCACTGAGACCGATACCGGGCTTCCTCGTGTGCGTACCTATGCAAACGACATCAGCACTGAAATCAGGAAACGAAACACCACACTCACTTCAATTGTGGGAGCAGAACAACAGCGAACAATAACCGAAGGTCCCTACGAAGATACTGTGGCAATAACCAAACGCGCTAATCGCATGCGAATGTTTTTAATAGGATCAGTTTTTCTTACCGCTATTGGAATACTGAGCCTCGGCGCAGCGTTCGTTTTTAATAAACAAACAAACATAGCCACATCGGAGCGATTACTCATACCTGCAAATCACTCGAGAACAGTAGAATACGCGCCCGAGGAAGCCCTACCTATCACTCTCGGAAAAATAAAAGACTCCGCAACACTCAACCTTGGGGAAGTGGAGGCATTTATTATTACTAAAAACGGCATTCCCCTTCGCACGGACGACATCCTCGGTCTTTTTGGTGCACCAAATGAACTAGTGCGGAATGCACGGAGCGTCATGGTTGGTGTACATGCATTTGATCGCAACCAACCATTTATTTTAATCACGGTGTCTGCATACGATCATGCATTCGATGCGATGCTTTCATGGGAAACTCGTATGAATGAAGGATTGGGGAACTTCTTCAGACCGTCATCGCTTGCTCCCGCAAGCATCGCATCTACTCCTCCTGCGCTCATATTCACTGACCGTACTATTAAAAATACTGATGTCCGAGAAAGTCAGTTGGAATGGCACATTATGTATGCCTTCCTTCGCCCAGACCTCATTCTCATCACCACAAACGAAAGCACGCTTCGTGAGGTAATAACTCGACTTTCACTGCAAAGCAGTAAGTAGGTTCAAGGTGCTAGGTTTCAGCTTCTAGGGAGAGGTTTGAAGCTGACAGCTGGAACCTGACACCTATGACCTGTCTATGTTAGGATACCCGCATGCTCACACAAAATGACCTCGTAAAATTTAAGAAATTACTTGAAGAGGAGAAGGTGCTCCTTGAAACTGAGCTTTCTGAGCTTGGGAGTAGAAACCCTTCAAACGCATCGGACTGGGTACCTGTCAAACCTGCGGGAGATGAATTTGGTGCTGATCGAAATGACAATGCCGACATCATTGAAGACATGCAGGATAACAATGCGGCTCTCAATGAACTCGAAGGCAGGTTGAATCAAGTTATGAATGCACTTTTAAAAATCACAGAAGGCACCTACGGCACTTGTGAAATTTCTGGTGAAGCGATTGAAATGGATCGTCTCGAAGCAAACCCAGCTGCTCCCACCTGCAAAAAGCACATGCGAGAAGCTGTATAAAACTTTTTTAGTGCAATCTTAAAAACACCTCATCGTTGAGGTGTTTTTAATAAATCAATATCAGTAGATACAAAATGCCTGCTATCATGCTCACTATGTTTGCACGCGTGTATAGCGTTCAGCCTGGATTTCCTCACTCTGAAATTGTTACCGTGGAAGCAGATGTCACTGAAAAAACACTGTATGCGTTTTCAGTTGTAGGTCTCGCGGATAAAGCCGTTGAAGAAGCGCGCGACCGACTCTCTGCTGCCATAAAACATTCTGGTTTTAAATCACCGAAGACATTCAATCACAAAATAGTTATCTCACTTGCCCCCGCTGGACTTAAAAAGGAAGGGGCAGTTTTTGATTTACCTATGGCGCTTTCATATCTCCTGTCCGCCGAAGAAATTTCATTCGACCCTACAAAAACAGCATTCTTGGGAGAATTAGCACTCGATGGAACACTTCGAGAGATTCGAGGAATCTTACCGGCAACCCTAACTGCAAAGGCAAAAGGGTTCACCGCTATAGTTGTTCCTGAAAAAAACGCGCGTGAAGCTGCTCTCGTTGCCGGCATCTCCGTTTTTGGGGCAACATCACTTCGAGAAGTAATTGAGCACATTACAGAGAAAAAAGAGTTGCAGGAAACTCCGCATCATGCGGGAGAAAATGTTGAAAGTGAACTTCCACAGGTAGATATTGCAGATATAAAAGGGCAGGAGACTGCAAAGCGTGGGCTTGAAATTGCTGCAGCGGGTAGACACAACATTGCCTTTGTGGGACCACCTGGCACAGGAAAAACAATGCTCACTCATGCACTTGCGGGAATACTCCCACCACTATCTTTTGAAGAAGCCGTGGAAGTAACAGCAATCCATTCAGTTGCAGGCACTCTTACAGAAACACTTATACGCTTTGCCCCTATCCGGGCACCACACCACACCTCATCGTATGTCGCGCTCGTGGGCGGAGGTAACGCACTTCGTCCAGGAGAAATAACACTCGCACATCGTGGTGTTCTTTTCCTTGATGAATTTCCTGAATTTGATAGGCGAACACTTGAGGCACTCAGGGAACCTTTGGAAAATCGCGCAATAACAATATCTAGAGCCATCGGTTCAACAACATTCCCAGCAAACATCATGTTAGTGGCGGCAATGAACCCACCAGAAAATAATGCCAACCCGCGAGAGATGGCGCGTTTTCAAAAAAAACTCTCCGGTGCCATTATTGATCGCATTGATGTGTGGATTGATGTCCCACATGTACCCCACGAAAAACTCGGGAGTAAAAACGAATCTGAAAAATCATTTACGGTACGGGAGCGTATTATGAGTGCCAGAGAAAAACAAATCGCACGGTCTAAAAAATTAAAACTGCGTACTCATACAAACAGTGAGCTCCCCTCAAAGGTTCTTGACGAACGAGCAGGTATTTCTGTTGACGCACAAAATACCCTCACTGGTGCTGCAAAAAATCTCAAACTTTCACCTCGCTCGTATCATCGAGTCCTCCGACTGGCACGCACCATTGCTGACCTTGGAAATTCTGAACTCGTTGGCTCGGAGCATGTGCTTGAAGCACTCCAATACCGTCCACGCATTTTACGTACGTAGACGATAGCAAACGAGGTTACAATACAGGCATGGCGGAAGGATCAAAAAGTAACATATTTTCGATTTTCGGTGGCAAGAAACGCATACCGAGAGACTCCTATAAATCCTACCTTGCTTGGGCGATTGCCGTAGACGCAGCACTCTTTTGGCTTCCTGGGGCAGGTGATTTCTTTATTCTATATTGCCGTGGCATGTGGTGGCTTAATGGATACAACACTGACAAAATGATGGCCGAAACACTACTGAACGCAGCAGGAGAACTACTTCCATTCGTGCCATGCTCAACATCGTTTGTATTTATTTCATATCGCATTAACAAAGCAAACACCGAGCCATTAGCTGGAGAAGAAAGCGAAGGAAAATCGAGAACAGAAGAGGCTGAGGGGAAAGCCATTCGTGCACTCCAAGGGAAAAATCCTGGAACACAAGATGGTGGGGCACCAACACAAGGGAGCCCAGAGAAAAGCGGTGGCACTCCCAAAACAACAGGGGGGACAGAAGGAAATCGTGACGCCGAACACTTAGTAAATAAAGATAGCGGCCGCCCGCAAAGTCAGTCATTAAAAGAGACTCCGAACAAAAGTACTCCGACATCAAATAAATCAGTCGATGGTGTCAACCCGCAGAAAAAAAATGAGCCTGTACAAAAGCCTGCGTACCAGCCAACACAACCCGCTTTCAGGCGACCCCCTGCAAATGACAATGCCCCAACAGAAGCACCCGAGTCAGAGGAGTTACCTGATGCTGACATAGAAGAACCTGAACAAACAGACACTCCAAACAACGATGGGGGAGAATTTTTTGATAACGCAAGGCGCGTTGCTTAAAATTTAAAAAGGATTTGTGGCACCGCGAATCTCGAAGTGAAGGTGTGCACCTGTTGAGCGGCCGGTGTTACCCGAAAGACCAATCACCTGCCCCTGAACCACTGATGCGCCTGCAGACACCTCTGTTTTGGACAGGTGACCGTACACTGTTTGCGTTCCATTTGAACACTGAATAACAATGTAATCGCCGTATCCTCCGTTCCAACCTGAGTCTCTACTTACCAGAACCGTACCGGGGCATGAGGCCATAACCGATGTCCCAATTGGAACACTAATATCAACTCCGTTATACCCATGGAGTCCCTGCGACTTTCTACCGCCAATGAGAGGACGGAGGTAATATCCTTCAACTATAGGCCCTCCTGCGCCACGAATAAGCTTTGAGTTGCCTGCCGATGTTGGAGTGGAAGATTTTGTTACCAGTGGGGCATCAACACCGTCAGGAATAACGATTGAGTCACCGACCGCCAACTTTGCTCCTGCGGATAAGCTATTAAAGTCTAGTACCTCTTGCATGTCGCCCTTATACTTCTTAACAATCGACGCGAGCGTTTCACCTTTTAAGACAACATGCTCAACTCCAGTAACAGGAAGAATAACGAGGGTATCTCCAGGACGAACTGATTTAGCGTTTGTCAGGTTGTTTGCCCAAAGAATGGTATTGGGAGAAACATGAAACATTCCAGCGATTTCTGAAAGAGAATCTCCTTCACGAACGACGTATATTGAAATCTGATTTGAGTGTGGCTTCTGGTCCTGTATGTCAGCGAGAGTCCCCTCTGGTCCAGTTTCTGGAACAAGAGCCACTCCTCCAACTATGGTTATATCTCCACCACCCTTTGCCGGATTCGGATCTACATTCACTGCCGCCCGAAGAGCGGGAGTTTTTGAAGCAGAAAAGGCTGTAATAGAAGAGGACTCTGATACGGCAGAAGATAGGGGAGCAAAAAAGTCCGACAATGAAGAGAAGAAAGAAGCATGGGCTTCTTTAAATGTACCGAGGCACGAAAAAAGGACTATGACGGCAATGAAAGCCGAAGCAAACTTTCTTTGTGTAGCTCGGGAACCTGCATGTGCAATGTCGCGGGCGTTGTTCTCTTTTGTTTTTATATGTAATCCCCACTCAGGGTAGCCAACGGGTGTTTCAAGTAAAATGGCTCCATTAAGCCAAAACAAGAAACGCGGACGAACAGTCGTTCAACCACTATACCGAGCTGAAAATTGAAGTCAATTGTCTTAAAAGGCTTCGGGGGACAACAAAAAATGCCATAACAGTTGACAAATGCTGGTAAAAATATCGAAATAAATACGCTGAGGGCGTGGCCCCGATTCAATCCTCAGGTCTATTTTGCCACCCTACTGTTATAGTGGGTTTCTGTGGACCACCTTAAACACCTAAATGAAGCCCAAAAGAAAGCGGTTCTGCATTCCAAGGGGGCACTCCTTATATTGGCAGGGGCAGGGGCAGGCAAAACGAGGGTTATTGTGCACCGCATAGCTGAAATAATCCGCGAGGGTACCGCACCGCAACGCATTTTGGCAGTTACATTCACCAATAAGGCAGCTAAGGAGATGAAAGAGCGTGTCTCCCACCTTATAAAGACAGATTTGGTTCTTTCTCCATATGACACCCCAAGACACGACCCTTTTATAGGCACATTTCATAGGCTCTCCTTGGAAATAATAAAAACATTCCACGGTGCAGTAGGGTTGCCAGCGCGTTTCACTATTTATGACCGTGCAGATTCTACCCGCGCCATGAGGGAAGCTATCACCGCAGCTGGCTTCGACCCAAAACAGCTAGAGCCTCGCAAAGTAATTTCTATAATGAGCAGAAAGAAAGGGGAGGCCATAGGGCAGAGAGAATTTCAGAATGAACATGCATCCTCATATATTGATGAAGCGGTTGGAGAAGTTTGGGGACGCTACGAAGCTATTTTGAAAAAAGAAAAAGCACTCGATTTTGATGACATCCTCCTTACAGCGCACTGGCTTCTTACTAACCACCCCCCTGCGCGAGAACACTTCCAGAATGCCTGGGACTACATTCACGTTGATGAGTACCAAGACACCAACCGCGTGCAGTATGAAATTGTAAAATTACTAAGCGAGCGCCATGGCAATATCGCGGCTGTTGGTGATGTCGATCAAAACATTTATAGCTGGCGAGGAGCTTCCATTGAACACATTATGAATTTTGAAAAAGCATTTCCAAATGCAGAAATCATTTTACTCACGGAAAACTACCGTTCCACCAAAACAATTTTATCTGCTGCAAACGATGCAATAGCAAAAAATGTAAATCGCCGAGACAAAGAATTGCACACAAAGAATGAAGATGGAGAAAAAATACAAGTGGCAGGATTTGCAGATGAAAATGAAGAATCAAACTTTATTGCACGTGAAGCGCGAAATTTGATAGGGAAAGGGCTTCGTGCAGAAGATATTGCAGTTTTGTATCGTGCAAACTTTCAATCGAGAGTCTTGGAAGAAGGATTTTTGCGAGCCGGAGTTCCATACCAAGTTCTTGGCACTCGATTTTTTGAACGCAAAGAAGTGAAAGATGCACTCTCCTATTTGCGCGCAGCCCTGAACCCTGATTCTGCAGCCGATATAACACGCGCAATTGCAACGCCGTCTCGTGGCATTGGTAAGGTCACACTCGCAAAAATAATTAATCATCAAGAAGAAAACCTTCCTGCTTCAGCAAAAGAAAAAATACACCTCTTTCGTCAAACACTTTCTCGCATCGCAAAAGCCATAGAGGAAAAAAGCGCATCAGAAGCAGTATATTTTGCTCTCACCGAAAGTGGCATGTGGCGTTTGTATTCTGAAAAAAATGCTGAGGATGCAGAGAGACTTGAAAACCTAAAAGAGCTCGTTACTGTTGCAACGAAATACGACACACTTCCACTGGGAACTGGTATTGAACGCCTTATAGAAGAAGCCGTACTACAGTCAGATCAAGATGAACTAGAAAAACCTGCATCTGGCGTGAAGTTAATGACCGTACACGCCGCAAAAGGTTTAGAGTTTAGTGTTGTCTTTATTGCTGGCTTAGAAGAAGGGTTATTTCCTCATGAGCGAGATGGTGCAGACGGCGTAGACACTGAAGAAGAGCGACGACTTTTTTATGTTGCTCTCACGCGCGCAAAAAGTCTTGTATACACAACCTATGCGCGAACGCGTCGAATATTTGGCACACGCTCGGAAAATATGCCTTCAGTTTTCATTACTGAACTCGATCCTGAGTATCGCGATGTGGTAGTGTTTCCTTTCTGGAATGATGAAATCCCCTCGATCACCTAAAGTGCGCCGAGGTGCAAAACTCGGACAACATCTACTCACTAACGTTGGCATTGCCCGTGCTGTGGCTGTTGCTGCAAATGTTACTCATGGAGACAGGGTGCTTGAGATAGGACCAGGGAAGGGAATGCTAACCAAAGAAATACTTTCGCTTGGAGGAATAGTAACCGCAGTTGAAAAAGATCCGGCAATGGTTTCGGTGCTCAAAGAAAAATTTACTGACGAACTTAGTTCGGGTTTACTGACACTGATTGAGGGCGATGCTCGCGACTATACGCCTGATAAAGTATTTCCAAAAGGCGCATACAAAATTGCCGCAAATATTCCGTACTACATCACAGGAGAATTAATTCGCTCATGCTTAACTGCAAAAAATAAACCTGTCTCGCTTGCACTTCTGGTACAAAAAGAAGTTGCGGAAAGAATTGCACGAAGTAAAAAAGAAAGTATTCTTTCGCTCTCCGTAAAAGCATATGGCACTCCAAAATATATAAAAACAGTTTCTCGAGGAAGCTTCAATCCATCACCATCAGTTGATTCAGCGATACTTGCCGTGTATGACATTTCAAATAAAAATTTGAAAAAGATTGAAGAAGAAGATTTTTTCCGCATCGTAAAAGCAGGTTTCGCACAGAAAAGAAAAACGCTCGCAGGAAACCTAAGAAAAATACTTGGTGTTAATTCCGGAGAGGCTCTTGAGCGAGTTGGTATCCCTGGAAAAGCTCGTGCCGAAGATATCACTCTAGATCAGTGGTTTGCTCTCACAAAATATTTAGCGAAGTAAAAAAATTACTTTCCCGGTAGAGATGTTCCTACTGAAGTGATGGTGCCTCGTGTCATCGGAATAACGGTGCAGGGTGTAGCAATCATCTTACAGAACCCAAAGGGGCGATAAAAACCTAAGTGATGAACTCCAGGAACAATAATTAATCCGTACGGGTAGATGGTGGGAATACTCGTTGGACTAAAAAGATAGGTGCCTGCTGAAGGAGGTCCGAGTGTGATCATAAAGTCGCCCGCACTACAGGTACAAGGAACCACAGCCAACACTATCCCGCCATATGGCTGACTGATGCTTATACCTCCTGCAGATGATGCTCCCCCAGACGTGTTAGCGTTATTAATATTACTGGCAGAAGTGTTGGAGTTTGATGTCGTGTGGGTTGAGACACTAGTTGATTGAGTTTGCCCAGAACTTCCAGAAAATAATGATGAGAAAGAACTCTGGAGTTTTGAAAACAGACCAGAAAATCCACCAAAAGAAGGCTCGTTGGACGATGAACTAGGAGATTGATTGGATGACCTAGGTGCTGATGCTTGTGAAGACTCTGCATATGCAGTGCTCGCGGAAACATAATAAAGTATGGATTGTCGTTTAAAGGTGATTGCCTCCGCTCCATTTCCTACTTCGCAATCAATAAATGACGGGAATAACACCCCTGAGACTTCTTTTCCTACGGCAGGCGAAGTATTGGTAGGGGCTGATTTTGAAATACCTCCTCTATATATAAACTGGGAACCAGAAGATCCAATCGTAACCAGAGACCCTGAAATGTTTGTGCAGGGAATAACCTCGAGTACCGTACCTTCAAATGACGCCTGCTTTACTTGTGCTGGTTCACTCGCTCGAACAGCGAACGGTAAAAGAATGAGCAGTATAGAGGTGAAAGCGAGGTAGGGAATAGCATTAAATCGAGACATAACAACACTATAACTTGCTCATGAGCCACTATCCTAGATTTTTAACACAACAACCCAATAACCATGCCCCCACCCCACAAAGGTCGGACCTTTGTGGGGTGTTTATGGTATGCTCATCAAAAATCAGACAACAGGTATGACACATTCGAGTGAAAAACATGGAGGGAAAGAGGAGAGGAAAATTTCTTGGAGAGCGTTTCTTATTACCCTAGGACTTATGGGGGCTTCGGCGGTGGCTTTGTCTCTAAACCCCAAATCTCCGCCAAAGTCCGTGGAACAAGGACACCAGCTGTCTATTGCTGAAATCAAATCTCTCATGCGAGAGTTTGAATCACAATACGCCCCATATCGTCCTGAATAGCGAAAGACCTTTCCCCGATAAAAACATCCACCAAACAGGCGGATGTTTTTATTTTTAACACTACGCTTCTAATCCCCACAGGCATGTATAAAGGACAATCGTCCTTTATAGCTGGGGTTATACTAACGGTACGATGGAAACCCAAAATAAATGGGGGGGTGCTTTTTGGGCAGTGATATTTGCAGTCGTTGTTATAGGTGGATCTTCTGCGTATTCCTTTCTACATCAACCAAAAAGAATAACAGTAATCCCTGGTGGGGAAACAATGACAGGTTGGCAATCTGTTTCAAGTACTGTGACACAATCCTCAGATAACAGCCTCACAGGATCTCTTTCGGAGGACCTGTATGCAAAACTTGCAGAAAACACAAACTACAGCGCAAGAGAGCGCGACGTCATCATTGCCTCGCTAGTAAAAGAAAGAGTGGTGAGTCCCGCTATAGTGCCGAACATCAATCTTGTTGATTTAAATATCAGTGACACGGCCTCGCTAGACACATACTCCAAACTACTGGTGGTCATTTTGAGTCAAGCCAGTCAGGTTAAAAAATATGAAGTGACGGTTTTCACACAAAGTGTCATGAATGACAATATTTATGGAACACCCGCACTTCAGTCAACGGCTGATTTATATAAAAAGATAGGAGCATCGCTGCTAATAATGGAGGTGCCGAAAGCACTCGCTACAGAACACCTAGAAGTGGTGAAAAGTGTTGGGGCATTAGCAAGAGCCGTTGAGAACATGGCGAAATGGAAGGGCGATCCTATAGATGCTCTTTCCGATGTGGACACATTTAATAAAGCAAAGAGCTACACTGAGGGGAGTGTGGATACCCTACTCTTAGCGGTGATGGCATTTCAAAATAAAACATGAAAAAAATAATTCTCATAATTTTGTTACTTGCTCTTGCTCCATTGTCTGTATCGGCTGGCGAGACAATAGAAGCAACAACTATTGATACCAATCCAACACTACTCCCAGGATTGCCGAACGACATTAACCTCTCTTCATCAGGCACAGATACCGACAGCAGTAAATCTGCTGAAGTCGCAGGATGTAAATCAAACTCACAAGGTTCTCTTGGCTCAATATCGGGAATACTTGGATCATTATTCCAAGGAGGTAACCTCAGTTCTCTTTTAAGTGGTGCGCAGGGCGGTAACATAAGTGGAATTATCAGCAGCATTACCGGCGGAAGTCAGACGGGCCAAATAATTTCAAGTCTCCTCGGTAGTAATGGAAACATAAGCAGTATTCTCAGTAGCTCAGGCTTGGGAAATGTAGTTGGAAACTTACTCGGTGGAAGTAGCGGAAGCAGTATAGGTGGCGCCGTGAGTGGATTACTTGGCGGGAGTAGCAGTGGGATTGGTGGCTCTATTGGGGGCTTGCTCGGTGGAAGTGGTGGCCTCGGAGGTCTCGCCGGAGGCGCATTAGGTTTGATAGGCGGAGGAATGGGTGCCGTGCCAGTGAGCGACAGCACGGTGCAGAGCAACACTCAAAAAATCCATGATGTTAACCAGAAAATCCAAGGGAACACAAAACAAATTCAAGCTGACCAAGATACGCAACTTGAAGTAACCTGTATACAAAATGTCTTAGTACGCAAAACTCGTATAGACGCAACAGCACGACTCGCTGAAGAAAATACCAGATACACAACCACAGGTAGAGACGGTGGGCCAATCTTTGAAAATAGATCTTTGGTAGAAATCACTCACACAACCAACGACATAATCACTAGAAATGTCGTTGATAATCTACTAACAAACAGTGGAATTGTCCCATCTCTTGTTCCTGTAGTTCAAAGAAATGTAGTGGCTAATACTAATTTAAAAACAAGTTTTGCGGAGCAAGTAGCATGCCCTCCAGCAGAGAAAGTGGATGTTGTTGCGTGTATGAAAGATATTACACAATGTGGTTCAACAGATGACGAAAGACGTACTACACGACTAGCAATTACTCTGACGAATGGTTGCACAGCAGAAGGCCTCACCATGATTACCCAAAAGTATATCCAGGAGAGAAACACTTTGGCTGCCGCCGACAGAGAACGACAGCTCCGTGATGGTCAGGGGTTCTATCCGAAAGTAACTTGTAGCGACGGGAGTACGGCAGGCACGGAGGAAGAATGTTTAGTCTTACAAACATACGCAGTTGCAACGCCGGGGGTTGACCAAAAAGATGTACACACTGACACACAGCTCAGTGGTGCGCGTCAACAACAAAATGCAAATGATATTGGAAGCTTGGTAAATTCTTTATTTGCACAGCTCGGTCAGCAGGCTCTCACAAGCTTGAAAGGCTTAGTTGGGCTGTCTAATAAAAGCTCAACGGGAAATGGTTCATATCTTGATAACCTAACTCAAAACACCGGCGCCAGTGCTGCAAACCAAACAAAACTTACCTTAAACGACAACATAGAAAAATCGCTGGTGATCGAATACGCATACCAAGCCACTCTTGCCGACATGATTCTTAATCTAGAGAACACAAAGAGCGGGTATGTTTCTGTGCAAGCTTGCTACCTAGCTCTCGTCACTAAGGGCGGAGGATTGGGTATTGATTCTGCAACGGCAACCACAAAAATGAACCAGGCATCTTCAACGGTTCATACTACGCTCACTCCCCAAATAGAATTAGCTTCAGTTGCGTTTGATAATTCAGACAGCACCTCTTCATCACTCGAAGCACTGCAATCGGAGGTAGGGAGTGCTGAAACTTCTACTGAAATTAACGCGCTCTCTGAGGCATTCAACTCTCTCAAAACATATGGACCTATACATACGCAAAATAACCTCGCTTCTCTTACCAATGACCGTGATGCATCTAAAACATTGCTCGCAGAAATGACCGCAACCGCAACTACAGAGCTAGCCCAATGCAGAACCTATTAGACATGAAGAAAGTTTTTTTAATTCTTTTACTCACCATTACTCTCGCTGGGTTTGTGGTGCCTTCACATCTAGCATTTGCTGGGGAGCCTGGAGCAAGCGGGGCGGCTGGCGGTCTTGCAACTGTTGCACCTGAAGCTGCGACAGCTCAACAAACTGCAGAAGCCACCTACTCAGCAGAACAAGGTGCGGCTGGTGCCAGGATAGCGGAAGCAATAAAAGATGCCGTGATAGACCCTCTTGGAGAGCTTATTGGGGGCATCCTCCATATAATCACCTGGCTACTGGTGCAAATAATGACATTTATTCTTTTCCTCGTAGGAAGCTTTTTCAATTTCGTTGTGGAGCAGCTAGTCGTCAACATGGGGCACTTTGTCACCTCATCAGACGCTGTTGGTATACAAATCGCGTGGCGTATTATGCGTGACCTTGCAAACCTCGCTATAATTGGTGGCCTTATTGCAACTGCCATTGGTACCATTCTGCATCTTGCAGCAATAAACGCCCAAAAACTTTTGGTGCGACTCATCATTGCAGCTCTTCTTGTAAACTTTAGTTTCTTTTTCGCAGGAGCTGTTATTGATTCTTCTAACTTTCTCGCTACAGCAATCTACAAGGCAACCATATCCACAGAAAATTGTAGGGAGAGCTGTACCATTGTTTCTCGTTTTGACAGAGTCATCCGGACCAACAATCACAACATAGCGGCATATCTGGCAGATGAAAAAGTTGGGGATATCAAACAAGATTCCCAGTGGATGGCAATCGTGCAAGATCTTTTGGCTATCGTAGTCATTGGTATCACAATATTTGTATTTCTGTCTGCTATCACACTATTATTGGGACGATTCGTCGCATTGATTCTCATTCTCATCACCTCACCAATCGGCATAGCCGGTCTTGCCATCCCGCAAATAAATAGATACGCCAAGGAGTGGTGGGAAGCGCTTTTCAGTCAGGCATTTTTTGCCCCCGTGTACTTTCTTCTTGTTGGTTTTTCTCTCACTATTCTTGATAATTCCAGTGGCGCATTCAGCGGAGAAAGTCCCAACCTCATTGGCACACTACTCACTTTCATGGTGGCAGTAATCTTTATGTTGCAGTCACTCAAAATCGCTAAAGGTATGAGTGAAGCTGCAAAACGCCTTACCGATGTATACAAGGCTTCAAATTGGGTTACTACTAACGTTGGGGCTATGACAGCGCGAGAAACTATCGGGAGATTTGGTGGCGATAAACTTGGACACTGGTACGAAGAGAAAATTGCAGCAAGAGAATGGGGATTCCTTGGCGGAAGACGCCTCGACCAAGTTCCAGGACTCGCCACTCTTGACCGTGGCATACAGAAAGGCACTAAGTTTCTTAAAGATGCAAAGTTTGGTAGCAAGACAAGTTATGGGGACTTGAAGGAGCAAAGAGAACAACGCACTATCAAACTCGCGAATGTCAGCGACTACGTCAAGAAAAAGGAGGATGCTCTAAAAAAAGGAGGTCACCTCGATCAAGAAGCTACAGTAAAAGCTGCGTTCGACAAGGCAGTGGCGAAAGGTGAAGACGACATAAAGATAACCGGAAAATCCAGCAAGGAAGACCTCGTGAAAGCAGGTCTTCCTAAAAACTGGCACAAGATGAACGACGAGGAGAGGGCGGAGTGGACAGCAAAGCGAAAGCAAGACGGAGATAAGGTGGACCAAAATGGAAACAAGATCGATAAGAACGGCGTACCGCTCTGGGAAGGAAGACGTTGGGTAAAAGATAAGGACGGAAACTGGGGTTGGGAAAATAAATTCGCGTACAACGACCGCTTAAAGCGAACGGAGAAGTTCGATACGGGGGCAGTAGATAAGAATGGAGAGAAAATCATGCTCACCATGGCCGATGCAACTGATCAACTGAAACAGCCATTTGCCGATGTCTCGACTGACCTCATTAAGGAAGAGTACAAACGTAACAAAGCAGAGTTCAAAAGGTTGGCACGAGCACTCACCACAGAACAGTCCCTCGAAATCGTTAAGGACAAGACAATAGACCGTGAAACAAGAGACGAGATACGAATGGCTCGCCTCGGTGGTGTTATGACTTCAGCCCAAGCCTTTGAAGCAAGAGTCGTGGATGCGGTCGACACAAAGAAAGGAGACGAAAAATACCTCACCGCTGATGGAAGACTAACGGACGAAGCTAAGGCAGCGGGCAAAATACTTAGATACAGCGATGAGTATAATGATAAACGCTACTGGCTCCATGAGGAGCTTAAGAAAAACGTCTCCGCTGACGAATTAATTGACTTCTTTACGTCAAACCCAGGTCTCGAAATGGGTCTACAGGAAAATGAAATATTCAACGATGCAATAACAAGTGGGGTTTACACACAGCTACAAAAAAACTCTAGAATCGCGAGCGGAAAGAAACGAAAGTTGCGTGCACTCAAGCGTCGTCGTGGAAACATAAACTTCAAAATTGACGATGAAGCGAGCGCTGTCTTCAACACAATCACAATCCAAGACAAAGATGAACAAGGCAATAGCATTTCTAGGGGACTGAGTGAACAGGAACGAAATCTCCTTTCCAGAAATGCATTTGATGAAAACGGTGACTCTCTCTCAGACAAAGAGTTTGATACACGAATGCGCGAACAAACCGAGAAGGGCATCATAACGAGCGATCAGGAAGCGCAACTGAGAAAGATCCGCCGAAACCAAGACGTGCGCAGAGCGGCAGAAAAAAGAAAGACCGCCGAAGATAACTTCTTCAAATATGCCAAAGGAAAGGCGGCAAACGAAATCCAAGACGAAATGAAGCAGGAAGATTTGGGTAAGCGGCTTATGGGTAAATACATTAACGCTGGTCAAGCATACGGACTTGCAAAAGATACGGTATGGATGGAAGACCAGGGTGTCAGTATGTTGGTCTACGGTGATGAGAGTGCCATAAAGTGGATTCTCACTAACCCTGACGGCCAATCAAAATACGAGGTCACAGACGAAATGCGAAAGAGGGTAAACGAGGAACGAAGACGTCTTGGTATGGCGTCACTTGAAGAAGTTGAGTCCCGACTAGGACGAACAAGCGAGATAGAGACTATAGCGGAGAGGAATGCATCTGCCGTGAGCCGACAGCCAATCGAGAGGCAAATCGAATTTGAAGAAACACCACGATCTCGTATTGCAAGTGCACTACGAAGTCGAGCAACTTCTTCGGGTTCAGCGCCAACTACTATACAGACTGAAGGCGCAGCACCAGAAAGCCCTGAGACACCTCCTGTGCCTGAAACGCCGACGGTCATCGAAGATATTGCACCACTCATCCATAACCTTCCACCAGCAGAAGCAGCTGAACTTGTGAAAGAATTGCCCGAAGAAATGTTAGGAAGCAGAGACTTCATTCAGGAACTCGACAGTAGGCAGCTAAAGGCCATCGAAACAGACACGTACATTGCACCAGCAAAAATGAGAGCTATTATCTGGGGCCTCATTCGCGCTGTAAAAGCAGGGGGTACAATACGTGACTCAGCACGAGCATGGTTAGATGAAATGCGTAAACAGAAACACTTAACTCCTGAACAAGAGACGGCTTACACGGATACTTTTGGAAGTTAACAATATATGAAAACATACTCCAAAGAAGAGAGGGCGGAAGCAAAAGATAAACTGCCGAAACCAGTTCGCGACTTTTTAAGCTCGAACACAATCACAGAAATATACGACGGATTAATCAAAAAAAACCACCTTAACTTATGGCAAGGTAGTTTAATGAGCAAGGTTGCCAATCTTACCCTGCTTGGTCTAGAGCCTATGTCGGCACTTGAAACCAACCTCCATCAAGCTCTTCCTGAGCTTAGCAGTGCAACCATGCGTGAGATAGTAAATGATCTCAATGACCGCATCTTCAAAGAGGCGAGTCGCCGTCTCCGTGAAAATATCATGGAACCAGAGCCTGGGTGGGATGCTGAAGAGTTCGGCCCGAAGCCACAAGAGGGAGCTGAAGCTACCAGAATGCCGACCGATGCAGAATTAGACGCTCTCGCAGAAAAAGAAGAAATCGAAGGCTGGGTTGACCCTGAAGAAATAGCAGAGGCTGAAGCTGAAAAAAAACGCCTCGCAACAGCATCGGTCACATTAAAAGAAATCGTAAACACACCCTCAGTAAGCATTGTTGCGGAAAAACTAGGACTAGTTGCAGATGCATCTCCTGAAACTAAAAAAACTGAAACGGATATACCGGTAACGCCAATCTCAGAAGAAAAATTAGAAGGAGTAACCACAGATAGCACTCCATCCGCAACCCAAAACCCCACATCGATAAAACCACAGGTAAGTGAAGCGCCAAAACCAGCGTACAAAGGAGGGGTTGACCCGTACCGAGAGCCAGTAGAGTAACAGTGGAAAGGGGTTAGTGGATAGAGTTTAGGGAAATTCTAAAGAAATACTCCATTAACTTCGATGGCTATAAAAGTTTTTAGAAGCCATGACTAGATGAAAAACACTAGACGCTAACTACTAAACGCTATACTCTTATTAGTATGCAATTCCAAGTTCCTCAATTCGTTGAAGTTGAAGACAAAATTTTCGGCCCTCTGACCGCAGTACAGTTTATATACCTCGTCGGGGGAGGAGGGTTTCTCGTAGCCCTCTGGTTTGTTATGCCTCACTGGTTGGCAATAGTTATTGGTGGACCAATCGCACTGTTGGGTGCTGGGCTCGCATTCTATAAAATTAATGACCGACCACTTATAAACGCTCTCGAATCTGGCTTTCAGTACCTTTTTCGCACAAAACTCTATATTTGGGAAAAGAAACAATCAAAAACTGTCCTCCCTGACGAAATTGTTCTACCTGGGCAAACACCCGCTGAAGATCCAGCAAAATATGCCCCCTCAGCCACTTCAAACAAAATTAAAGACTTAGCGTGGAGCTTGGATATAAAGGAGAGTATGTATAGTGACAAGAAACAGCGGGGGTAGGTTTCAGGTTCCAGCTGTCAGCTTCCAGCTTTTTAACTTCAATGGCATCAACTCAAAATCAAAAAATACTCTCGTATCGTGACTTAGTGGTGTGGCAAAAATCAAAAGACTTCGTAATTCGCTTATATAAAATAACAAATTCTTTTCCGACTGAAGAAAAGTTTGGGCTGACATCCCAGATGAGACGGTCTGCCATATCCATACCATCGAATATCGCGGAGGGAAGGGGACGCAGAAGCAGGAAAGATTTCGTGCAATTTCTTTATATGTCAGTTGGCTCTCTTTGTGAGCTGGAAACACAAATTGAAATTGCAAAAGATCTAAGATTCATCAAAGAGGTGGAGTATAATGATTGTATCGCTTCCCTAAAAGAGATCGGGCGAATGCTTGCTTCAATGATTGAGAAGCTGAAAGCCGGAACCTGACAGCTGGAAGCTTATTACATTATGTCTGGTGACGAAAAAACAAAAAAAACAAAAGCGGCTCAGGACTTCGTTCCAGTAAAGGAAGTCCGTGGGGGCGTGATGGTAATGAAAGGCGGCACACTCGTCGGTGTAATGCTTGCTTCAAGTATTAACTTTGCACTTAAGTCAGAGGACGAACAAAACGCCATACTCTCGCAATTTCAGAGCTTTATGAATTCGCTTGATTTCAGTGTTCAGTTTTTCATACAATCTCGAAAACTCGATATCAGGCCGTACATAGCACTTCTGGAGGAACGACTTAAAGCGCAGACAGAGGAACTGATGAAAATACAGGTGCGCGAATATATAGAGTTCATCAAAACATTCATTGAGAGAGCGAACATTATGAGTAAACATTTTTTTATTGTTGTTCCATACTCTCCACCAGCTCTTGATATAAAAAAGGCAGTGCAAAATAAAGTGTTTGGGAAGACAAATCTGTCATCGAGAGATGAAAATGCTATTGGTTTTGAGGAACACCGTACACAGTTAGAGCAGAGAATGGGGGTAGTGGAACAAGGGTTGGCCCGAACAGGTGTGCGAACTGTTCCTCTCGGCACTGAAGAGGTCATAGAACTTCTCTACAAAGAGTTCAATCCTGGGGAATTGGAAAAACCAATCGTTGTGGATCAAACTAACGCACCATTTATATAATTATGGGAATCTTCGATACATTTTTAGGTAACGCTGGGAAAAATAAGGACGCCCTAACTCCTTTTTTACCTAAGGATATTTATGAAGCTGCGAAACTCGACTTTGCAGACATCATTGCACCATCAGCTCTGAAAATTACCCCGCGTGAAATGAACTTGGGCGACAAGTTGGTGCGCACATTCTACGTAATTTCGTATCCTCGATTCCTATCGGGAACATGGTTCGCACCAATCATTAATCGTGACCGAGTGCTCGATATTTCTATATTCATTCATCCTGTAGACACTGCGGCAATTCTCCGGAAGTTTCAGAAAAAAGTTGCTGAGGTACAGAGCCAAATCATGACCCGTCAAGAAAAAGGGATGGTGCGGGATCCAATGCTCGACACGGCCTACCAAGACATCGAGCAACTCAGAAATCAACTCCAACAAGCGCAAGAACGAGTATTTGATGTAGGCCTCTATATCTCAATTTACGGCACAAACCAAGACGAATTGGACAAAACTGAAGCAGAAATGCGCTCAATTCTTGACTCAAAGCTTGTCTACATAAAACCCGCCCTGTTCCAACAAGAACAAGGATTCAAGAGTGTCATACCAATAGGGGATGACCAACTGGCGGTTAATTCAAAGATGAATTCTGCACCACTCTCAAGTTTCTTCCCGTTTATTTCCTTCGACCTTACGAGCGATAAAGGAATTCTCTACGGCATAAACAGACACAACTCATCATTGATTCTTTTTGATAGATTTTCACTTGAAAACTACAATTCGGTAACCTTTGCAAAATCAGGTTCAGGAAAATCATACGGCACAAAACTTGAAATCTTGAGGTCATTGATGTTCGACACGGAGGTCATTGTTATAGACCCTGAAAGCGAGTATGAATATCTTGCAAATGCGGTGGGTGGAAGATTTTTCAATATCTCGCTCTCATCAGAAAATCGCATCAATCCTTTTGATTTGCCTGTGCCTCGCGAAGATGAATCGCCAGCTGATATTCTCCGCTCAAACATCATCAACCTCGTGGGACTATTTCGCTTAATGCTCGGAGGTCTTACTCCTGAAGAAGATGCAATTATTGACCGCGCAATTACAGAAACATATGCACTCAAAGACATTACTGGTGCGAACGACTTCACCAACATGGAACCACCGCTCCTTTCTGACTTCGAATTGGTACTTGCTGGCATGGAAGGAAGTGAGTCTTTAGTTCAGAGAATCACAAAATACACCAAGGGCACATGGTCTGGCTTTATTAATCGACCAACCAATGTGGACATCAACAAAAAGTTCGTTGCGTTCTCGGTTCGGAACATGGAGGATGAACTGAAAACGATTGCGATGTACATCATTACGCACTTCATTTGGAATGCGGTGAGAAAAGATTTGCGCAAACGACTTCTTGTTATTGATGAGGCGTGGTGGATGATGAAATCAGAAGATACTGCAGCGTTCCTTTACGGAATGGCAAAGCGCGGAAGAAAATACTATCTTGGTCTCGCTACCATTACTCAAGATGTTGAGGACTTCCTAAAATCACCCTACGGACTGCCGATGCTTACTAACTCATCAATCCAACTTCTTTTGAAGCAATCACCAACATCCATAGATGCCGTACAAAAAACATTCAACCTCACGGAGGAAGAAAAATACCTTCTGCTTGAATCTGATGTGGGTGAGGGGATTTTCTTCGCGGGGCTCAAACATGTCGCCATAAAAATAATTGCATCCTACACTGAAGACCAAATAATCACCTCAGACCCATCTCAACTGCTTGCAATAGCCCAACAGAAGAGGGAAGCATCTGAGTAGCTGTCAGGTTTCAGCTGTCGGCTTCCAGCTTCTAACCTCCAACTCCTCCCTAAAAGCGAGGGGTCGAAAGCTAACTTTGTCCCCTAACCAATGTCCCCCTGAAAGCTGAAACCTGAAAGCTGAAAGCTTGCTTGTCCCTTATAATAAGAACTATGCTCCGTGGAATACTCGTGCTCTCTCTATTAACCTTAGCGCCCATTTTTGTTTCAGCGGCTACGCTACAAAGCTTTGGTTCACCTCTAGAAATAGGGGTAAGCCCCGAGCACCCACGCGCAGGCAATCAAGTAACGCTAACGGTCTCCGACCCACAGGAAGAAGTGGGTACAACGGCGTACATGTGGTTAGTAAACGACAGAATAATTGATCAGGGTATCGGACACAAATCAATTTCTATTACGGCAAGAGGGGAAGGAACAACTGAAACCATACGCGTTATCGCTATTGAAAATGATGTTGCTAGGGGCGATGCCATCACTATCATTCGACCAGCATCGGTAGATATCATATGGGAAGGGAGTACCTACACACCTCCTTTGTATATCGGACGCCCACTTCCTACTGCACAAAGCACTGTGACGGTTATTGCTATACCACACCTCTCCGTAAACGGCGTTGAGGCTGAACCTGAATCCCTCATCTATTCATGGAAAATGGGCGGGGTTACTTTACAAAAACAATCAGGCTACGGGAAATCGAGCATCGCAGTAACTCCTCCGCGTTTTGGTTCTGCTTTTACTGTTTCTGTTCTTGTAAGCAACAAAAGCGGTACAGTAGTTGCAGAAAATTCAGTCCTTATTCAACCACAAACACCATCTCTTATTATTTATGAGGACGCACCACTTCTTGGTGTGCGCTTCAATAAAGCCCAGATTGGTCTATTCCCATTTACTGCTGACGAGGTATCATTCGTTGCGTACCCGCTCTTTGTGAGCAATATGAACGACGTGTCCTACACATGGAACCTCGACACCTCTCCATTTGCAGTTGACCCTGCGCGACCTCGTAATGCTACATTTAGGAAGGTTGGAGGCGGTAAAGGAACGCATACGGTAAATGTCTCGTTTGAAAATATGAAAAAATTCTTAGAGCGCGGAGACATTGCGTTTCAACTTACGTTTTAATTACCATGCCACGCACACTTTTCATCTTTTCGCTCATTCTCATTTCACTCTTCGTGGTGGCAACTCCGGCTCATGCTGAAGCCCCAGCTCAGTTTCAATTTCAACCAATTGTATCGGTACCGCTCCCTACTGGCGGTGCCGTTGGAGCTGAGACATCGCTAACTGATTACTTAAACGGGATATTCGTACTTACCATTGCTGTCGCCACAATTCTGGGGGTCGTCATGATTACCTTTGACGGTATCCGCTACATGACATCCGATGCTATTGGGACAAAAAAAGCAGCGATTGAAGGGCTCCAAGGGGCAGCCATAGGATTGATTTTACTTTTATTATCATATGTCCTTCTCAACGTCATCAATCCCCAAATACTCAATATAAAATCGCTGAGTGACAACATACGCGGTTTGGGGGGAAGTAGTTCGAGCGGAACAACACCCCCTGGTAGTACCGCAACAACAGGAGCCACTGGGGCTCTTAACCCGAGCGCTTTGCCGAGCGGAACTGAACTCAGAGCGTACGATGGAACATTGAGCGCTGGATGTACCCTGACATGTTGGCTTGATAATACATTTTCAGCACCAACTGGGGGTGAATGCACAACTGGTGACGCTGTACAAAGCTGTCCAGCTTCCGCAACTCCCCCTACTTCACCTGCAGCCCCAGCAGGAAGTCCGTCAGCACCTACTACTCCTACTCCAGGAGGAGCTCAGCCTGCATCACCAACAACTGTGCAGTACGGCTGGCGAGGTGATTTTATAAAATCTGATGGAGGAAGAATTACTAGACAAGCAGGCCCATTCAGTAGTTCTCCACAATGTGACGCATCTCTCACAAATTTTCTTAATCAAAATTCAACCCTAACTTCAACAAGTAACTTTCCTTGTAACTGTGGACAGCCACTAAGTGCACAATCTGGTTGTAGCTCAATTCGTTAACACTATGCGACGAACGCTTATCATTTCTGGTCTAGGACTACTTGCTGTCGCGCTCTTTGCTGCTGGATACTTTTTCGTGTTTCAAAAAACAGACAGCAACACCGCTGGAGCACCGAAAGATTTCTTCAGTGCATTTTTCCCATTCGGGCAAGGAAATCGAACTTCAGAAAAACCTACAAATGAAACCCCAGGGGAGTCGGCGCAAAAAGTAACTGCTCGTATCCGTCAGGTGAGTACCCGTCCCACTGCAGGAGCGTGGTTTACTTCTCCATCAGGAACAACAACTCCACCTCATATTCGGTTTACAGAGAGAGCAACGGGGCACATATTTGAAACACCTACCGACTCATATGCGGAAACACGAATTTCTAACACCACAATTCCTCTTATACAGGAGCTTATTGTAATTAACGACACCACTCTTCTCCTCCGTACACTATCCGACACGGAAACTATTTCAAACGCATTTGGCGTATTAAATGCGACAAGTTCGGAGCAGTCTCTGAATACATCCGCCCTCAAAGGGTTCCAGCGCGTCGCGGTAGCCAAAAATGGGTTAAGTATGATGACAGTCACTGAAGTTGCGCGGGGTTCACAAATTGAACTTGCAGAGCCTGATGGCACAAAATCTCGCACGATCCTCCTCTCCCCAATTCGCTCATGGATACCACTCGCGGGAGACAGTCGTTTCTTTATACAAAGTGCTCCTTCTTCAGGGGCCTCGGGATTCTTATATGAAATTAAAAGCAACGGCGGTCTTACTAAAATATTAAGCGATATCCCTGGGCTTCTCGGAGTTCCAAGTCCAACGGGGCGTTATATTCTCTACAGCGGGTCAACGGGGGTAAAGGTTTTTCTTGGAATGATTGATACGAAAACAGGGCAAAGCTACACGCTCCCTCTAAAAACCCTTGCAACAAAGTGCGCATGGATTTCAGAAGACACTCCGCGCGTCTTCTGTGCAATATCAGACCCCATGCGAGGGGGAACAGCAACACTCCCGGATGATTGGCTCCTAGGTAAAATATCCTTTAGTGACTCTGTATGGATTATCCGTCCCATTGAAAATACCGCGCATTCATTGGGGTATCTTCAGGAAATAGCAAACACCCCCATTGATGTCCTCAACCCTACCATTTCTGTCGATGGTAACTTTGCCCTTTTCATAAACAAAAATGACCTCAGTGTGTGGTCACTCGACTTAAATAGGGATCAATAAAATAAGGCTACTGGGGCGTTGGCACACCCTCACCTTTATAGCGAATCACAATATGTCGAAGCTTACCTTCGCCCTCTGACTCCGTTTTGATACTAGGGGAACCTTGGAGAGACGCGTGCACAATCAAACGGTCATATGGACTCATAGGACTCATGTCGACATCGTGTTTAAAGGTACGCGCACGCTCTGCAAGTGAAAGTGCCTGTGCCTCGAGCATCTTTATGTGCTTCAAGTGATATCCGTTTACATCAACAACAAAACGAAATGGTTCATCTCCTTTCGAACCAGCTTCGAGTGTTTTTTTCACCACATGGTTAAAGGCGTGGAGCGTTTCTCCCCCTGTACCAATGAGCGCCCCAGAATCTTCCGAGAGAAGTGTAAAGAGTGTGTGTCCTGCGACTTCAGACACAACAACATCTTTGAGGTCTAAACCCATTTTAGCAACCAACTCCTTAATAACGGCAATGACTTTATTTTTTTCCATTGTGCATTCGACGTATTGCTAACTCTTGCCCAATACTGAAAAGATTTCCTACAAGAAAGTACAGCGCAATTGCTGACGATGCCGCGTATGCAACCACACCAATAACAACAGGGAAAACATACTTCATCTGGAGGTTCATACTTCTAGATAGGTCGTCTTGGAAAGAAGGCTTGTTTCCTGAAGTATTTTTAGGGGGTAGTGCCGGCATCATAAGACGAGCATAAATAAACTGCGTAATCGCCACTATGATAGCGAGAACGATACTTTTGCCTGCAAGGTCTACAAAGCCAAGAAATAGTAACGACGCTTGGTCAGGTACCTGCACAAATGCGTAGAGGATGCTGGGATCAAATGAGACCGCTTTGCTTTCGTGCTCCAGTACGAGATACAGCCCAATGATTATTGGGAGTTGAATTAATATAAGAAGAAAACTTGCAAATGGATTGATATTATTTTCTTTAAAAAGTGCCATTGTGCGACGGGCCAACTCTTCCTTGTTGTCTTTTAATTTTTCCCGGAGCTCCTTCAACTGTGGCTCAATGGAACGCATCGAAATCTGCGTTTTAATCGCAGACATCGAAAGAGGGAACAAGATGAGGCGCACAAGTATCGTAATAAGAACGATAGCAATTCCTATATCACCTCCTGGTACAACACCAATAATAAAAGCGAGTGCATTGTAAATTGGTTGATAGATTGCTGTGTGGAAAAAAGATGCCATTTCATCGCATTGTAGCCTAGGAGCCTAAAAGGTTCTAGGGATTAGCTGTTTCTGATTCTAAATTCAAAGCTAGAACCTAACACCTAGAAGCTAGTACCTTCTTAAGTCTTCAAGGCTTTCTCGAGCTCCTTCTTCAACTCTTGGAATGGGGCAGTGAGCGCCAATGCATTTGGGTACACAACCACAACATTAGTAAGCGCCCCCGTGCGAATAAGGGGTCTAATGATGCTATAGATTCGCCGCCTAAGTTTGTTTCTTTCTGGGGCCGTTTTACAAACCTTTTTTGACACAACAACTGCACCTGACGGGTGCCCTTCAAAGCCTTTTATAGAGCCATATATAAAGCGACCCGTTCGCGCAGGTCGCTTTTGGAAAGTAGGCCTTGAAACCCGTTCTTTTTTCGAAAGCATGGGAAGTTAGGGAATTAGCCAATAGGGTATAGCCAATAGGGAAACGAGGAAAAGAAACTTCTTTCCTAAGACACTGTTTCTCTTACTTTCCCTTTCTCTTGCTTACAACAGTGAGCTTTGCTCGACCCTTACGACGACGATTCTTTAAAACCTTCCTGCCTGAGGTGGTTGCCGTACGAACTAAGAAACCGTGGGTTGTAGCTCTCTTTCTTTTTTTAGGTTGGTATGTTCTTTTCATATTCGCTGAATGTTATACACAAGTATCTCACAGTTTATTAACACGAGCGTGCCTTTTCCGCAAGTTTGCTGTTTTCTCCACACAGGTATAATAACTGAACTTTCAGTAATTTTACATGGAACTCGACACAAAACAGCTCTGGGAAAATACACTAACGAACATAGAGCTTTCAATATCGCCAGCAAGTTTCAAAATGTGGTTCGGGGAAACCCACATCGTACGGATAGAAGATGGTGTTGTTTTTGTTGGTGTCCCTAATCAACTAACAAAAGAGTGGGTTTCTGAGCGGTTTGGTAAGCTTGTTTTAAAAACAATCAGAGGTTTTGTTGATACCTTGCGTGGCGTTGAATATATTGTTTCAAAAGAAAGCTTAAAACGAGTCCCTGAAAAAGTCATTGTGGAAACTCGACCGGAATCGGAGCTTCCTCTCTCTGACTATTACATAAATCGATCGGACAATTTAAATCCACGCTACACATTCGATACCTTTGTCGTAGGACCCTTTAATGAACTAGCCTTTACTGCAGGACAGGTGGTTGTAAAAAACCCAGGAATTGCCTACAACCCACTATTTGTGTATGGCGAAACCGGGAGAGGAAAGACACACCTCACTCAAGCTGTTGGGAATCAAATTAAAAAGGCTTATCCCTCAAAGAAAGTTTTCTATTTAACTGCGGAGCGATTCGGGTTTGAGTTTATGAATGCCATAAACAACCGAAGTATCCCTTCATTTAAAGACAAATACCGCTCGTACGATGTTCTCATTATTGATGACATACAATTCTTCTCCAAAAAAGGAACCATTCAGGAAGAATTCTTTCACCTATTCAACACACTCCATGATGCCAATAAACAAATTGTCTGCTCGTCTGACAAGCACCCAAACTTGATCCCTGACATTACTGAACGCTTAAAGTCTCGCTTTATTGCAGGTATGGCTGTTGCAATAAATGAGCCTGATCATGAGTCGCGTATGGCAATCATTAAAACAAAAGCGGAATCAATGAATCTCACGCTTTCTGATTTAACTATCGAGAATCTCTCCATAGCTGTCCCAGGGAACATTCGTGAAATAGAAGGGATGCTTAATACTATTTTATGTCAAATACAGCTCAAAGGAACACTTTCTGAAGATCAAATTAAGGACTTAATAAAAACAACCGCGAGACCAAAGAGAGCGGTTTCAGTTAAGCATGTTATTTCAAGGATTGCTGAATTCTATAATATTGATGAAGCGAGCATGTATGCAAAAACAAGGCGTCGTGAGGTAGTTCGTCCGCGTCAAATTATGATGTATATCCTTAGGGAGGATTTTCACCTGTCGTACCCAGCAATTGGAACAGTTTTTGGTGGCCGTGATCACACTACAGTTATTCATGCCTGTGAAAAGGTTCGTGGGGGAATAACAACTGACACTGATCTAAAGACACAAATTGAGGAGATTAGGGGTATGTTGAAATGATGTTGAAAATAGTATGAATAACTTGTTGGGATTACTAGTGGATAATGTGTTGAAAACAATTACACCAAAACAGTTAGTAACCAAAACAGTTAATATTCACAATACAAAACAAACTTTTAAACAGTTTCTTCTAAAAAAAATCCGTAAATATAGCTTAAATAAAAGACTTTCAAGCTACCCACATAGTCCACAGTGTATTAGAATGAGTAGATCCTCTTAATTAAAATAAAATATGAAAATTGAAATTTTAAGAGAGAACTTAGAGAAAGCTGTTGCTATAGCATCTAAGGTTAGTAATAAGAATCTTTCACTACCTGTTTTTGGTTGTGTGGTAATTGTCGTTGAAGGTGATAGGGCGGTACTTCGTGCAACAAACCTCGACCTAAGTGTAGAGGTTATTCTTAAAGCAAAAATAATTCAAGACGGAATTATTGCTATTCCTGCGCACATACTTGCACAAACAACCTCAGCACTCACTGATCAGAAATTGTTATTAAAAACATCAGGAAATAATCTTATTATTGATGGTGAAAGGGGTACTACTTCTATAGCACTTATTGACCCGTCTGAATTTCCAACACTGTCGTATGTTAAGGGTGGGGTTGGAAGTTCCGCGACTTTACCTGTTAGGGAATTTATAACAGCACTGAAGTCGGTTTCATTTGCAGCTTCAACCTCTAGTGTAAAACCAGAACTTTCAAGCATTTCCCTTACTTTAGAAAAAGGGGAGCTTGTTGCTGTGGCTACAGATTCATTTCGTCTTGCTGAAATAAAAATACCCATAAAAACAAAAAACTCATTCAATTCTGTATTAATACCAGCTCGAAATGTTCCAGATATATTGAGGGCGATTGAGTCAGGTGTGGATGTTGAGGTTCGCGTTGGAGATAATCAGTGTTCATTTATATCTGATTTTGGGCATATTACCTCTCGAACAATAGATGGGTCCTTCCCAGACTATCAAGCAATTATTCCGCGTGACTATGTTGCTTCGGCGACATGTTTAAAAGAGGATGCATCGCGCGCTTTTAGAAAAATTTCAATTTTTACTGATTCTTTTAATCAGGTACATATTTCGCTAAAGACTTCTGAAAAGACATTCACTGTCCGCGCGGTGAATGCTTCGGTGGGAGAAACAGTTGATCATATTCCAGCAGTTCTTGAGGGTGAGGATATTGATATTAATTTCAATGCAAAATATATTGTCGACGCCCTTTCTATAGTGGCTGGTGATAGTGTTACTTTTTCTGTGGCGGGCGCTGGAAAGCCGATGGTTATGAATGATGTCCCAAGTAAGGGTTTCACATACTTAGTGATGCCGATGAACCGTTAAATTAGCTTATAGGTGCTAGGTTTTAGTTTTTAAACCTAGCACCTAGCACCTCCCTATGAAACTCGTAAGTGATTTTTTGGCTCGTTTCCAAAACTTAACACCACCAGATGATGCTGTGCGTCGCGCTATTGCATCAGCTGTTTTTTTTGTTGCGAAAGTTCCTGTGAAAAAAGAAGATGTGTCTATATCAAACTCTGTGGCATTTATTCGCTGTTCTTCAGTCGCAAAGAGCGCTATTCAGGTTGCTCGTGGCGCCATTCTGAGTGAGCTCTTTCAAGAGATGCCGAAAGCACGAAATACTGTGAGGGATATTCGCTAAGAGGAAGTTTATAGAAGGCAGGGGGCAGTTTGTAGTCAATAAGGGTTTGTCTTTTCTGCCAACTGCAACCTGCATTCCGCCCTCTAACTACTGGACGAACGGGGTTCCATCTACAAAGCCGTGTTGGCTTGCCCATGTTCTGACACCCCACTCCCACCTAGCAAATTGTGGATCGTTGTTGGGGTTACTAGGGCGAGCTCCTCGTGGATCATTTTTATCAAGCCAGTAGAGAATTGAATGTACAGAAACGGTGTCGTCGCTTCCTTGCCATACACCACGAAGCACTGGTTTATCGGACGCACTTTCTAGGGGGGGTGCTTCAGGGAAGGGGGTGTTGGGGAATTTTGTGAGAGCGTATTGCATAAATTCATGCCAGAGAGGAGCCACAATGAATCCTGCTATTTTTTTTGCCATGGGGCTGTTGTCGTTATTGCCTGTCCATGCGCCTACAGATATATCAGGGGTGTAGCCTAAAATCCAAGCGTCGCGGTAGTCGTTTGTCGTTCCTGTTTTTACTGCAACATGACGTCCCGGGAAGTTTAGTGCAGAAGTTGCTCCGAACTCAGGAGTGCGCGCCACATTATCAGAGAGGATATCGGAGATGGAGAGTGCAATGTTGTCGTCGAGCACTCTTTCAGGTGTTAGTGGATATGATTTTATCTCGTTCCCATTCTTGTCTTCAATACGAAGTATTGCTCGGTATGGGTTTCGTACACCTTCGTTTGCAAAAACACCATATGCGCTCGTCATGTCGAGCGGCGTGACTTCGCCACCACCAAGCACCAAAGTTAGTCCGTAGCGATCTGATCCAGCGAGTGTGGTGATGCCAAGTGACCGTGCAAGCGAAAGTGCATTGTTAATTCCAACGAGGTAGAGCACTTTCACTGCGGGTATATTTCTTGATTGTGCAAGCGCATCCCGCAGTGTCATTGGCCCATTAAATTTATTATCGTAGTTTCCTGGTGCATAGCAGGGAGGTGTATCGCTCAAGCTTGCTGGGGGACACTCAGTTGAAAACTGTGTGGGCACATCAAAGAGCACTGTGTTTGATGTGTATCCCTTAATGAAAGCGGCCGCGTACACAAATGGTTTGAATGAAGAACCTGGTTGGCGCTTCGCTAGGGCTATGTTGTAGGCACCGTTTATTTCTGGATCAAAATAGTCCCGAGAGCCAGCCATTACAAGAATGTCTCCTGTTTTTGGCGCAATAGCGACAATGCTCGCATTCTCAGCGTTAAAATTTTTCTTATTTTCAAGAGCGTTTTTCTTTACAATCTCCTCTGCTTTGGCTTCAAGGTCGGCGTCAAGTGTAGTAATGATGCGCCAACCCGATTGCTCTAACGCACTTGTACCAAACTCTTGCTCCAAGAGTCCGCGAACATAGAAGACGAAGTGTGGTGCACGAATACCAGCAGTTGCTTGAGGAGCAAAAGCTACAACCTCAGATTTTGCTAGCGTGTATTCTTGTTCGGATATAAATTTCAAGTCTTTCATTCGCGAGAGCACGAGGTTTTTTCGGTCATCTAAGGCATCTCGATGATTGCCGTATGGTGAAAAGTAAGTAGGAGCTTGAGGGAGTGCGGCTAAATACGCAGCTTCAGCGAGAGTTACATCTTTTGCGTGTTTAGTGAAGTATTGTGCGCTTGCTTCTTCTACGCCGTAAATAAGTCCACCGTAAGGGTTCCCATTGAGGTAGAGCTCAAGAATTTGTTCTTTGGTTAGCACGCGCTCAAGCTTTATTGCAAGAATCCACTCCTTTACCTTCCGCGCAATAGTTTTGTCGGCAGTAAGAATGGAGTTTTTAACCACCTGCTGTGTAATTGTTGAACCGCCCTGCTCAAAACCTAGAGAAAGAACATTAACAATCGTTGCCCGAAGAAATGCTAATGGGCGTACGCCGGCGTGATGGTAGAACTCTGTGTCCTCTATTGCAACGGTTGCTTGTTTTATGTATGGAGAAATCTCACTCTCTGGAATGACGGTACGCATCATATTTTGGCTCAAATCATCGAGCAAAACAGTGCCTGTGCGGTCGTAGATTTTTGTTGATTGTTCAATTTTCCTAGTCTCCAAAGACTTGATATCAGGGATTTTTAATGACACTGCCCAAATGAGTAAAGCCCCTATACTAAATAGTGCAATCGCACTAATAATGAGGAAAAAAGATTTCTTATTTTTAATCAAGCGCCGTCTTCGCATGCTCTAAATCGTAGCAAGGGAACGGTCTACTTGCTAGGTGTTTCTCTATATGGGCGTATGGCTGGAGAGATGGGCAGATACGTTAATGGCGGTAGACCCTGATATCGAGCGTGGTAGAGTTTATTGTATGTTTTTTAAAACCAAAGCCTCAGTTAGCGCTGATCCTGAAAAGATAGAAACTCTCTTGACGAGAAGTGTTGTTGAAATAATTCCTTCAGACGAATCACTCCGAAAACTTCTATTGTCAGGAGAACGACTGCGTATCAAGCTTGGGATAGATCCTACAAGTCCAAACATTCACATTGGACGCGCGGTGGCACTTCTTAAACTTCGAGACTTTCAAAATTTAGGGCACACGGTGGTTTTTATTATTGGAGATGCAACGGGTGTAATCGGTGATACTTCAGATAAAGAAAGTGAACGCCCAATGCTCAGTCGAGCTGATGTTGAAAAAAATCTCACAGAATATGTTTCTCAAGCCAAAAAAATTCTTGACCCAAATCTTTTGGAAGTACGGAGAAATTCTGAGTGGCTTTTGAAGTTGGACTACTCTGCTATTGGTGATCAAGCCGATGCGTTTTCTGTAGCCGATTTCATATCCCGAGACAACATTAAGCGCCGTTTGGATGGAGGCAAAAGGGTTTCCCTGCGAGAAGTACTTTACCCTTTAATGCAGGGGTATGACAGTGTTGCCATAAAGGCAGATGTAGAGCTTGGCGGAACAGACCAGAGGTTTAATTTGCTTGCAGGCAGGGTACTCCAAGGGAAGGCAGGTCAACCTCCGCAACACATTGTGATGAGCGAGCTCATTTTAGGTACTGATGGAAGAAAGATGAGTTCAAGTTGGGGAAACACTATTAATCTTAATGATGCGCCCCAAGATATGTTTGGGAAAGTAATGAGTATTCCTGATTCGCTCATCGAAACATATTTCGTTCACTGCACACGAGTATCGTTAAATGTAGTGAAGAATATTCTCACAAAAAGCCCTCGAGATTCAAAGTTTGATCTAGCGTTAGAAATTGTTCGCATGTACCACGGTGATATCGAAAGTAAAAAAGCAGGAGAGCGATTCGTTTCCGTTTTTTCAAAAGGTGAGATTTCTGAAGAGGATGCTACCCCAGCATTATTCAGTGAAGGACAAACATATGCCGATGCATTGGTGCATGCAGGCCTTGTTGCTTCTAGAACAGAGCTACGCCGGTTGGTTTCTGCTGGGGCAGTAACTTCAGTTGCGACAGGGAAAGTGATTGCTGATATGAATAACGAACCTGTTGAGGGTGAAATTTTACGAATTGGTAAACGTAGAATTGCAAAAATGATAAAAAGTAAGTAATAAAAAACCTCGCGCTCGCGAGGTTTTTTATTACTTACATCATGTCATCGTCATCGCTAAATGGATCGGCGTCTTCCTCCTCATCAGGAATCTCTTCCTCATCTACAGGGGGAATCACCGGCGCATCCGCATCTTCCTCGTCCTCAAATCCTTTGTGTTTTTTTGAATCGTTACTCATGTTGGATATAGTTTCTAACGCCTTATTTGTATCAAAATGCCACCCATTGGCAAGTGACGCACTAAAGTGATGTGGATAACAACCCTTTAATGCCTTATATCTTCTCACGCGCTTGTCTGAATTTTGAGCTTGATTGATGGGCTATTGCAAGTGCTATAGCGTCATACTCATCATCGTGCCGCTTCATGTTTTCCATAGGGATGAGCATAGTAACCATTCTGATGACACTTTTCTTGTCCGCATTTCCAGAACCAGTAACTGCAATTTTTACTTCTTGCGGAGAGTATTCGAAAACAGTAAGTCCGGCCTCAACTCCTGCGAGAGTTATAACTCCTCGCGCCTCCGCCACATGGATCGCTGTTTTTTGATTTTTTGTAAAAAAAAGCGTTTCTATTGCTAGTGCTTCTGGTTTGTATTTTTTTATTACTTTTCCGAGATGCTGGAATACCGCACCGAGGCGAATGGGGACAGCTCCTTTAGGGGGAATGAAGCATTCCGAAAAGATAAGCAAAGTGCCCTCCATTACCGCAATACCTACTCGGTCGTACCCAGGGTCAACAGCGATAACGGTAGGCTTCATTTTTCCGGCTCCAGCTTTCAGAGAGGGCATTTTTATTACTTTTCTTTATTGCGGACTTCCAATTTCTCCATTTTTCGTATCAGTGCTTTTTCTATGTCTATGCCAGCAGCTTCTGCGAGGAAGAGTGAAACAATAATGACATCAGCACATTCGTCAGCGAGTTCGTCATCTCCAACTGCCATTATTTTTGATTTGCGTTGATATCCAAAACGAGCAAGTACTTGCTCTGCAAGCTCGCCAACTTCTTCACCAAGTTTAACGGTGTAGGCGAGTAGGTGTGATGCGTCACCCCGCTCTTTCTTTTGCGTCTGCCAGATAACGGATTCCTGCTTCGTTACCCACGCTTTCAATGTGTCGGAGAGTAATGTCATATAAGTTTTTTTTGTACGCCCTGCTTTCCTAAATGCTCTCGAGCTCTCGCGGTAACAATACGCCCCCGGGGAGTTCGTTCCAAAAATCCTTCCTGCATTAAATATGGCTCATATACATCCTCAATGGTTTGTTCATCTTCGGCCGCCGCCGCCGCAAGGGTTTTTACACCCACGGGACCCCCCGCAAATTTTGTGATGAGTGCCTCAAGAATGCGCCTGTCTGACGGAGTAAGTCCGGCTGTGTCTATACCAATCATGGCGAGTGCTTTTTCTGCAGCTACTTTTGAGAGCCCTGTTCGGTCGAGTTGCGCAACATCGCGCGAGCGCTTCAAAAGATAGTTTGCAGTGCGTGGAGTTTTCCGAGAGCGCTTTGCAATTTCTTGGAGGGCATCGGCATCGGCTTCAATGCCAAGAATTTTTGCAGAACGAGCGAGGATTCTTTCAATTTCTTTTTCAGAATAAAAATCAAGTTGAAATACTCCTCCTGAAAATCGAGAACGAAGTGGTGCAGAAATAAGTCCTATGCGCGTAGTTGCACCGACAAGTGTAAAAGAGGGAAGGGCGAGCTCTATTGTTCGCGCCGAAGGACCTTTGCCGATAATGATATCGAGCTTCCCAGCTTCCATGGCGGGGTAGAGAACCTCTTCAATTGTTTTGTTAAGTCGGTGAATCTCATCGATAAATAACACGTCACCAGGCTCTAGGTTAGTGAGAATTGCTGCTAGGTCACCTACGCGCTCAATAACGGGCCCTGCCGTTGCTCGCATGTTTGCACCAAGCTCTTTCGCCACAAGGTGTGCCAGTGTTGTTTTTCCAAGTCCAGGAGGACCATAGAGGAGTGTGTGCTCCGGTGCATGGTTTCTTTCTCTCGCAGCCGCTATAAGTACGCGGAGGTTTTCTTTCACATTTTCTTGTCCCACATACTCTTCCCAAGCCTCCGGCCGTAGAGTTTGGTCTAAGACGCGTTCCCCAGCTTCTTTTGGCTCCTCTTCCTCAGAATGAACCCTCTTTGATTGAGTACTTGACATATATAAAAGCGTATGCTATCGTACCATTGTAACCCCGAAAGGGGTTTTATTCTAAAAAATCGTGCCCATCTAAGCAACGCCGTGGCATCATTGTAAGGATCTGCTGGAAGTCTGACTTCGGTTATTCTCTGGCAGTCTCCTCATCATTTGTTCCACCTTCACTGCAAGCGTTGTTTAGAGGGGTGCGATTTTTTTATTTGCATAGTATGAAAATCCCAAGGTTATCCTTGGGATTTTTGTTTATTTGAGCGTTTCTTCAATCAAAACTACGCGGTTTAGTTCATCAAGTGAGGTAGTTCCAGTCAAGACTTTCATGATGCCGTCTTCAACCATCGTCAGGATTTCTTTTTTGTGTTGGAGGGCCTGTATTTCATGTTCTGAAGGAGAGGTGCGAAGAAGTGCGTCCATCTCGCCATCAATAACGACTGCTTCAAAAACACCAATACGACCCTTGAACCCAGTATTGTTGCAGACAGAGCACCCAATAGGCTCAAATACTTTGGAAATGTCAGCGGGGATGACGGTCTTATCTCGAAGACCTGCGAGCACTTTATCAACACGCTCTTTGTTCTTACCTTCAAGAGGAACTTCTTTTTTACACTGCTTGCATAAGACTCTTACTAAGCGTTGGGCCATGGCGATATTAATTGCGGAACCAAATACTTTTGGATCCACACCAAGATCAACAAGTCTAGGGAATGATCCCGCGGCGTCGTTGGTGTGTAGGGTTGAAAATACGAAGTGCCCCGTGAGCGCTGCGTCGATTGCCGTCTTTGCGACTTCTTCATCGCGGATTTCTCCGATCATGATGACATCAGGGTCTTGGCGTAGTGCGGAGCGGAGCCCTTGAAGGAATGTGTAGTTTTTTTCATCTACCTGTGTTTGCACCAATCCAGCAACATGATATTCCACAGGGTCTTCAATGGTAATAATTTTAATTTCTGGAGAATTAATTTTTTTCATGCACGCATAGAGCGTGGTTGTTTTTCCGCTTCCTGTAGGTCCTGTATTTAAAAGCATGCCATTTGGATTACCGATTTCGCGCTCAATGAGTGCGCGTAATTTTGGCTCCATACCTAAAGCTTCAAATGGAACAGAGATGGTGTCGGGATTTAAGAGACGCATCACGACGGTTTCACCGTACGCACCGGGAATAACGGAAGCACGAATCTCAATCTCTTTTGCGTCCATAACAAGGCTGAATCTGCCATCCTGTGGACGGTTTTTTAAATTCAGTTTAAGTCCAGAAAGAAGTTTCAGTCGTGACAAGAGAAGATTGGCTGTATCGAGGTCAAAGTTAATGACGTCATGCAACACCCCGTCAAGACGATAGCGCAAGCGCACCTGATTTTGTTCGGGCTCGATGTGAATGTCCGATGCGTCAACTGCAAATGCTCCAGCGAGTACTACTTCGAGAATTTTTGAAACACGGTACGCTCGTTTCATTTCGGTAACACTGGCGACTGCTTTTTGGATATCCTCAATCGTATGAATACTTTCGAGTACCTTTTTCAGCTCAGTTGGGGAGACATCTAAAACACCTTGCTTTGATTCAACGGCGAATGAAAGATCTTTGTAATGTTCCCAAGCTCTTGCTAAGGATGCACGCGATACCAATACTTGCTCTACCGTGTATCCGCGCTTCTCTAGGTCTTCAAGAATTGCAGGCAATTTAGGGTGTTGTGGTGAGCGGACGGCAATGGTTAATTTTTTACCTACAATGTCAAAGCCTGCGATTTCAGCGAGACGGGCTACAGGCTCTTCTATGAGTCGAAGCGCATCAGAATTAATTGAGACACGCGTTAAGTCGAGATATCGAATGTCATACCTGTGCGAGAGCATGAGGGCGAGCTCCTCCTCTTCCCGTAGCTGGAGTTCTTTAAGTCGATTGTCCGTGTCGTCAGTTTGTGCCATAGAGCAATAGTACCTTAAAGCTAGGTTTTAGGTTCTAGATGCTAGGGGTTAGTTTGGGAACATCCCAGAAACCGCACTATACTGCTATAGGAAATATGAAAGTAACATTGGAAGAGTTGCCGGCCTATGCAAAGGGATTTGTAGAGAGTTTGCCAAAAGAGCTCGGAACAAAGGCTTATGTTGTAGGGCTTTTGGGAGAACTTGGTGCAGGCAAAACGGCGTTTGTACAAGAAGTTGCCAAACTACTCGGTATCGCTCGGAGCGTAACGAGCCCGACTTTTGTTATTGCTCAAACATATACAATCAACCATCAAGCTTTTGAGCGTCTTGTGCATATCGATGCATACCGCCTTCTAAGCGGGGAATCCGACACTATTGGGTGGAAAGATTTTTTAAATGATCCTAAAAATCTGATTTTTGTAGAGTGGGCGGATAGGGCTCCAGGGGGGATACCTCCAGGAATACACATATTAGATTTTACTGTGGTGGGTGAAAATGTCAGAAATATTGAAGAAAAAAAAATATGAGCCAAAAAAAGAAAAAAGAAACGCTCATTCTTCTCGATACCCACGCGATTATTCACCGCGCGTATCATGCCCTACCTGAGATGACCTCTCCATCGGGTGAACCTGTGAATGCTGTGTATGGGTTGGCCACAATGCTCATGAAAATTATTAAGGATCTCAAGCCCGACCATGTTGTCGCAGCATACGATTTGCCGGGGCCAACGCACCGACACGAAGTGTACAAAGAATACAAAGCTAAGCGCCCGCAGATTGATGATTCGTTAATAACACAAATTAATCGCTCACGCGATGTTCTGTCAGCTTTTAGTATTCCTATTTATGAAATGCCGGGGTTTGAAGCTGATGATGTTATTGGCACGATTGCTGTAAGTGCTAAGAAAAATTTCGATGTCATCATTGCTTCGGGAGATATGGACACCTTGCAGTTAGTGGACGATGAGCGTGTTCGGGTTTTTACGCTTCGTAAAGGTATTCAAGACACCATTCTTTATGACGAGAAAGCAGTGCTCGCCAGGTACGGATTTCTGCCAATACGCATTCCCGATTACAAAGGATTCGCCGGTGACCCCTCAGACAACATCATTGGTATTCCTGGGATTGGCGAAAAGACTGCAACGAAGCTTCTACAAGAATTTGATTCCATGGAAGGTGTTTATAAGGCGGTACATAATAAAAAATGGACAGAAGAAAAGTGGAAAGAGGTTGGAATATCGGCACGCAATCTTAATCTGCTCCGAGATCATGAAGACGAGGCTGAATTTTCTAAAGTTCTTGCGACCATCCGTACTGATGCGCCGGTCTCTTTCAAGGAACCAGAACAGTCATTTGCGGATACGCTCGATGTTACACATGCGACCGCTCTTTTTACTGATCTCGGATTTCGTTCCTTGGTGCCGAGAATGAGCGCTCTTTCATCAAAGCCACAAAAAAATACAAAAACCGATGCAGGGGAAGAAGGTGATGTCCCACGACAACAATCGCTATCCTCAATAGAAACAGTGCCTGATGCAGAAAAGGAATTGTTTGCGGAAGCGAAGATAATGCTGTGGCTTACGCAATCAGATATAACGAATCCGACGCTCGACGATGTGCTTGCAAACACCAAATCAAAAACAGTACCAGAGGCGCACGCGAAACTTACTGCTCTGATAGAAAAAGAAGAACTGAAAGAGGTTTTTGAAAATATTGAGAAACCACTCATTCCTGTTATTGAAGCGATTAATGCGCACGGTGTTTTGGTGGATAAGGAATATCTAGCAAATCTCTCAAAGGAATATCATGCAGAATTAGATGTGCTTGCTAAGAAAATCTGTGACGCAGCAGGGGAAGAATTTAATATTAATTCTCCAAAGCAACTCGGAGAAATTTTATTTACAAAATTAGGCATTGGTATTGCCGGGAAACGACAAAAGAAAACTGCCACGGGGCAACTCTCAACACGCGAGTCCGAACTTGTGAAATTAAAAGGGGAGCATCCAATCATTGAGCACATACTGTCTCATCGAGAACTCCAAAAACTTCTTTCAACCTACATTGATGCAATCCCACCTCTTCTGGGTAGCGACAACAGACTCCACACTTCGTTTATACAAACCGGAACAACAACAGGGCGCATTTCATCGCATAATCCAAACCTTCAGAATATCCCCGTTAAGAGCGAACTCGGTCGTCGCATTCGGCGAGGGTTTATTGCGCCAAAGGGTTTTGTGCTTGCTGCGTTCGACTATTCGCAAATAGAACTTCGGCTCGCTGCATTTCTTTCAGGAGATGAAAAATTAATCGATATTTTTAAGCGAGGTGAAGATGTGCATTCTGCGGTAGCGGCAGAAGTGTACGGTGTTCCTCAAAAAGAGGTTACTTATGATATGAGGCGAAGTGCCAAAGTTATTAATTTCGGCATTCTCTACGGTATGGGGGTGAATGCTCTTCGAGAAAATTTGGGTGGAGACAGAGCGCAAGCGCAAGAATTTTATAATCGCTATTTTGAAACATTTTCAGGTCTTGCAGAATACCTAACGCAAACGCGGGCAATAGCTGCACGACTTGGCTACACCACAACTCATTTTGGTCGCCGTAGGTTTTTCCCTGGCATCCGCTCAAAAATTCCGTATGTACGCGCCATGGCAGAACGCATGGCTATTAATGCACCACTACAGGGAACACAGTCAGACATTATCAAGATTGCAATGGCGCGCATTGCTAAAGTCCTCAAAGAAAAATTTGCCACGGATGCGGCAATTGTGTTGCAGATTCATGACGAACTGATTTTTGAAGTTAAAGAATCAATCCTTACTGATGTCGCAAAAGAAATACGGCATGCAATGGAGAATGTCATTCCTGCATCTGAAATGAAAGGCATACCCATTCTCGTTTCTGGAGAGGCAGGTCCTAATTGGGGGGAGATGACTGAACTGTAGAGGTGTCAGCGGACAGGTTTCGGGTTCTAGGTTTTTAATTTCTTAAACCAAATAAAAATAAAGGGAAAAGAGCTGTATAGCATAATCTAACGATCGTTAGATTATGCTATACAGCTAAAAACCAGAAAAACTGGAATCCGAAACATGAAACCTGTACTCTATTAAAATGCTCTACATACTTCTTGGGTCTGATGTAGTCAAGGCAAAGGCGCGCGCGATGAAGCTCGCGGAAGGTTCTGAACTCGTGCGTTTTGGTGAGGGAGGAGAACCATTTGCGAGCGTACTTCGATACCGTAGTGCCCGTGGACTTTTTGCTCCAAAGACAACATTACTTCTCGATAGGCCTCTTGAGGATGCTGACGGTAAAATGTTGCTGACTGAACATGCGAAAGACTTAGTGGAAGGGGAGGCTCTCGTTGTTGTGATTGAGATAGCTCTTTCGGCACCCACTCTTAAATTAATTCCTAAGAGTGCAGTGATAGAAAATTTTGATGTAAAAGAAAAAAAGGAAGCGCCGCTTTTGAGTGCGTTTGCATTAACCGATTCGTTTGCGACAGGGGATAGAAAAAACTCATGGATAACCTACCGCAGACTTATTGAGTCAGGATCGGAGCCACAAGAGATTCACGGCATTCTTATGTGGCAGGCTCGTGCGATGGTTGTTGCCTCTAAAACCAAAACAGCAGAAGAAGCGGGCTTAAAGCCG
Source organism: Minisyncoccota bacterium (assembly GCA_018062445.1). GTDB lineage: Bacteria > Patescibacteriota > Minisyncoccia > Phycocordibacterales > Phycocordibacteraceae > Phycocordibacter. The sequence goes on along the minus strand of JAGOSG010000003.1, from coordinate 10,446 downwards.
TTCGTGTATTCAAAGGCAAAGAAAGCGGGGGCGCGTTTAGGAGAAGTCGGGTGTGAAGAAATTTCACGCTCGCTTGTGCGTATGGTGCACCAATCTCGTATGGGGGGAGGAAGCTTGGGTGACTTGCTCGAGGCGTTCTTGTTGAAGAAGAACTGAAAATACGGCATAATCAGCCGATTCGCCCCAAAGCTTTGCTTTCGGGTGGACACTAGGAGAAGAAAGTAGAGTGCGCCCGTAAGCAAAGCTTTCGGGCCGCTCGCTCGAAGAAAATAGAAATACATTTCCATTTTCCTTCTCGTTCGCGCCCGTAGCTCAGTTGGTAGAGCAATTCCCTTTTAAGGAATGGGTCCCTGGTTCGAGCCCAGGCGGGCGCACACAAGACAAAAACACCTGACCTGCGTCAGGTTTTTTGCTTGTGTGCGTGCCGGAGCCATGTCGCTTTGCGACGGCGAGGCGGGGTCGAGCGCACTTAGTATTTTTCAAGTTTCCGAAGAAAAATACTTAGTGACGGGTGACCACAAAGACAGAAACACCTCCCCTGCGGGAGGTTTTCTGCTTTGTGCGCGGGCGCAGGTATATTTTTGTTTGCGTTTCGTAAGGCAAAAATACCGAGCCGGGGATCGCAGAAAATCTCCGTCAGGAGATTTATCTGTGTCCGCACAAAAAATTCTCCCTGCGTGCCGGAACGATGTCCTGAGCCTCGAAGGACCGTGAGTGGGCGATTAGCAAATCGTGCCGAGAGGCTCCGGCGACCGAGGTGAACAGTTGCACTCGTCAGTATGACGAGGCGTCAGGTGAGCCGAGAGTTGTAGCCGAGCCCTACTTAGCGAAAAATTTCCAGGAAATTTATCTGTATCCGCACAGATAAGCTCAAAATCAAAACCGTTGCATTTCGCTTCCCATTTGATAAGGTACCTTCGTGTTTGGTACCTCAGAAAGAGTCGTTTGTTTGTCGCACAGGACAGCAGAAAGATATGTATCCACTGAGGATGTGGAGTCTGATGGTAAACATTTCACCAAGGTTGTATGGCTCTGTGCAGACTGTAATGAGCCAGTGGTAACCTATATGGTACGGAAGTGATGAATGATACGCTCTGCTGACAGCAACTAGTAACTTTTTAATAAATATCTACATATGGGAATTTTAGAAAGAATTTTGCACCTTCCTAGTCGAGAACAAGAAGAGGCAGACCGAAGATGGGAACAAGAAAATTGTAAATGTGATAAAAAGCCTTTCTCCCCAGGAGTTAATCCTAGTTGTCCTGTGCATGGGGATGTGAGATAAGTTTTTACCATAAGATTAAAAAAACAGCCCCTAGGGGCTGTTTTTAGTATCAGAGAATTTTATTTACCTAGTACGGCAAATCTATCGCCAGTGCCCCAGGGCCGGTGATCAAGAGTGAAAGAAGGATTGCTATGACGAGAAGCGCAAATGCTCTTCTGTGGAATATCGAAGGAACGCCACGCTGTGCGGTAAGAATACCAATTTCTATAATTCCTAAGATGGCAGTGAGTTGTGTAAATGCACCGAACACGAGAGCAAGGCCTAATATGGCGGAAGTAAAAGACGCCACCTTGCCTTTTTTTTGTTGTTTCCAAGTACCACGAGCAGCTTCAAAGAGCACTATTGCAATAGCGATACGCAATATAAGTGGTGCAAAATATGAGAAGGTAAATAGATTAGGGAACAAGCTTTCCATACAACAAATGGTAGCACATGGAGCATTTGGCTTCAAAATGTTACGGTATGCATTGTGAATTTAAACTCCGCGCAGTTTTTTATTATTCTCCACAATATTCGGAGCGCACAAAATGTTGGTGCGATATTTCGCACAGCCGATGCGGTAGGTGTTGAAAAAATCTACCTCACTGGTTACACACCTGCTCCACTTGATCGCTTTGGACGTGCTGACAATAAAATAGCGAAGACTGCGCTCGGTGCTGAAAAATCAGTTTCATGGGAGTCCTGTAAAAGCGTTGGTGCCTTAATAAAAAGATTAAAAAAGAATAACGTGTGCATTGTTGCAGGGGAGCAATCATCAAATGCAGTTTCTTGTACGAGATGGAAGCCAAAATTTCCCCTCGCGATTATTTTAGGTAACGAAGTATTGGGGGTTTCGCCAGCGATTCTCCGTGTGTGCGATGAAGTGGTTGAAATTCCTATGCGAGGCAAGAAAGAATCTTTGAATGTGTCAGTGGCAGCGGGCATCCTCCTATTCAAGGCATCAGAATCTTTGACAGGGGAGAGGTAAAGACTTAGACTCCTACAAATTATGAGTCGCCACGGTCCAGAACCGCTACATTTGAGGGAACAAATTCGCAGTCTTGATGATAGCTTCAAGGCTAAAATGCTCGCAATCTGGGAAGCTCGCGGATTATATATTGGCGCTGAGGTAAAGATGATGCTTTGGACATATGTGATAGTAGCGCAAGCCCACGATGGGTATGTACTTTTGCGACGCAAAGGAAGCTCTGAAAGCTTGAGGCCGATGGCGGCGCATCCGAGCGACCTCTCTTTAGTTTAAGAGTAACAGAAAATCAGTAGCTCACGGACGCAACCAATTTTCCATTTTCATCAAGGAGAAGAACTCTGTCATGACTATTGCTCCAGAGTTCTTGATCACGTCCTAAAAATACCCGCCACTCATTCTTATAGAAGTCAGCATCATTTCTGTGTTTGATTACACACCCGTTATACGAGAGATTATTGAGAACAAAGTCTTGGCAGTTGTTGCCAATTTTCCCAGGAATTTCTGTTACGGTAAGTGTGCATTGGCGGAGCGTGTTAATGAAGGCTTCACACTCAGCATTTCCTGCAGTTTTCTCAGGGAATAAGTACATTTCATCTCGTGGTCGAGGGCAGTCTTGTGGAAGTGCAGGAGAAAAATCTTGAAACTGTTCAAAATACCCGGTGCATTGGTTGATTCGAAATGATGCTCCATTCGGCGATCGCCCTGTTGTCACATGAACTGTGGCGCCAGAATTTACCGATATTGATGCATCGGTATTTATATTGCCGAGTGAGGGAGTTTGTGCCGCGGGACCAATGACAACTTTAATGCTATTTGTACTGCTTTGAAGTGTCCAGCCTGTGAGAATTAAGTTGTTTTTTGGAGAACCTGAAATGCGGATGGTGACATATTCGTTTTTGGCGTCTTGGCTTGTTGCATTTCCGCGATCGAGTCGAACGAACTCAGCATAAGGTGACACGCTTGGATCTGTTGCGCGCCCAACCCCGGGGCGATATCCAAAGAAAGAATCAAAAATACTTGTTTTTGTATTGGTTGGTGCTGGCGCACTTGATGTGTCAGACGTGTCACTCGACGATGTATCGCCTGTCCCTAATGGAACTAAGGGTACTTTGTATGCATTGCCATTATTCCCCAAAGGCCAAGGTGCACTGAAAAGTCCGCTTTGATGAGCTATGGTATTTCTAGGACCACCAGTCATGACCCACGCAATGCCGAGCGCTATTAAAAGTAGGATGACTATTAAAAGATCACCTTTTGCGTTGCCCATAGATTGAATAATACTACCTCAAATGCACTTTGTTATTTTTTGTGCAGTATTTTTTCAAGCTCTTCTCGTACAACGCCAGAGTCTGACCAAGGGGTTTTTTCTCCTGAAGCACCCATTATGTAAGGGTCTGTTCCTTTGCCTGTGATAAGAACTGCTACGTTCTTATCACCCTCTGCTTGTTGAAGTGTGGCGACTCTAAGTGCTTCCCGTATTGCCCCGCGACGATTCATAATTATAAGAGGGGCGCGCGCCATGCCAGCTCGCATTGCCTCGACTATCTTCACTGGATCTTCATCGTACGGATCCTCATTGGTGAGAATGACAACATCACATTCCTTATCTGCTATGGCACCCATTTCTCCGCGCTTCCACGTATCTCTGCCGCCACCGGTGTTTCCTAAAACACAGATTTTTCGCACATTCGGGAATGCGCCGTAGAGTGCTTTTAGTGAATCAGGCGTGTGAGCGTAGTCGACAATCGCACTGAATTTTTGGCCGAGCTCGATTTTCTCAACCCTACCTTCAATTGGTCGTATATGTTGAAGTGCTCGTCCTATTACTTCAGGGCTAATGCCAATGGCGTCAGCAAGTGTTGCAACAGAGAGTGCGTTCTCAATAGTGAAAGTGCCAGGAAATGGCACGTCAAAAGTAACACCCTTGAAAGTCATTGAAATTTTATTTGTATTGGTTTGATAGGGCTTTGCGTCGTCAAGCTGGAAGGGAATGACTTTCTCAGCAGGGATTGCTAGAAACTTTTTTCCAACTTCGTCATTTGGATTTGCCACAATGATGCGAGGTCGTTTTGAAGAGTGCAGTATGGACATACCAATGGAGAGTTTTGCTTGTTTGTACGCGTCGTATGAGCCGTGCGACTCAATATGTTCAGGGGCGATATTGGTAAAGATGAGTGCATTAAGATCTATGAAGGCATTTCTAAACTGACGCGCGCCTTCTGAGGTAATTTCAAATACTACATGGGTGCAATCTTTTTTCTTTGCCTCCTTTAAAAAATGTTGCAAAAATCCACGCCCCGGCATGGTCATTTTGAAAAGGTTCCGTCTGGAATCTTTGTCTATTTTAAAACGAATGGTGTTTGCAAGTGCCGTGCGATAACCAGCTTCTTCAAGTATTGCATTCATCATTTCAGATACGGATGACTTGCCTTTAGTACCAGTGATACCTATGACAAAAAGTTTACGAGAGGGAAACCCAGCAATGAGGGCACTGAAAAGTGATAAAAGAAAATGATAGGCAACTATCATGCGAGAAAAAATAAAAGACGGTATGAGTCTCTCTAGTATTTTTTTCAGTATCCGTACCATAGTGTTTAACGAGAACGTGATGCAATACGGATTGCCTCACGGAGGCGTGCTTCGGGCGTTACCAGGTCTTTTGAAACAGCGTGCACGGCGTCCCTGGCTTCACGAAGGGAATACCCAAGGCCAACGAGTGCATCAACAACATCACCATCAGACCCGCTTTCAACGCCCTTGTCTTCAACTGAACCAACTTTTTCTCGAAGCTCAAGAACTATTTTCTCTGCTGTCTTTTTCCCCACACCGAATGATTTTGAAAGAATGGAAGCATCGTTTCTCGCGATTGCTTTCTCTAAGGATTTTGTGTCTACCGCATTCATAATGCCGAGCGCTGATTTAGGTCCAACACCTGAAACAGAAAGAAGAAGTTCAAACCAAGAAAGCTCATTTTGAGTTTCAAATCCGTAGAGGTCTTGTGCGGTTTCGCGCACTGCCATGTGTATCCAGAGGAAAAGATGGTCACCTTCTTTAGCCCCAGTGAGCGTTGCTATAGGTACAGAAACACGGTAACCAACCCCGTTTATTTCAAGGATGATAGAGTCACGAATGATCCCTCGCACCGCACCATCTAAAGACCCAATCATAGGGCTATTCTAACACCGGTCTACGATGAGCCACGGTTTGCAGAAGTAGAGGTTTTAGGCTAGAGTACACCGAATGGCAATAACAAAAGGAGCAAAAAAGGCACATCGCGCATCCTTGAGGAAGCGTGTATTCAATATCCGTCGCAAACGAGCTATGGCAGAGGGGGTGAAAGTAGCGAGATCATTTGTTGGTAAGGACAAGAAAGAGCAAATGGCAGAGCTTGCAAAAGCTTACAGTGTTATTGATAAGGCAGCTAAACGAGGTGTCATTAAGAAGAACACTGCATCTCGAAAGAAGGCTCGTCTCTCGGCACTTCTCAAGAGGTCAAGCGTTAAATAAAGATTTTAAAACAGCAACCATCAGGTTGCTGTTTTTCTTTTGAAGTACGTTTCGAGGGCAAGGAGGCACACCGGAAATATTTTTTGTTCGGATAGTTGGTCTTTTGTTATCCAGCGTACCTCATCGATTTCATCAGTCGGCAATCCAAACGGCATTTCAGGATTTGTAAGTTCAGCCTCGTACGCAATCAAAAGGGTGGGACCTTCACTGTGAAGAAATTGCTCCATCAAGATAATTGAGTTTACTTGTATAGACACACCGAGCTCTTCCATTACTTCTCGCACCACTGCACCTTCTGGTTTTTCTCCATGGTGCACTCTTCCCCCAGGAATATCCCACAGTTTATTGGGGTTTCTTGTGTTGCAAAAAGCAATAAGGACTTCGTTGCCTCGAGTGATGATTGCTTTTGAAGCCACCTTGCCTACAAAATGTTCAGATGCTATCTCCTTCATAAAAATATGATACCAGAGGTTGAGCGTGGAAAAGTCCCCAAAATATGCTACATTCCTGACACTGCTCTTGTAAGCATAGCTTTCAAGAGCTCTCTCGAAAAGAATCCGTACTCAAGGTACTATTCTCTTTCTCGCTCGCTCTTGTCGTTCAACGGATAGGACACTCCCCTGCGAAGGGAGAAATGCAGGTTCGATTCCTGCCGAGAGCACAATTACAAAAACCAGCCACGTAAGTGGCGATTTTTGTTTGTGCTCTCGAGGATGTCTGGGAGACATCCGTGCAGGAATCGAATACCTTGTGAGCATTTTTTCTGAGCTTCCGAAAGAAAAAATCCACAAGGTGTACTGCTCCTGTAAGGAGAGATTCCTGCCGAGAGCACAATTACAAAAACCAGCCACTTATGTGGCTGCGTGTTTTTAATTTATATCTTCCCTCTAAACCCTTCCCCCTAAACGCTAACCACTGCTCACAGCCCCATTCCTCTCGACAGGCCGTCAATGAATGAGTCGAGCGCTTCCACTTCTTCAATATTTCTATTCTTTAGCTCTGTACGGATGAGTCGGTGGTCCGTGTCTCCAAGAGGAGCACTAATAGTCCCTGTGAGACGCTTTGTTTCAATGCTCAACTTTCTTGGTTCATCTTCATGTATAGAGAAGCGCTTTA
>JAGOSG010000003.1:0-3471 GCA_018062445.1 Minisyncoccota bacterium | reverse complement strand
TTCTTTAGCTCTGTACGGATGAGTCGGTGGTCCGTGTCTCCAAGAGGAGCACTAATAGTCCCTGTGAGACGCTTTGTTTCAATGCTCAACTTTCTTGGTTCATCTTCATGTATAGAGAAGCGCTTTATATGATCGTAGGGAATGAGATGGGTACCAACTAAAAATCCTCGTTCCGTCAAACTATACTTATGTCGCGGAGGTTTTCTTGATCCGATGAGCATAACAGTAAAGCCACCAATGAGAGCGATGAGAGAAAACAAATAATCACTCAAAATAAATGATGCTACGGCAACACCAACGGCGACGATACCAACCGTCCAATACCACTGTCGTTCTTTAGGCCGGAATTCATATTCCCGCGCTTGCCAGCTCACGAGCACTTTGTTTTCCATCCCACCCAGTATAACGCCATTTTTTAAGACTCGAAGAGCTTACCTACTGATTTGCTGTTTGTTAGATTACAATGCAGTACATATGGAACATGTTGATGCGGAGCTGGAGATTTTAAATAGTTCACTCAATGATCCTGTTGTTCTTGAGGAATATAAAAAGCGATACGATGATTACAAGCCTCACTTACTTCCGCGCATTCTTGGTCATCTGCTTGTGTGGTGCGGGAATACTGTCTATGGCAAGAAGCCTTCGTATCTCAAATTTCGTGCCGTTGAAGTGATTGCGCGCGTTCCATATCATTCATGGGACTCTGCCTCATTTACCTTTCTCACGATGTTTTATCAGAATGAAGAGAAAGCTATGCATCTTGCACAGCTCTCACAGTTTGCACGACTCGCATCGGATAATGAAACAATGCATGTGGTAGTAATTTCAGCACTTGCCAAGGTTGAACAGAAGGCCAATGTGGTTGTGCACACGGTTATACCAATGCTCTTCGCCTTCTTCTATTTTTGGGCCGCGTATTGGTTATACGTTTTTAATCCACGAGATGCATTTGAGCTCAACTATCTTTTTGAGTCTCATGCGTTTGAACAATATTCCCGTTTCCTCGAAGAAAAAGAAGAGGAGCTCAAGAAAAAAACTATGTCGAGTAAATATCTGGAGTGGTACGGACGCACTCCCGCTAATCAGTATGAATTTTTCAAATCAGTTAGAAATGATGAGATCATACATCGTAATAAATCGATTGAGGAAATAGAGAAACTAGGGAATAGGGGCTAGCGTTTAGTGTTTGAGGGAGCTCCCTAAACCCTGACCACTAACCACTTCAGGTGCTTGGTTGTATTTTGCGAGTCCGTATACACCCAAGAGTAGAATTGCCATACCAAAAATTTGCATAGGGAGCAATATGGCACCCAAAAATATCCAGTTCACGACGACTGCTCCAAGAGGGAATCCGAGCTCTGCCATTGTTGCCACTGATGCGGTCGTATTTTCCAATCCTTTGTAATAAATGAAAAGAGATACTACCCCTGAGGTGATACCGATGATGCCGATGAAGAGGTAATCAGTAGTTGTGACGGCGCTCCAGTCGGGGAATGATTGTTGAAAAAGGTTCAAGAAAATAAGAAACACAAACGCAACGGAAAATCGTAGCCCCGTCATTACTTTGAAGTTGGTTTTGTTGAGTACTAATTTTCCAAACACCGTTGATGCACCCCAAAAGAATGCTGCGACGAGTGCAAGTCCTACACCAAGCAGGTTTGCATTGAATGTCTCACCTGGATAGGTTTGAGGAATAAGATTTGGGAATGAGATGAGATACGCTCCTACGATTGATACGATAGCGAAAAGCCAAAACCTGCGACCGAGAGTTTCTTTAAGTACAATCGCCGCCAAACCAATCACCATAAATGGTTGAAGTTTCTGTAGAAGAATAGCCACTGACGGGTTGAGGTAATGAAATGCTTGCGTAAAGGCAACTGAAGCAAGGGCACTTCCGCCGATAGCAATGAAAAGAACAGCGAGCCACTCCTTTAGTTTCAGTTTTTTTAGTTCTCTCCAATTGAGAAGCAATATCGGTAAGATAAATAGAATTGCAATGAAATGCTCGCCAAGGACAATAAAGTTACTAGAAAGCCCTTCTGTTAGGTGAAGACGGAAAGGGGCATCTGTTGCCCAGAGCATTGCCGCAAAAAGAACAAGGAAAGGAGCGTATTTTTTAAAGAAGTTCATGATTTAAGGATACCGCGCAGTTAGGGTTTATCGAAATACTCGCGCACCTTCTTGATATCGCTCGCAATTGTTTTGGAGAGGTCCTTCTCGTTAGTGAATACTTTATCATCTCGAATTTTCTCGTGGAGAGTAACAGTAATTGTTTTGCCATAGAGGTCACCCGAAAAGTCGAGGATATGGGTTTCCAGAATATTTCGTCGCTGATTTGCATAGATGCCTGCCTCATACAAAATGTCATCCACCACAACTGTGCCTGCATATGTTCCTGAGATGTTTACATCTTCAAGCGCTATGTTTGCCGTAGGGAAGCCGAGCTTTGTTCCCACGCTTTCACCTCGTATCACCACCCCTCTGTAGCATTTTTGCATAGTGCTTAAACTTGTTAATCAAAGTAAGGAATCTTTCCCCACACGTATGGATCCAAAAAACGAAACTTTCTATCAAGCGTTGCTATATCAATCATCTCGCTGTCTGATAGTTCGAAATCAAATACATCAATGTTTTCTTTAATTCTCTCTGGGGTTGTGCTTTTCGGAATTACTACGGTGCCTCTTTGCATTGCCCATCGAACTAAAATATTCGCGTTAGTTTTTTGATGAACCTGTGCGATTTTGTTTATCACTTCATCTTCAAGTACTGCAGGTAACCCCTTAGCAACAAAGTTACCAGGAGAACCAAGTGGGGAATAAGCAGTGACAGCTATTTTTTTACTCTGACAAAATTCGATGAGCCTGGTTTGTTGAAAATATGGATGAATCTCTATTTGATTCATAGCAGGTAGGATGGTTGCATAGGTGAGTATGTCTATAAGCATCGGTGCCGTGAAGTTTGCAACACCAATTGCTTTCACTAGTCCAGCTCGAACTAATTCTTCCATTGCCTCCCATGTTTCTCGAATTGGGATTTTTTCCATCACTAAGATTCCATGTTCATCGTATTCAGCTTCTTGTCCGCCATTAGTTGGTATTGCCCAATGTGACGGAGTGGCAATGCCCCAGTGCATGAGATACAAATCTAAGCATTCTAAATTCAGGTCACTTAATGTTTTTTCACATGCTACTCGCACTTCATTTTTACGGTGAGCCGAGTTCCATAATTTGCTCGTGATAAAAACATCTTCTCGCTTTAGTGCATTGCCACTGAATACTTTTTTGAAAGCCTGGCCTATTTCTTTTTCGTTTTGATAGATTGCGGCGCAGTCGATATGTCGGTACCCGGCTTCAGTAAGAGCATACTCCACCGCTTGCCCTGCTTTATTGGGTGCAGATTTCCACGTACCTAAACCCACGATTGGCATGAGGGCGCCAGTATTGAGAGTGATGTGAGTCGGGGAGGGCACGG
>JAGOSG010000009.1:0-9616 GCA_018062445.1 Minisyncoccota bacterium | reverse complement strand
CCACAGGTGCACACTAAAATTGCGCTCTTTGTAAGCTTTGGAGCATATGGTGGCTTTACACGAACGGGCTTTGCTGGTTGTTTTTTCATACCAATACTATAGGAGACACTACTAATGCCAGTATATACCAAAACAGCAAAACGTGTCGGCTACGAAAGAAAGCGGTGCGCGAGCCGATCCATCATAGTAGGCATCATCCCTAAAATCATGCCCGGAACAAAAAGGAAAAATGCAGCGGGAATTGAAAGAAAAGACACAAGAACAGCAACCGACACCCAAAGAATAATGAAAATAAAACGAAACGAAACAACCTTAATGACGCGGTCACTTAAATTTGATGCAACAAGACGGTGTGCATGAGTGGCATATGACCAATGCATGTAGAGAAGTGCGCCACAAATGAGTAAATTAAGACCGTATATAAGAACCGCAAGAACAGAATCGTAATAGAGCCCGAGCATGTGGGTTGAAAATGGTATAAACACGACAAACATCAGGAAGAAAATATTTATCCAAAGAAAAAGACGGTCAGTGCGCTCTATAAAGTGATACTGATTTTGCTGACTCACCCACATAACACCGAGAACTACAAAACTCATCACATAGGTGAGGAAACTAAATGACAGTCCTGACAGTACCTGTCCTAAGCTAACCCCTCGTCCAAGTTCTGGAAGAAGAAAATTCAGCACCAATATGGTCATCGCAAACGCAAAGATATTATCGCCCAGGGACTGAATGCGTGCAGTGCTAAGGGCACCACTTTTTTCAAGCTCAGCATCTGCATGTTCTTCAACAGAAAAGCTCATACTGCACAGGGTATCAGAAGTTAAGCCAGCGGCACTAGAGCGGCAAATATACTAGATAATACAGACTACTCTTTTGTGGTGAGAGGTTTTTTCGTTCGTGTACGCATGAAGAGTACATATATAAGGGCAATGTATACAAGCATAATACCCAAACGGACAAGACTAAATTCCTGCTCAATACCTATAAGACTTCGAATCAAATGCCCTCCCACACTCCCTGTGTCTGGAAGAAAAAAGAGATTAATGGGTACTATGTTAGATAGATGTATGTTGAAGTAGTTTTCAAAAAGCTTAGTGATACCGTTTTGTGTTAACGACGCACCCAAAAGAATAACCATGTATTCCGTTATCTTAAATATTTTCCTTGTAGGAAAACGCGTGTAGGCAAAAAAGGTAGAGATACCGAGGACACTTGCTCCAGCAAGACCTAGGAGCAACCCCAAGAAATTTTGAATGAACGTCGTCAAGAGTGCAATACTTGCAGTGAAAAGTGCAATCTCAAACCCTTCGCGTATAACAAGAAAAACGATAGTAAAAAATAATGAGATATCAAAAACATTTTCCTTAAAACGCGCTTCTGCTTTACCCATCATGTCTTTGCGACTCGCACTCATAACAGAGTGGAGAGAGAAGATGACATACACGAGGAAAAGTCCTGAGAAAACCATTACATAACCTTCCAAGAGTTCAACAGTCCTCTCGGTGAGAAAGTTACCTAACTGGCCACTAAAGAAATATGTGCCCCCAACGAGCGCTAGCGACATAAGTATTCCAAGGGACGCTGCCAGCGCAATTTCTACTTCCCTCTTTAGTCCAAGGGCTTTAGAAACACCTAAAAACACACCAACAATAAGAAAGGCTTCAAAAAACTCTCTGAACGCAATAACAGCTGTAGGTAACATGGATTATTCCTTTAATTTAAAAGTTGGGCTGTAGATAATAGCATGGCGCACGGAGAGCTTACTCTAAAGAGCCCTTCCGCAGTCAGGGCAAAAAGTACTTCCAAGAAATACTCTTTTCCTTTGTTCACAAAAGCCACACCATTTTTCTACCCTCTCTTCATGACCTTTTTGAGAAGATCCAGTACGGTATCTACGATCAGCCGATTTTTCAAAATGACGACTACGCTTATCGTGACTTTTTAACATACATACTATATATATCAGCAAATCCTATCGTGCAAATAATGCTGTCATTGAAGTGAAGTACATAAAAACCTCTCTGATTGAGAGGTTTTTATGTAGAGAAGTAAAACTTCTCCTGAAGGTCTTTATCCTTGAATAAAGGTAATGCTCGATGGAGGAACAAACTGCGCTTTGTCAGTGAGCCAAGGGTGACAATCCCAGTCAACCGAGGATTCATCAGTTATAGCAATACCGGCTCCCGAGGGCTGACGAGGAACAAACGGACTTGCAGTAGTGATTGCGGTCTTGGTTCCCGTTGTCTGACCTGATATCCACGTGTATGCCGATGCTCCGTCTCGGATGATGTGAAGTTCTGTTACTACTCCACCTGCACTCTCTGCACGAAAATCTGTTCGTGTCTTTCCGGCAGATGCATACACTGTTCCCGCGGTCTTTCCGTTGTCATCTGCAAGCGCATTGAGTGTGCAGGTGTAATTTCCACCTTGAGTAAATGCGGTCTTAAGCGCACCCGTTCCCTTTGTGGGTGTTGTGGCAGTACCCGGATTTGTAGCACCAGATGTGTCGGGGACACCAGTAGTTATATCTGTCCCTGTCGTCGAGACAGGGTTTGCATTTTTAGAGACCAGATACCAAGTGCCAAACGCAAGAATGGCGATAACAACAACTGCGATGAGTATATTTTTCTTAGTCATAATTTTATTATAAATATATAAATAGTAATAAAGGACACATATATATCTCGAGTTATCGCATAATTACAATTACTCGCGAGCCTTTTAAAACCGCTCTAGAAATATGACGGTGCAGATGTGTTTTTATTACACACACCTACCCTATGTTCATTCTAGACTAAAAAAACTACTGGTACTGAATAAACAATGGCTGAGGAGTGAGAGAGAGTATTTCAGCTGGTGTGAGCAAACGAGTAGAAGGAGGCTTTAAATCATTCTTATAAAAAAGTTTAAACCCAGTAAATTGCACTGGTTCTGAGGCCACAACAGTATTGTAAGTATTGATTTTCTTTGCACCAAAACCCCATCCGTCCATGTCCATAATTATCTGCACCTCAGGGGTAGGTTTAATCTGCTTATAGTTGGTAACCATATTTTCAGTGAAGCGATGCACAACGAGAACTTTCGGCGGAAGATTATTGTCTTTGACGAGTTTTGAAAGATAGTTCACCGCATAATTAATATCGGACGCATCAAACGAACCAATGACTCGGCCAGGGCGCACTCCGTTATGCATCGCAAATTCTGGATCAATCCCAAGGTGCACCTGTGGCATCTTGAAATACTTTTCATACACAGGGAGCTCTGTAGAAAGATTACTCAAGCCAACCTGAACATCTAAAATAACTATTCCATTCACTTCTTTTGCAAGCTCAATTGCGCGATCAACTTGGGTGTCCGGCATACGAAGACGGTACTTTCCATCCTTACCTGCACTCTCTTGTGCTGTGATGAGAATGTAGTTGATAGCAGGAATAACAGGTGTGTGTGGGTCGGCTGCATTCCATACAGCAACCTCTGCTTTCAATTTTCTAATCATTTCAGGAGCTGGGTACTCACCAAGTACTCCCATACCTTTTGAATAAAAATTTCCGTAATAGGCGACAATGCGTTTAAAGGGCAATATCGCCCCAGCGTTTGGATACACAGTCTTTGCTGGCCACATGAGTGGGCTGGAGGAGGCTGTACGCTTTGCTAAAGTCGTACTTGCATAGTTAGCATTTTTTACGAGTCGTGTATCGTAGGCAAGCTTGTCTAATTTTTCTGGTGCCCTCGGAGCAGGTGTCTTCACACTCACCTCAGCCTCTGCGACAGAATATGTTGTCTCAAAGATATTTATATGACCCACAAGATACAAAAGTAGAAGAGATCCTACGCATATACCCACAGTGGCTCTAAGTGACACCTTCTTTTTTGTCATAAACTCGTTCGGAGATTTCTTGTCCATACTGGTCTCTATTTCCTACTATAGCGCACAATGAAAATGCCCGTACAAAAACTTCATTTTCAAGTAAAGGTTTTTCTCCAAAAACCAAAAAAACTTGTTACCGCCCTATACTTCCCTATACATGTGCGATGAATTGAATATGCCATTCCTAAAGTGCCGAAACGCTGTGCAATTATAGGTGCAAGGACACGAATATACGTACCCGAAGAAACCACTGCTTTAAATTTTAGAACGGTATACTTCTCGGCCCCTTGGGGAGAAAGGGTCTCCCATTGCCTAATAATTTCAGCCTTTCTAAAATCAGCGCCAATTTTCCCCGAATCTACAGGAGCTTGCAAAAGGCCTATTTTCCCAATCACCTGCTCTATAAGCTCCTTATGTGTAAGAGTCTTTTTACTTAGATACTCCATTCTATATATATGTATCCGAATTGTGGGGATTTCTATAGAATCAAGAGTCCCTTCAAGTGCGTATTGAAAGAGAGGTTTACCCGATACAGTCTTTGATGAGAATGCGGGATATGGAAGCACATGCGAACCTACAAGCGATGTGGTAATTTTCTGTAAATCTTTTTCAAAATAATCCTGCGTAGCTATGTGTGTGTCGCTATTTGTCATTCCAAGAATATCTCCAGTATCGCTTGTTACGCCAAGTAAGATTTCAAACTCATACTCTTTATCAAGTCCGTCGTACTTTTCTCGATACTTGCATTCGTCCCCTATAAGAATGAGGAGCTTTCCGCTCGCCATAGGGTCTAATCGTCCCGCGTAGGTAAGAGGAATGTCTTGAAATGTAGGATCGGTCTGGCGAAATACTTCAAGTGCCTGCAGGGGTGTTTCTCCAACCTTCTTCTCAACGACTACATACTTCATCGGGTACATCAAAGGTTCAAATCAGTAACGACCTCAGCATCAATTTCTGTCAAACTGGTTTGACGAATCTTGCCATAGAAACGAACTTTATCTCCTGTAACAAAACGGCTCAAAGATGTTGCTTTTCTTGTTTTGTTAAACAGCAATGTCTTTTCTGTTAGAAACACCGTATAGGTTGTATTTCCAACGAAAACAGTAAGGCTCGCCGGTAGAGTTGTTCCCGAAATTTCCTTCAGTGTGCCACTAAAATTTCGCGGATTAAATACTGTTTTATCTTGGTAGAATTCAGTACTCGTTGCACTGAGAATATTTGTCTTATAGTCATACACACCAGACGCACTAAGCACTTTATCTCCAACGGCTACTTCTCCAAGAGCAATGGTACGCACACCCTTCTTAAGGATAGTAGAACTTGAAATTGCAATTGTTGTGGATCCGAAGGCAGTATTTTTAAGAACAAATGAATTTCCATTACTATTAACACTACGCACAGTCCCTAAAAGATTTTTTGGCTCAGATTGAAGCGATAAATCTTTTACTTTCTTTGCAGTAACAACCACTTCGTCAGCCCCAACCGCCAAGACACCTTCAATATTTAACAAATCACCTTCTTTAATTTCGCCAAGTAACAGACTACCTCCATATTTTTTGCTCAGCACTGTACCTTTATCGGTAAACACGGTAACGCGAACAAATGTTTGCCCCCACCGAGCGCGAGTGTATATCACTGCTCCTGATTTCTGAATAACAAAAAGATTTTTCGCTGAAAAAACAGAGTCAGCATTTAGATGTAGCTCGGAATAATCATTAGTGGCGTATGTGAATACAGGAGCAAGAAAGAACGGGAGTATAAAAACAGCAACTGCCAGAGCAACATTTCTTTTATGTGTCATATACACACGTTAAACCACAAAATTAACCCTTATTCAAATTCAGCTTAGAGAGCGGGTGGATTCAACAGACATGATTCCAGTTCGGTAGTTTTTGTCCAACCGCATTTCCCACTCACCTGTCTCTCGCAGGCAGCTTTTTGATAGCATGCGTACTCAGAGCGATATTCGCAAGAAGACACTACGTCAGGCTGGTCACTGCAAATTTGACTGGAACATCCTCCAATAAAACAGCCTGAGGTTGGCCGTTTCGTGACCGTAAAAGTAAATTGATACTCATCTTTGGTTATAGACATATCCCGTGCCGGATAAGGCGTTGTTGCAGTAAGGGTAATGACTTCTGCCTCAGTTGTGATTGATTTTCCTAAACTTATTATAGGAGTGCTTGTTCCCAACCCTGAGACTATCTCAACTTTCACACGCACTGTCCCCGCTTGAATGCAAGCTACACCTGTCGGACAGCGACTATCTTCTTCAAGTGAAATAACCTTTACACTCAGACCTTCGAAAACTATCTGCTCACCCAACCTTATTGTTACAGCGCCATAGGTATGAAATTGTGTGCCATCGCCCAGTATGGGGCTGTCGAGAGGTATTTCTGTGATAGGAAGAGTTTTTTGTCCCCCATACCATACAAGCCCTACAAAAATAGTAACCGCGACAACAGCTATGCTGATCAAAATAACGAGTTTTTTGTCCATACCGATTAAATATTATTGTACATTAAAACGAGATACTCTCTCCAAGACGCATAACGAGCTCTTTTGTTACTCTCTGTAGACTAGATACGAAGGAGCGGACTGAATCAATAAAAGAAACTTTTGTGTTTTTAAATAACTCAAGAAGCTCAACGGCACTTTGAGTGCTTGAAGCTGACAAAATAAGCGTAGGCAATGGCAGAGAGCTTGAAGCAACTTGAGATAGCACTGTTTCTAATACTGGCGGAAGTGCTGATGTGGTAGTAGAAATAAATGTCTCGGAGGATGTTTGCACTGACGCTGGTGAAGAAACGGGTATAACAGGGATGAATTGTGGAGATGCAACTGGCGCCTTGGTTTTAACTGCAGGTTTTTTGATTACTTCAACTGATTCACAGCACAGAGGTAGAGTGCTAACTAACGGCATCGGCGTCGTCATAATTTCCACAACAAAAGTAACATGTTCACCTCGGTATTCTCCTTCAGCGACCCCCACCCCTATCTCAGTGTATTGCGGTAACAAAAGATTTGCACGATGCGCGGGCGAATTAAGCCATGCAGTATGCACATCATCTGCAGTACTCTCATAGGTTAAATCAAGATTTTCTCCTGCATTTAAATATTTATAACCAACGGCATCCAAAAAATAAAGCGGGGTATGTCCTTCAGGTGTTGTGTGCGAATAATACTGACGCGCGAGCATGTCGTCAGCCTTCATCTGTGCGGCCTTAGTGAGAAGTGGATTTTCAAGAAGAAGCGGGGAACCATTTTTCACTCGGTCAGTATTGGTCAGCGCTATGATAACGCTGGGCAAAACCGACGCCAGAGAGGTTGATTGTTCGTTTATGACAGGCTCAATAATAGAGGCGTTGCGAAACACAAAAAATATACCCACCAACACAATTGCGAGAACACAAAAAATAGAGAGGAGTGTTTTTATCTTTATCATATATTTTTATGTATGCTCTCTTTTCTTTTTTTGAAGAATCAATACTGTCATAAGTGAGTTTGCGGTAATCATAACGATAGAGTGCAAGGTTGTTGCAATATTATATGCCTGCAAAGAAAAGAGTGCGAGAGTGTGTCGCACTACATTCATTCCAAAAAGAATCGGTGTTTCCGTCTTTGGTTCTAGCCACGTTTTTCTGATGGTTGGTATAAAAGCAATGACATCTATTAAGACTGCAATAATCACCGAAACTGTTGGATCTTTAGTCAAGAGCCATGGAATGAGACCGAGTAACGCGAGAGATAAGAAAAAAGTATCTATTTTGGTAATTCCTTTGAATCCAAATTTTAATGAGAACAAAAAAATTATAATGGTAAAAATCTCAGATGCAGCAGTTGGAATCGCCCCCACTCCCGCGCCTTTGCTCAATTGCCCAAAAAGGATAATTGCTGAAACAATACTCCAAACAAACCATGTATATGCATGAGGTTTTACCCGCCCCTTCAAAATATCAATGAGATAGGGCACATTCCCTACAATCGCTAACAATGCAGCAATAATTGCTATAGTTTCTTTCACAAAATCAGTATACCGAACTTAATACTCAACAACTGTTTCCTGCAATATATCCAGTAGTCCAACACAGTTGCAAACTATATCCGCCTGATGGCCTATTGATATTCAACACATCTCCTACAAGGTAGATTTCTGGCACAATGCGCGACTGCATAGTTTTAAAATTCACTTCGCGGAGCGTCACACCTCCTGATGAAACAACCGCTTTATTTTTACCCAAAAGCTTTGAAACATGAAGAGGAACCGCTTTTAGAATAGAAACGAGTGCTGTGCGCTCAAAAGAGCGCACAGAGTGATTAAAGGTTTCACCGTCCACCTGTGCAAGTTCTAAAATGGGAGCAACGAGCAAGGGGGGCAAAAAAGAAGAGAGCGAATTTTTTATTTTTTTATTACTCTCAGCAGTTAGTACTGTTTGTAGTTTTTCTCGCAATACTCCGTGGTCAAACATCGGAAACATATCGAGCATAATAGTGACATCACTCTTCTTTGGTACTTTCGATACCGCATTCCCTTCCAAATACTCATCCCCCTCAGAAGAAGTTAAAAGTTCGCCAACTTCCCTACTCATATTCAAAACCGTTGGACCACTAATGCCAACATGCGTAAAAAGTAATTTCCCTTTGTACACTTGCTGTTTTATGTCATTTTTGAAAGTCGTAAGTTTAATATCTTTAAGCACTACACCGGCAACGCTGTGTATCCAGCTATCTTTCAAGGCAATAGGCACCAATGCCGCATCATTCTTTATTACCTCGTGACCAAGTGACTCTAGCCACCCAAACCCTTCACCTGTGGAACCTGTTTCTGGATGGGATGTTCCACCCGTTGCCAGAATACACGAACGAGCGGAAATAGTAGATCCATCCGCCAACGTAATAATCACTCTATGTAAAAACTTATTAAAGGTAATTCCTGATACATTAGCCCTCGTCTGCACCTTCACTCGCCCTGCCTTCATATACTCAGTAAGAACATTCCATACCGTCTCCGCTTTATTTGTAACAGGAAACATTCTTCCTTCGGGCTCCTCATTCATTTCCATTCCCCTATCGCTAAAAAAACGAATAGTTTCCGCTACGGCAAACTGCGAAAAGGCTGAAAAAAGAAACTGGTCGCTCTTTGTATACTTCGCAAGCATCGTGCGGACATCAGGCTTGTTGTTCGTAACATTACATCTGCCACCGCCCGTAATGAGAAGCTTCTTTCCAACTTTAGAATTTTTTTCAAGTAGCAACACACGCTTCCTTCTCTCGCCGGCTCTCCCTGCCGCCATCATGCCTGCAGGGCCACCCCCAATGACCACCACATCCCACACAATCTCCTTTGTTGTAGGTGCTACTGTCGATACTTTGGTTTTTGCACTCATTCTATTTTTCTCCTTAATTGTGCTACACCCGGGTGTAGCACAATTTCTGTTTAGCCGTATCTCTAACTGTTCAAGTCCAAAATCTCGTCAATACGAATTTGTGCAACAAAGTCTGGCACGTGAGAAACGAGAATCATTGGTCCTTCATACGCGCTCAAAGCTTCCGCAATGAGTGGCAAGTGGCGAAAGTTTATGTGGTTGGTTGGCTCATCCAAAATCAAAAGTCCCGGTTTTAACAATACCAAGCGAGCGAAAGCCACTAAACCTTTTTGACCTTCAGAAAGTGTACCTATTTTTGAGTGAAAAATTTCACCACTCAATAAAAATCCAGCAGCAACCTTGCGTACATCTTCTT
>JAGOSG010000005.1:41252-45649 GCA_018062445.1 Minisyncoccota bacterium | reverse complement strand
TCAAAAAGAATTTTTTTTGCCATGATTAGTTTTTGTTAGTGAGTGATAACGAGTTTAGAAAAACTTTCACCCTGTTAAATCCCCGTCTCGGGGACGCTTGCTCTGCAAGCGTATTTAACGGGGTCTAAGAAATTCTAATTCACCTTGTTCATAATAATTTCTAAGAAAGGACAGCGAGGATATCTGATTCATTCACAATAAAATACTCAACACCGTTCACTTTTACTTCACTGTAGCCATACTTTGAGAACATAACTTTGTCGCCAATTTTTACTGATACTGGAATTCGTTTTTCACCATCCTCATCCCATTTACCAGGACCTACTGCAACAACCCTTCCCTGTTCAGGCTTCTCCTTTGCTGTGTCGGGAATAATGATGCCCGAAAGTGTTCGCGATCCAGCCTCTTCGGCTGAAAGTGGTTTGATTACTACCCTGTCACTCAAAGGGCGAATAGATACTCCTGTGTTCGTCTGAACACTAGTTTTTGTAGACGAAGTCTTTTTCGTTTTAGCCATATCTGATATCAATTCGTTAGAACTAAAGGCATGGATATATACCCATGATGTCTGCTTAGTATAGAGGAGACGCCACTAGCCAGTCAATAAATTTTAAGCGAGCATGTCTATCTACCGCCCAATGGCCCATCAACAGGGAGTTGCCTCTTTTTCAATGGCCGTGGTATCCTAGCGAACAGGCACTATGGCTCTCATTCACAGTCTCCTTCCAGGAGCACAAGTCATTCTCTCAATTCTCCTTATAGGAGCAATCCTTCTCCAACAGCGTGGGGCAGGCTTGGGGGGTGCCTTTGGCGACAGTACACAAGAAAGTTTCTACACCAGACGCGGAGCAGAGCTGTTCCTTTTCCGAAGCTCAATCGTTCTTGCGGTGTTATTTGCTCTCTCGGCACTACTTGCGCTGATTACGGCTTAGTAATTCAAAATCGCCCGTCAATTAAGACGCGATTCGTTCTCATTCCATACAAATGGCATCACTACGAGCATTTCTTCGTGCATTTCTCAAAAATCGAACAACCCGTTCGCTTCAGAAACTTGAGGCAGTATCAGTTGTTCTAAAGCCATCTGATTGGTTGGTTATTGGGTTTTTCGGTGTGCTTATGGCCTTCAGTACGGCATCAATGCTCGCCTCCATCTCTTTGGCGCTCGCCGTTGAAGTGCCTGCACGAGGTGGCACCTACACAGAAGGACTTGCTGAGTCACCTCGGTTTATCAATCCACTGTTAGCTATTTCTGATACTGACCGAGATCTCACAGTATTAGTATTTTCAGGCTTACTCCGTGCAAAACAGGATGGTTCACTCGCACCTGACCTAGCTGAGTCATACACAATAAGCGATGATCAACTAACCTATACCTTTACATTAAACGATCGTGCTCGTTTCCATGACGGAACTCCCGTGACTGCCGAAGATGTTGCATTTACTGTAGAGGCAGCGGGAAATCCCAACATTAAAAGTCCACGTCGAGCAGATTGGGAGGGTGTGAGCATAACAGTTGTTAATCCAAAAACAATTTCATTTACTCTTAAAAGCCCTTACGCACCCTTTTTGGAAAATATGACACTGGGTATTTTGCCAAAACATATCTGGAAAAATGTAACTCCGGAAGAATTTCCATTCAGTACAATAAACGCGAATCCTATAGGGTCGGGACCATACAAGGTGACCGACCTAAAACGCAACAGTTCTGGCATTCCAACTGAATATCGTTTTACTGGCGTTTCGGAAGGCACAAGAATTCCCTACATACAACAATTTATTTTCAAAATATATGCAAACGGAGATGACTTGAAAAATGCTCTCAACAAAGGTGAAGTTGATGGAGCTCACTCTATTCTTACAACCAAC
Source organism: Minisyncoccota bacterium (assembly GCA_018062445.1). Taxonomy (GTDB): domain Bacteria; phylum Patescibacteriota; class Minisyncoccia; order Phycocordibacterales; family Phycocordibacteraceae; genus Phycocordibacter. Next base: position 43,783 of record JAGOSG010000005.1, on the reverse strand, counting down.
CTTGTTGGCGCACACGCAATAAACGAAGCGGTATTGGGGCGAGTATTTAGTGTATTCTTCAATCAAAGTCAAAATAAGATTTTCGCTGAGACAGCAGTTAGGAAGGCATTGAACAGGGCAGTTGACAAAGACGCTCTAGTGAGTACAGTGCTTCGAGGTCACGGTTCCGTCATCGACGGGCCACTCCCTCCTGATTCTATTGGGAACATTGCGAAAGATCAGCGATCTTCCGATGCTCGAGTGGCAGAAGCACAAGCAATCCTTGGAAAAGCTGGCTGGAAAGCTGGGGAAGATGGCATTTTTACAAAAACAGTCGGAAGTGGCAAAAAGAAAGAAGTCCAAAGACTTTCCTTCTCTCTTTCAACCTCAAATGTGCCGGAATTAAAGCGCACAGCGGAGCTCGTTGCGGAAGACTGGAAAAAGATTGGTGCTGAAGTAGAATTGAAGTTCTTTGATCAAAATGATTTGAATGTCGGAGTTATCCGTCCACGCAAATACGATGCCCTACTGTTTGGTCTAGTTGTGGGGCGAGACTTGGATCTTTTTGCCTTCTGGCACTCAAGTCAGCGTAACGACCCAGGCCTTAATATTGCACTCTATGCTAATGTTGAGGCAGATAAGAAGCTCACTGCGCTACGTACATTGGCTGACCCTTCACTTCGACTAGAAAGAGCCCGCTCAATTGCTAAAGACATAACCAATGATACCGCTGCCGTTTTCTTATACACACCATACTTCGTGTATGTAACACCAAAAAATCTCGGAGGTATGACACTTGGAACCATTGCAAATCCGAGTGACCGATTCAACACTGCAGACAATTGGTATCTTAAAACTGAACGAATCTGGCCAATTTTCAGAAAATAATATCACCGTATTAAAAAAAGAAACACACAAAACCATCTTCAAAAAAATTATTTAAAAAATTAAACACACTTAAAACACATGAACACTCCATCTAGAGGTCCAAATCCGCAATCAAGAGATAGACCGTCGCGCCCTACTCAAAATACTCGTACTGGCCGAGCGCGTCCATTTAATGCACTCCCTGGAAGAGGGATGGGGCAACCTGCCAGGCCAAGCGCTCCAAGTTCACCAAGACAAGGACCATCACGTGGACCTCGGCGGCCTCAAGGTGCTCCAGGTAATGGACCACGAAGGCACGCCAGACCCCGTTCAAATAACCGCCCAATGCGTGCAACTCCCCCACCAAGAGAGCCTTCAGTTCGCGACATGAACGCAGTCGATCGCGTGGTACTTCCTCCATTAAATGAAGACACAGTTCGCATTATGCCAATTGGTGGCGTTGAAGAAGTGGGTCGCAACATGATGATTTTTGAATTGCCACAAGGCATCATTATTTCAGATGTTGGATTTCAATTCGTCTCAGAAGAGGCAACCCCTGGTGTCGACTACATACTTCCAAACACTCGCTACCTTGAAGAAAACAAAGATCGCATCTTGGGTATTTTCATAACACACGGACACCTCGACCACATTGGTGGTATCCCCTACATCATCGACCGTATTGGTAATCCACCAATCTATACGCAGTACCTTACGTCCTTGATGATTAAGCGCAGGCAGGAAGAATTTCCACACATTGCCGACATTGATGTTCGAGTCATCGAGCCGGGCGGACGTGTTTCAGTGAGTTTGCCTGGAGGAGATCCAGTAATAGTAAAAACATTCCCTGTTACCCATTCCATTCCAGACGCTATGGGTCTTTCAATCCAAACCAAGCACGGCAACATCGTGATTTCTGGGGACTTACGATTGGAACATGAAGACGGCATACCAACACCGAAGGAAGAAAAACACTGGGGTGCGCTAGGGCGTGATAAAAATCTTATATTCATCGCTGACTCTACAAATGCTGAGCGAGATGGTTTCTCGATTCCTGAATCGCGTGTCTATACAACCCTTGAAGACATCATTAAGTCAGTGAAGGGACGCCTCATCATCGGAACATTCTCGTCCCAGTTTGAACGCATGATTCACATCATTAAGGTGTCAGAGAATCTTGGTAAAAAAATCATCACCGAAGGCAGGTCTATCAAGACAAACATTGAAATCGCTCAGCGTGCAAATATCTTTACACCAAAGCCAGGCACCATGATTCGCGCTGAAGACATTAATGACTATCCAGCAGACCGCATTGTCATTATTGCTACAGGCTCACAAGGCGAGGACACCGCAGCCCTGATGCGTATTGCTACAAAAAAACACAAGAATATTGCCTTTACTGAACGCGATACCATTATTCTTTCTTCATCAGTTATTCCAGGCAATGAAGTACGCGTGCAAAAACTAAAAGACAATCTTCTTCGACACAATGTAAATCTCATCCACTACCGCTCTTCAGATGTTCACTCAACAGGGCACGGAAATACAGGCGAACTTGTTTGGATGCGCCAGCAAGTAAATCCAGCATTCTTCATGCCAGCCTACGGATTCTTCTCAATGCTCAAATATCATGCCAATGCGCAGATTGCGAGTGGCTTTCCTAAAGAAAATGTTGTTTTACCTGA
>JAGOSG010000005.1:34768-41152 GCA_018062445.1 Minisyncoccota bacterium | reverse complement strand
TTTGGATGCGCCAGCAAGTAAATCCAGCATTCTTCATGCCAGCCTACGGATTCTTCTCAATGCTCAAATATCATGCCAATGCGCAGATTGCGAGTGGCTTTCCTAAAGAAAATGTTGTTTTACCTGATAACGGCACCGTTATAGAAATTGAAAACGGCACCACAATGACGGTTCGTAAGGAAAAAATTCCTTCAAATCCTATGATGGTGGACGGCTTTGCTATTGGTGACATGCAGGAAGTGGTTATACGAGACCGCCAGTCGCTCGCTCAGGACGGAATGTTCGTCATTATTGCAACGGTAAACCTGCGCACAGGTACCTTAAAGAAATCTCCCGATATTATTTCGCGTGGCTTCGTGTATTTAAGGGAGTCTCAAGGATTACTCTCGGAAACACGTCTACTCATAAAGAAAACCACAGAAGACCTCGCGGCAGGAATGAACCCCGTCGACCTTGAATACATAAAAGCAAATCTTACTGACACGGTAGAGCGCTACCTCTTCCAGAAAACATCAAAGCGCCCAATGGTAATTCCTGTCTTAATAGGCGTCTAAATATATGCCATGGAAATTAGAGGGAATTAAGCGTTGCGTTAACCACCCCAATAAACTTCCTTCTCATAAAGTTCTCTATAAGGGATCCGTCACCTATGTGTGCGTATACTGCTCGGGAGCACAGTGGCCTGAAGGAGCAGAGGTTATAGAGCTCAAACGTAAAAAATATCCCAAATAGAAACTCTTCCTATCGTCCTTGGAGTAAGCAACACGGTATACTCCGTGAATGAAATATCTTTCGGGTAATGCCATACACCTAGGCAATTTTCTCCGTTCAATGGGCGTCTACCTCCCTTACCTTGTATATTCCACTTTTCTCGCAACGCATATTCCTGAATCAGCTGTCGGACTTGTGTTTGCTTTTGGATCAATCTTGGCGGGTTTTGCCGTGCTAGCAACTCCACATTTGTTCAGAAAATTTCGAACCCATCGAGTACTCATTGTTTCCGCATGCTTTGCAGCGTTCGCCCTCATTGGTCTCTCCTTCAAGCTTCCCACTCCCCTCATTCTCGGATTGTTTATGGTCGCATGGGTTGCGGGCTGGATAGTGGCACTTGCTCTTGATGTCATTCTAGAAAAAATCGTCGGTTCAAACGAAGAAGGTACTGGCTCATCGCGCGCGATATTTTTAACAGCAAGTAATGTTGCGGTCGCAATAGCATCCCTCATAATTGCGGGTGCGTTAACAAATGGTGATTATTGGCGTGTTTTTATAATTAGCGCAGGAGCATTCCTTGCGTGTGCCTATCTTTCGTTTAGATTCTTCTCCGGCATTACGCATGTAGAACACACGAATGTAAAAGTATGGGATGCAGTCACATTGGTATTGAAAAATTCATCACTGACCGCTGTCATGGGCGTGCATGTACTTCTTCAATTTCTATTCGTATGGAGCAATATCTACATCCCATTATATTTACATAATCATGCAGGGCTCTCTTGGGCAGCCATTGGAATAATAATCGCGCTCTCCTCATTGCCTTACATTTTTTTACAAGTTCCTATAGGGTATCTCGCTGACAAAAAATTCGGCGAGAAGGAGTTCATCGTTGGAGGGCTTATAATAGCTGGAGTCAGCTTCCTTGGGCTGTCATTAGCTAACGGTGCAGGACTTATTGTGCTCGCACTTCTAGTAATCGGAATGCACATCGGCGGAGCCTTACTTGAAATTGCAACGGAAACATATTTCTTCAAAAAAGTTGGGGCAAAGGACAGTGAACTCATCAGTGTCTTCCGTGCGCTTCGGCAAGGCGCCACGATTATAGGTCCGGTTCTTGGAAGTATTATGCTTTTTTACACTCCGTTCGAATATGCTTTCGCCGTCTTCGGTGCAGTAATTCTACTCGGTATTCCTCTTGCATTTCGTATCAAAGATACAAGGTAAAGCACACGCCACACCCTAACTACCCTCAATACATCGGTGTAGTTAGGGCAACCTCACTCTATTCTTTTTGAATACAACCAGACCTTCTTTTGAAAGAGCAATCACTTGTTTTTCTATTCTCTCCTCCGAAAAATTAAGCTCTTTGAAAAGAGCTGGCAAAGATTTCGACCGCGAAACAAGTGCACGAAGTACCGCGCCGCGCACTTCCCTGTTAGAACCTTTGAAAGACTTCTGCTTCATGTGATGTGCACTATTTCGTGATGGATTTGGTACTGTTTTTTTCAAATAGCTTCCATAATCCATTAACGCGAAGTACCATTCTCGTGAATTTTTTGTATCCAAATTTTTTACCATATAAGGTAAAATTTCTGTATCGCTAACTTTGAATTTCTTATCGAAGAAATAGTAGAGGAAAACACTGCGGACATTAGTTTCAATAAGTACCTCCGGTTCATTCCACGCAAATACGCGAACTGCTTTTGCCGTATAGTCACCAATGCCGGGAAGCGAAACAAGCTCACTGTAAAGAGTAGGCACTTTCCCGCCATAGTTTGTGACTATTACTTTGGCAGCCTCATGGAGCATCTTTGCCCTGCGATTGTAGCCTAAACCCTGCCATTCCCGCAGTACTTCACCAAGAGGTGCCTTTGCAAGCACCTGTACCGTTTTGAATTTTTTTAAAAATGACCTGTACTTTGGAATAACTCTATCAACTTGTGTCTGCTGAAGCATTATTTCAGAAACAAGAATCCGATACGGACTTTTGGTTTTTCGCCACGGCAAAGCATGTCTTCCTTTGCTCTTGAAAAAAGAATAAACATCCCTCTGAAAGGCACTGAAAGATTTTGTTTCAACTGAAGCAGACATACACTCAATTGTATATAAAAATCCCCCGAGTGTACCCGAGGAATTGAAAGATACCCAATTTATGGATCTCTATACCTTAAAAAATGAGCGCTAAGTCCTACTAGTGCACCACCAATACCCCCAATCACTGCGCCTAGCGCAGGTTGACCAACAAAAAACCCTAAGCCAGCCCCAAACGTTACCCCAGTCCCCGACGCAACACCAACCTCAGTTAAGAAACTTGCCAGACCAGCAGAATACTTACCAGAAATAGCTCGAGAAATTCGAGATGCGACTTTAGGTTTTGATTCGTGTGATGGATAGGCCTCTGTCATAAACGTATCGTACAATTTCAAACCAAACGGTCAAGCACTGCTTAGGCTCCCGTCTTTGTCCATCTTTTGTTAGCTTCAGGCCAGAGTTTCGTGAGAGGATGCGAGGTGCAATCATGCTTTTGAGCTTTGCAGACATACCGTCCATAGAGTACCAAACCGTTATTTACATACTTCCAATCTTTTTTTGGAATTAGCGCTTCAAGTTCTTTTGATATCTTTTTCAAATCACTTGAATCTACCAAGTCAAAGCGTTTTGCAAAACGCTTCACATGAGTGTCGGTAGGGATACCTTCTGATACGCCGTAGAGTTCATTTAAAATCACATGTGCAGTTTTGTACCCCACTCCTGGAAGAGCGACCAGCTCTTTTTCTGTCTTCGGCACCCTACCTCCATATTCAGTTACTACCTTCTTCGCGCTTTCAATAATATGTCGTGCCTTATTTCTAAAAAATGTTACCGAAGAAATTTCTTTCTCAAATACAGAAGCTTTAGCCTGAGCGAAGTCAGATGCAGTTTTATATTTCTTAAACAGTGGAGCGGTCACCCTATTCACCACCTTGTCAGTACATTGTGCAGACATCACTACTGCCACAAGAAATTGAAATGGCGTCTTGTGCACAAGCTCACTCTTGGGCTCTGGATACACTTTTTTCAGATATGCAACTATTCTTTTCGCCCGAGCACGGCGCGTGGAGACTTTAGGCATTAAAGGATTGGAGATCGGCAAGCACTTCTTCGGCGTGAACTTCAGGTTTTACACTCTCGTACACCTTCTTAATCACACCATTCGGGTCTATAAGGAATGAGGTGCGCTTCGTGCCCATGTAGGTGCGTCCCATCATTTTCTTCTCTCCCCACACGCCATATTTCGCCACAACTTCTTTTTGTTCGTCAGCAAGAAGTGAAAATGGTAATTGATATTTTTCAGCAAATTTCTTATGACTTTCCACTGAATCAGTTGAGATGCCGAACACGTGTGCATGCACACCTTCAAAACGAGGAAATGCGTCTCGAATCATGCAAGCCTCCTTGGTGCAACCACTGGTGTCGTCCTTTGGGTAGAAATACAAAAGCACCCATCTACCACGGTAGCTTGAGAGCGTGTGTTCCTTCCCGTCCTGATCAAAAAGAGAGAAGTCCGGGGCCTCGTCCCCAATATTCATACTTAATTGTAAGGAGTGTATCGAGGATCTTTCTTTGCTCTTTCTCCCATTGCTTGTCCCTTCCCTTCAAGACCTGGCTTTGAACCGGCTAATGCTCTACGAACGTTTGCGAAGAATTTTTCAAGTGCCATAAATATAAAATTTAAATTTAATAATGATTCTAATGCTCTACCCTTCCATCTTTACCTTCGCATCTCGCCAGAGGCTCATTGCTACGGCTCCCATGGAAGCAAAGAAAAGAACTACTAATGCCACCCAGCCTAGAAAAGGAATGAACGGCAGTACAAATACTACCACAGTACCAAGAATTGTCCACTTCCAGTCAACCTGCACATCCTTCTGAATCAACTTTGAGAGAAGGGCTCCAGTAGTAATGCACATAAAGACACCGGCAACGAGGAGTGCAAACAGGTACAACGCAAGAAGTATAAAGCCCACATACATGCCCACTACACTCAGAAGTAACAGAATGACAGCTACAGGAGTAGCAATTGTCGCAACGAAACCGACACCGAGCGTTTGCCAAAACCTTTGAATCATTTCCCTAGATAGAGCGAGCGAAGCATTTTTAAATGCGTAGGTAATCAACAATGCCACAGAGAGCATCCCTATGAATTTAATGAGCATCATGATGCCTAGAGCAGCAAGAATTCCTGCAATTATGTTCTTATCATTGGAAGATCTGCCTTCTTCTTTCGTAAACACAACTTCGCCTCCTAGCTTTGCCCCTTCGGCTATCGTTGCATCAATTGGAGCAGAATACGAAAGCGAAGATCGAAAATCTGCTTTTTCTCCAAAAGAAACTGAGTCGGAGGTCTTTACTGAAGCCGGCCCCATAACAACACCATTAACCATCACACTTTCTGCGTGCACTTTCAAACTCCCCTCTACAGCGCCCTGTATGTCAACGGCTCCTCCAAAAACAATGACATCTCCGCCAATGGTTGCTGACGGAAGAATGGTAACGACACCCCCAAATACCAACAAATCCCCACTAACAGATTTCGCAATCGTTACATCCCCTCCTGCTACCCGAACATCTCCTCCTACGGAGTCGAGGATATTGATACTACCTGCAGCAAGCATAAGATCACCAACTACAGGAGCATTCACTGTCACCTTTCCTCCGGCACCAAGCAGATCCTTCTCCGCCGTAGAGGATATATACACCTCTTGTCCAGCAATATAAGCGTTTTCTGAAAGAGTTTGTGAGACAGTAACGGTCTTACCTATCTGTGTCTGTGCTGCGTGCACAATACTAAGAGGGATCACCAAAGCTACTAATGCCAGAAAGGCTAAAAATGAGAGTTTTTTCATATACTCCGCATTATACTCCTGTTAGAATATAGGCAATGGACATGCAGAGCGAGGAAGAATTAAAAAAACGCCTCACAGCTGAGGAATATGCAGTCCTCAGAACAGGAGCCACCGAAGCTCCCTTTAGTGGTGAGTTCGTCCATACAGATGCACAGGGAACATTTAATTGTAAGGTCTGTGCAAATCCCCTTTTCACCTCGGAAAAGAAGTTTGATTCTGGTACTGGCTGGCCGTCATTCGATGACGCTATTTCGGGATCTATCGAAATGAAAACAGATATGTCACACGGCATGACACGCACAGAAGTGGTGTGTGCAAAATGTGGCTCACACCTAGGGCATATGTTTGAAGATGGTCCTACTGAAACTGGGAAACGTTATTGTATTAATTCAGTCTGTCTTAATCTCGAACCCGTTTCAAAAATAAACACTCCATGAGTAAATCATATATAATCAGCTCGTTCAGCTACTGCATCGCCCAAACTCCTGTTACGACCCTACAGCGTACTTCTCGTCGTGTCTCTGACACGCCGTCGAAGCACGCTTTGAGTCTCACGACGGAGTTTGGGCGATTCGTAACGCCGTTATTTTTAAAACGGGTTCTTGAAGAAAAATGAAACGACAATCTTTCTTTCCATTTGAAGAAATCCTCCAGGCAAATCCAGTCATAAAATTTCTAATTTTTGGAGATGTTGTCTTCTTTGCTGCAGCAGGACTCTTGGGTCCAATTTTTTCACTCTTCGTTGTTGATTTCATAGATGGCGGAAGTGCTGAAGTGGCTGGCA
>JAGOSG010000005.1:0-34668 GCA_018062445.1 Minisyncoccota bacterium | reverse complement strand
AATCCAGTCATAAAATTTCTAATTTTTGGAGATGTTGTCTTCTTTGCTGCAGCAGGACTCTTGGGTCCAATTTTTTCACTCTTCGTTGTTGATTTCATAGATGGCGGAAGTGCTGAAGTGGCTGGCATCGCAATCGCTATCTACCTCCTTACAAAAAGCATCGCCCAAATTCCAGCGGCATTCATTATTGATAAAATTTGTGGAGACAGAGATGACTTTTGGTTTATCTTTGGAAGTCTCATTTTTGCAAGTTTCATACCCCTCTCATTCCTCTTCATCTCAACTCCAACAGAACTCTACATTGCACAATTCCTTATTGGGCTTGCCTATGCGTTTCAGTTTCCCTCATTTATGGCACTCTTTACTAAATATATTCCGGATAACAAAGAAGCAACAATGTGGGGTCTGTATTTCACCATGCTCGACCTAGCCTCGGCCGCAACAGCAGCAATCGGTGGGTACCTTGCAACTACAATAGGTTTTCATACGGTAGTTATAGCGGTAGCATGTCTCGAATTTACTGGCGCACTTCTTTTTTTCCCTATCCGTAAACACATTCGGGAACCTAACAATTGCTAACGCATGGATTCTAAACCGCCTTCAGTTGCAGTATTTGGTGGAGGATGTTTTTGGTGCACGGAAGCAGTATTCAAAATGCTTCGAGGTGTGATTTCAGTCGAGCCTGGCTATGCAGGGGGAGTAACCGAAAATCCAACCTACTACGCAGTTTCAAATGGAAACACCGGACACGCTGAAGTAATAAAAATAGAGTTTGATTCGAAGCAAATCACGTACCATGATTTACTCACGGTATTTTTTGCAACACACGATGCAACGCAAGTAAATCGCCAAGGTAATGATGTTGGAACACAGTACCGCTCTATCATTCTCTATACCGACGACACACAGAAAAAAGAAGTCACAAATTTTATACAAGAATTGAACAATTCATCAAAGGAAGGAAAACCTATAGCGACCGATATAGCACCGCTTACAAAATTCTACGAGGCAGAACAAGAACATCTCGACTACTACGCCAGAAATAAAAACCAAGGATACTGCCAAGTAATCATCGAACCAAAGCTCCAAAAAGTTCAGGAGAAATTCGCTGAACTCCTAAAAACCCAGAGTGCCTCTTCCTAAGGGTTTGGGAAGATTTTGAATTTTTAATATTTAAAGTCACCCTTCCTTCCACACCGGCCTATCATCCCTGTATAGTATAAAATAACGATCGTTATTTTATACTATACAGTCGGTTTTTCGTATCTCAGAGAAAAGTAAAAAATATTTTCCTATGATACCTGCGGATCCAACGAAGTCTGTTCCCTACGGAACCGATGAGGTATGACCTGAAATCTGAAGCCCGACACCTAAAAGTTACTTAAATTCAGTCGTACCCGTCTCCTCGCGTGCATCTATTTCAAATTCATCCATATCAAAGTGGCGTGCAATTTCATGCCAGATGATGTCGCGCACAATGGTACGAAGACGCCGCTTCATTGGCTCGGTCGGAGCACCCCATTCCACTTCAACCCCAGCTTCGTGAGCGGCAGCATGCAAAACAGGATTACGAAATATAATTACCCCCCCGCCAGCCTCTGTGCTTCTATACAAACCAAAAAGCGTATAATTCTCTGGAACATTCTGCTCACGAAGCACGGCATCACTGGGCGTATCTTCGATTACGATTGCACTAGCCCTCACTTTTGAGCTAAATTTTTCTGGGACTAAAAGAAAAGCGTCAGCAACTATTTTTTCAAATTCTTTTGGAGATAAGCCGTCCTCTACGAGAGCTGCTGATTTACCACCAGGATTCATTGCGGGCATCTGAATGTCATCAATGTCGTCATTCATGAGATACGATTTACTATAGCAATTTCCGCCTGTTCTCCAAGTTTTTTATAAATGGCAATAACACCAACGCGGTAATCCAATTGTCCTGCCTTTGGGGCATATAAATCAAATATTTCTTTCGCTGCAATTTTTGCGGAACCAAATGCAAGCGGTACAGAAATCGGATCGCCAGCAAATGATGGGGTAGGTTTTACATCTTCCCCTACGTAGGTACCAATGTATGAGCCTACACCTTCTTCAAAAGAAAGACTCCAGGAAGCATGATCAATACCATCAGATGCAGAGCGCACAATGTGAAGTGCCCCATCCACTCCCTTTGAAGACTCAATAATGCATCCGGTAATGCGCGGTGTCCGATACTCATCTGGCTCATATGCCTCTTCTGTTAGAGCATAGGAAAGTTGCTGACGAGCATCGCGCGATTGAAGTTCTGTTATGTGTTTTATGTGCGTACCATTTGCAATAACAATACCGTTGTCGAGTATCTGGACAGCTGGGTATTCGAGAAGATCTTGATTCCCCTGTTTGACAGTCTCATCAACACCACCCATAAAAATACCGTTCCCTTTTTGGACAAAGCGCCTCGCCAAACTCGATGGACTCCGCCCTGTTGCGCCATACACTGCCACATATGCACCGGCATCTTTGCCGATAATCATAAAACGCCCTGGGTATATAAAATCAAACGGACTCATGTAGTTGTTCAAGAATATCATCAATTTTCCTAAAAAGCCCCTCGGAAATTTCAGCATTCTCAATATGAAAATCTGCTACACCAATAGCCCCCTTAAGATTATTTTCGTCCTGATTTTCAGAAGCCATTTGTTTATTTTGCTCTTTTAAGAAATCATCAAAAGAGACGGCGTCTTTTTTTTCACCGCGCTTCTGTATTCTTTCGTAGCGAACAGATAGTGGCGCATCAACAGAAAGTACCTTCCCACCAAGATTACGAATATACAAAACCTCAGGAACTGAGTGTAGTGATTCAATAACGATATTTTCTTTCACTGAATTATTTTCTCCAAGCACTGCCTCCACGAGTGCAGTTGAGTGCTTCGCACGATATTCATTTGCAATCTCACGACACACAACCCTCGTTGGAATGAGCCCGCGACGCAGTGCCTCACTTTCTAAGAAAGCTGAAACAGAAATATGCCGAAAGCCCTTCTTCTTAAGATACATTGCAACAGTCCCCTTACCGGCACCAATCGTCCCCGTAATACCTAGAATCATAGAATTTCTGATTCTTTATCTTCAGAGACAGCGTCATCTTCTGTAATGAATCCACCTGCCTGAAGATTCCACAAATCGCGGTACAAACTTGGCTTTGCAAGAAGCGAATCATGAGTACCATCTTCCTTTATATGACCATCTTGAAGTACAAGAATACGATCCATCTGGCGAATTGTTGAAAGTCGGTGCGCAACAGCAATTGTAGTTTTGCCTTCCATGAGTCTATTGAGCGCCTCCTGAATGAGCACTTCTGAATGAGAGTCGAGACTCGAAGTCGCTTCATCAAGAATAAGTATTGGTGCATCCTTCAAAATGGCCCGTGCTATGGCAATTCTTTGTCGTTCGCCACCAGAAATCTTTACACCTCTCTCGCCCACATAGGTATCATAGCCGAGAGGAAGTCCATCAATAAACTGCGCACAATTTGCGAGACGAGCCGCTTCTTTTACTTCTGCATCGGTTGCGTCAAGTCTGCCATAGCGAATATTTTCCATGAGTGTTCGATGGAAAAGCACAGGTTCTTGTGGTACCACCGCAATTGCACGGCGCAAACTCTCCTGTGTTACTTTCTGTATATCTTGTCCATCAATGAGAATGCGACCCTCAGTTACGTCATAGAGCCTGAAAAGAAGTCGTAGAATGGTCGTTTTTCCTGCACCAGACGGCCCCACCAAGCCGACCTTTTGACCGCCAGAAATTAAAAGATCGACATCCTCCAACACCTTTCTATTTTCACCAAAATTAAAGGTGAGATTTTCAAAAACTATTTCCCCGCTCGAAACCGAGAGTTCTTGGGCACCAGCCACATCTTTTATTTCATGAGGCAACTTCAACATCTCCACCATCTCCTTTGAATCAGCGAACACTTCAAACACCGTGCGGATAATGCGACCAAAATCCCACAACTGGCCTGCAAGAGCAATAATGTACACCTGCACCAAAACAAAAGTACCTACCGTTATTGAACCCTCTTGCCACAACTTAATACTGAAATAGAAAATAAGAAATTCTGCAATGAAAATAATCGCTGCCTGCACCGCATCGAAAGAGGAATTGATATTCCATGTGGTGCGTGTAATTTTTGCTTGAGCATTCGTGACAGCAGTGAAGCGCTTTACTTCATTTTTAAGACTTGCAAACAAGGTTATCGAACTTTGATTGGCAAATAAATCAGCAAGCATGCCGGTTGTTTTTGAATCTGCCTCGGCCATACGAATGTTGTACTTAACGCGCCATACTGCAAACACATAGTTGAAAGTAAAAAATACAGTAATCCAACCCATAATGATAAGCGAAAGAAGCGGTGTATCTCTCCATGTAACAATGACGGCACCAATAATAGTGACACCAAGTGGTATGAAATTGAACGCGATGGTATCGGCAAGCCTTTCAAATGAACGAGCGAAACGACTTACTCGTTGAATGAGACTGCCACTGAAATTATTCGAAAAGAAGCCAAGTGAGTGCTGCGCCAAGTATTCGAAAGACATCTGCCGTAGGCGAGCCATGGTGTCTGGCTCGATTTTCTGCAATCCCAAAAGTCCAATATTTCTTGAAGCCCAACGCAAAGCCCGGAGAGCCAATACTCCCGTAATAATAGAGAGTAGCGTGGCAACAGCAATGCTCTTTTCAAGAGGAGCTGTGAGCGTGTCGAAGAAATGCTTATACAAGAGCGGAACAAAGACTTCCGCAATGCTGGCAACAAGAAACAAAAAAAGCGTAACGACAGCAAGCCAGCCATCAGGCCGCAGTCCCTGCCACATGGCACGAAGCACATCGAGAACGCCAACTGGTGGATATTTTATTTTTACTCGCATACTGAGAGACATTGTCTCATGAATTTAATACTGCAAAAATAACCTAAAATGAGAACCCGGCAAAAATGTCCATCGGGTCTCCTGCAAATCAATAGATATGCGAGTGCCTTCATGCGCCCACATATTCTCTTAGTTTAAATAAAACAAAACCCCTGTATAGTATAAAATAACGACCGTTATTTTATACTATACAGGGGTTTGAGATCACATTCTCAGATGTACCTTCTACAGACACCAAAAAAGTTTGTCAAAATCCTAACACTTCTTTCACAAGAACGAGATGAATATGCCTATTAGGCATCACTTCCCTCTCAAAGACGAACATCTTTGCAATCACACTTCCTCCCATGCCCACCGACTTCATGCGGGCATCCTCAAGTGGATACACATAGTCACGAATGCGGGCAAACGCAGAGTCCAGTGTTGGCACTATTTTTTGTGCACCAGCAACCCAAATCACGTTGTCGCTCGTAAATGCATACGAAGGAATCTGAGACCCCGAAGCAGAAGCGGTGACTGTCTGTCCGTCTTCAGTAATGGCATGAACGCTCCCTAGGAAATAGTCAGCAGACACACTTAATTTTCTCAGTTCCGTTTGCTTAACTTCGTCCTTTTCAGCAACAATAGCCTCTTTCACATTCTTCCACGGATGACTTTCTGACTTTAGCAAGTCAACAAAGCCAATTTGTTGAAGTGTCGTCGAGCTTCCCGTCATAACCTCTGCGCCGTCGGGAATAAGTGATTTTACCTTCTCTAATGCTTCTTCTTTAGTATTCACAAAGTGAACAGAAACATTGCGTGTACCTATTGCCAGAATTGTCTTTTCAATAATGTCTGCCGAAGGAATGGTGTCGTATGTCATGGTGATATTTTTACGCTACTAACTCCTCACATGTGTATAATCATACAAGTAGGAAAAGTATAACATGTCACCACATACACGCGCAATGTTGTCTAAGTTTTATCCCAACGAAGAGGAACAAAAACACTAAATACGATATACTTTAAGTATGAAAAATAAACCAGTCATCATTCTTGCAATTGCTCTCTTACTCGGCGTAGGCGGTTGGTATTACTTCTCATCACAAAAGCCATCAACTGAAGTCCTAGAGACTGAGACTCAGGTAACAGGAGACACTCCTTCCCTTCCTGCAGGAGGTATGGAAACAGGAGAAGTTTCCACGGATGACATCACTGCTGGGATAGTAGTTGGAGGAGTGAAAGAATTCACTGTTGTGAGCGATCATTTCTCATTTGCCCCAAATTCGATGCAAGTAAAAAAGGGCGACCGTGTAAAAATTACATTCTCTAACCCTGCAGGTACTCACGATTTCAAAATAGATGAGTTTGATGTCGCCACACCTAAATTGAGTGCTGGGCAAAATGCAGTCGTTGAGTTTGTTGCAGATAAAGCTGGTTCGTTCGAGTACTACTGTTCAGTCGGCAACCATCGCGCTATGGGCATGTGGGGAACACTCGTAGTAACAGAGTAGCCAAATTAAATAGCCTATGCGAAAAAGAGCCACACCGTGGCTCTTTTTGTTTAACGCTTCCGAGGGTCTATAGCTTCAGCCATCTCACGCCACCGTCTAGCAAGTACCCTCTGCCCTTTATGGAAAAACACATCAGCCTGATTTCTATACCACACTGCAAGTTGCTTCAGCGAAGGGGGAGCCTTGGCTTCCCTATCGTACAGTGCACCTCCAACCCCTGCTCCACCTCGAATTAAACGGCCATCGTATGTATATGATTCTCCCATACCCTAATGAAATCCAAAGAGCGAACTTATAAAACTTGTAATAGGATCGGCAGTATATCCATACACCATTGCGGCACCGAGCGCCCCCTGCACCACAAGAGCAATCATCCCGAAGATTGCGAATAATTTTTGTGCTATCCGAAAGAGCTCCGGACGAGGAAATAGATAGAACTGATTCCATAGTGCGAGAAGGGCAGAAACCAAGAAAATCAAGAGTATCGCCATTGCTCCCGCTTTATGGGCAGAGAGAACAACATTATCCCCCACCAACCCCTCTGCAATTATGCCCGTTGCAATAGCAGGAAAAATAGAGAGTGTTCCAATATATAAAAGAAAATACTTCACCTGATCCAACCTAACCTTTGGAAAAAATTTTGAGAGAGGCACAAGCTCCAAAAGCACATACAATGTAAGCAGTGCAAGTGGAAAGTGAACGAAGGCAGGATGAATCATCATGAGCGTATGCAATCAGTAAAAGTCAGAATATTATTTTCCTGTATAAATGCAGTATCGCCTTTACTCCAAAATACAAAGTCTCCATTTAAGGTAGCGTACCTGGCACCAGACCCTGCAACTGTCTGGGGAAGCGTGCGAGCGCGCAAATCACTGAGCTCAAGCTTTACCGCACCTTCAACATACACGGCGTACACACTTTTCCCATCTCTACACTGATACATTGCTTTCGCAAGGATAGTAGCGTTCTCTTTTTCAGTCTCGCTCTCTGTGCGCCTCACATCAGGCCAGACCGCAAGGATAAGAATGGCAACAAATAAAACAATAAACGCAACAATTATTGCTCGGTACTTTGTGTGCGCAATGTCGTGCATAGAAAAGTACTATTGAATTAGCACTGGTATAGAGATAGAAGCATCTCGAGATGACTCACCCGATGGATTGTCTTTTTTGAGGATAAGCATTGCTGGACCAGTATAAGGAGTGGTAAGTGTAATTGTTGCAGTGAAAGGAACAAATTCTTCTGTCATCCACTCATCTTGCGCAGTTGCTATCCCACGCCCAAGCACTGCACCTTTGTCATCAACAACCTCAATTGGAAAACTTGCTTCAAAGTACCAGAGTCCTCGGGCTCGCCCCGAAACATCAATAATGGAACCGAGAATTTCATCTGGTTTTGGTGAAGCAACAACTATGTCGTTAGCTGATGCACGCACATACGTTGGGGCGCTTGTTTGTGTAGAAGTAGTAGAGACAGGGGCATGCGCTAGAAGTGGGTAGAGAAAGTATGCGCCCATCCCAAGAAGTACAAGTAGTAAGAAGGCAAAAATGTATTTTTTCATAATAAATATTTTTATAATATTATTTGCGATCACACACAGGGCACGGCTCATCCACAGACACAAGTGATTCACAGCCTTCACATATATAATTCCTTCTCTTTTCTACTAAAGGATTGGGTCTTTCCGCTAACGTGGGACGAATCGATGATGTCAGTGGAGGTATTAGGCGTTCAGTCATTCCAATAAGTATAGGTGACTTCCCTACGGAGAACAACTATTAACATAAGTGGCAAATATGATACATGAAAAAAGCGAGGCTAGGTTTCCCTAGCCTCGCTTTTTTAAGATTTAGGCTACTGTGCCTTCTGGTGCTGGAGTTGACGCTTCTGGCGTTGCTTCCGGCATTGCAGGAGCTGGTACTTCGTGTACAGGTTCCATAGGAACATCTGGCACTACTGGTGTATCTGTATCCATACTTGTAGATAGATTATTTTTTAGACTGCTAAGAGCGTGCGACTTTTTTCATCATACGTGCTGACTCACCGTAAGTCAAAGAACGAGGAAAAAATTAACGTCTTCCACCCTTCTGCTCAACGAAAGTAAGTGCCTTTCCTTTCTTACCACCTCTTCCTGTGCGTCCAATGCGGTGCACATAATCTTCATATGTTGAAGGAATGTCGAAGTTGATGACATGAGAAACACCGACGATGTCGAGACCTCGTGCTGCAACATCCGTTGCCACCAAGACTTGCACTTGGTCACGCTTGAAAAGGTCCAATGCTTTTTGTCGCTTTCCGTGAGTCTTGTTTCCGTGAATAGATTCAGCTTTCACCCCCATAGCAACGAGTGCTTTCGCAAGTTTTTCAACTCCATGCTTCGTCTTTCCGAAGACAAGCACTTTGTCGAATTCAGGTTGCTTCAAAAGATTAAGTAAGACATCTATTTTTGTCTCATCAGAGCTCACTTTAACGACATCTTGATCGATAGACTCAGCTGTTTCTTGTGTTTTCACTGAAATAGTAACTGGATTGGTCAAGAAATCCTTAATCAGTTTTTCAATTTCTTTAGTCAAAGTTGCCGAGAAGAAAAGCGTATGACGCACTGGTTCCATCTTTGAAAGCATGAAACGCATATCAGCAATGAAGCCCATGTCGAGCATGCGATCTGCTTCATCCAAAACAACAGTTTTGAACTTTGAAAGATTCAGTGCGCGTCTCTCTACCAAATCTTTCAATCTACCTGGCGTACCAATGATAAGGTTATTTCTCTGACGAAGCTTCTGCAAGTCTTTGCCAATGTAGACACCTCCTACGAAACACGCTGAGTACAAACGAAGTCCTGGAGCAAATCCACGGAACTCTTGTTCAATTTGAAGTGCGAGTTCACGCGTAGGAACCATAATGAGTATTTCTTCCTCAGGATTTTTC
Organism: Minisyncoccota bacterium; assembly: GCA_018062445.1. Taxonomy (GTDB): domain Bacteria; phylum Patescibacteriota; class Minisyncoccia; order Phycocordibacterales; family Phycocordibacteraceae; genus Phycocordibacter. The sequence continues at coordinate 25,343 of JAGOSG010000005.1, read as the reverse complement.
AGCATCTTGTCGATGAGCGGAATCAAAAATGCCGCCGTTTTTCCGGTACCAGTGTTTGCAATACCAACCACATCTTCACCGCGAAGAATATGAGGAATTGCTTTGTCTTGAATCGGCGTAGGAAGAACATATCCTTTCTTACTAATAGCCGTCTTCAATCGCTCATCTACTTTAAAGTCTGCAAATGCGTGTTCAGGAACGAAGTGTTCTACTTTTTCTGTAATAACTGCCTTGTTTACGAAGCGAGATGCATCAATGTATTTATCGAATGAGCGACCTCCTCCTCTACCTCCACCGCCTCCGCCGTAACGACTGCCACCTCCGCCACCAAAACGCGATCCGCCACCGCCTCTGTATGGTGGTCGGCTACCACCGCCCTGATAGGGACGAGAGCCTCCGCCTTGATATGGACGAGCGCCACTTCCTCCACTTGAACGACCCCCTCCTTGATATGGACGAGCACTTGGTGCAAAAGAAGATCTACTAGGACCAGAAGCACCACTATACGGAGCACGCGATGCGCTCCGCCCTCCACTTGGCGCATGAGAAGAGTCTCCTCGAGGAGTTCGCGGAGCGCGTGAAAATTTACCTTTACTACTACTATCTGAGTTATACATATGATTTATTTCAATACTAACAGCGTGAATTCGCCGCGCGCTTTGGTGTAATAAAAAAGCGCGTGCCTCATACATGCGCATTACTATTGAAATAAAAATCAATACAGCGCCCTTGGAGTCTGCCGAAACAGATCCTTATTTCCAAAGGCTCTGTGAGAGGAAAACCTCTAAAAGCGAATGGAGAAAATGAGTACTTATTTACTATATCCTAGAAAGACCTATTCGTCAAGGCGACCAATGATCACATTTTTGTGTGTCTAGGAGTGCGCCTATGAAGAGCGCCTTTGTCGTACAAAGAGCATTATGACGAAGAGAAGCGCAAACGAAGAAAATGCAACAAGAGGAAATGTAATGTAATCAAATTCAAAGAGGAATCTCTTTGCGCAATCCGCAACGCCAGATGCTGGGCATGGCAATGTGCTCGTTCCACCCATTTGCAAGTAATGTTGATAGAGAGCAACTACCCCACCTAACACCGAAAGCACAATTGAGTAATCTGCAATGTAATGATCTTTCTTTGGTGCGGAGAGTGCAAACAACACTAACTGCGGATAGAGAAACACCCTCTGAAGCCAGCATAAACCGCACGGAAGAATGCCAAAATACTCTGAATATACAAGACTTAATGCCGTACCTGCTATGACTAGGAGTAGCGAAAACCAAAGCCCTGAATCGCTAACGATTTTTGTAATACGTAGCGCCCACGCACTTTTTCTAAAGAAAAAAATAACTAGAAGCGCAACCGTTGCCACTTGCATCCCAATGGTACCAAGTGCAATCAAGTAGTTGAGCGTCTCTAAAGTAGCCATAAATTATTTGACTGGAAGTTCACAACTTGTTTTTTCAGCAAGCTCAGAAAGTTGCCTTTCGCCAGTGAGCTGACTACCGTCTGCAAAAACCCATGTTGGATATTGCTTGATTCCCTTGTCGATACACTCCTGTGTTTGCCTTTCCCCATCTGGAGTAGAACACTCAACATACGGGAGCAACTTTGCTGATGCGCCAAACATTTTCTTCGTCGCTTGGCAGTGAGGGCACCAAAATGCACCATAAAAAATTGCGCCTTTATCTTTCAAGCATGTTGCGAAGCCATCGAGTTCACTAGACAGTGCTGGACCAGCGGACTTGTATGATTGATATGAAACTAGCCCTCCGAGCACCAAAACAATAACGACGGCGACAACAATAAGGATAGTTTTCTTTTTCATATACAAACAGTATACCCCTCAATTAATTGAACTTCACGCTCTCAAGTATTCCCTCAAAATCTTTAAGAATTACATCATTTGGTGTGAGATGGGTTGCGGTAAACGCGTAGAGAAATGAATCATTTGCTACAACAACCGCTTTGGCTTCATAGAGACCTGACCAACGGTATGCAAAACCTGAAATAGTGCCAACACGCCGTGGTGTCAAAATAGAGTCAACTGACAAAGAGTAATTTGAACTACTCACGTGCTTAATCCATTCTTCCGCCGTCAAATGATCGAGATCATTTTGAAATACATCAATTGTGATAGCAGTTGGGCCTTCACGTCCCGGCACCCTCCCCTCTCGCACGGCTTTATTTTCTTCTGTATCCTCAGTAAGAATTATTGAGTAGTGGGTACGCTTGGCATTTTCACTAACTTTCTCTTCTAGGAAATAATGCGTTGGATATGAAAAAGAAATACCATGATTCGTATATACACGCATACCCTCTGCTACTGGTAAAAAAGAAGAACGCTGATTCCACATAAAAAATCCAGCAACAAAAATGCCTACAAGAATGACTAGTATTAAAAGTTTTTTCATAGAAACAGTATACCAATTCAATATGTACACCGAGTACGAAGAAAGCCCATCGCTGGATGGGCTTTCTGTTTCTCCGATATAGGAGTGAGCGTCCCTTTATCGTTTAGCTTTTGCTCGTTCACTTTCAGACAAAAATTGCTTGCGAAGACGAATATTGAGAGGGGTGATTTCCAAAAATTCATCGTCAGACATTATTTCAAGACCGCGCTCAATAGAAAGTGTGAACGGAGGAGTGATGTTGATTGCTTCGTCAGAGCCTGATGCACGCATGTTGGTGAGTTGTTTTCCCTTTGTTGGGTTCACCGACATCTCCTCGCCCTTTGAAGTATTGCCCACCACCATACCTTCATACACTTCCGTAGTAGGACCAATGTAGAGCGTGCCACGATCCTGCAAGTTCCAAAGTGAAAATCCAAGAGCCTTTCCTGCTGCCATAGAAATCATAGAGCCAACTGAACGCTTCTTAATTTCACCTGCATATGGTTTGAAGCCAATAAAGCGTGACGAAAGTATTCCCTCACCTTTTGTATCAATGATGAACTGGTTACGGAATCCAAGAAGGCCACGAGTAGGACCTTCAAACGTAAGACGAACTGAGTTGCCGTGCGTCACCATGTTTTGCATTACGAATGCACGAACACCGAGGCGCTCAATAATAGGGCCTTGAAATTCTGATGGGGAGTCAACGGTAACTTCTTCAAACGGTTCCATCTTCTGACCATTTTCTTCTCGGATAATAACTTTGGGTTGAGAAACTTGGAGTTCGAAGCCTTCACGACGCATGTTCTCAAGTAGGATTGCGATGTGGAGTTCTCCACGGCCAGACACCAAAAATGTTTCGCCTGAAGAGAAATCGACTTTAAGTCCCACGTTCACCTCAAGCTCTCTCTCAAGTCTGTCTCTAATTTGGCGAGTGGTTACAAACTTCCCTTCTTTACCTGCAAATGGTGAAGAGTTCGGATAGAAATTGAGTTGAATGGTTGGTTCATCAACGGTAATTGCAGGAAGTGGCTGTGCATCCTTGTCATTCGTTACTGTTTCGCCAATGTAGATATCAGAAAGGCCTGCAATCATACAGATGTCCCCTGCACCCACTGACTCTGCTTCAACCCTCTGGAGACCTTTAAAGGTAAACATTTTTACAATTTTTCCAGTGCGTGTTTCGCCATCGGGCTTCTTCACAAATACTGACTGACCGGTAGTTACGGTGCCGTGATACACACGACAAATTGCAATGCGACCAAGGAAGTTGTCATATGCAAGGTTGAATGGCTGAATCATCAGTGTGCCCTCAGCTGCAGTTGCGGGAGCTGGTGGTACATACTTCAAAATAGTATCGAGAAGTGGCATCAAATCTTTTGAATCGTCTTCAAGTTTATTTTTTGCAATACCCTGCTTGCCAATGGCATAGACCACAGGAAAGTCTGCCTGTTCATCATTTGCACCAAGTTCCAAGAAAAGTTCCAATACCTGCTCTTCAGCACGTGCAGGATCTGCCGCTGGTTTATCAATTTTATTTAAAACAACAATTGGCTTAAGGCCAAGCTCCAATGACTTCTTCAATACGAAACGAGTCTGTGGCATTGGGCCTTCCTGAGCGTCAACCACGAGAAGTACGGAGTCGATAGAACGGAGTACGCGCTCAACCTCAGAGCCGAAGTCGGCGTGTCCTGGAGTATCAACAATGTTTATCTTTGTATCCTTATATGGAACCGCCGCATTCTTTGCATAAATAGTGATTCCTCTCTCGAGTTCGAGCTTATTGGAATCCATCGATACACCCTCTTCACCCACACCTGTTTGTTTCAAAAGGGCGTCAGTAAGAGTCGTCTTCCCGTGGTCGACGTGAGCAATGATAGCGATGTTTCGTATTTCCATATTTTTATTGAAAGTTCGTCTAAGAAAAAAGCTCCGCACGGAGCTTTTTAGAGAATACCTCGAGAATGGATGAAGTGCAATCGATACTAAGTAAACTTTTAATTTACATCAATTCCGTTCTCCTTCTGCCAAGCAATGAGCCTAACACCAGCGTCTGCACGCTGTTCTTGGGTGCGTCGTACGCGAGCGGCATCCTGAAATCGCTCAACTTGCTGTTCTCGCTTAATATCTCGAGCTGCCTTCGCAAAGCGTACAAGAAAAGGAAACTGTGAAGCTAGGCCTGCAAGTGCAATTCCAGCCAAACCAGCCGAAACCACAAAGGCTCCCTCAACGGCGTCTGGTGAACTTAGATTTTCTATCATATATTTATAGTAGCAGTTTAGTAGTCTTTTGTCAAGAGTCTTCCATCCCCTCTTTTAACCACTACAGTGACACTATTACTGCTTTTAAAGCATTGGTCAATATCCTATTTTTTCTTTTTTCCTCTCTCTTCAAGCCACTTGGAGACCTTCTCCCCTCCTAACAGATAGAGTAAGAAGGATGCACCCGCTACACCCCCAAGAACAACCGCTGGAGCCAAACCCTCTCGCCATACTTCAGGCGAAAACGACATACCTCTTACAGCATATACTTCTCAAGATTCTTTTGCATCCTCTCTAGTGGAGGCATGCTCTCGTCTACCGAAAACTTAGCTCCCGTGAGAGTTTCGTATATCTCAATATACCTACGAGAAAGCTCGGTAACCATCTCCTCTGGAGCTTCTGGAAGAGTGGCATCGTTATAGGGATCACAATTTTCTTTAAACCAAATACGCAAAAATTCTTTATCAAATGCCATTGGCTCCTGCCCCGAAGCAATGCGTTCTTCAAAAGAGGACTTAAGCCAATAGCGCGAGTTGTCAGGCGTGTGCACTTCATCAATAAGAATGACTTTCCCGTCATGAAGACCGAACTCATACTTTGTATCAACAAGAATAAATCCTTTTGAAGATGCGTGCTCCTGCCCACGAGCAAAAAGGGCGAGTGCGGCGCGTTGCATCTCAGCCCACTGTTCTTCTGTCGCAAGTCCACGGGGCACCACTTCTGAAAGATCCAAATTCTCATCGTGCCCCGCTTTCGTTGTTGGCGTAATAATTGCACGAGGCAGTGGCATGTTCTTCGTCATGCCGTCAGGAAGCGTAATGCCTCCAAAGTCTCGCTTTCCTTTCTGGTAGTTTGTCCAAATAGAGGTGTCGGTAACGCCTGTGAGGTATCCACGAACCACTACCTCCACCAAGAAAGGCTGAGCTCGCTTCGCAACAATCACATTAGGGTCTGGCACTTCAATGAGTTGGTTCGGAACAATATCTTTCGTAAGTTCAAACCAAAATGCACTAATGAGATTCAAAACAGCACCTTTATGTGGAATATGCGCAATGATTCTGTCGAACGATGAATGCCTGTCAGTCGTCACCAAAAGAAGTTGCTCAGGTTGCTCATAAATATCCCGCACCTTCCCTTGTGTTTTCTTTCCTAACCCCTCGAAATTTGTTTCTTTTATGACATTCATAGATTCTTATCGAGAAATATTTTCAAGCTTTCTAAATCTTTCTTATCTTTATCATAATAATATGCGGTTATTCCAACTGCTTCGGCACTTTTTACTGCGTCGGGATTATGTTCAAAATATATAACATCCTTAGTGTCCCAACCAAAATGCTCGAGCATTTTTTTGAAGTATTCAGAGTCAGTTTTATCTGGATTATGCCGAAGAGTAAAAACCTCATACGGTACCGAATCTAATCCGTAACGCTTTATACCTTCATCATCAGCATTGGTAAGAATAACCTTCTGATTAGAATATGTTTCCAAAAGTGCATGCATCGGTTCGAAAATACCAGCACCCTCTATGATAAAAGTATCTACAGCATCAACAAGAATTGTTTTCATATCATTCTCCTGGCGGTGGAAGGGTTATATTTTCAGGCTCGAAAATAACTTCTCGTTTGCCTTCCTCCACGATGCCAACATCTGCAAGTGTGTAGCCTGCCTTGGTGCCAATTGAAATTATTTTTTCCACTTCAGAAGCTCCCGCAAAAATGTAATACCCTGCACCCCAGTTGAAGGTTTTCAAACAATCTTTCAAGGGAACATTGAGCACATCCTTGAAATACATAAAGAGGTCTGGAACCTTGAGCCACGAGTGAACACGGTAGGTAAAAGAACGCTTATCAAATGCCAGCTTCCCTACGCCGTCCCCCGTTCCAGGGAGGAGCGCATGAATATCAATACCTGCTTCAAGCAAAGCTTCAATGAGTGCAACGTATGAGCGTGTAGGAATGAGTGCCTCAGCCCCAAGTGTGTTGCCATTTGGAAGTTTGGTTAAAAACTTTTCAGGTAACTCAAGTGCTTTTTGAATAACTAATGACACACCATTGGAGTGCAGGCCTGACGACGCAACCGCAATAATATGATCTCCTGCGCCAAGTTTCTTCCCAGTAATGAGACGGCTTTTTGGAGAAATAATTCCAGTCACCGAGCCTGAAAGAGAAGGCGCAGAAGTTACAGGAGGTTCTGATTTCAATAAGTACTTCAATGGTGCTGACTCCCCCGCAGGAAGCGCCATACCTACCTCTTCACAAATTTTATAAAAACCTTCTGCTAAATCTTTATTTCTTTTATCGTCCGCAAACCACTCGCTCGTTCCCACATCAATGTGATCACAAAAAACCACTGGCATCGCCCCTTGTGCAATAACATCGTTTACAATCATCAAGGCTGTATCGATAGCAATGGCGTCGTAGTAGGTCTTTCCAGTTCCCTCATGTTGATACATCCACTCAGCAATCCAGTTTTTGTTTCCCAAACCCTCCTGCGTCGTACACCAAATATGCTCTTCCTTGCCTCTATATTCATACACTGCACCATGTGCGTGCATTACGTCTTCCGCAATAAAAACATTTCGCTTGTTTGGGAAACTAGTCGTTCGTTTCCCCGCTGCAATCATCGCCTGCTTAAACGGCTCTAGTTTTGTATAGTCTACCCCTGCCTTTGCGTAGAGAGATTGTTCTGTCATGTGAGATTCTCTTTCATATAGCGCTCGAATCCTTTTTCTTCCAATTTTTGTGCTTTCTCCAAAACTTCTTTCTCGAGCTTTGCTTTGAATGCAACTATTTTTTCACGAACGCCAGCGTCTCCTGTCGAAATCATTTGGGCAGCGAGGATACCTGCGTTCTTTGCTCCATTTATTGCAACAGTTGCAACGGGCACTCCTGGTGGCATTTGTGCGATTGCAAACAGTGAATCGATGCCTGCAGTGCCAGAGCTCTTTATTGGAACACCAATCACAGGAAGTGGGGTGAAAGCAGCAATAACTCCTGGGAGGTGTGCAGCAACACCTGCTCCTGCAATGATTACTTTAAGCCCCCTTTCGACTGCGGTCTTTGCATACTCAGCAACAGCTTCGGGCGCACGATGTGCTGAGAGTGCAGTGATTTCAGATTCAATTCCTAAATCATGGAGTACTTCAAGGGCTACCTTCATTATTGGCAAGTCCGAATCCGATCCCATAATTATGCCGACTTGTGCGTGTGCCATATCTTTTTTTATTATAGCAGGCTTCACTATTTGACCCAATAAAGGCTATATCGTAGTATCGGCAGACTATGGGTGAACGCAAAGAACGCAAAAACCTTGGGGATTCTGACCCACTATTCAATACAGTAAAAACACCCGAACTAAAGGATATGCTGATACAAGGCGAGATACTCAAAGAAGAATTGGCTGCTTGGACAAAACGAGTACGGGAAGAGCTCGACAAACGTCGATAAAAAATATAGCTAAGCGAGCACTGAATACAACCAATCACCCATTAGGGTAAAGAATTTTCCCTAAACAACCTCTTGGGCACGGTACATTGCGTATCTCTAGATGCAACGTGGGATTGCCTGGTATGTAATATTCCCTATGACTCTTACTTTTGTAGCCCGTGCCATTACATATTCCGCACACAGAGTCGGCACTCGTTCGATTAATTTTTCGTGATTCTGCTGACATATTTTATTTTTGATTTTAAAAAAGCCCTCGTGGATTCGAAGGCTGGTTTTGTCCGAGGGCTTTGTGAACTAAATGTGAATCGTTTGCAAAACCAGCCTTCTCATTGAAAACATCATTGCCATCATCACTGCGCTGATTGCTACAAAATACAAAATCATATATTAATCGTATCAACAGCTTGAGGGAAGTCAATTCTTGAAATACTCGACTCCGTTTTTGAATATCTGAAGACCTGCTCCATATTCAGGAAATGCTTCACCCGAGCGCTTGGCGCGCTCCTTGAGGACAGGCCAGTGTGGAAGATTTGTTGTAAAAAGTGCACGGTCGGGATGTGGCATCAAACCAAAAACTCTTCCCTCATGGGAAAGTACGCCAGCAATATTTTCTGTTGCGCCATTCGGATTTGCAGGCAAATCTTGATAGTTTGCCATCTCACCTTTCACATAACGAAGTGCTACTTCATTTTTTTTCTTTAGATTGAGAAGAGTATCTGCATCAGCCACATACCTCCCCTCTCCGTGTCCAATAGGTGCTGATAGTTTCTTGATCCCTTTTAGCCAAGGGCTAGTACCTTCAACTTCCATATCAACCCATCTATCAGAATAACGATTGGACTCATTAAATGTGAGTGCTCCTGGCAAAAGTCCTATTTGTGTAAGGATTTGAAAACCATTACAGATTCCTATGATCAGCTTCTTTTCTTTTATAAATTTCTGCAAAGGCTTCGAGAGATGATTTTTTACACGGTTTGCATATGCCTTACCTGAACCTGTGTCATCGCCATACGCAAACCCCCCAGGGAATGCAAGAATTTGATATTTTTCGAGCTTAACCTTCCCATCAATGACGTCATTAATGTGCACAATTTCAGCATCCGCACCTGCAAGTTCAAAGCCATAGCGTGCTTCTTCTTCGCAGTTGAGACCGTAGCCAGAAAAAACAAGAACGCGAACCTTTTTTGAGAGAGTAGTTTTCATATTATTTTTGTGCAATCGCTTCTATAAAAGATGATTTCGAGGATGCATATGAAGAAGAGCTCTTCTTAAGCCGAAGAACCTTAAAAGTATTGAGCTGTTTTGCCATATAGTCTTTAGTGAAGAAATGCCTCACATGTCCACTTCGATAGGTATTTTCAGCGATCTTCTTTCCTTTTCCAAACAGAAGGTCGTCAGTTGATTTGCACTTAACAAAGAGTAATCCATCTTTCTTCAACATTGCATGTATCTTAGAGAATATTTTTTCGGTTTCTGAATCAGAAAAATAATGCAAACTGAGATGTGCGTAGATAGCGTCAAATGAGTTCTTTTTAAATGGTAGGTTCCGAATATCCCCAATATGCGCCTTAATGCTAGGATTCTTCTTTTTTAAGGACTCAATACCACTTTCAGAGAAATCAAACGCCTCAACGGTAATGCCTTGTCGAGCGAAGTACAGAGAATCCCTCCCATCTCCGCAACCAAGGTCGAGAACCCGTTTTACATTCTTTTTTTCCATCAAGACATACGCACGTTTTGCAAAAGGATTCGGTATGTGAGTCGAACTTTTTTTCCATGCCCCCTTCCAGTATTTTTTATCATCCATATTTACCATTTTTTAAAGGTTGAACGATAGGACTGCAACGCTCGCTCGACAGAAAAATGTACCGAATGGTGCTTGGAACACGCAATAGCAATCTTCCCAGTATCCGTAACTGTACCAACGTTATGAAAGACAATACCTGCAAAAATATGCTCGAATTTTTCAACATTTTCAGGAGCAACTGTTACAACAACGCGTCCTTGCGATTCAGAAAAAAGAATTGAGTCAACGCGCTTCGCATCACCTCCAATGTCTGAAAGATTTACATCAAGCCCCTGCTTGCCCGCCATACTCATACGAGCAAGAGCAACGGCCAAGCCTCCCCTTCCTACAGAAATAGCTGAAGCTACTAACCCAAGCTCGCCGGCCTTTGTAAATGCACGGTAGAGCTTCATATTTTTCTTACCATCAACAACTGGCACCTCCCCACCAATCTTACTTCCAAGCATGCGGTAGTATTCAGAGCCTCCAAGCTCATCATGTGTCTCTCCTAAAACATACACACTGTCACCAGCATTTTTTACATCGATTGAAATAGCCTTTCCAACATTCTGTATAACACCAAGAGTGGAAACCAAGAGTGTTGGCAGAATAGAAATTTTCAAAAAGTCCCCATCTTCGTCATACCCCTTGAAATCATTGAACATGCTGTCCTTACCCGAAATGAACGGAGTTCCATACAGAGTAGCCAAATCGTAGCAGGCTCGTGCAGATTCTTTGAGTTGCCACAAGCGCTCAGGCTCGTTTGATGATGCCCAACAGAAGTTGTCGAGAATCGCTAGGTGATCTAATGTTGCTCCTACCACGATTGCATTTCGAATAGCAGTGTCAATTGATGCCGTAGCCATCTTGTAAGGGTCGAGATTTGCATAGTACGGCGTAATTCCATTTGATAAGACAACGCCTCGATTAGAGGAGAGGAGTGGACGAAACACGCCCGCGTCTCCAGTAACACGACCAGCGCCTTGTACTGGTTTTATGACGGAACCACCTTGCACCTCATGATCGAATTGTCGTGCCAAAAACTCATGCGAAGCAATATTGTGGCGAGACAAGAGTGAAAGCACTTGGTTGGAAAAATCTTGAGGTTCAGTGAGCTTAGGCTCTTCAAAAACCCATTCGGGCTTTTTGCTCTGCATTTGTTTTTTAGGCAAACCATCATGCAAAAATTCGAGCTTCAAATCCATCACGCTCTTTTTTTGGCACGTAACCACACACCTGCCAGAGCGTGTGAACTCTCCTATGATGGTTGCCTCAACACCTCGCCGTTTCATCAAATTTGAAAAGGCCTTCCATTTTCCTTTAGGAACCGAGAGTGTCATGCGTTCCTGCGATTCTGAAATCCATATCTGCCACGGCTGAAGTCCTGGATATTTCAACGGAACCTTTTCAAGGTCCACCCTGCACCCATTTGATTCTCGAGCCATTTCAGCAACCGAAGAAGATAAACCGCCAGCACCATTGTCGGTAATACTGTTATATAAATTCAAATCTCTTGCCTCCTTGCAAATAGCATCTGAGAATTTCTTTTGAGTGATAGCATCTCCAATCTGTACTGCTGTTGCGGGACTTCCTGAATCTAAACTCACCGACGAAAACGTTGCGCCGTGAATACCATCCAAGCCTACTCGCCCACCCACCATAACAATGTAATCCCCTGATTTTGCCTTCTTCTCATAGAGAATTCGTTTACCGTTTTTCTTTGGAATAAGTCCCACAGTGCCTGCAAATACCAACGGCTTCCCTCTGTAAGAATCGTCAAATAGCATGAATCCGTTTGGCGTTGGAATACCGCTCTGATTCCCACCCGCATTGATCCCCTGAATAACTCCCTCTACTATGCGCTTTGGTGGAAGCATTTCCTGTGTTAGATTTTTATCCCTATACAATTTTCGTGTGTCTTCAGGGAACGCGAAACAAAAACCATATACATTTGCAACTGGTTTTGCACCAAGACCAAACCCAAGCGTGTCGCGATTCACACCAACAATGCCAGTAATGGCGCCACCAAAAGGATCCAATGCAGATGGACTGTTATGCGTTTCTACTTTATGTGTCACCACATATTTCTCATCAAATATAATTCCTCCTGCGTTATCTTTAAACACTGAGACACAAAAATCTTTCTTTCCCTTCTTTGCGCGAATTTTTGCAGTAGCTCCTTTAATATATTTCTTATAGATTCCTTCTGAAATAGAATCAATCGGATTTGCAAAAATAGTGTGCTTGCAATGCTCTGACCATGTTTGTGCCAATGCTTCAAGCTCAACATCAGTTGGGCTACGTCGAAGTCGGCGAAAATAATTGCGGATTGCATGCAGTGCATCCAAATCAAGCGCTAAGGGACCGCGATGTGTACCATCCTCATTTTTAATTCCATGAGTACCTATGGTGAGAAGCTCTTCATCGCTAACCTCAAGATCCACTTCGAGTACCCGAGATGAGCTCGTGAGTTCCACACGAGGGATACTCGTTAATGTTTTCCTCCCTTTGAGTGATGCATCATATACTCGTGCAGATTGAATGAGAGGGTTATGCAGACTTGCTACAATTTTTTCTACATGTGCTCGTGATAGTTCTCCTTCGATAAAAAATACTTGTAGTGAGTACACCTTCTCCCCTGCCTTAAAAGAACGCTTGATAGTGTCTTCAACTGTTTGCTCGGTAGTGGTGCCAACATTATCAGTAACCCCAGGGAGGAATCCTACCTCAATAGCCCAGTCAAATTTCTGCGGGACTGAGCGTCCCACCATTGACGCTTCAGTCACACTGTTAGTAAGTGCGTGGGCTACCTGCGACACCTGTCTCGGCGAGAGCTTCGCATCAATAAGATACGAATCAACAATGTGCACTTTTGTAACCGCTGAACCTGTAAGTGCTCGAAATGCTTTCAACTTCACTTCGGCGCGTGCATCCAGAATTGTAGGTGTGACATCAATCCGGATAACCATGTACCCCTTATAATAAAGCGAAAATGCCCGTGCTCAAAATCCCAATGATGAGACTTAGATTTTCTTGAGGACATCCCAAAGGCTTGGGTCTTCCCCACCGTCAATTTTGAATATAGCAATACCCCTAACCCCCAACTTCTTTGCAAGAGCTATCTTGTCTGCGATGGCATTTGCATCACTCCACCACACGATATTGTAGGACGGGACAGTAGCCACTGGAGTCGTAACACCGTCTGAATACGAGGTAGTGGCAATAGGAATAAGGTTCAACAGAGGGTCAATGTTTGAATTGGTGGTTGTGCCCGGTAATACATTTGGAACATATGTGAAGCTCATTTCTCCCGCGCTATTTCTTTCTATCTTAGGTTGATACTGAGCAATAAGATCGTATGCGTACTTTTGATTAAAAGCCCATTGTAAATCGTACCTATAGCCGTATTCAGAAAGTGGAGTCACTTTGTACTCATAGCCGTATGTTGCGACACCTATAACAATCTTCTTTTTTGAAATGGTCTTTGATGCAAGTGTAATTACTTTTTCCACCCATTTTGGATCAGCAACTGGAACATAGGGAGAGCCGTTTGCAGCTTTATTTAACTTTACATCTATCGCACCCTGATCATACGTCATGATGTGCACGCGGTCACAGTATTTATTGATGGCAACATAATCATTCGCATAGAGAGTGGCGTCTGCTGGTGGGGCGCTGTCGTAACGTGATGATACGGGAGTGCGTGCTTCAATATCGCAGGTAACCCATTTGTTCCCCATTCTTTGATACAACCCCTTAAGAAACAGAGCGAAGTATTCTTTTGTCTCTGCCTTCTTTCCCTCAAAATCAATATCAATACCATCAAAACCTTTTGTCTTCACAAGAGCAGCTATTTCATCCTCAAGCGCGATGCGAGTTTTAGTATTGCTGAGTATACGATGTATCGCTTCGCCGTTTGACCACATCACCGTAGGAATAACTCGCACTTTTTTTGCTTTCGCAACAGCAATAAGTTCAGGCCATGGAGCCTCATCTATTTTCATAGTGTCAGCGAGTGTTCCGTCATTTTTTACCGAGTAACCAAAAGGATTGATTTCAGTAAATGCATCTATATGTAAAAGTGCGTCTGCTGTTGATGTAGCCTTACGCCAATATGGGAGCCATCCTGAAACTTCAAGTTTCTGAGTTTTTGGCTTTGATGCAGCATCTACAGAAACTGCCATGCCACCAAAGGTCAGTAAGAGAGCAAAAATAGCGCACACTGCAAATACATTTTTTGACTGCATTACGATAAGTATACCCTGTGAGATAATTTACTTCGACGAAGACGCATATAGTAAAAAACGCTTCGATTTCCCCTTAACTCCTTTAATGCAGATACTCCCACCACACCGAGGATTGGCGATATTTAAAGTCTCTACCAGTGATACCATTGTTATGTATGAACAATATTGAGAAAGACCCTAAGGATACGGGTGTTCGATCTGGACAAATGGGAAAAGTAAAAATAATTGTCGCACACTACTACGGTGACCCACTTCGTAGAATTTTTGTTGCCATTGCAGTAATCTCTGTTCTAGTTATTCCTCTCTGGGGAAACCTCCTTCCTTTTGGTACATTCTTTGAGCTTTTAAGCGCACTCCTTCTCGTACTCCTCGCTGGCCTTACAAACCCACACAGCCCAACTGTAGCGGTAATCAATACCCTAGTGTCTGCTACGGGAGCACTACTCCTTGAAATGGCAGCGATTGATTTCTATCACTCACAGTCATTCTTGCTATTCGCAATACGAGAAACGACAGCAATCCTCTTCCTCTTTTCACTCTATTTTGCCGTAAAAACACTCCGCGCCATGCTTTTGAAACAAGTTGGACATCTACCAGAGCAAGGAGAGTTTAACGACCTAAAGAAATAAAAGTTGAATCAATTTTAAATTATCGGGTTAGTACGAGTGAATAGCGAATCGCGTCAAATTCTTTCAGTAGTGCCTGCTTATCGAACGCCTCTACTGTGCCAGGGCTATAGTTGCTAATGTTCGTAGAATGGAAAAAGTAGCGCACTGCGGTGCAAGGCACACTTCCTGAAATCACATACACGGTTTCTTCATAGAAATTACCTGCGCCAGCACCAGCAGTCTTTGTCATTAAGTAGGTGGTACCTTTTTCTTTTAATGTCTTCGATACCAAACCTTCTTCAACAAAACTACTGCCGGTACATGGCGCTACACGAGGAAGTATCTCTACAGAAACGCCGGTATCGATATGCGAGAGATTGTTTCCCTCTGTGTATGATTTAGGAATCTTAAATTGCACCCCTTTACTGCCCTGACGAGAACCAAGCTCAGTATGTACAGATGAAGAATCAACGACATACCCTGGTGGATATAAAATAGAAATACCAAGTTTTGTAGAATCAAACTCACGCCAACCTTCAGGAATGCTTGCGTTTGCAATAAGCGTTATATTATTAAAAATTGATGGAAGTGAAAAAGAACTAGGAAAGAGCCAAAGAGACACGAAAAGTAACACTGTTAAGATAAGAATTAACCACCCTTCGATGTTCCCGCGATTCACCCGTCTTCGCATATTTTCCGTAAGAAACATACACACATCATGCCATACAGACTAAAACACGGGTTCCTGTTTTCCTTTTTATAAGGCGATATCACACTGTATCTATACTCTCAAGAATAGAATCTGATCTAGCAACTTCTAATCGGGTCGACATTGATTTAAACATTGCAACTGCCTGCTCATACCCAACTACCCAGCCAGTCTGTCGAACACTATTATAAAAAGGGGTGCGGAGCATGTTCCCTGCCGTATCGTAGGTTTCAGGATATCCATAGTAACGAACCATATTTTTTGAATATGCACCGATATGCCGTGCAGCACGCTCTAAGAATAGATGTTGATTATCATATTCAGATAATGCAACAAGAACTTTTATAAACTCCGCCCCCCAGAAACTCCATATAGCGGTACCTCCATAGGACGCAACAAAAAGACGGACAATGGGTACTTGGCGTGACGCCCTATTGGTTTGTTGATACCGCAAAGGAAATGGCATATCAATCCCTTCCTGTATCGTGTAGAGAGTTGCGCGCTCAAGATATCGCCTCTCATCAGACTTTGTGACATCCAAGAAGCCAGTAAAGTATGCAGCCAACCAATCTGCGGAGTAATATTTTCCTGCTACTCCCTCAGAAGAACTATCTTCTAAAAAGTACCCTTCCGTCTCTTGCCAATAGGTCTCGAGAATGCGGGTCTTTAACTTAGGGAGGTCAACTGCAGGTATATTTTCTATACCTAGTGTCCGCGCCAACATAAATGTTTTCCAAAAAATAACATTGTCATAAAACGCACTCGTACGCACCGTGATGTCTTTTGCTGATGAAATATGAATATCCCTTTTAATTAGGCCTGTTTCCGTATCGAAAACTCGGTTGTAGTATTTCGTAACAAGAAGCGCTAGTGCGTCACGATTCTCCTCGAGAAGATTTCCAGCAGCAGTCTTTGTCTCAAGCCCAAAACTATTTTCTGATTCAAAGGGATAACGCTTCACAAAAAAAGAGTTGTCGATAAGCGTAGATAGACCAAAAAGAACACCATAAAGAGCATCGGATGGGTAATGATAGATATTTATACAACTCACTGCTCGAGGCCCTACTGGCACAATGGTGGTGGTGCAGTCGCCATTTTTTGTAAATGCAGCGATTGCATAGGCAACTGTTTGAAGGTAGATTCTCTGTCTATTTTCCCAATCACTTTTTCCTAGTGCAGTTCTCGGATCAAGAGTTGCATAATAAAACACACCAAGATTCCTTGGATAAAAAACATTAAAATGATCTCCTGAAATCAAATACGGCCTCTTTGGATTAAATCGCACCTTATGAATATCGCGTATAACACCCTCTAAACTTCGACTTCTTGCCTTTTCACCAGCACGCACATTGGAAACGATATGCCACGCACATTTCGCATACGCAAAACCATGCCAAAAGAAGGACTTACATACTTTAAGATTGAAATGCTTCAAAAGAGCAATGGTTCTCCCTTGTCGCCTTGTTTCAAATGGATTCTTAACACGACTCATTCGACCATACGGATTTGAAAATGCAGAGTACATAATCAACGCCAAGAGCGTCACAATAAAAAAAATAGCGAAACCATCTGAATAATAATGATGATGTCTCATATTCAAACGTGCACTTGGAAAACTATAGAAAAACCCATGGTACAAAAAAATAACTACGGCACGAGCTTTAAGAGCGTTTCGAAATTACCACGAATACCTGGCGTTTCAGCACCACCCTCATCCAACAGTCCCTTTTTGATAACCAACTGACCACCTTCCTCAAATACACCGAGCTCCGTGCCTCCGCCTGCCCACCAACAAATGGCGCCTGCCTGCTCACCTGCCACAAGTTGCCAGCTTGAATTCTTAATATCCGTACAGTTACCTTCATAGGTACCCGCACTATATTTCTTGTCATTCATCGCAAAAATTACCTCAGTATGTGGTATTCCCTGCACTGTATCTTCACCAACATCAACAAAACTCCAAGTCATTGTTGGAGTAGGGCACGCTGTAAATTCGCACTGTGGACCGACTCGCCCAACTGCGCTTCCATCTGGGCAGATTTTAGCCTCCATAGTACATGCTACTCCTTGTGGCTTTGTTTGCGGCTCTAAGAAAAGAAATCCCGCACCAATAGCAACTATTCCTACTCCGATAGTAGCTATGAGTCCTATTTTCATCATTTCTCTAGCGTAACATATCGCCTACTACATAGAAAAAACCTCTTATAGAAGCCTATTGCTTAAAAAATAGACGGGCAATACGAAGATCTTCATACGAATACATGCCCTTAAAATGCTCAAATATCGGAGAAATTCGTTCCGATCCTTCCCGCTCAAATACCTCGTGAATAACCGGCAAGGCCTCCATAATACTCACCGAAAAAATATTTTGTATATCATTCACTTCACATAAACCCCTCTCTACTATTTTTTCAACATGGTCAATAAGTGTCCCTACTTTTAACGATCGTATCTTAGCAATATCGGAGATGGAGTGACCTTCCTGTATCAGGATAAGCGTTTTAGAGAGTGTGCTGGATTTTTCTTTTTTACTGTGAATATTCTTCTCTGCTTCAAGTGTTCCTCCGCATGCACGAATAAAATTTTCTTCCATACCCGCATGCTCTGCATCACTCATCTCCTCGAAAACTGCCCTTGCATCCTCAGACTTAATACGAAATTGTGCATCCTGCTTTGCCACTCGCGGGTGCACTAAGAGTGCCCGCTCGCTCCATCCCAGAAGATGGAGTCCTTGGAGAGTGCGCACCCTAGAGAGTGCGACATACCCATGTCCATGTTCAAATACTCCAGAAAGGTCTATAGCGGCAGCATCCATGCTCATCCCCTGACTCTTATGTATGGTCATTGCCCATGCAAGCCTGAGTGGTACTTGAGTAATTCGTGCGCGCACTTTTCCATCCTGCTCCACAGCCCATTCCATAGGTTCCACAGTAAATACATGCCCGTCTTTTGTTTTTATAATTGGATACGTATTTTCTTCATTAAATCCAACAACCACCCCGAGCGTACCATTTGCAAAACCAATGTTCGGATTGTTCTTCGTACACATAACTACAGCATCCTTCTTAAGAAAAAGCCTCTCAGGAGACAAACATCCTCGCTTGAGGCCAAGGACGAGGTTGTCACTTCCTTGTGCGGTCATCGCAAATTCCGTCGGCAGACCCTTCAGTTTGGCAAGTGCGTCCGCATTAATACGATCGACATCCATGTTATGCGCAAAGAGACGCGGAATTTTATGTGAGACATCGTTCTGAGACACCGCTCTATCTTGAAAACACAGCAAGGTCTCTTCATCAGCAACACCCGACCTAATGGAAGCGAGTGCAGAAAGAAATGTTTCATCTTCTTGCCTATGTTGCTCAGTGAGGTAGCAAATAATTGGATTTACTGCCTTCCAGACGGCAGACTCAAAAGCAAATGATGCCCGCGAAGCACCTCGTTTAGAAACTGGCGGGAGTTGAAAAAAATCACCAACAAAAATCACCTGAATACCACCAAACACTTCCTGGCTTCGATGTACTTCTCGTACCACCGCTTCTGCTAGCGCTAAGGTTTCTCCCGATAGCATAGAAATTTCATCAATGATCAGGATGCGCGATTTTGTTATTCGCCTCGCCACATGTTCTTTCCCCGCAATGGCATCAATATCCTGCTCTGATAAACGCTCTGCAATACCGATACCACTCCAAGAGTGTAATGTAATGCCTCCAATGTGTGTCGCTGCAATGCCCGTTGATGCGGTGATTGCAGGTTCAATTCCTTTATCCCGAAGCCATGCTACATATTCATTTACAGTATGAGTCTTTCCGCTTCCAGGTTCACCCGTCAAAAAAACATTAGCGCCCGTCTTCAAAATCGTGAGTGCATCACTTTGCGTCATCGACACAGGGTACCGCAAAATACCATTTTGCTGTACCTAAAAATCTTTCCGTTTATACAATCATTTCTCAATACTCCTGTGTATAAGTGTAATTTTTTCTTTTCGAGTTAGTCTTTTCAGTTCTGCTTCACGAGCACGAGCCTCTGCAAAGCCTGTGCATATTTCTGTGTATTTCAGCACAACAGGCCTCCTAATTTTTGTATAGTGGGCACCTGCTTTTGCGTAATTATGCTGATGGACTCGCTTTTCCAAATCAACAGTAGACCCAATATAAAGACTTGTATCAGCGCACTCTAAAATATAAACAAAGTGAGGCATCTAAACATTTACCGACATTCTCCCAAGATAAAAACCAAGAAAAAATACTCCGACAAATAAAATAATAGCTACCACCTGTGAAAATTTTGTAACTTTGTTCCACTCCATAGTTTCCAAAATTAATACTGTACTCGAATGGCGCGCTCAAGACGGAGCGGATTCGTCGTAACGCACGTGTTGTAACCTTGCGAGGCAATAACTGTTTCGGTTGGATAAAAAGTCTTAGTGACAGTTACGGTAATACATGGGTTAGCCACTCCTCCGTTAAGGGGAAAGGAAAACGCTGTTGTGTATGTTGGTCGGAGCAGAGTGCCCCCTGAGGTGCGCGTTAAGTCTGCCAAACCGCCTCCACAGGCAACTTGTGTGAGTGCTGATGTTGTTGCAAATGCATTCTGTTTTGTATCCCAATAGAGAGCGCACTCAATTCCGGTGTCAGCCGCAAAAAAAGCAAATTGTGACTCACGACCTGATGATGAGAGAATGATTTCTTTCGAAAGAATGTTAAAAATTGCCGAACCAATAGCAATGAGAATACTACTAATCAGCACCGCGAGCAGAAGAGTAAATCCCCGTCTAGTGCGGAAGTTGGCAGCTGGCAGCTGGCAGAAAGCAGTACAAAAAACCTGAGGAAGCCTCTGAAGCTTTTCCCTGCAAACCGCAAACTGCTTTCTAATAACTTTTTTTATGTTCATGGTCCTGCCCAATTAAAAAGATGTTCAGTAACCTCGAATGATCTATTGATTCCAACCGACACCCAAGAGATTCTCACCTTCACTATTACTTCATCGACACTGCCTACAACTGGCGTAATAGAAAGAACTCTAGTGAAGGCTGATGCAGGCCCACTCGTTGCATCCTGATTGTACAATTTTGTTGCATTACTTATATATATAGGAGGACATGCGCTAAGAACACCACATGCACTGTGGGTAAAACTAGGAAAATCAACCACGCATGATGCCCCGACACAATCACCAAGATTAGTAAGCCACGGCGCACTGGCAAGATAGTTTTGATCGCGCTCAGCTCTCACATATTCCACGGCTTCCTGCGCAAGATAAAAAGCGGTCACTTGATCGCGTGCGTAATATGCGAGACGAAGAGATTGTGCAGCAATTGAGAGCGGCCCGACAAGCGAGACCAACAAAACTGTAATCGCCACAAAGGTCTCAATCAGTGTGAATGCTCTAGTTGTTTTTGTAGAAAAGAATTTCATAAATTAAATGTCAAGAACTCTTTGAACAACGCTTGCTTGTACGGTAAATGTAGTTGTACCTCCCGGAACTACTGCCGAACCTTTAATGCGCATAAGAACACGGGGCTGTATGCCATCCCCTTTCGCTGAACCAACAACATAAAAGTCAAAGCTATCAATTGAAACTTCAGGCGCAGTAATCGCAATCCAACTGCCATTAGCGCCACCCCGCAGAGAACGCTCAAGTTGTGTACCGTTTAAACGGTACACAACTTGGTCATTCGGATCGGTCAAATTGCCCGTTGATGATTCAAACGCAAGAAGGCGGGCCCCACCTAAAGCGCAGTCCTGTGGATTTGCGATTGTTGAAGACGGAGGAGGAGATGGAGGTGTTGTGGCAGAAGCAACACAATTATATAAGGTGCCTACACGAATGGATCGTGACATACCTTCGACTGCCGCACTCAGGTTGTTCATGACTGAGTGAATGGCTTGTGCACGATGGTTTGTAGCAACAAGCGACAATAGCCCGCCGACTCCAACCATCATAACAATGGCGAATATTGTCACCGCAACCATCATTTCAATCAGAGTGAACCCCCGCGCTGTTCCCTTTCCACCCGTGCGGAGCAAAGCACCTATACGAAAGACTGAGACTTGGGCAAACGCCCCGGAGTGGTCTTTCGTATAGGTGCTTTGCGTAGTTTTATTCATTATGGATTTGTTACCGAAATCTGACCAGTTGAAGCGACCTTAACCGTGCGTGTTTCCCCTGTCGGAGATGTCACCACTATTTGACCACTTGAATACACCGTAGAAGTATTGGAAGAAAATAGAGCATCCGGATCAGGCCTAAAGAAAACAATATCTAGATGATCGATCCCGCTAGGAGAACATTCTTGAACCCCACTTGCCGTGATACCACAAAAACTTTTCACAGTGTGACCACGACTAATTGAAAATGTCTGCACGATCGAATCAATCCCGCTGTCATAGCGTTTGTTTGCATTTGTATCAACAAAAAATGTATACGAGGAGGCGCCTGCAAAACGAAGACCATAGCCAACCTGGAAATTACTGCCATATTGTTTTACAGACAAGCCGTATACCTGAGCTTCACGAATTGATAGCGCAATATCATATGCAAGACTTCCAAGAAGAACTGAACTATTGAAGCGAGAGTGATTTGCAAGGACAACGAGCGAAATGATAGAGAAAATACCCATCACCACAAGAAGCTCAATGAGCGTTAAACCACGAACGACAAAAGATTTTTTAATCCCCCCTGAAAGCTGAAAGCTGAAAGCTGAAGGCCTTTTTTTTATTGGAACCATAATAGATTGGCAAGCCACGACCCAAGTGAGAGCGGTGAAAGTGTCGTGAAGAGAGCGAGGCCAATGCCAAAAGCAAGAAATGGCACGAACGGCAACTCTGTTTTCATGGTAACCCGAGCGCCGTGAGGCAACAATCTTTTTTTTGAATGAATAGAGGATAAAAGAAAAACTATCAAATAAACAATCGTGGCAGACCAGACTCCAAACATAACTGATTCAATACCTCTAAACAGTCCAAGTAAAAGTCCTGCAGCACCAACAACATACGCATCACCCACGCCCATACCTCGCCCACGGGTAACAAGTACAATACTGAAAAAACCACCAAACAAGATTGCCCCTCCAACAAGAGAATCGATAAGTGGGAAAAACGAATTACTAAACAAACTTTGTGAAATAGATGCGAGAAGTGCAGAGCCTACGAGCATATAGATAAAAGGCATAGGCACTAAGGTATGTCGTATGTCGTATACAACTAAGGCCACCAAAGATGCAATAAAAACAAGGAGCATAGTGAACGCCAGAATTGACCAAAGCGATAAGGCAGGTGGCATTATAAAAAATGCTACCAAAAACAGAAGTCCAACTATACCCTCAATCAATGGATACTGAGTTGAAAGCGCGCTTCCACATGTGCGACACCTGCCTGATATCGCTACATATGAAAAAATAGGGATCAGGTCATACCAAGAGATTGGATGATCACACGCCATACAGCATGAACGAGCACGAGCACGCTCGCCAAAACCAAAGCGAAAGATTTGAACATTAACAAAACTTCCAACACACAGTCCGATACCAAACACAAAAAGCGGAAGGAGTACTTCGAGCATACAGAGAAGTATACCCCGCACTGAAACTTGGCGTAGCTTGTGCTCCGATGTATCGGGTATTTCGCACTATAAGGTTCATGATCATGCGACAGGTGTTTAAAAACTCCTACACTTCGCTACGAGGAGTAACGCCAAGTTCTAGTGACGGGATATACCCCGTGAGATAAGTTACCTAGAGTATAAAAACAACATAGGTAGAATTTAAAAATCCCCCAATTGGGGGATTTTTAAAAGGGAAAAAACAATTACGGCTTCACATCAAAGATTGGGTCCGTACCTGCAAAGTCGGCACTGGAGCCAGTACAAATGGTACCTGCGGCTGCGTCAATGTCTCCGGTAAGAGCTTGGTTGGTAGTCTCTTCAAATGTTGCACCAAGATGGTAGTTCGTACAGGAAGCGCCAGTACCAAGTGCGGCATATCGATAGGCAACATTGCCCACAGGATCAGTAGGAACAACACCGATGTAGGTAGGAGCAAGGCCAGCGAGGGTGGTTGGGTATGCTGAAGAGTTTGAATCAGAATAAAGAGCGAGTGCAATTTGTAGTTGTTTGATGTCAGAGACACGGCGTGCATCGCGTGATTTCAAACGAGCAGTGTTCAGAGATGCCAACACGACCGATGAAAGAATACCGATGATCGCAATAACAACGAGGAGTTCGATGAGGGTGAAGCCTCGTTTTGTTGAAGTAAGGTTCATGTTTTTATTATAAGATAGAGATTTAAGTAAATAGCTTATTAAATAAGAATACCTGTAATACTTACAGCTACTTACCATTGTATAGGCTCAAACCTGAAGCACCTAGATAAATGTGGATAAGGAGAATAGGGGGAGGGTGTAACGTTTGGTGTTTAAAGTTTAGAGATTCGTAATTCTAGATGCAAAAACCTAAACGCTATTATGATCCCTGCGGATCCGATGGGGCATCGCCTACTTCACTACGGCTTCACATCAAAGATTGGGTCCGTACCTGCAAAGTCGGCACTGGAGCCAGTACAAATGGTACCTGCGGCTGCGTCAATATCTTTAGAAAGAGCTTGGTTGGTAGTCTCTTCAAATGTTGCACCAAGATGGTAGTTCGTACAGGAAGCGCCAGTACCAAGTGCGGCATATCGATAGGCAACATTGCCCACAGGATCAGTAGGAACAACACCGATGTAGGTAGGAGCAAGGCCAGCGAGGGTGGTTGGGTATGCTGAAGAGTTTGAATCAGAATAAAGAGCGAGTGCAATTTGTAGTTGTTTGATGTCAGAGACACGGCGTGCATCGCGTGATTTCAAACGAGCAGTGTTCAGAGATGCCAACACGACCGATGAAAGAATACCGATGATCGCAATAACAACGAGGAGTTCGATGAGGGTGAAGCCTCGTTTTGTTGAAGTAAGGTTCATGGAATTTATATTAACGTACACACTTTTTAAATAGCGGCTGAGAGATTGTAAATCGGCACCAAGACCGATGCCAACAGTATACCAACTCCTAAGCCTAAAGTAACAATCATGATTGGTTCAATAAGACCAACAAGTGTATCGACGCTCGTTGAAACCTCTCGCTGATAAAACTTCGCAAGAGTCTTTAAGATACTGCCTAATTCGCCCGTCTCTTCACCGACGCGCATCATTGCAACCATAATACCCGGTACCTCTTTACGCTTTTCGAGAGCTCCAGATACTGAACCTCCCCCCTTCACTGAAGTTGCTACTTCTTGCAAAATATCTGCATAGACTGCATTTCCTACAACATTTGCCGTCACATCCACAGCTTGCACCACAGAAATACCCGACCCGAGCATCGTTGCAAGGTTGTCAGCGATGCGCGATAGATAGAGCTTCTTGTACAAATCGCCCACATAGGGAATGGCGAGTTCAAACGAACTGAATGATGCGCGTCCCTGAGGAGTATTGGCGTACCGGAAAAGAAATACACTACCCACTATAAGAAGTATGAGAAGAAACACGCCGTAGTTCACAAAAAAGTTACTGATAGATATGACTACCTGCGTATACACAGGTATTGCTTGCCCTGCATCAATAAGAATTGAAGAAATGCGTGGGATGACCATGGTCATCATAAGAATCATAACTACAAAAAATGTCGCTATAACAAACGCAGGATAGATGAGTGCATTTTTTGCCTTACTCATCACTTCGTATGATCGGTCAAGATAATCAGCGAGATAGAGGAAAGTCTCATCAAGTTTGCCTGATTCTTCACCAGCCTTCACCATGTTCACGTAAAATGCACTAAAAACTTTCGGGTGCTTTGAGAGTGCTTTAGATATTGGACTACCTGATTGAAGGTCATCCCCTACCTCAGTCAAGACTCGGCCCAAAAGAG
>JAGOSG010000002.1:0-144391 GCA_018062445.1 Minisyncoccota bacterium | reverse complement strand
CCGGCTTCAGTAAGAGCATACTCCACCGCTTGCCCTGCTTTATTGGGTGCAGATTTCCACGTACCTAAACCCACGATTGGCATGAGGGCGCCAGTATTGAGAGTGATGTGAGTCGGGGAGGGCACGGAGGAAAGTATACCCTTTTCGTAGGATAGCTGACGAATTAGGGTCTATTTAGGATTTTCAAGAATAGTGACCTCTAAGTCTGGAAGTGCAACTTCTTTTAAGAGTCGTTCTCCTAATTGAGTTCCAATACTTTTTGCGGCCATAGTATTTTCCATCAAATCAAGAATTTTTTGTCCTATACGAGCGGTAACTTCGATAAGTATGTTCTGTAATCCATTAACTTTTTCTGGTGGATAGTCTTCGGCTATAGACATTTCGATTTCTACTAAACTTCTTGAGAAATCCTCTGAGAGACGATGGATAGCTACCTTGCGGTATTCATTGAATTCAATCAATGGTACAAAAACAGAATCGCCTTCAATATAATTTTTCAATCGATTTATTAAAACACCTAAGGGTATATTGAGGTCGATCTCCCTCTCATCAACTTTTAAAGTTCGAGCTCGTAACTTTTCAGCGCTATCTATAACTCCGGCCACAGTCTTTTCAATTCTTTGTGATTGAATCAAAAAATAACCTAAATGGTATCCTGCCTTGTAATATTCGTCGTATCTATAAACTAGTTCGTTGCTTCTAATCAAAGTGTTTAATAACTGCACAAAAATCTCTTTCTCTCCTGGCAAGCTAGCATCTTCTCGAATTTGTTTCAGAAGAGTTCTAAGTTTATCCGTTTCATTCATATTGCAGACTCGGGTTGTTTGATAAAAAGTATTTAATATGGAGGAAGGAAGATTCTGCTCCCGTCACTAAGCTCGAGGGACTCAGTTTACACCCGACAATGCGTCGAGTCCGCCAATACAAAAATGGCGCCTGAGGCGCCATTTTTGTATTGGCGGAGAGGGAGAGATTCGAACTCTCGGTCCAGTTCCCCGGACGCCGCATTTCAAGTGCGGTGCGTTAGACCACTCTGCCACCTCTCCTTCAGTGCTGTACTGTATCATTTAGCCAGCTTTTTTCTAAATAGTGCTCTTCATAGTGACAATTTGGACAAATCAATTCAAGATTCTGAATGCTGTTGTTGCTATGGTTTCTGTCCTTATGGTGCACATGCAAAATTTGCTTTTTACTATATTCGCACCGTTCACATTTTCCTCCGCGAATCTCCAATACTCGTAACTTAATGGTTCTTTCGTTCCTTACTTTGTCGTATGGCCTTTTGGTACCGTATTTGATACCAGCTCGGTTCTTATTTGCACAAATCCTACTACATGTTTTTTTATTAGCTCTTGCCAAGATAGGGTTGCTACACACGATGCAGGGTCGCTCTTTTCTATGCGCTTTCCCGTAGCATAGGGAAGTGCAGAATACGGGTCCACGCTGGAGCTCAGCGGGACGCCTGTAAATTGGCTTGCCACACGTGGAGCATTTTGTGTTCGGCTTTCTTTTGTATAACTCACGCACTCACCCAGTATACCAGATACTTTTTATGAGACCCCAAGTTATGACCTGTTAGTATTTTATTTTTCAGAGCCTGAATATACTCGAACTGTTTCGTGCTTACTGTACTCCGTTACATTCCCTTTGTTCCCTTGAGTGTTTGGATTTTTTGCAACTTTCCTACCCACCGCGAAGATATAGATTATTTCAAGAATTGCAAGAGTGTTGAGTAAAAGGAGTGCAATGAACCATCGAGGATGACTGTTTCTTGCCGATAGCCATAGTGCATAGCCTTTCCACGGGAGTGTCCACAGAATTATGAGGAGAATCCAAAGATTCCAACCTGTTGGGTTAAAGCCGAACATGTATATATCCTAGCGTGTTCGCTACCCGACGGCAACGAGGTACTATGTATAATGTGTCAAAACTTTTAGGAATAGACTATGGCACAAAGCGCGTTGGCGTTGCGGTTTCCGATGAATCCGGCTCCGTTGCATTTGCCAAAGCAGTCTTGCCGAGTGACCGTACGCTTATACCGACACTTACTGAACTCATAGCGAAAGAAAGTGTTGTACGAGTTGTAGTAGGGGAGTCAAAAGATAAAGATGGGCATGATAATGCGGTCATGAAACACACACGCCAATTTGTTGCAGATTTGGAGCGATCAGTCACCGTGCCAGTTTCTTACGAGCCAGAGTTTTATAGCTCTGTGGAGGCCAGGCGGGACAGTGACGATAAGTTTGTAGATGCAAAAGCGGCGGCTATAATTCTTAATAGCTTCATAGAGCGGACTAAAAAGTAATGTATGACTTTTTCTTTTGATGATTTTAAGCGTGCAGAAATTCAAATCGGTACTGTCCGCTCTGCTGAGCATGTTCCTGATACTGATAAATTGTTACGCCTCGAAGTTGATTTTGGGGAAGAAACACCACGACAAATTCTTTCTGGCATCGCTGAATATGTGAACCCCGCTGATCTTATTGGAAGACAATTTCCATTCCTAACCAATTTAGAGCCACGAGTTATTCGTGGACTTGTTTCCAACGGTATGATTCTTGCGGTGGGCGAAGGAAGTACTTTTGCTCTTTTGTCACCAACAAGATTTGTTGATCCAGGAAGTCATATCCGCTGAGAAGTTTTCAAGTAACACTACGTGACCGACTCTTCGCCTCAGTCAAAGGGTTTATAATAAGAGGCATGTCGTTTCGCACACGAACTCTTTCAATATTTCCACCACCATCTATTGTCGCAATGCCATCCGCAGGTATTGATATTTCAAATAACTCTATTAAGTGTGTGGTATTGAAAAAAAATTCTCTAGGGCTCCGTGTGCAGTCATTTAATGAAAATCCTCTTCCGGAAGGAGTTGTTATTGACGGTGACATTGAAAAACATACCGCCGTTGTTGATATTTTACGCTCATACAGGCTTCGTCATGGAGTACGCTACGCCACGGCAAGTATTCCTGAACGAAAAGCATATCTATACCAAACTTTGATACCTATGGGTGAATCCGATCTTCGTGCTGGCGTTGAGTTTGGACTTGAAGCGCACGTGCCGTTGCCTGCAAAGGATATGGTATTTGATTTTGAGGTAGTTCGGACTGTTCAAGCAGGGACAGTCGTTGCAGTTACGGCATATGCAAAGCGCGTTGTAGATGCATACGCAAAGGCCTTTAACGATGCAGGCATAGTGCTTCGATCTCTTGAGGTTGAGTCTCAGGCACTTGCGCGCGCCGTATTAAGTGCAGATGATCGGACAGGTGTGGTTATGATTGTTGACCTTGGCAGGCAAACAACACGCATTGCCATAGCTGATGGTGGTGCTGTTTCTTTTACTTCGAGTATTGATGTGGGCGGTGATGTGTTGACTGAGGCCATCACAAAAAAATTGAGTATTTCTCCTGATGAAGCTGAGAAAATAAAAAAAGAGCGCGGGCTTCTTATGAGTATACAAAATACTGATGTAGTAGAAGCTCTTATGACAACGATGTCAGTTCTGAAAGACGAAATAATGAGGCATCTTTCTGATTGGGGCACTCTGTCTGCCGAAGGTATTACAAAACTCCCTATAGAGAGAATAATTGTGTGTGGAGGTAATGCCAACATACGAGGATTTTCTGAATATCTTGAGACATTTACTTCCGTGCCTGTTGTAGTTGCTAATGTATGGACGAATGCATTTCCTCTCGGTACTTACATACCGCCAATGGAATTCCAAGAGTCTTTAGAATATGCAACAGCTATAGGGCTGGCACTTCGCGGGAGTAATACACAACAATGGTAAATCTACTCACCACAAAAGATCAGATGAAACTCCGTGCCCGTTACTACACGGGAATCTTAAGTTCATTTATATTTGTACTCGTAGGCGTGTGTGTTCTTGGGACTGCATTACTTATGCCGTCTTATTTTTTAGCAGAGGCTGAAGCGAAGGCATCTGTCCGTGCCCTTGAGACGTCGCAAGAGAGCGTAGCGCTATATCAATCTTCTGGGGTTGTTCAGCAGGTATCGCTACTTAAGGAGCGACTCATGCTTCTTAGAGAGTATAACGGCATACAAACAACACCGCGTGTCTTAGCAGAGCTCACGACACGCGTTCCTGAGGGTGTGCAGGTCAATTCGATCGCTCTTGTGTTTACTGGTTCTGGGGTGGGCACTATTTCAGTTTCCGGTAAAGCAAAAACACGCACCGCTCTCATTAATTTTGGGAAACAAATTGAAGTAGTGCGTGTGTTCAAAGGAGCATCGGTTCCTATCTCGAACCTAGTAAATGAAACCAATATTGATTTTTCAATACCGTTCTCTTTTGACATAAAAACACAATGAAAAAATTTACCCCACTCATACTTGGATGCATCTGCCTCGTAGTTACTGTAGGTTTATTTTTGTTTATTAATGCGCGTATTTCTGGATTCGTGACAACTATTGCAAAAGCGAAAGAGGGTTCATTTTCTACAGATACTCGCGACCAAGCACTCAAGCGAGCGGATACATTAATTGCTGAAACAGCGCTAAATCGCGCTGAGTTGGCGACATTTATTGTCTCTGATAGTGATTCAGTTCGCCTTATTGATACCATTGAGGCTACTGCGAAGCGTGAGCGTGTTACTGCAACTATTGGGTCTGTTACCGTAGTTCCTACCGAGTGGACATACCATGAATTGGTGCGTGTTGTTTTTTCTGCCCGAGGTTCTCTGACCGCTATGACACGCTTTGCGTCTGCGATTGAGACATTGCCGGAGGCATCTCGACTTGCGAATGTTTCTTTTGAGATTTCTGATGCCAATGTTTGGTTTGCGACATTTACTGTAGACTTTATAAAAGAAAAGAGTTCAAAACCATGAATCAGTCTACCGGCAATAATAATTTTTTCGCATCATTTTTACATCCGAATCCAGAGCGTGACTGGTTTTTTGCACTTAGTATAGTATTAGTCCCATTTATTTTTTTTATAGGGTACGCAGCATATTTGTTTTTTGGTATACAGTCGGGTTTGGTGGTACACAGTACACTCACCTCATTCCCCGCACAGACGATAACTGAAGAAGAGATTCAGTTAGCTTTGGATTCGTATCGTAGTCGTAAAGCACGCTATGAAATAAATGTAGTCCCGAGTATTCCTATAGGTACCACTCGTTAGTTTGCATCGAAAACCGCCCTAATAGGACCGTAGGGTTTTTACCTCTCGGAGATAAGGCGTTACTGGGGTATTATCTCTTTTGCTTGCCCCCTTAGCTCAATGGATAGAGCTGCGGACTTCTAAGCCGTCGATGTAGGTTCGATTCCTGCAGGGGGCACCAATACAAAAACCAGCCACGAAAGTGGCGATTTTTGTTGGTGCCCCCTAGGATGTCTGGGAGACATCCGTGCAGGAATCGAAGACCTTGCGTGCATTTTTTCTGAGCTTCCGAAAGAAAAAATCCGCAGGGTGTACAGCTCCTGTAAGGAGAGGTTCCTGCAGGGGGGGCACAAATCAGGTTAACTCTTTAGTCTTTTCAGCAACGGCCAAAAAATGTCCTCTTTCGGTGCAATCTTCAATTCTTTCTTATTTATTTTTTCTACAAACTCAACAGGAGCTTCAGTGATAAGTGTCAGTGGTTGTTGTTCGCTTCCTTCGCCCATAACGAGCGTGCCGGCGGTAGCTAGGCTATCAGCAACATTGGTACGCGACATCCTCATTTGCCTTCCAAAGATATCTTTCTTTCCTCGGTAATCTCGCACCCCCTTAAAGCCTGCATATCCAAGCGCGGCGCCCACTACACCAGCTCTGAGGGGCATGAGCGCGCTATCGGCAATTATGATACCGAGATTTTTTACTCGGTATTTTTTTTGCAATATTTTTCGCAAACGCTCCGCTGAAGCAAAACTGTCTTTTGGTAGAAGTACCAATTCTCCTTGGGCATTTGATTCGTCGATACCTGCGTTTGCCATAATCATTCCGCTCTTTTCGGTAAGCCAAACTTTACCCACCTTGAGTGTCCACGAACTTTCTTTTTTTATTAGTTTATTTTTTTCAGATATCTTTGCAGTGCGTCCTTCGGAGAGGGCGACAATTTTTGAGGCAATGACAAGCACTGAACGCTCTGGGATTTTTTTTAGATGTTCAAAAACAAACAGAGAAAGGTTTTCATCTTTTTTGAACACTTGCGTTTTGATTGCTTGCGCATGCATATGTCCTGTGTAGGCTAAGGATAGCAGTATAGTTTAATCTAACGACCGTTAGACTATACTATATCGATTATTCCTACGCATTTAATAATTGAGCGAGGTTACTTCTTTAGGTTGTAGTGAAGAAGAAGTGTGCCTTTTGTATTAAGTTTTTTTACGGAGACGAGTTCGAATCGATTTGTTTTTACTCCATCAGAAAACATTGAAACTCCTCGCCCGAACACTAAGGGTTCAATAGTTACATAGAGCTCATGGAGGAGGTTGCTGTCGAGCATTGTTTGGTACACTCGCGCACCGCCAACTATGGCGACCGTTTTATACACTGAGAAGAGTTTTTTAAGATTCTGGCATGCCGGATTGACGAAGGTGACTGTGCCTTTTCTGAGCGTATTTTTTACCCTACTCGATAGCACAAAAGTTGTGCGTTTTTGGAGGCGGCTTTGAGCAGACAGGTACATATTTCTTCCTACAACAACTGCATCAGCATGCGCGAGTTCGCTCTGGAAGAATTTCCAATCTTCCTTGCTAGTCCAATCAGGAAGCCTCCTTTTTTCAAGTGAGATACGTCCATCGATGGATGTTGCAACGTAGGCAACGAAGCGTGTTTTAGACAGAGGCTGGGTCTTTGGTTTCATTCTTGTCTTTGAGCAGGCGTATCGCGACGTAGGAGAGTGGAGTATAGAGGAAGCCCATAGCAACCTTGTAGAGCCACCAACTAAACATGATGCCTATAAGTGTTGATGTTGAGTACACACCTGCAAATGCAATTACCATGAAGATTACGGTGTCGAGAAATTGTGACCACACATTTGAGAGTGTTGAACGAAGCCAGAATCCAGACTTCCCTAAGAGCTTTTTGAAGAAGAAGAATGAAATAACATCCTGATATTGAGCAATAGCGAATGCGACTAGGGATGCGATTGCCATTCTGACGGAAATACCGAAGACCTGGTTGTATCCTTCGCTTACCCAAAGACCTCTTGGAGACCACGGCATCGCAATTGAAATGAATGAGTACAGGATGAAGAGTGCTGTAGCGATGAATCCTGCAAGTACGAAGAGTTTTGCAACTCGCTTTCCATACACTTCGCCAATGACATCGGTCATGAGAAATACAATGGGAAAAGAGAAAACAGCAACAGAAAGACCTGTACCAAAAAGGAATGGCATGATCTTAAGTCCGAGAGTGTTTGCGGCGAAAAGAGATGCAAGATAAATGGCAAGAGCTAAGAGAAGTTTTTTAAGTGATGATTCAGTAAATTGGAGCATGGTTCGTTAGTGTTTAGTTAAAAAATAAAAATAGCAGTATTCCAACTGCCTCAAATAAAAGACTTTAGTTAAACCCAGACCAACTTTTTTTGTGGCGATTATGAATCATAGTGTTTTTATAAAACGCATGGTTCTCATAATAGCAAGAAGTTTGCTTCTGGTGCGCGGTGAGGGACTTGAACCCCCGACCTTCTCAGTGTAAATGAGTTGCTCTACCAACTGAGCTAACCGCGCAAGGTGAAGAGGAGGGTATCACATGCTTCATGTGTACGCTCTCTGAACCGCAGCGCGGGGAGCGTTTCGCTCGCAGCGCATAGTTCATTTCTTCCGAACGCCTGCGCGGGGAGCCTAAGCTCTCCGCGCATTTTTCTGGCAATAACTCCCTAGCTCTACTACAGCAAGTGAGGGAGAAAGTGAAAGTCTCTTTCACTTTTCCCGAACGCCGTTGTAGAAAGCTGTCCGACAGCTTACCAACTGAGCTAATCGCCCGAATTGCTCAGAGTACACTAAAAGTTTTTTTTATTCCAATCACACCTAAGATATTCTTCACCTCTATTTTTTTGTGATACCGTTTTGTTATGAAACTGAGCCTTAAAACAGCGAGCGTTGTCTTGGGATACATAGGGTCTGTAAGTGCTGTGGTACTGCTATGGCGTGAGTCCTTTATGCTCACACTGACGCTTTTTGTGATTTCCGCACTGATGCTTGTGGTTCTCAGGAGTAAAAAAATCACGGCGGTCTATGTGTTTGTAGCGCTGTGGGGCCCTCTCACGGAAGCTATCGCAATTGCGAAAGGAGTATGGCATTACGAATCGCCAGATTTTTTCGGCCTTCCTCTCTGGCTCCCATTTCTTTGGGGCGCCGCTTCTATTGTCATCACCTATTCGTACGAGTACCTCTCTCATTTTAAAGATAAAAAATGATACCGCGATACAATTTGCAATGCAGTCTTACTCCTTGCTCCGGTCGGCACTATTCTAGTAGAGTGCATGAAACTAACTGCTACGCATAGGAGTTTCTCTATTTGCCATCATCATCACCATCATTGATATTTTATGAAATCTATTCAATCAGTCGGAGTTATCATGGACGGCAATCGCAGGTGGGCGAAAGAGCAAGGGCTTCCGAGTCTGGAGGGACATCGACGGGGCTTAGATAAAGTGAAAGATTTAGTTTCGTGGGTGCAGGAGGCAGGAATTAAAGAGTTAATTTTATATGCGTTCTCTACAGAGAATTGGAATCGCAGTCCAGAAGAGGTTAATTACTTAATGAATCTTTTCGAAATGACTTTTGGTAAGGATGTAGATGACATCGTACAGAAAGGCGTGCGCGTAAAATTTATAGGACAACGCGAGCGCTTGCCCGTGAGTTTGCAGAAAAAAATGGACGAAGTTGAAGGACGCACTAAAGAAGGTTCAAAAGGTACGCTCATCATTGCACTGTCCTATGGAGGTCGTGCAGAGATTCTTGCGGGAGTGAATACACTTTTAGCACAGAAAGTTGAAGAGGCGGATGAGGCTTCATTTCGAAAAGCACTCTGGGGAGGTGAGTTTAGCGACCCCAATTTGATTATCAGAACCGGAGGGGATAAGCGCCTTTCTAATTTTCTCACTTGGCAATCTGTTTACAGCGAACTCTTCTTTACCGATACGAAGTGGCCTGCGTTTGAGAAGGCTGAATTTGACTCAATTCTTGCGGAATATTCCCTGAGGGAACAGCGACGCGGTGTTTAAGTATCCATGACGCCCGAAATAATTTTTGAAGATGATGATGTGCTGGTGGCAAACAAACCCGCTGGGATGTCTGTACATAAAGATGGAAAGCGAGAAGAAGAGACACTCGCCGATTGGTTTGCCCTGCATGTGCCGAGCGCTAAAGAGGTGGGGGAGCCGTTAGTCCTTACCAGTGGTGTGGTCGTCAATCGCCCTGGGATTGTTCATAGGCTTGATAAAGAAACCTCAGGAGTGATTATTCTCGCAAAGAATCAAGAGGCGTTCCTTTTTTTGAAAGAGCAGTTTAAAGAACGACAAACAGAAAAGATCTACCGTGCATTTTTGTGGGGAGAATTAAAAGAACCCACTGGGATTATTACGCTCCCTATTGGGCGGTCAAAAACTGATTTTAGGCGTCGCTCTGCTGAACGGGGAGCTAAGGAGCCTCTACGAGATGCAGTAACGGCATGGACACGCCTAAGGGTGGGTGGGGGATTTACCTATGTGGAGGTAAAACCAAAAACAGGGAGGATGCATCAAATTCGCGTGCATTTTAAAGCATTGCAGTATCCAATTGTATCTGACTCACTCTATGCGCCTAGGCGGAATAAGGCGCTTGGTTTTCAGCGGTTAGCACTACATGCACTTTCTTTAACACTTACATTGCCAAGTGGAGAACGGCGCACTTTCGAGGCCACTCTTCCGGAAGACT
Source organism: Minisyncoccota bacterium (assembly GCA_018062445.1). Lineage (GTDB taxonomy): Bacteria > Patescibacteriota > Minisyncoccia > Phycocordibacterales > Phycocordibacteraceae > Phycocordibacter. The sequence goes on along the minus strand of JAGOSG010000002.1, from coordinate 134,525 downwards.
TTCTTAGGGCAGAAAAGGTTCTAGGTGCTAGGGACTAGGTTCTAGTAGTTAATTCAAAAAAGCTAGCACCTAGAAGCTAAAACCTAGCCCCTAGTTGCTTCGGTGTGGAAAGCGTGTTATTTTTCGTCACTATGGTAGTAGCAATTGACCTCAAAACTATTTCTTCAGTGAATGTGGAAGAGCGCAAAAAGCTTGATATTCGAGCCGGAGACGTTGTTCGTGTTCACCAGAAAATTCAGGAAAAGGGCAAAACCCGTATTCAGATGTACGAAGGGCTTGTACTTGCACGAAAACACGGCACTGAAGCTGGTGCGACATTCACTGTCCGCGCTACTCTTTCTGGTGTTGGTGTTGAGAAAATCTTCCCCCTCTACTCTCCAATGATTGATAAGATAGACATTGTTCGTCGTTCAAAAGTGCGACGCGCAAAACTCTATTACATCCGCGATAAAGTCTCTCGTGAAATGCGTCGCCAGCTTCGCAAGATGAGCCTTGTGTCTTTGACAACAGGCAGTGATCGCGAAATGGCTGAAGCAGCATCTCTCGCTGAAGCAAAGGCTGCTGAAGATGCAGCTGCAGAAGAGGCAATCCGAGCAGAGCAGGCAAAAGCAGCCGAAGTCGTTGATGAGGCACCTATCGAAGTTTCTGAGCCAGTCACTCCCGAAGAAATAGAAGCAGCAAAAGAGGTATAAGGCCTCTTTTTTGTTTGCAAAAGCCTGAAAAGTACATAGAATACAAACACCTGCGCAGGTGGCGAAATTGGTAGACGCACTACCTTGAGGTGGTAGCGCCCGCAAGGGCTTGGAAGTTCGAGTCTTCTCCTGCGCACACAAGACAGAAAATCTGCCCTGCGGCAGATTTTCTGCTTGTGTGCGTGCCGGAGCCATGTCGCCATGCGACAGGCGAGGCGGGACCGAGCGCACTTAGAATTTTGTAAGCTTGTCGAACAAAATACTTAGTGACGCGTGGTCACAAAGAACACTCCGGTATACACTGGATATCGCATGGTGGCTATGGTGTAACGGTTAACACTGGAGCTTGTGGAGCTCTCGATCAGGGTTCGATTCCCTGTAGCCACCCAAAAATAAAGAAGGGGATGCACATGCATTTTGAAGTGTCTGTGTTATATCTATAAATATGCACACTAAAAAACGTATTGGTGTATTCACGCCAATAAAGGCCACATTTGCATCAAACGCAATTGTCCGCGAGCTCTTGCCTGAGCGTACAGTGGAAGAGCTATACGGACTTCTTGATGTAAATTCAGGGATTGAGTACTACAAGGATCTCGACCCGCATAAGTCCGTGATTGAGAATGGCAAGGTGTACTGCGGTGACATCTGTGTGTCGGATCTCGATCTATTCTTCTGGTATTACTTGCCGGATTATGATCCGACTAGCTTCGAATTCCAGGTTCTCGAGACTGTGAGTCGACGGACGAAGGTTTCGCCCAACCCTCAGGGGCTCGTGCGCAGTATGGATAAGTTCACAGCACACTCGGCTTTGAAAAATGCAGGGCTTCCGACACCCGATTTCGCACTGTTTCCTGCAACTGACACAGCGTATGCGAAGAAGCTCTTCAAGAAGTGGGGGACTCTCCTGCTGAAGCCAAGACTTGGAAAATTTGGGCACGGCATTCTGAAGATCGACTCGGAAGGAATGCTCCGTGACGCCATAGCCTACGCAGCTTCGTCGCACCCGGATCCACTCCAGATTTTCGTTGAGCGTTTCGAAGAAAATGACATTGATCGCTGGATCAGCGCGACGAACATAGGAGGGCAAACTCTTTTCGGTTACCGAAAGAAGTCGACCAAATTCGTGGACGGGTGGAAAGTATATGACGAAGAGTTCAAGGGAGGGGAAGCATTCTACGTCGACCCGTCTCCTGTCGAGAACATTGCATCGGCAGCAGCCAAAGCGCTCGGCGCAGACATCGTCGGGTTCGATTGCATCTATGTGACCAGCCGGAAGGAGTATCTTATCGTCGACGAAAACACTTTTCCCGGCATCTACGAGGATTGTTTCGAGCAAGCAGGAAAAGGAAGTCTCGCAGAGAATTTCTATCGGATTATCACAGAAAGCCTTAAGGTAGCCTAATGTTTTCGTCAAGAAGTGAGCTTTTCGTACCCCTCAATCATTTTCTCGAGACTCACGATATCTTCGGACATCTGACGAGCGTGCGTGAGGGCTATCTCTGACGCAATGTTTTGTGGCAGTAGTTTTCGCATATCTTTGTATCCAAGAGATCGTGCTTGGGACAGTATGTCGTCAGCAGTGGTTCTGCGCCCTGCGAGCATATCTGTTAATGGTCGTAGCAGTTCGTCTAGCTCCTTGCCACCCAAGATTTTTGCGAGCGAAAGTAGTCGCCGACAGTAGTAATGTATGTCGTCGTTCTCTAGTCCCTCGTGAGCGGCAGCGTGCTGTAGATATTTGCGCACATGCGTATCGGGTGCGATGCGTATGGTCTTTGCATGTTTGTCAAAGGCGAATGGCTCCGCTTTTGCCGAATCGTGCGGGACTACTTTGAGGTTACCGTCTTGGATGTGTCGTAAAATAATTTGAAGCAGAAGCGACACCGACAAAAGGACCGGAAGCCGGTTCATATCCATGCCACGCTGTTCGAATGTGCCGTGCGCATTTATCTTAACCGGCGTCCAGTTGGTATCGAGTATGGAGCGATAGAAAGAGGCTCCCTTTACGCCGATGTCAGCAAGAGACTTCAGCCACGAGTCATTACGATCTCTAATCCTACTCAGAAGGTCGGCTCCTGCATGTACATATGCAGGAAGACTGCCAAAGGTAGGTAAGCTGTTATATAAGCCTCGAGGGTACTCTAATTCTTCGCTACCACGATAGACCAGCATTCGGGTGTCTTTGGCGAAATGCCGACCTTGGTAAAAAGGCGAAGATTGCATGAATGTGGTGAGCGCAGGGTCGGCGGCAATAAGAAAATTAAAGGCGTTCACTAGGTATTCCTGATTCTTAGAAATAGATAGTTCCTTAAGTGTGAGTTTTTGCGAGTCAAAGACGCCCCAAGGGAGAGCATAGTGGCAGTGGTAGCCTGCGACTCGCCCGGCTATTTGAAAGCGTGTTTTTCCAAAAAGTTTTGTCTGCACCCGATATCGTGGGTCACTTCGCATCTCGGGTGTAAATTTTCCAGGGTACGTCCCCAAAGGCAGGATGCCATACCCGGCTTCGCTCGCAGATTCAACAAGGAGTTTCAGGCCCGCAAGAAGACTTTTCATCGTGTCCGTTCCTTCAATGTTTGGGTAGCTTCCGAGCTCTATAAGATTATGCGCACATTCCTTGGTAACTTCGTGGAATTTTGTTTTCTCCGCAATTTTTGCCAATATTTTGTCGGCACCGGGTACGATGCGCCCTTCTGTATCAATAACGAAGAACTCTACCTCAAAGCCGATGGTGAATTTTTTAAGCGGGGCTTTGGGTGGTTTTTCTATTGTGGGGTCATTGAGATATGCGTTATGCGCACGAGTGACGAGGCTTGAAATTTCCTTATGTATTGGTTTCAACAGTCCCGAAGTCTCTAGGGGGCGTCTTGTCCCACGTCTGGTGACTCGGATGAGTTCTGCGAGTTCCCGAATTGATTTCTGGAACACGAATCGGATAAGGATGAGTATCACTCCGCAAAAAATGACAAGTTGTAGTAGGAAACGAACAAGGTTTCGAATCCAGGCATCAGTTACGGCCGTGGCTATATAACCAGCATGTTGCATAAGAACCAGCGCCCCGGTAATCCGTTCGGATGAATGGAGTGGAGCAATGGAAACATACACTTGGGTTTTGCCGGTGCCCACGTAAAAATTTTTCACACTATTCGTTTGCATTACGGTTTCGATATCGGCGAGAGAGACTGGCGGATTGTTTTGGTACAGAGCGGAAAAGGCGAGTAGCTTAGGCGAACTGTCATACACGGCGAAGCCGGCTACACGTTCATTTGCTGAAATACGATCCACCGTTTTTTGTACAGAAGCGACAGTGTCCCTTCGTGCTAAAGCAGGCTCTATAGCTTCCGCTAGTGAATCAGAAAGTATGTTTGTCCTGTACGCTAAATCAGAGGATAAAGCGACCTGTTGATTGCGCACCTGCACAAAGGTAAACGAAAGGACGACGAGTGCCAGAAGCAGAGCGCCTCCGGCAACAATGGCAAGGATTCTCATCTTTTCCATTCTATACAAGATAACTTTGCATCGCCACCCAAATGGAGTGCTGTGAGGTACGCATTTTATTTTTTGTGGCATTCAGTATGTGATGCTCCAATATAAAAACCCCGCTCGTTCGAGCGGGGTTTTTTATATTCACTAACTTTCCAAGTAAATTTTTTACTTATGGCTTCGTAGTGAACGTTGCTGGCCATGTGATGCTCACATGTCCCGCTGCGTTTGTTGTGTAGACTACGTAATAGTACTGAGTGTTTCTCTGTAGATTTGAGAGCAATACATTTTGTGATGCGCGAAATGATGAGTCGGTTAATGCCGTATCACCACTCACACCTACACTGCCTGAAATCCCATTTCCTTCACTCAAGACGATAGGGGAGATGCTGTAACGCACAACACCTTGCGTCATCTGGTTTGTATTCCACGATATGTTCGCAGTGTTACTTCCTGTGCTTACTCCAACAGATGAGATAAGTGGCACCTGTGTATCTGCAGATGGCACCCCGCCCATTTTTGAATTAATTGAAGCCAAGGTCGTTGGTCCAACTCGTCCGTAACCAGTTGTTACCACGCTTCCTGTGCAGATGATGCTGTATGCACACTGAAAGCGCTGTACTGCGGATGTAGTAAGGACTCCGTAAAACCCTGTGACTAATCCTTCAGGATAAATGCTGGTGTCGAGTGCAAGGTATGTCTGTAGAGTTGTTACGCTAGCATTGTTGTCTCCTGGGTCCAGTTGTCTGTCGATAGACGCGGCATGAGCTGAGACAGGGAGCATAAAGAGCATCCCAATAAGTGAAAGGGCGAATAGTGCAGAAGCTGCAACAATGGTGCGCTCTACCGTAGTTAGTGTTTTTGTCATATTTTTATTTTTTAGAGTTTATATAGAGGCATTTTTTATCTGGCAAGTATGATGACGAGGCGACCCAGAATCTACCTTCATAATAAAGTGAATAGATTCAGCTACAGCCATCACTATCTAAGCCGTACCAGCTGGTTGATGCTTACAGTGCTCTGAGTAGAGCAAGATGGTGATGAAATAAATGCCGAATCCGTGAATTTTTTTGATAGTGTAAAGTAAAGTCTGTCGTTTTTGGACATGAAAAAACTAACTGAATTTTTTAGTCATCACAAACATCATCTTGCCACCGTAGCTTTTGTGGTGGGCTTCTTGGTAGACATCATTACCTTTAGAACTATTAATCTTGATATCAGCCAAATCATTCTTGCAGGCTATCTTATTATTCTTGCAGGCTCGATACTTGTGCTCGCGAGCCCTTTACATAGGGGGGTATCAAAAATCGATCAGTCGATGCGCTCGTGGCTCCCTGTTATTCAACAGTATGTCGCTGGAAATTTGCTGTCGGCTTTCCTCGTTCTGTACTTCTCAAGTGGTTCATTATCTCAGAGCTGGCCTTTTTTAATTATTGTAGCCCTTGCTGCCCTCAGCAACGAAACATTTTTTATTGAGAAGTATCGTCTACCATTTCAAACAACACTTTTTTTCTTGAACCTTGTACTGTTCTTTGCACTCGCAACGCCCATTGCTCTTGGTTCTCTTGGTCTCATCACGTTCCTCTCCAGTATTGCGATTTCAGTTGCATTTTTTGTTTTATTTTTTCTCCTCGGAAGATTTTTTGCACCGGATGCATTTTTAGAGAATACATTACGGATAGCCGGAGGGGCCCTTAGTGTTGTTGTTGTTGTGATACTCCTTTATGTAACTCACCTCATACCTCCCATTCCACTTTCTGGAAAGAGTATTGATGCATATCATTCGGTAGTAAAGGTCGGCGATACATATATAGCAACAGACGAGGTTCGATCGTGGGGGGAACGCTTCTTTGATATTCAAGGAGTGACACTTCGCCTTGCATCAGGGGAGTCGGCATATGTGTTCAGCTCTATCTTTGCTCCTGCGCATTTTGGTGCGGGAGTTGTACACCAATGGGAATTATTTGAGCCAGAGCTCGGTAAGTGGGTGATTAAAAATAGAGTGAGCTTCCCAATTCTTGGGGGACGACCAGAAGGGTATCGAGGGTACTCATTTATGGATAACCCTACCCCCGGACGTTGGCGAATTTCTATTAAGACCCCCGATGGGGCTGTTATTTCACGGATGTTTCTTATTGTGGAGCAAGTCAAAACCCCACCAGTGACTGTTGAGAAAATTCTTGAATAACATCGCATCATTCGGAAAACAGTGATATCATTTTCAAAAGTGGAGACTGACATAATTGTTGACCTGCAATACGGAGACTCAGGAAAGGGCAAAGTGGCTCATTTTTTGTGTAAGACGAAGAAGTATACGCACGTGCTTCGTTACAATGGTGGATGCAACGCGGGGCACACCATTTTTCATAAAGGTAAGAAGTTTATAACGCACCACATTCCTGCAGGAGTTTTTTGGGGCATTAAATCCATAATAGGGCCAGGATGTGTTGTTGATCCTGTACAGTTTCTGAAAGAAATTAAAATGCTTGAGGATGGGGGCATCAAAACTAAGGGTAAGATTTTTGTTGCAAAGAACACGCATGTCATTACTGCGTCACACAGAAATGAAGATGCGGTGGATGTAGCAATTGGTACAACAAAACGGGGGAATGGACCAGCGTATCGTGATAAATACGCACGAATTGGTGTGCGTGCGGAGCAAGTAAAAGCACTAAAGCCTTACCTCATTGATCTCTATGAAGAGTTTTATGAAAATAAAAAAAAGGTCGTCATTCTAGGAGAGGGGGCGCAAGGTTTTGGGCTCGACATCGATTGGGGAGATTATCCGTTTGTTACTTCGAGTCATTGCACAACCGCAGGGGCTCTCTTGAATGGCTTACCACCACAGTCGGTGCGTCACGTGTGGGGTGTTGCAAAAATGTATGAGACCTATGTGGGCACCAAGAAGTTTGAGCCTAAGAATCCTGCATTTGAAGAGCTTCGACGAGTGGGCGAAGAGTACGGTTCAACAACAGGAAGACCACGCCAGTGTAATTGGATGAATGTTGATTTGATAGAGCAAGCAGTTCGTGTGAATGGCGTCACCCATCTCGTTTTTAATAAAACAGATGTGATGCGAGAAGTTGGGGAGTGGGCCGTGCTCATCGGGGGAAAGGTCCGGGCATTCAAGGGAGAAAAAGAAATGAAGCATTTTCTCACTACACGACTAAAGGCGTTAGGTATCCCCCCTCGACAAGTTTATTTTTCGGAAAGTAGGGAAGCAATTTAGTAAAAAATCTTTAATACATGAAAAGCATCGTAAAATTTTTCGGAATTTCAATTCTCGTTTCTCTCACTGGTCTTGGGCTTGTGTATTACTATCTCGGACTTACAGCTTTTGTAACTGCAGTTTTGTTGGTGCTCCTCGAAATAACTCTTTCTTTTGATAATGCTGTTGTAAACGCGCGAGTGCTCGTCAAGATGAACGAAAAATGGCAAAGACGTTTCCTCACTTGGGGGATTTTTATTGCGGTGTTCGGCACGCGTATCGTACTCCCTATTGTTATTGTTTCTGCGGTTGTAGGTATCGCTCCGTGGCTTATTGCGCACATAGCGCTTTTTGATCCAAGTCACTATGCTGAGCTTCTTGAGAGCGCGGCACCATCAATTCATTCGTTTGGTGCCGTCTTTCTTCTGCTGGTCGCGTTAAAGTATTTTCTTGATAGTAATAAAACTCGCCACTGGATCCAATTCATTGAGCGACACCTCTCATTGTGGGGGAGAATTGAGGCACTTGAAATACTTCTCGCGCTCATCGCGGTAGCTGTTATTTCTTTCTTTGTTCCATCTGCAGAACAGGCGAGTGTTTTGATTGCGGGGATTTTTGGCGTGATTGTGTTTATTGCTATGGAAGGGATAACGAGTGCATTTTCAGTTGAGACAAAGGCTGGAGTCTCGGGCAGCCTCGGGTTGTTCTTTTATTTAGAAGTACTGGACACCGCCTTCTCTCTTGATGGAGTTGTTGGAGCATTTGCATTAACTACAGCACTCCCTGTTATTGCGGTGGGCTTAGGTATTGGAGCGTACTTTGTCCGTTCTCTGACTATCTATATGGTTAGACAGCGCACACTCGACGCTCTTGTATTCTTGGAGCATGGTGCACATTGGGCAATCTTTGGGCTTGCGGTGAGTATGCTGGTGAGTCTTCTTACGCACGTTCCAGAATTCATTACAGGAACTATTGGTATTGCATTCGTTCTCGCTGCCTACTATTCGTCGCTCCGTCTTAATAAGAAAACACGCTAGAACTATTACCCACAGGGCTGTTTCCTCGAGGTATCGATTTGATACAATTATTTATAAGTGAAATACTTCATTGCTCACCTCCTTTCTGGAGATGCAAAACAGTATCATGCGGGACTAACTCGCGCGCTTGCATCGAAGTACCGTATCACCCCTCTCCACGACAGGATCCCACCGCATATCACCATCAAACCTCCTTTTGAGACTGATGAGGCTGGGATACAGGAGGTTGAACGCATCCTCCGTTCATTTGCACACCATGAACGCCCACAACCCCTTGTTGTGAATGGGTTTGGTCGCTTTGGTTTTCGCACTGTGTATATGGATATCTACAAGAGTGTGGAAGCAGTGTCCTTAGTGCGTCGTCTAATTCATGCATTGAATACAAACATTACGTGGATGCCAGCATATCCCCTTGAAGGGAATAAGCTTCATGCATCTGTGGCGCGTTTTTTAAACCGAAAACAATTTCGGCGGATATGGCGCGAACTTCGAGTGCTACGACCCCATTTCGAATCAACTCTCGACACCATAGTAATTTTGAAGAAAGAAGACCGCGTATGGAAAGTGATGGCTTCGATACCCCTCCGAGGTGAGGCATCAGGATGGGTTGTTGTGGGGCAAATGTATCGTAAGCAAGTTGAAGTATGAGATACCTCACACTTCAAGGAAGGTCAACAAGAGCATGAGCGCGATACCGACGATGAATGCACCAAGTTCGATCGCGCCCCGCATTACCCCTCTTGTTTTATGTAATTCAGGGATGAGATCTGTTGCAGCGATGTAGATAAATGCACCTGCAGTGAACGCTCCAGCGAATGCTCCAATCAGCTCAAATGAGGAGCTGAGTAGAAGAAGGAATCCTGCTCCGAGAAATGCCGTAAGCGCTGAAAGAAAATTGAAAAAAAGAGCTTTCGTTCGCGAGAACCCGCTGTGCACGAGGAGAGCATAGTCAGCGATTTCCTGTGGAATCTCATGGAGGAATACAGCGACCACAGTCGCGAATCCGACAATTGGAGAGATGAGAAACCCTGCGGCAATTACTGCTCCGTCAAGCAGATTGTGGATACTGTCTGCGAGTAAAACCATTGGGGCAAGATGTTTGGGGTGATGGAGTGCTTCTTCCATTTCGTGCTCTTCCTCGGCTCCGTGATGAGCGTGATGCCAGCGTAAGTATTTTTCAAGGATGAAGAAGACTACGACGCCGGTTAAAAGTGCAAGACCGAATGCTCGTTCATCGCCGATCTTTTCGAGGGCCTCAGGTATCAAGTGTATTACCGCGTCTCCGATCAATGTTCCAGCAGCAAGCCCTACGAGAATGAAGAGCATCTTTTTCATCATCTCTTCCCTCATCGAGAATGCGGCGATGCCGGCGAATGATACTAAACTCACCGCACTGATACTTATGAATATGTAGGCAGTTGTTCCCATGATGTCAGTTATTTATTTAGTCGCGCAGAGTGTGCAGAGACCAAAAAGTTCTAGCGAATGGTTGATAATCTTGGTGAACCCCTTTGACTGTTTTAGGGCTTGCTGTGCGATTGGTTGGTAGTCGCATCCAGTGAAATCTTCTATTTTTTTGCAACTCACGCACACAATGTGGTGATGGTCACTTTTGCCCTCTTTAAGTTCGTAGAGGGCACGCCCTAGTTGGAGGTCAACTTGTGCAACCAGCCCTACACGCTTGAACGCCTCGAGTGTACGGTACACGGTTACTGTATCAACACCTTTCGTTCCCATTTTTACCTCCTGCACGCTCATAGGATATGACGCTTTCTGCAAGACGTTGAAGATGCGAATGCGTGGTGTGGTTACTCGGAAACCTCTTTTTTTGAGGGCGTCTGCGACGACAGTCATAGGCATGATACTATTCTATTTGCAAATAAATTGCAAGTAGAATATGGCGCAGAGCACCTTTACGCATCAACAAGGCTCGTAAGGATGAGGTCTGAGCTTCGTCTTAGTGAGAGATCCACATCAATCTTATTAAATATGCCTAGTGATATACTGGGCGCATAGCAGTAATATATTCTTCTCTATGGATGAACTTAAAGATACTCACGACCATTCACATCACCACGGACTTTTGAAAAGTCGGCTCGTTATGAAATTATTTGCAGCCTTCCTTGTTGTTGCGACAATCTTTGTTGGAGCAAAGGCAATTAATGCCATTGTTAACTTTGACACTCTGACAGAGCCTCCGACCAATGTCATCTCTGTTACAGGGGAAGGAAAAGTTTCTGCATCGCCAGACATTGCCACAATTTCTTTCAGTATCTCTGAAGATGCTGATACTTCTGCACAGGCGCAAGATGCGGCCGCAAAGAAGATTAATGTTGCCCTTGCATTGTTGAAAGATCTCAAAATTAACGAGAAGGACATCAAGACTAGTTCATACAACATTTCACCTCGTTATTCGCAACCAACGCCGTGCTATGGGGCGGTTCCTTGTGTCTATAATCAGGAGCAAAAGATTATCGGCTTTACAGTCTCAGAAACCGTTGAGGTGAAGGTTCGCAAGATCGATGACACGGGGAAAGTCCTCTCGGCTCTCGGTGAAGCGGGAGTTACAAACCTCTACGGACCAAATTTCTCAGTTGAGGATCCGGACGGCTTGAAAGCCGAGGCTCGCAAAGAGGCGATAGACAAGGCTCGCGCGCAGGCAAAGGAGCTCGCCAAAGATCTTGGTGTTCGTTTGGTACGAATAGTAAATTATTCCGAAGGTGGCGGATACCCTATCTACTACGCTAAAGACATGGCGGTGAGCGCGGGCGCTACTGCACCACGTCCAGAAGTATCTGTCCCAACAGGGGAGAATGAAATCATCGTGAATGTCTCGGTGACGTACGAGATACGGTAGGATTAGGTTCTAGGTTCTAGGTTCTAGGTTCTAGGAAAAAAGCGTTTAGGGAAAACCCCGGCATTTGCCGGGGTTTTTTGTTGGCAGAATGTGCTATTGACAGGATAGCTTAGGAGTGTTATCATGTAGGCATCATGGGAGAAAGAATATCTTCTGAGGCAGGGTTTGTTTCAAGAAAACCTTCAAAGAAAGCGTCTATTTGGGCTACATTAGGTCTTGCTGGTGCGTTGGCGGGAACAGCGCCTGCTCCTGCAGAGGCAGGACAGGATTTTAACTGGGGTCAATTTGCTCAAGGTGCGGTGAATGGGTATGTCGATGCGAGACGAAGACAGGAAGATGAGCAGCGATGTCTTCGGGTACAAATAGACTCGGCTAATGAGCTTCTAATCAACGCTAGGGATGATTTTCGTTATGACACTGAGAGAGCAAACGAGGATGCTGACAGTGCCCTCGAGTCGCTTAGTCGTCGCACTGACCTTACCCCTGCAGCCCGAGACATTGAACGACGCAGAATAGAAACAAATAGAACTCGCTCTTTGTCCTCCGCTCAATCTCGTTTTGCTACAGCCCGTCGTATTGCTGATGAGCGAGTGCAGAGTTGTAGGCCTCGACAATGGTAGGTTTTTTGGTCGCTCTTGACCTAATAGTCTCAATTTGATACCTTAATCAAAGCCCTCGCAGGGCTTTTTTTATGAAAAAATTCATTGAATACATCAAGGCAGTACGAAATGAGCTCACGCATGTGTCGTGGCCAACTCGAAATCAAGCAATTCTCTATACCTTGCTCGTCATCGTTATTTCTATCGCGGTCGCCCTTATGCTTGGGGCTTTTGATTTCATTTTCACATTAGGACTAGAACAACTTATCCTTCTTAAGAAATAATCTGTATGGCAAAACAAACAGAAGGAACACGAGGTTGGTACGCGGTGCACACATACTCAGGATATGAGAATGCTGTTCTCCGTAACTTAAAGCAACGCATTGATTCCTTGAACATGCAGGACAAGATTTTCAATGTGGTCATTCCTACCGAGAAGAAAATTAAAGTGGTGGGTGGCAAAAGAAATACCGTTGAAGAAAAAATTTACCCTGGATACATCTTGGTCGACATGATTGTTGACGATGAAAGTTGGTACATTGTTCGCAATACTCCTCGTGTGACAGGCTTCGTGGGTTCCGGTGTGACTCCCGTGCCTTTGACAGAAGAGGAAATGAATATTCTCTTTAAGCGCATGTCCACCGATATTGCAAAACATAAGATTGATTTTGCTGTTGGCGAGCCTGTTATTGTTGCAGATGGTCCTTTCAAAGATTTGGAGGGTCGCATTGGCGAAATTGATGAGGAGAAGGGTAAGGTGAAGGTGTTGGTGTCTATGTTTGGTCGCGAGACGCCAGTTGAGCTCGATTTTTTGCAAGTTAAGAAAATATAAGTATCATCAACACATATGGCAAAAGTAGTAAAGAAAATTAAGCTTCAGGTTCCAGGTGGTAAGGCAACGCCTGCACCTCCAGTAGGAACGGCACTCGGTCCTGCTGGCGTTAACATCGGTCAGTTTGTTCAGCAGTTCAATGCTGCAACACAAGACCAAATGGGCGACATTCTCCCTGTTGAGATCTCAGTCATGGACGATCGCTCGTTCACTTTCATCGTTAAGGTTTCTCCAGCATCACGACTTCTTTTGAAATGGGCAGGTTTGGAGAAGGGCTCTGGAAAGGTTCCAACAGTAAAAGCAGGTTCAATAACAAAGGCACAACTCAAGGAAATTGCTGAGAAGAAGATGCCAGACCTCAATACAAAAGATACTGAGCAAGCAATGAAGATTATTGCTGGTACCGCTCGCTCGATGGGCATTGACGTGAAGTAATGATGAGCGTATAGGGGTTAGCGTTTAGCGTTTAGCTTTGGCACAATGCGGTGATGGAAGTCACCGCATTTTCTATTGATATCCTCAAGCCACCAAAGGACGATTTGTTTTCAAAAATAAAAGCTTCGACACTCACGCTCGAGGAGGGCGATGTCGTGGCAATTTCTTCAAAGGTTGTTTCAATTTCTGAAGGCAGGTGTGTGGAGCGTAATTTTTCCAAGAAAGACGAACTCGTTAAAAAAGAGGCCGAATGGTATATCCCACGTGAAGACATGCGGGATGGTGCAGTGGTGCATACCATCACGAACGGTATTCTTATACCCTCAGCGGGGATTGACCCATTAGGGCAATACTATGTTCTCTGGCCAGAAAATCCGCAGAAGTCTGCCGAGGAGCTTTTGCAATGGTTCAAAAGGACATACAACATCAAAAATTTATATCTCATCATGACGGACTCTCGGAGTGTGTTTCTTCGAAAAGGTGTTGTAGGTATTGCGCTCGCTTGGGCGGGATTTGAACCACTATTCAGCAACAAAAATCGCATTGATATTCTTGGTACTCCGTCAGGAGGAAGTCAGACAAATATTCCGGACTCACTCGCTGCAACTGCGTCATTTGTAATGGGGGAGGCGAATGAGCAGACCCCGATTGTTCGTATTCGGAACGCTCCTTTCATTGGGGACTCTAAGTATGTAAGTACTGATTCCTTTTCTTCCACTATAGAGGAAGACCTCTTTGAGCCGTTTTTGAAAAATGTAGGGTGGCAGAAAGGTGAAGGGGAGAGAAGTTGACGAGCCATCTTTTGGGGAGTACTTATATATACGTAGGGTAGTTATTAGAGTGATTAGTCAGCTTTATTATTTACTGCTAAGTATATGAATCTATCAGCACATGAGGCCTCGGGGGTAGGTGTTCGAAGGGGTCGAAGTGAAGAATCTGAATCAAGATGTCTAAGCAAACGGTCAGAGAACGGTAAACATGTGTGGAGGTACTTTGGTGCGCATCCCGCATTGAGTCTTAAGGCACGGAAGGAGTGCATTAACTGCAATTTGTCACTTGTAGATAGGAATTAATCTCGTTCCCAGCTGATTTTAAATAGTGTTATTGACTTACATATTTTTGTGCTGTAGTATATAAAGATGCCAGAAAAACCAAAACGTTTTCCTCAGAAGATTTCTCTCAAGGCTTTAGAAAGGGGGCGCACTGAATATACCGCCATGTGTTCTGCCCGGAGAGGGGAAAGACACGATTGGGGTACTGCAAATGCGGTTGAAGAGTTTCAGGGTGGTGAGGGCAGTGGAGGGCATGTTTCTATTCTCGAGTGCGGACACTGCCACAAAGTGATTCATTTGGCGTTGACTGTCTAGAGAGTTTTTTTAATTTCTCTCCAAAATCACAAAAGAGTACGAAATTCCTTCGTGCTCTTTTTTTTCTTCAGAAATCACTTTGGTGAATTCTGAATAGTCTGGAAAAAAAACATCAGCTGGTTTCTCGTCATCGATAAGTGTGAGGTCGAGAGTGTCAGTGTAGGGGAGTGCCGCTTTGTATATTTCTCCTCCTCCAATAATAAAAATTTTTTCTTGATCTAGCTCTCGCGCCTTAGCTATAGCATCTTCGATTGTGTGCACTACAGTGACACCTCCGTATGCATAGGAAGTATCCCGCGTTACTACAATAGTTGGTCGTCCAGGGAGCGCTCTACCCATTGATTCAAAATTCTTTCGCCCGCTAATAATTGGATGTCCGAGTGTTGCATCGCGAAAATGTTTCATGTCCTCAGGGATCTTATAGATAAGATTATTATCCTTACCCAAACCCCGATTCTTGCCGATCGCAGCAATGGCAATTATTTTTGCTTGTGCCATGGGTGGTGCTTTTTGATGTCACGGTCTGCCCAGAGTTTTGGCAACATTGTTTCAGGTTTCCATGTTTTCTTTAGCTTCGCGACATCGGTAGTTGTTTGGTATTTACCAGTTTTTGTATAGTCACCTGCAAGAATAGGTCCAGTTTCAAAAAATACTATCTGTGCGATTCTGCGACCAACGACAAGAGGAATTATGTAGTGCTGTGATGCGTTTGAAATTTCCATGACCCAACGATTGGTGTATCCCACATCTCCCCAGCCTGCGCATTTGCACACATTGATGAAGTTACGACCCATTGAAGAGCGAGCTTTCATCATTGTGGTGACAGTGTCTTTCCCACCAATGAACTCTTGTGTGTGAGCAAGAATTGTTTCGCCTGGCTCCATTAAAATGACTTTGTCGTCAGGGCGGATACCATCAAATGAGAAGTTGAAATTCTTGAGTTCTTCTTTGGCTGTTTTGGCACGACGAGGCTTCGTATCCCAAACTATTTCAGTATCTGATTTGCTATATACGTTGTAGATTTTCTTGTGGCCTTGAGGTGGTTGTTCTTTAAAATACCATTCGCCCAAAGTTACATCGTAGCTTGATGTTGCGAGGTTTTCACGCTGGAACGGTTCAATAACGACCGTGCCCGCTTTCATGTGCTCGAGGATTTTTTTGTCAGAAAGTGCCATATTTTTATACCGCCATTTTAGCTTTAATCGGAGGGTGTGACTGATAATTTTCTAATTCTATATCCTCCATCTTGAAATCGTTGATGTTTTTTACGACCGGATTTAATTTAAGTGTTGGGAGAGCGAGGGGTTCACGGGAGAGCTGTTCTTTCACTGCATCCAAGTGATCGTGATAGATGTGTGCGTCGCCGAGCGAGTGTACGAATTCGTGAGGGACAAGATTTGTAACCTGTGCCACCATTGCCAAAAGGAGTGAGTAGGAAGCGATGTTGAATGGAACACCAAGAAACATATCGCATGAGCGTTGGTGCATAAGAAGCGACAACTTCCCGTTGGCTACGA
Source organism: Minisyncoccota bacterium (assembly GCA_018062445.1). Lineage (GTDB taxonomy): Bacteria > Patescibacteriota > Minisyncoccia > Phycocordibacterales > Phycocordibacteraceae > Phycocordibacter. The sequence goes on along the minus strand of JAGOSG010000002.1, from coordinate 118,501 downwards.
AAAACTGGAAGAACATATGGCACGGTGGCAATGCCATTTGGTCGAGTTCGCCTGGGTTCCATGCAGACACAATAAGTCTGCGGTCAGTCGGGTTCGTCTTTATTTTCTCGATGACTTCTGCAAGTTGGTCGACGACCTTACCGTTTGGCCCTTGCCATTTTCTCCACTGCACTCCATAAACCCGGCCTAGGTCGCCGGGAAATTTTGCTTTTGGTGCCCAGTACGGAGCTTCGGCATTGTCAGTCCAGATGGTGCGTTCGCTACTATTTAATTCTTTCAAACGGTTATCATCATTCGAGCCTTCGATGAACCATAAAAGTTCGCTCTTCACTGCTTTGAATGCAAGTTTTTTAGTAGTGACTGCAGGGAATCCATCCGCCATGTTGAAGCGCATCTGAAGACCGAAGAGTGCGCGCGTTTTACCATTTCGAGTCTCACGGTCGGCACCTTCTTCTAAAACTTTTTTGAGGAGGTTATTGTATTGCTTCATATGAGAGCGTATAGCGTATAGCGTATAGCGTTTAGGGGAAAAATGAAAGCTCACGATATACTGGGGATAATGAAGAGTAAAAAGGGCAGACTTATAGTCATAGATGGTACCGACGGGGTAGGTAAGGCAACACAAACAAAGCTCTTGGTTGCGCGGTTAAAGCGAGAAGGAATGAAGATAGAGACTCTCGATTTCCCTCAGTACTACAAGAATTTCTTTGGGCACTTTATAGGCGCAATGCTCACAGGAGAGTACGGTGATTTTTTGCATATTGATCCATACATTGCCTCAGTTATGTATGCAGCTGACCGCTTTGAGTCCAAAGAAAAATTGGAAAAGTGGCTCAAAGAAGGGAAAACCGTTGTTCTTGATCGTTATGTGTCGGCGAATCAGCTCCATCAGGGAGGAAAAATAAATGACGCGAAGAAGCGTCGCGCATTTTTAAAGTGGCTCGACACCATGGAGCATGGAGTATTTGGGCTCCCGCGACCTGATTTGATTGTGTACCTCCATCTCCCCATGAAAGAGGTATTGAAGCTTTTGAAGAATAAGGATCGAGAGGATAAAAAACGCTATGCCCACAGAGGAAAGGATATTGTAGAAGGGGATGCAGAGTATCTTGAGGCAGCGCAGAAAAGCGCCTTAAAACTTATTAGCCAAAAAGGAAATTGGAAGAAGATTGAGTGCGGAAACAAAAATGGTATTCTTCCGAGAGAAGAGATACATGAGCAAATTTATGACACTGTTTTAAAAGTTATTAAGGGTAAGAAATAACACAATGGCATACATAGAAAAACAGGACGTAGAAGTAGCAGCAGCGATAGCGGGCGAACAAAAGCGAGAGGAAGAGGGCTTAGAGCTTATTCCTTCTGAAAATTATGTATCCCGTGCGGTTCTTGAAGCGAATGGTTCAGTATTTACAAACAAATATTCAGAAGGATACCCAGGAAAGCGTTACTACGGAGGGCAGATGTATACGGATATTGTGGAACGTCTCGCTATTGAACGCGTGAAGGCGCTTTTTAATTGTAAATTTGCGAACGTACAACCTCACTCGGGGGCACCTGCAAACTTAGCGGTATACGCTGCACTTTTGAATCCTGGTGACACAGTTCTTGGTATGGACTTGTCACACGGCGGACATCTTACGCATGGACACCCAATGACATTGCCTGCGAAAGTGTACAAGTTTGTTACCTACAAAATGAAAGATCCCGAAACAGGGGAGATAGATTATGATGAGCTCCGCCGTGTTGCAATTGAAACGAAACCTAAAATTATTCTTGCAGGATTCAGTGCATATTCACGCACACTCGATTACAAAAAGTTTGTTGATATTGCGCATGAAGTGGGGGCAATAACGATGGCAGACATGGCACATATTGCCGGCCTTATTGCTGGCAAGGCACTCCGCAATCCCTTTGATGACGGCTTCGACATTATTACTTCAACGACACACAAAACACTCAGAGGGCCTCGTGGTGGCATTATTCTCACGCGTGAAAGCGAGGAAATCGCAACCAAAATAGATAAAGCAATTTTCCCAGGCATTCAAGGGGGACCTCACATGCACACGATTGCCGCGAAGGCGGTTGCGTTTGGTGAGGCGGGAACAGCGGCATTTCAAGAGTATGCAGAGCAAATTTTGAAAAATGCTAAAGCAATGGAGCATGTGCTTAGGCGTGAAGGTGTGCGTATGATTGGAGGAGGTACAGACAATCATTTAATTCTTGCGGATGTATTTGGCTCTTTGGGAGTGACAGGGAAAGAATCACAGACGGTCTTGGATGAAGTTGGTATCACACTCAACATGAACTCAATTGCAGGGGATACGAGGAAGCCTCTCGACCCATCTGGTATACGCTTTGGTTCTCCCGCAATAACGACTCGTGGATTTAAAGAGGTGGAGTGCGCGCGCGTTGCTGAGCTCATGATTCAAACGCTGAAAAATAAAGATAGTGCGGATACAAAGCGTGCGGTGCATGAAGAAGTAAAAGAGCTTGCGGGGCAGTTTCCTATTCCTGAGTCCTTTGTATAAGCGTTGAGTACCATCGTGAAAATAAGAAGGGCGTCGCTCAAGGATTTTCTAGGCATCAAGAAACTCATCAAAGAATATCCCGATACACTTTTGCAAAAGCATTTGCCGAAAGCGAGCGAATTTTTTGTTGCCATAGAGGACGGGAAGATAGTTGGGTGTTGTGCACTGGTGATTTATTCAAAGCGCCTCGGTGAAATTAGAAGTCTTGCGGTTTCCAAAGATTTTCAGCGGAAAGGAATTGCAACAGCGTTGATTGATGCATGCATAGCATTCGCGAAGAAAAAAGATATTTATGAACTTCTGAGTGTTACAGGTGTACCAGCTTTGTTTGATAAGCACGGCTTCGGAACATTCAACAATGAAAAGTTTGCCCTCCTAAAAATACTTTAATTTTTTCTCACCCATACACATCCCTAATTCGCACGAATTAGGGATGTGTATGGGTGGTATCTACGGCTATTGACTTAACTAAAATGGTTGTTAGTATTAATTCTATGAATACACATGTTGTATTAATTCAGGTGCGTCGCCGTAGACATTCTGTTTGAGATTGTCTGCGAGTTTTTGTACATAACGAAATTTCCCAAACAGTCTCAAACGAGGCTGTTTTTTCTTATTTACACATTCAATCTAAAACTATGGAACAACAAAACAAAGAAAATCCTCCACTTGAAATCACCTTCTATGCTGTTGAAATAGCTAAGCTTATTAGGGAAATAGGTAAAGAAGGGGTGATTAAGAAGCTACAGGAGATGGTCAAAGAAACTGTTGAGAAATTCGATGTGAGATAAAAGATCTCCAAACTTATTATGTACAAGAGTAAAAAAAAAATATGAAAGAAAAAAATCATGGGCAACTCCCTGTCATTGTAGAGTGGCCACTTACCAAGTTGAATTTCAGTATGCTTCTAGGAATGATTGGGTCCTCAGAAGAAAAATCAACAGGTATTCGTGTCGAGCATTGCCCAGTATGCAGGGGATGCGGAAAATCGATATTGCCTGGCGAATCAAAAATAAATATAGCTGGGGTCGTAAGTCACGATAAACCCTCCTGTGTTCTTGGTTGGTTCCAGAGGTGAGAGTGCAGTCTTTTTGTGGCATGCTTTAGCGAGGTATGATGGCGAAAGTATGATTTCTGAGCGAATTATTGAAGCACTGCAACGGGCATTAAAGATTCTCGGACTTGAGGGTGTGGTTGCGTTGGAGCACCCAGGGGATTTGTCTCACGGGGATTATTCAACGAACATTGCACTCGCTGTTGCAAAAAAAGCTGGGAAGAATCCTCGCGCGCTTGCGGATGAGATTGTGAAAAGCCTTGGGGTAATAGAGGGAGTTAAGAAGATAGAGACGGCAGGAGCTGGATTCATTAACTTTCATCTCACACGCCCGTTCTTTTCTGAAAGTGTCTCAGTAATTACTGAGAGCGGGGAGTCGTGGGGTAGTAATGCAACCTTGAAAGGAAAGAAGATAATTGTTGAGTACTCACAGCCAAATCCCTTTAAACCTTTCCACATTGGGCACCTGATGTCGACTACCGTTGGCGAAGCTATTTCCCGTCTTGTTGAGTGGTCGGGCGCTGATATATATCGCGCTAACTATCAAGGAGACATTGGGCCTCATGTGGCAAAAGGAATTTGGGGATTGCAGAAAAATAACCTTGATCCTTCAAGTATTCAAGACCTCGGTGACGCATATGTTATTGGAAATACCGCCTATGAAGACGACCCTGCCTCGAAAGCCGAGATTGATTCAATTAATAAAAGACTCTACGAAGGCGATGTATCACTTCAGGATGTATATGACAAAGGTCGCAAAGCATCACTCGCACACTTTGAGGACTTATATCTGGTTCTTGGAACAAAATTCGACAAGTATTTTTTTGAAAGCGATGCGTGGCGTATCGGTCTTAAGATTGTAGAAGAAGGGAAAGTCCGTGGAATTTTTGAAGAGAGTGATGGAGCAATAGTGTTTAAGGGAGAAAAAGTAGGACTTCATACCCGTGTGTTTGTCACCTCAAAAGGAACACCAACCTATGAAGCAAAAGAGCTGGGATTGGCTCAGATGAAACAACAGTCGTTCCCATTTGATCTTAATGTGACGACAATCGCAGTGGAGCAGGATGGTTATTTCAAAGTGGTAGAAGCTGCTATGGCAGAATTGTGGCCTGATATGGCAGGGAAGTACACGCACACGGCGTTTGGCATGATGCAGCTAACGAGCGGAAAGATGTCATCAAGAAAGGGCAACATCATAACAGGCGAATCATTGATAGAAGATATGCGCGCCAAGGCGTTAGCAAAAATGGAGGGGCGTGCGTTTGAGTCTGAAGAAATAAAACGCGATGTCGCGGATGCCGTTGCTGTTTCTGCGATTAAATATTCCATTTTGAAGCAGTCGACAGGAAAAAATATTATTTTCGACCCTGAGGCATCGCTTTCATTTGAAGGTGATTCAGGCCCGTATTTACAGTACTCCTATGTGCGAGCGCAAGCAGTTCTTCGAAAAGCGAGGGCAGAAAAAATACCCGCGCTTGCAAGTGATTTGATATATCAAATCAGTGAACTCATTCCTGAGGTTAGCGAGTTGGAGCGAGTACTCTACCGGTTTCCTGAAATAGTAGAGCGAGCACAAATGGAGCGTGAACCGCATCACATAACTACATTTTTGACAGAGCTCGCTTCCGCATTCAATAGTTGGTATGCAGCAGGAAAAATTGTTGATTCTACAGATACCCTGTCTCCTTACAAGGTCGCATTAACGCAGGCATTTGCGTTGACGATGAAAAATGGTCTCACTATTCTAGGTATCCGTGCCCCTGAGGCGATGTAGTGAAACTTTTTTATAATCTCAGTAGTATGTATTGGTATGACATACAATGAAGGATTAAGAGAAGATGGACTGGGAAGGCGTGGTTATCCAGATATAAGGATAAATGTTAGTCGTTCTTCTGAAGATATTAAAAAAAGTTTGGCGGAAAAAATAGCTGACGCAAAAGCTCGACTAAAAGAGTGGGGTATAGAGATTCCATTTTCGGCTTGACAGCGTTCGTTTTTAGAATATTCTTAAACACATGGCACGAGGCACGACCATCATTAAGATTACAAAGCGCTTTTCCAAGCGAAGGGGTTTTGTAGTGCACTCATAAAGAAAAATTACAAAAACATACAAAACCCCTTCGAAAGAAGGGGTTTTCTTTAATTATATAGATAGTTATGTCAGAAGGAAGACAAGAAACAGGAGGGTTTGATTTTCGGCGCCACACTGAAACTACTCGTGTTTGTGGCGCATGTAATGGACGCGGGAAATGTCTTCAGGGAGGGTTACTCGGCCTCCCTAATGCATTTAGGGAGGTGTATTGTGAAAAATGTAACGGCACTGGTTATCTTCCTCGGTAATTTAGGTAGGAGCTCGTAGTGTAAATGTTAGTATGTGATGAAGTTTATGGATGGAGATACTAAAAGCGAACCCGCCAAGCGTGAGGAAGAAATTCTAGCTTTTTGGCAAAAGAATGAGATTTTTGAAAAAACCCTTTCTAGGGAGGCTCCAAAAGGGGAGTTTGTTTTTTATGATGGACCACCATTTGCCACTGGCTTGCCACATTACGGCCACATCCTCGCAGGCACCATTAAAGATGCTATTCCTCGCTACAAAACAATGCAGGGCTACCATGTGCCAAGGCGGTGGGGTTGGGATTGCCATGGATTGCCGTTGGAGAATCAGATAGAGAAGGAGCTCGGTCTTGCTACGAAGCGGGATATTGAAACTTTAGGTGTCGCCACATTCAACGAAGCTGCCCGTAAAGCCGTGCTCCGGTATTCGGATGATTGGAAAGCCATTATTCCTCGTTTCGGTAGATGGGTAGATATGGAGAATGACTATAGGACGATGGATGCCACCTACACCGAAAGCGTATGGTGGGCATTTAATGATCTTCATAAAAAGGGATTGGTGTATGAAGGATTTAAAGCAATGCACCTTTGTCCTCGCTGTGGCACCACGCTCTCTAACTTTGAAGTAGCGCAAGGGTACAAAGACATCACTGATATTTCTGTCACCGTAAAACTTGAGCTTGTTGATGAACCTGGAACATTTCTACTTGCATGGACAACTACGCCATGGACTTTGCCTGGAAACATGGCGGCTGCGGTGAACGCTGAATTTACGTATGTAAAAATTTCAGCGGGGAATGAAAAATATATTCTCGCTAAAGAAAGGTTGGAAGTAATTAAAGTTGACTACAAAATAGAGAAAGAATTTCTTGGTAGTGAACTTGTTGGTAAATCATACAAGCCTCCGTTCTCGTATTTCGCTGATCACAACATCAAAGGAAAAGAAAAAGCGTGGAAGGTGTATCACGCTCCATATGTGACGATGGATAGTGGAACAGGCTTAGTACATCTTGCTCCTGCATTTGGTGCCGAAGATTTGGAGCTCGCGCAAAAAGAGGGAATCCCGATAGTGCACCACGTCGACAAGGACGGTTTTTTTGTTGATGCTGTTTTGGATTTCAAAGGACTTCAGGCAAAGCCAAAAGACGACCCACAATCAACTGATGTTGCGGTTATTAAATACCTTGCAGGGAAGGGATTGCTCTTTGCAAAGGAAAAAATTATACACTCGTATCCGCATTGTTGGCGATGTGATACGCCGCTTTTAAATTACGCATCATCATCGTGGTTTGTAGAGGTAACGAAATTTAAAGACAAGCTTGTTGCCGAAAATAAAAAAATAAACTGGGTACCAAAAGAAGTGGGGGATAAGAGGTTTGGAAACTGGCTTTTAAACGCTAGGGATTGGGCAATTTCACGCGCTCGGTACTGGGGTGCACCAATTCCTGTATGGCGCAATCACAAAACGAAAGAAAACATTTTCATCGGTTCACTTGATGAATTGAAATCTCATACGAAAAAATCTGGTAACAGATATTTTGCGATGCGTCATGGAGAATCGGAAAAGAATGTTAAGAAAATCATAAGTTATAAACCTGACGACGGTATTTCTCTCACCGAGTATGGAAAGGCGGAGGCAAAAAAATCTGCCCAAAATTTAGGGACACACATAGATATCATCATTCATTCGGAACTTTTGCGTGCGACTCAAACTGCTGAAATAGCACGCGAAGTTCTTGGTCTCGATGTGTCGGCCATGTCGACTGATTCGCGTTTGAACGAATACAACCACGGTGTTTTTAATGGTCGACTTGACCGCGAGTGGGCAGAGCACTTTAAAGACATTGCGCCGCTTTTTGAAAAAGGTCCCGAAGAAGGGGAAAGTATCAATGACATGCGTCGTCGTGTGGGTGCACTTTTATATGAATGTGAGCACAAATATGCAGGGAAGAATATATTGTTTGTTTCGCATGGTTGGCCAGTAGCCGCGCTCACTGCGGTTTCAAAAGGAAGCACTGCAAAGGAGGCGGTATCTATTCTTGCCGATCACGCCATGCTTGCACCTGCAGAAATAGTGAGCCTTCCTTTCACTCCTATCCCTCACAACGAAAATTACGAACTTGATTACCATCGCCCATATATCGATGAGGTAGTGCTTATAGACTCCGATGGCACGAGGCTTGAGCGTGTACACGATGTTTTTGATTGCTGGTTTGAGTCAGGCTCAATGTCGTATGCTCAGAATCATTACCCCTTTGAGAATCTTTCCACCTTTAACCCAAAACCAGGCTGGCTCAAAAAATCTCGTGGCTACCCCGCAGATTTTATTGCAGAAGGATTGGATCAAACAAGAGGTTGGTTTTATTCGCTCCTTGTCTTGGGGGTGGGGCTTTTCGGCAAAGCAACCTATAAGAATGTGATCGTGAACGGCATTGTTTTGGCAGAAGATGGGCAAAAAATGTCGAAGCGTTTGAAAAATTACCCTGACCCACTCACCGTGCTCGAGAAATATGGCGCAGATGCTATTCGGTACTACCTCCTCGCGTCACCTTTAATGAAGGCAGAAGATTTAAATTTTTCAGAGAAGGGAGTGGGAGAAGTCGCGTCGAAACTCATCGGACGATTTTTGAATGTCGTCTCTTTCTATGAGCTCTATAAAGACTTGGAGCACGGAGTGTCTCCAAGTTCTCACCCTCTCGATAGATGGATTTTTTCACGATTGAATCAAGTTATTGGAGAAGTTGAGAGGGGAATGGAATCCTATGAGTTGGATAAGGCAACGCGCCCACTTACTCTTTTTGTGGACGATTTGTCGACATGGTATCTCAGGCGTTCTCGCGATCGCTTTAAAGAGGAAGAGGCTGACGCAAGAGACGCACTTCAAACACTTCGTAGCGTTATAGAAATTTTTGCAAAAATATCAGCACCTTTCATGCCGTTTGTCGCCGAAAGCGCCTACCAGAGAGTGAAAATTAAAGACATGCCAGAGAGCGTGCATTTGTGTGAGTGGCCACGCACGGGTTCTACTGACGCACCACTTCAAGAAGCAATGGTGGAAGTCAGGCGCATTGCATCGCGAGGGCTCGAAGCGAGGCAGAAGGTGGATATAAAAGTGAGACAACCACTTGCAAAAATAACAGTGAATAGTGAACTGTTAGCAGGAAGAGTAGAGCTTCTGCAATTAATAAAAGATGAGCTCAATGTGAAGGAGGTTGTCATCGACGGAGCGCTATCGAAAGATGAAGTGATACTTGATACTGATATTTCAGATGAGTTGAAAGAGGAAGGTAATGTGCGCGAAGTAATTCGCTTCATTCAAGAACTTCGCAAAGAGGCAGGACTTACACCAAAAGAGGCGGCAACATTGGTGTTTGTTCAGAGTGATGACATAGAGAAGTTTTTAGAAAAGCATTGGCATACTCTCAGTACTGCCACCAGACTCTCATCAAGAGAATCAGGTAATGGTACGAATGAATTGGTGTTTGATGGGATGACATTTAGGTTCAATGTCCGTTCGTGAAGTAACAGCTCGAGGAATTATAGTTGCTAGGCGCTCAGCCGGAGAGGGCAGTGTGCGTATTTCTATATATACGGACTCGTTAGGACTTGTTTCCGCTCTCGCTAAAAGTGCCCGTGAAGAACGCTCAAAGCTTCGCCCGCACCTACAGGTTGGGACAACGGGCGTTTTTGTTTTGGTGAAAGGTCGTGATGTGTGGCGTGTTATTGGTGCTACAAAAACTGAGAATTCGCATTTTGCACTTTCAGGTAATACAAAAGCTCAAGAAGTTACGGCCCGGGTTATCACAATAGTTAGGCAGTTTATTCGGGGAGAAGGCAGTGATCCGTATCTTTTTAGTGCGCTGTTTGGATTCTTTCGCATCATCCCAAGCATCGATGAGGAGTATGTGCTTGAAGCGGAATGCATTGTGGTACTTCGGGTACTCGCAGCATTAGGGTATGTGCGAGAGGATCCTATAATGAAGTTGTTTTTAGATATTTCGTACGATATGCCAACTTTGAAAGCGGTGCGTGAATCACGGGGCACACTTGTTCGCCTTATTAACGAGGCTATTTCTGAAAGTGGACTGTGAGCAGTGGTTAGTGGGTAGCGTTTAGCGTATAGGCGACGCTTCGTCGTGTCCGAAGGGACCAGCTTCGTCGGATCCGCAGGGATCATATGACAAGAAAGTTCCTTTTTCTTTTCTTTAAAACCCTAGACGCTGAGCACTAAACGCTATACCCTGATTAGATGTCTGACAACGGTGCGCTCGAAAATCTTTCAAAAAAACTAGACAGCGGGTTAGTTGATGGAAGCATTCATCGCTCAACCCTTTTCTCACGCAGTTCGCGCGCTCCTAAGGGATGGCAGAAACAGGAAGGAGGTGATGTGTCGGCTAGGCCAAAGGGGCGACGTATGAAGATCCCTGAAATACTCTTTGGTGGCTCGGTTATTTTTTTCTTTCTCGCTGTTGCAGTCGCGGGGGTAATTTTGTTTGCTGGCAATAACACAATCTCAACTAAGAACGTCGATGTTCAGGTGACTGGCCCGACAGAAATTGGTGCCGGAAGCACGCTTTCTTTGCAGGTTGTTATAACAAACAGAAATGCTGTGCCGATGGAACTCACTGACTTAATTATAGAATTCCCCGCAGGTACGCGGTCAGATACAGATATTTCTCGTGAACTTCCACGCATTCGAGAGTCGCTAGGGACTATTAAATCTGGTGAGAGTATTAATCGTACAATCCGTGCTGTTGTTTTCGGTGAGTCAGGGCAGGATCTCTCTATTAAAGCTTCGGCGGAATATCGTGTACCTTCTTCGAATGCTATTTTTGTGAGCGAAACTACGTATGTCACAAAAGTTAATCAGTCGCCAGCATCTATTACTATTGATGCCCTCAAGGAGGCAGTGTCAGGACAACCTGTGACATTCTCCGTGTCGGTAGTATCGAACGCTCCGGGGGTTTTGAAAGATATGCTTCTTGTCGCAAATTATCCTCCAGGATTTTCTTTTGAATCTTCAAAACCAGCGCCTACGGTAGGCACTGCATCGTGGGCACTTGGAGACATAGAAGCAGGCGGTACACGCACCGTGGAAGTGAAAGGTGTTTTTGTTGGTGAAGATGGCGAGAGCAGAGTGCTTCGTTTTAACACGGGAACTCAGAAGATAGATAATAGTGATGCAATCATAGCTCCGCTCGCGGCGTCTGAACTTTCACTTACCGTAACAAAGCCTTTCGTTTCCGTCGCACTCTCGCTTGAAGGTTCTACTTCTGACACACACACAATTATTCGTGGACGAGAAGTGCAAGGACAGGTGACATGGACAAACAATCTTCCAGTGAAGGTTCAAAATGTTGCCATCACACTTACCTTAGACGGGGCTATTTTAGATCGAAGTACGGTACAAGCAGAAAAAGGATTCTATAGTTCAAATAATTCCTCAATACTTTGGAGTAAGGCAACTAATTCAAATCTTTCAAATGTTGCCCCAGGGGACTCGGAGACACTTTCATTTTCATTCAAGACACTTCCTTTAAATAAGGGCGACTTTAAAAATTCGACTGTGCGCCTGTCGGTTAATGTGGAGGCAGAGAGACAAAGTGAATCAAACGTTCCTGTTATCGTTAAGTCATCCGCTACAACAAATGCCGTTGTTGCAACAGATGTAACGCTTTCTCCATCGATAACGAATATGGCGGGACCTGTATCACCAAAGGCCGATAAGGAAACAACCTACACCGTTACCTGGATCGTTTTGAATTCGGCAAATGCATTAGCCAATACTTCTGTGAGTGCGATATTGCCAAGTTATGTGCGCTTCATTGCGCCCGAAGCTGGGTCAAATATTTCTTTCAATGCCTCTGGCCGTATTGTCACTTGGACTATTGGAGATGTGGCAGGGGGGCAAACAAAAAATGCTTCATTCAAAGTAGGAATGACCCCGTCTCTTACTCAAGTAGGAAATGTACCAACGATAGTCGGTAGTCAGCGAGTGTCTGCCTATGACCGATTTGTGAGAGGTCAGATTGAAGCTACGGCAGGACCATTAACAACTGGCTCAGCTTCAGGTGTACCGAGCGGAGGTGTTGTGGTGCCATAAACTGGGCATAGCTTTTAGTTTTTGGGGAGGATACAATCATTCAATGCAAAAAGAAGAAGGACTGATGGAGAAGATTACATCGCTTGCAAAGCGACGAGGTTTTATTTTTCCAGGCTCGGAGATATATGGAGGTCTTTCAGGCACCTATGACTATGGCCCGTTAGGTGTTGCGCTGAAGAATAATGTAAAGAATCTCTGGTGGCGGATGTTCGTTGATAGCCGTGATGATGTATACGGCGTTGATGCTGCAATTTTAATGAATTCAAAAGCGTGGGAAGCGTCCGGGCATGTTTCTGGTTTCTCTGATCCGTTGGTTGAATGTAAAAAATGTAAACGACGTTTTCGTGCCGATCATCTTGAAAGTGGGAAGAGGTGTCCTGAGTGTGAGGGTGAGCTCGGCGAAGCGCGCCAGTTCAACATGATGTTTAAGACACATGCGGGCGCTACTGAAGATGAGTCTTCAGTCGTATATCTTCGACCTGAAACCGCTGGAGGCATTTTTGTGAACTTTAAGAATATTATTGATACCTTTCATCCAAAGCTACCGTTTGGTATAGCGCAAATTGGCAAAGCATTCAGAAATGAAATTGCACCTCGTGACTTTGTATTTCGTTCACGTGAGTTTGAGCAGATGGAACTTGAATACTTTGTTAATGAAAATTCATGGGAGGGTGCTTTTGAGGAATGGAGAAAAGGTATGGTGCACTTTGCAGAAGCGTGTGGTTTATCAATGGATTCTTTTCACTCTAAAGATATAGAGGCAGGGGACTTGGCGCACTACAGTAAAAAGACTATCGATTTTGAATTCGATTTTCCTTTCGGACGAGGTGAACTCTGGGGGTTAGCGTACCGAGGTGATTTTGATCTTTCTGCGCACGAGAAAGGTTCAACTGTTGAGTTGAAATATTCTGATGGAGAAGGCGCAAAAATTACTCCCCATGTAATTGAGCCATCGCTTGGTGTTGACCGTACCGTGCTCGCAATTCTCGCGAGTGCGTATAAGGAAGATGTGACGGGGGATGATACGCGTGTTTACCTTGCATTTCCATCTCACATAGCTCCCATCAAAGCCGCGGTATTTCCTCTTTTGAAGAATAAGCCAGAGCTTGTAGAGAAAGCGCGAGAAGTATACACGGCACTTAAAAAGAAGGTGCCTCAGGTTATGTGGGACGATAATGGCAACATTGGCAAGCGGTATCGTAGACAAGATGAGATAGGTACACCGTGGTGCATTACTATTGATTTCGATACTCTCGGCGAAAACCCTGAACAAAAAGATACCGTTACGGTGCGAAACAGAGACACTGGCTCACAAGAGCGAATGCCTATCGATACGGCAATAGAAATGGTGGCAGGAGGTGTATCTCTGTATCTACAATAGAGTGGTGCTAGAATAGCCACATGGACACTCGGCCTCTCACTATTAACATCACGCCCGGTTCTTTTTGGACAGTGGTGTGGATTGGTCTACTCTTATGGTTGCTCTTCTTTCTCAGAGACCTTGTTCTTATTGTCCTCACTGCTATTGTCCTCTCCTCGGCAGTAGAACCAGGTGTGCATTGGTTTGTGAAGAAGCGTTTCCCTCGCGCCGTTGCAGTGCTCTCGATTTACGCCCTTATTGTCGGTGTATTTTTGGGAATCATTTATCTTTTGTTACCACCTCTTGTTGAAGAAGCACGAGGGTTTATTGTTGATCTTCCGCAATTCTTGAGCTCCCTCCGTATCGATAGTATTTTCGGAGGCTCTACGGTGAGTGCACTCCAACCATTTATTCCTCACGAATTTTCTGCAGCACTCCTGACACAATTGCAAAGTTTCATTATCCCGACCGGACAAGGAGCCCTCCAAGCTGTGTACAGTATCTTTGGCGGTATCATCTCTTTTATTTTGATAATCATTTTATCGATCTACTTTGCATTTCAAGAAACAGGTGTGGACGATTTTCTCAAGGTTGTTATACCAGTGAAGCATCAGCACTACGCACTTGATTTATGGAAGCGATCCCGTCATAAGATTGGTCTTTGGATGCAAGGACAACTCATTCTTTCCCTCATCATTGGTGTACTAGGCTACCTCTGGCTTTCTATTCTTCAAGTTCCGTACGCATTTCTTATTGCTATTTTTGCAGCCTGTGTAGAAATTATTCCTATGTTTGGTTCGCTCGTCTCAGGAACGCTTGCGGTTATCATAGGGGCAACGACAGGAGGAACCCAGCTTGCACTCTTTGTTGCAGGAGGCTTTCTTGTTATTAACCTCCTTCAATCAAACCTTATTTATCCTTTGGTGGTGAAGCGAGTAGTGGGAGTACCTCCGCTCATGGTTATTTTGGCAATGATTGCAGGAGGACAGCTTGCAGGCTTCTACGGCATACTTCTTGCCGTTCCTCTAGCGGCCGCACTTCAAGAGTTTGTGACCGATATAGAAAAATCAAAAACCCGTGAACTCGCTGAATTGAAATGATTGATAGTTCGATGCGCACCTTTTATCTCACCACTACGCTTCCTTATGTGAATTCCGACCCACACATCGGGTTTGCGTTAGAGCTTGTGCAAGCTGATGCGCTCGTTCGCTTTAGACGCTCTGTGGGTGAAGAAGTATTTTTTAACACTGGTACGGATGAGCACGGACAAAAAATATACGAAGCCGCACAGAAGGCAGGGAAGAGTACAGAGGAGTATGTTAATTACTATGCGAACGAATTTCAAAGATTGAAAGGAACCTTAGGTCTCTCTGATGATTTGCATTTTATTCGCACTACGAGCCCACAGCATAAGCTCGCAGCTGAGGAGATGTGGAAGCGATGTATGGCAAAGGGTGACATTTATAAGAAGCTGTTTGAGGGTTTGTACTGCGTAGGGTGTGAAAAGTTTTTAACCAAAAAAGAAATAATTGATGATCTTTGCCACATTCATAAAACAGCTCCGCAACTTTTAAAAGAAGAAAATTATTTCTTCAAATTTTCGAAATACCAAGAGAAATTACTTGAATATTTGAATCGCTCCAATGTCATAATTCCCGAATGGCGTAGGATTGAAGCCATAAATTTTGCCACGGAAGGGCTGGAGGATTTTAGTATTTCTCGAGAGAAGAGCAAGCTCACGTGGGGTGTTCCTGTTCCTAACGATGACACTCAAGTGATGTATGTCTGGTTTGAAGCACTCATCAATTACATTTCGACACTTGGCTGGCCCGACGACGGAGAAGGGAATTTCAAAAAATTCTGGGAAGAAGGGCACACGCTTCAGATGGCAGGAAAAGATCAAGTGCGTTTTCAATCGCTCATGTGGCAAGCGATGCTCATGTCTGCCGACATTAAAAATACTGACCAAGTTTTCTACCACGGTTTTATAAATTCTGGTGGACAAAAGATGTCCAAATCTATCGGCAATGTCATTAGTCCATATGAACTCGTTCAAAAATACGGAACTGAAGCAACGCGGTATCTTTTACTCCGTCACGTACATTCAACTGAAGACACGGATGTTACATGGGAGAAGCTTGATGAGTGGTATACGGCAGGGTTAGTAAATGGAATTGGAAACCTTGTTGCAAGAATAATGAAGCTCTCAGAGGAGCATCTGTCTCCTGTGTCACCAACGAAAGAGGAGTTTGTATTCGAGAAGGTTTTTGGTGAAAAAATTAATGCCTTCGATTTCAATGGCGGCTTAGAATTCATTTTCAGTCTTGTTGCTGCGAGCGATGAATTTATGACAACACAAGAGCCGTACAAAAAGATAAAAATAGAAGAGGGTCCATGGAGGCAGGCAGCAAAGGAAGATATTTTTGAGCTCGTGCACCGGCTTGCGGTGATTGCTGTTCACTTAGCTCCCATAATGCCTAATACTGCAAAAATTATATTGAGTGCAATTGTCAGTAACAAAAAACCAGAAAATCTATTTCCACGACTTACATGATTCCGAAGTATTTCGACATCCACTCTCACATAACTTTTAAGGACTACGACCAAGACCTCGAAGAGGTGCTTCAACGTATGCGTGACGAGTCTGTATGGACTATTACTGTTGGTGTTAATAAAGCCACATCAGAAGATGCGGTTAAATTTGGAGAAGGGAAGGAAGGATTTTTTGCGACGATCGGACTTCACCCTAACGATACTGAGTCAGAAACTTTTTCAGAGAGCGAATACAAAGAACTTGTTTCAAATCCAAAGGTTGTCGGGGTAGGAGAGTGTGGGCTCGACTATTTTCGGATTACGGGCGATATCGCTGTCGCCAAGAAACGCCAGATGCGTGAGTTTGAGAAGCATATTGATTTTGCAATTAAATACGACAAACCATTAATGATTCATGGCAGGCCTTCGCGAGGGACTGTCGACACGTATCTCGACATGCTTGCCATTTTGGAATCGAAAAAGAGAGAGGTAGGTGAAAAACTCCGAGGGAACATTCATTTTTTTGTGGGTACCGTTGACATAGCGAGGCGTTTTTACAACATTGGCTTCACAACATCATTCACGGGCGTTCTCACTTTTGCTCGCGAATACGATGAGGTGGTGAAGTTTGCACCACTCGAGATGCTCATGACTGAAACTGATGCCCCCTATGCCACCCCGAACCCTTTTAGAGGGAGAAGAAATGAGCCTTTATATGTGAAGTACATTGTTGGGGCTATTGCCTCAATTCGGGGCATTTCAGAAGAGGTAGCCAGAGAGGCTACCGTCCAAAACGCCCTTCGGCTTTTCAGTATTCCTAGCTAGCACCTAGAACCTTGAACCTAGAAGCTGTCCTCGTTTGCCTCAATGGGCGAGCCATGGTACGCTCTTCGGACAATGGAAACAAAGATATTGGAAGAAGATTTGGCTGGAGTTCCAGCTCTTTCAGATGAAGGAGATGATGTCCGCACAAATGTCTATGAAGTAGGCTATCACCTGTTGCCAACGCTCTCTGAGGAGGAAGTTACGGTAGCGGTTCAGGGGATTATGGAAACTCTCAAGGGAGAGGGTGTTACTTTTGTCGGGGACAGATTTCCTTCAAACATTGCTCTCGCATACACAATCGCAAAGCGTGTAAACGGTAAATTGACGAATTTTAACGGCGCATACTTTGGCTGGATGGCTTTTGAGGCTCCTCGTGAAGCAATTGCTCGCATAAAAATAGCATTGGATGCAAACCCATCAATCCTCCGCTCACTCATCGTAGTAACCGACAGAGAGGCGGTAGCAGCAGCTTTGAGTGGTGCAGTTGTAGGCCCATCAGGCTCTATTGATAAGCCAAAACGAGAGGCTGAAGTGGGAGGCGAAATGTCTGAGGTCGCCCTCGATCAAGCTCTTGAAAGTATTGCTACAGAAGACGCAAAGGTTGCTGAGTAGTTCTTGTTAGATGTTTAACTGAAACCTGTTACCCGAAACTCACTCACATGTATCTCAATAAAGTTTTCATTGCAGGAAACCTCACTCGCGACCCAGAGTTAAAAGCGCTCCCATCTGGTGCGAATGTTTCTTCCTTCGGTGTTGCAACAAATCGTACATGGAAAGATCAGAATGGTGAGAAGAAAGAGGCAACAGAGTTTCATAACATTGTTGTGTTTGGTCGTCAGGCAGAAACCTGTGCTCAGTACTTGAAAAAAGGTCAGCAAGTTTTGGTTGAAGGCCGACTTCAGACTCGTTCTTGGGACAAAGATGGCGCAAAGCAGTATCGAACAGAAATTGTTGCAGAGCGCGTTCAGTTTGGCTCGAAGACCGGAGGCGGGGGAAGCGACGAAGTGCGCGGTGACGGCGCTCCAATGAAGCCTGGTAAGGCAGGGAGTGACAAAGGTCCCGATATCGAGTATCCTGCCGAAGAAATAAGCCCTGACGATATTCCATTTTAAATAACAATAAAAATTATGTCTTCACTTCCAAAATACGTTGATTACAAGAACACCCAATACCTTAAAGGGTTTATTACACCACATGCTCGTATTCAAGGCGCTCGCCGAACCAGCATGCCAGCAAGCCATCAGCGAAAGATTGAGAAAGCTATCAAACACGCAAGGTTCATGGGACTTCTCCCCTATATTGCTCAGTAGAGCAATCGGGCGACGCAAAGCGTTTAGCCATACATCGCACAATAAGCATCCAAACTAAAAAATCCCTCGTCAGAGGGATTTTTATTTAAAAGCTGAAACCTGACAGCTGGCATCTGAAAGCTAATTTATGCTTTCTCAACTCTTTCATTGTATTCTCCAGTCTCGGTATTGATGCGCACAATATCACCTTCGTTGATGAACATCGGAACATTTACCGTTGCTCCACCTTCGAGTGTTACTAGTTTTGTACCACCTTGCGCAGTATTGCCTTTGACTGATGGGGGAGCCTCAACCACTTTGAATTCCATTTTTATTGGTAACCTCGCGCCAATGATTTCTTCATTCCATACCAATAGCTCCACGAGCAAATCAGGCTTCAGATACTGCCCGTTTTCTCCAAGAATCCCCTCGGTTACCACAAAACGATCTTTTGGATTTTCTGGATCGGTAAACCACGCTTCACCACGATTTTTGTATATGAATTTTGCTGAGCGCTTTTCCATGTCTGCTTCCAGTACGGTTTCCGCTTGGTGAAATGATATTTCAAGCACTTTCCCAGTTTTCAAGTTTCTGAGTTTTGTTTGATTTACAGGCTTTCGTTGTTGTTTGCGAAATACGTGCGAAGAAAGTACTTCAAAAGGCTGTCCTTCGTGGACAATTATTTTCTTAGGAATGATTTCGTTGTATGAAAGTACAGACATGAGGGTTAAATTATAGCGTTTAAGTTTGTTTCAAACTCCGAAGCTGGCACCTGACAGCTGAAACCTGAAAGCTTCTCAATAAGTATTAATAAAGGCGCCGAAGCGTCTAACAATGAGTACTATACCAAAAGTAACTGCTATTGCTCAAACTGCTCCCGTAGGGTTTAGTATACGCAGTATGGATGAACTTATGAGTATGCCCGATGAGGCACTCCTTGCACGCTCGCTATCAAACCCGAGCGCATTTGAGATTCTTGTTGCTCGCTATCAGTCGCAATTTTTAAGCAGAGTTCAGGGGATCGTTGGTAGTCGGGATGCCGCTGAAGATGTAGTGCAAGAAGCATTCATTCGCGTGTACCGTTTTGCCCCGCGCTTCAAGGGAGAGTCGGGTTCGTTTCGTGCATGGTCACTTACTATCCTTATGAATGTTGCGCGAACTCACTATCGTAAAATTGCTCGTGGTAGAGAAAGTTTTGCAGAATTAACCTCCGAACACTATGAATCTCTTGCCGATCCATCAATTCATGCAAAAGAGGGTCACCAAGAGTACGCGAGGGAAGTAATAGAGAAGGGGCTTTCCAAAGTTCCAGAGCATGTTGCTGAAATTCTCAAGCTCGCTTTTATTGAAGGATTGCCGTATGCGGAGATAGCAGAGAAATTGGGTACAAGTGTTCCTGCGGTAAAAACGAGGGTGCACCGTGCAAAAGCAGTACTCAGAGAAAGTATGGGTTCGGTAGAATAATTTAGTAACTATTTTTATATATGGATAGAGAACAAGAGTTGAGAAATAGAATTATGCGCCGTGTGTATGGCGTGTACATCGTGCGCCAACTTACGAGTCCAATGGTTCGCTTCGCCGTCCTTGCTACGGTCTTTTTTGCGGTTGCCGCATCGGTGTCACTGCCGAATGTCATACAAAATGTCCTCAATGTGCAGGATATTCCTGGATTTATAAACTTCACTGTTGGGGCAATTGTTGGGACAACGCTTGTTGTCCAGCTCTGCGTTCTCGTTGCCGTTTTGCTTACTGCGTGGATTGGAGTTGATGTGGTGCGTCGAGCAGGGAATACACAACTTTCAGTGCAGTAATCGACACTTCACCGTACCTCTTTAGGGGGGGCTATGCTTCCAAGAACTTTGCACGAATTGCTTTAAGAATTTCTCCTGCTATTTTTGGGTTTTCTTTGAGAAAGGTTCGTGTTGCATCATAGCCACGACCCAATGACTCCTCGCCGTACTTGTATGAGGCACCAGATTTTGTAACCAAGCCAAATTTTTCACCCAAGGCAATGAGCTCTCCTTCACGAGAAATGCCTTCGTTGTACATGAGGTCAAATTCGGTCACTTTAAATGGCGCAGCAATTTTATTTTTTACCACTTTCACTCGTACACGACCACCAACAATTTCCTCGCCCTTTTTAATTTGAGCAATGCGACGAATGTCGAGGCGTACCGATGTGTAGAATTTCAACGCCTTTCCTCCTGGGGTTGTTTCTGGGTTGCCAAACATAACGCCAATTTGCATGCGTATCTGGTTGATGAAAATGACAGTCGTCTTTGATTTGGCAACGATTGCAGTGAGCTTACGTAGAGCTTGAGACATAAGCCTAGCCTGTTTACCCATGTGCTGTTGACCCATCTCTCCTTCGATTTCGTCTTTTGGTGTGAGTGCTGCAACAGAGTCAACCACTACTACATCTATCTTTCCTGAGCGCACCAAGCTCTCGGTAATTTCAAGTGATTGCTCACCAGTGTCAGGTTGCGACACGAGGAGGTCTTCAATCTTAACGCCAAGAACTTTTGCATACTCTGGGTCGAGCGCGTGCTCTGCGTCAATGAATGCACAAATCCCACCTTTTTTCTGTGCCTCTGCAATGATGTGCAGTGAAAGAGTTGTTTTTCCTGATGATTCAGGTCCAAAAATTTCTATGATGCGACCTCGGGGGACTCCGCCGATGCCGAGCGCCCAGTCGAGCCCAATGGAGCCTGTAGGGATGGCATCAACACCAACTTTTGGTTTCGCACCAAGAGTTGTAATTGATTCATCACCGAATTTTGTTTTTATACTCGCGATAGCTTCACTGATTGCAGCTTTTCTATCAGAAATAGTTTGACCACCTGTTTGATTTGATGTTACGGGAGGCTTTGATACTTTCTCTGCTTTCTTTTTTATTGCCATGATGACCAGATTATCGCTTTTAATTAATAGGCGCTTCTTCTTTTGTATTGGAGGGTTTTTCTTGCTTTGGACTAAGCAACGAGAGTTTCTTAGTAACGCCTTTGCCGAAACGGTCTCGTGCCGTTACGGTGATGGCAGTATACCCCGGAGGGTATGCGCGCTTTGCCAAAAAACTCCCGTTTTCCTGCAGGGGAACTGGCGCACCGTTTACCTCTAAAAATGCAACACGGCGCGTCATGCCACTTACTAAGACGGTAGCGGTATCCATAGTTGCCGTAGCGGTGAGTGAGGGTCCTTGAATGAGTGGAAGTGCTGCGTACGCGCTATAGCCTAGAATTATTAGAAGGGCGACCCCGCCAATAAAAAGGGCGGTGCGTTTAGGAGTGAATGCAATAAATTTACGCGGTGCCATTGTTTTCTTCAGTCATAGTTGTTTCTCCTTCCGATGTAGTGAGGACATCGCGAGGTCTCGCACCATCTGCTGCTCCTATGATGCCCTTGTCTTCCAGAATATCCATAAGTCTCGCAGCGCGGGCATAGCCGATGCGGAGTTTTCTTTGTAGGTATGATGTTGATGCCTTACCTGCTTCTTCTACTATTTGTTTTGCTTCAGCAAAAAGGTCGTCATCGACATCATCGTCCTCCAAAGATGCTGAGAATATTGCATTTGGAGAGTCTGGTGTATTGCTCGAGAGGGTAATCGAGTCGAGTGACGGCTCGTTGTGTTTCCGTATGTATTCCACAACAGTCTTTACTTCACTTTCAGAAATGAAGGCAGTTTGGATACGGTGTGGCTTTGACATATCAGCAGACTGGAAGAGCATGTCGCCAGCCCCGAGGAGTTTTTCTGCGCCTGCTGCGTCAAGAATGGTGCGTGAGTCGATTTGTGATGCCACCTGCAAGGCGATACGCGCAGGTACGTTTGCCTTAATGAGCCCAGTAATGACATTTACTGAGGGGCGTTGTGTTGAAAGAATCAGGTGGATACCAACAGCACGACTCATCTGGGCAAGGCGCACAATCGCAGCTTCGAGCTCTCGTGGGTATGTTTGCATGATGTCTGCAAGCTCATCGACAACAATCACGATATAGGGCATTTGGTCGGGCATTTCGTCGCCTCCCTGCGGTGAAGTCGTCGAAGGCTTCCATTTTGATGCGATGTTCTCGTGGTACGACTGCACATCGCGGACTGCGTGCGTCTCAAGAATCGTGTAGCGTCGTTCCATTTCTTTCGCTGCCCACTTCAAAGAGAGGATTGCTTTCTTTGGGTCGGTAATGACTGGCGTAAGAAGATGGGGGATAGGGTTGTAGAGAGTGAGTTCCACGCGCTTTGGATCAATCATGATGAAGCGAAGTGCTGAAGGGCCATTTCTGTAGAGAAGGGAGGTGATGAGTGCATGTATAGATACTGACTTGCCAGCACCTGTTGCACCGGCAATGAGGAGGTGTGGCATCTTACCGATGTTTGCAAAATGTGATGCGCCAGCGATGTCACGCCCAAGAGCAACCATAAGAGGTCGTTTATCGCTCTCAAACTTAGTGTCTCCAAGAAGTGACCCCAAGCCCACCGTTGATTTTTTAGTGTTAGGCACTTCAATACCGACGAGAGACTTTCCAGGTATTGGGGCTTCAATACGAACAGGGTGTGCAGCGAGTGCAAGCTCGAGATTGTTTTGAAGAGAAAGTATTTTTTGTAGACGAACTCCTTCGGCAGGTTTTAGTGCATAGCGGGTCACGGTAGGGCCAATAGACACCTCGTCCATTTCTACAGTGATACCGAAGTTTTGGAGTGTTCGCTTAATGAGATTCGCGTTCGCTTTAATATCCCCATTGTCGGGCTTCCCTTTGTCTCGTTCCAATAATGAAAGTGGGGGAGGATTGTATGCTTGCCCAATTGGCGCAAAGGCAAAGCTTGCCTCTGGCTCGGCTTCTATTTTCTTTTCTTTTATTTTCTCCTTTCGTATTGGTTTCTCTTCTTCCTCGTTTTGAGGAGTTGCTATTTTTATTTCGTCATCATCATCAGCGGGCTTCTCGGAGGCGTCTTCAAGTATTTTCTTTGACCAAGGCAATTGAAATTGCGGCATCGCAAAGTGCGGGATACCAAGTGGTGTATCGAGAGCAAGAAGAGTCCCTACAACGGCGATACCTCCAAGAATGATAGAGGCGAGAGTGATATCAAAAAGTGAAGTGAAAGGGAGGGCGATCCAGTGTCCCGCAAGTCCGCCGTGGTTATCAATAAGTGAGAGTATGGCAATGCCCGATAAAAAAAGAATCGATGCACCAAAGACTCGCGTACCACCAAAGCCCGGATGTTCTCGTTGTCGAAATAATCCGATACCGAGGAGGAGTAGTGAAACAGGAATAAGGAAGTATCCGATGCCGAAAAAAGAACTCAGTGCTTCGTAGATAAAATTGCCAGCAGGCCCCCCTTTACCAAGAGGGCCTAACAGAAAGAGTGCCGCCGCAACCATGGCAAGGATACCGTAGATACTCTTTGTGGTTTCTGGTTTTAGATTGAGCGAAAGAGAAGGGGTAGGAATACCAGATTTTTTCTTACTATTCCTCTCTCTTTTTTTCTTTGCCATTGATGGATTTTAGCACGGCATCTCAAAGAGAAATTATCAAATTTCAAACACTAAGTTCTAAAATAAGTACGAAGTACCAAGAACCAAATTCCGAGAACTAAGGACGTCAGGCATGATCGAATTTTGAAACTCGGAGCTTACTTCTTAGCTCTTTACATTCGTCTTTGTTTCTTAGGATTTGAGTCTGGGTGCCTTGCCCGCAAGTCTCTTTCTTTTTGGTACTTGGAATTTGTTTCTTGTTTTTTACCTCGGAGGTTGCAAAGGACAAGGTCTTAGAGGTAAAATGACCTTGAAATTAAAGACCGATAGCGTTTCATACATGTCCGATAGTATAAAAGACAATCAAGGTAATCAGACAAATAAGAAAACGCTCAGTGTAAGCGCTTCTTTCCATTTGGGACACCTTTTGTCTAATGGACATCATGCTTTTGTTGTTAAAAAGTCTGAGAGACTGGCCTCCGCCCTATATGTAATTACTGGCTTCTTGTCTCCCGATGAACCTGCACGAGGGCGTCTCCGTTCGTGTGCGCTTGACCTTCTTAATCGATCGACAGATCAGGCAAAACTTCACGGCGCTAGCATAGAGTCTTTTGGCGCTCGTTGTATGGAGATAGGTGCAATACTTGAGACCGCAAAAGCGGGCGGGTTGATATCGGCAATGAACGCAAAACTTATAGGAGATGAATATGCCTCACTCGCTTCTTTTGTCCGAGACAATCAAGAGAAGATTTCTGAACATGTTGGTCGTATAGAGGAAGCCCTCTCTGACCTAGAGGCTCCGAATAGTTTTTCTATAGGACATGTTACAAAAAGTCCTTTAGATTCTCTCAGAATAAAAAACAATACTTTGAGAATCGCCCCTCAAAAAAGACAGTCCGATAGAAGGGATTTAGTGCTCGCTGTTTTCAAAAATAAAGAAAAACTTTCTATAAAGGACATCACCGCATCAGTCGTTGGTTGTAGCGAAAAGACAGTGCAGCGGGAGCTTCTGTCTCTTGTTCAGTCAGGCACCCTTATAAAGGAAGGGGAGCGCAGATGGAGTACTTACAGAAAAGCGTAAGCTTTTCTGTAAGGGTATAGCCACTAGGGTTTAGTCATTAGGGGAGCTCCCTATACCCTACACCCTAGTGGCTATTGGCTAACCCCTGCTCTCTTGCTTTTGAGCCTTATTTCAGATAGTATTTCATTTGTGGATGGCATGATCCTATAGACAGCAACAAACCCGGAAACGGGCTTTTTGTTGTCTATGTTGTCCACATATACAAACCCTCTGTTCTAATATGTAGAGCGGGGCGGGCACGTATAATAAGTGAACTCCCGTACTGGGTGTTCGGTTGCGCGTTGTTGTGGCGCGCTTCCGGTCGAACAGAACTTTGACATCTTTCATATCCGGAATACATCTCAAGCGTGCGCCTTGGTTTCGTTGTAATAAATGAAGCATGCGTACATCACTGTAAGGAAGCACTATCCCACCACGGCTATATCCTGCATGACCATTTTTTCTTCTTACCATTGGTCCCGTTTACATTAGAAATAATGCGAACGGGTTGATGGAATTTAGTTGTGCTGTCTTCTGAAAAAAGTTTAGAAAATTTTTCTAGATTCAATTACGGAAGACAGAAAATTAGTTGTTCTTTGCTGTCATTCAAGTGAGTAGAAAGAAATTCTATTTCTTTCCCGAACAAGAAATGACAGAGAGTGTGACATCTCGTTATGCTTACTACCTAGCGAGTGAGGGAAGAGAAATTTTATTTCTCTTCCGAACGAGCGACGGTAGAAAGGACGACTCTTAGTCGTACTTATTAACAGGTATGCGGCGGGTCGTGAGTTATTCGGTCGAACGAATGATTTGCGTCCACGCACCCGCACCACTGATTCTCGCGTTTTATTTAATTCAAGCGTGAATGAGTGTGGCGTCAAAAATTAGAAAATTATTATTGTATCTATGACTTCAATTGTAAACAGTTCTCTCACGAAAGTTGCGGCGATCGTCGTTGCAGTTTCGTTGGTAGCTGGATTTGCATTCACTTTCACAGCGTCTAAGGCAGAAGCCGCAACGCTCACAAGTTCACAAATCTCAGCTATCGTTTCTCTCTTGCAGTCATTCGGTGCTGACGCTTCGACTATTGCGAACGTTAGTGCGTCTCTCAATGGGACAGCTCCAACAGGAGGCTCGACTGGCGGCTCAATGACAGGCGGTTGTACCTTCACGAGAAACCTCACGGTTGGCTCGAAAGGTGACGATGTAACTTGTCTTCAGAAGGCACTCATTGCAGCTGGCTACTCGGTTCCAGCAGGCGCAACTGGCTACTTCGGTTCCCAGACTGTGACTGCAGTTATCGCATGGCAGAAGGCAGCGGGAGTTTCTCCTGCAGCTGGCTACTTCGGTGCAATCTCTCGCGCAGCATTCGGCAAGACTTCAGGTGGTTCCACTCCAGTAGTGACAACACCAACAGGTACTGGCCTTGCTGTCGCAGCAGGTACACAACCAGCAAACTCGCTTTCACCACAAGGTGCATCGCGCGTTCCGTTTACTCGCTTCACACTCACTGCAGGCGCTGACGGCGATGTAGTTGTGAACGGTGTTACGGTCCAGAAAGACGGACTCGGTCAGGATGCAGCTTTTGCTGGTATCGTCCTCATCGATGAGTCAACTGGGTTGCAGCTTGGTATCGCAAAGACATTGAACTCAAATCACCAGACAGTTGTCGGTGGTACCTTCACTGTTGCAAAGGGAACAACGAAGACATTCTTGCTTGCAGGAAACATGAATTCGTCACTCACTTCGTACGTTGGTGAAGCTCCAGGTATCGCGCTTGTTGCGGTTAACACTTCAGCAACCGTTTCTGGTTCACTTCCAATCGTCGGTGCTCATAACACAAACAACAATACTTTGACTGTAGGTTCAATTACCTTGAATACTTCAAATGCGTTCGCTTCAAACTCGAACCAAACGAAGGAAATTGGTACAACAGCCTACAAGTCAACAGGTCTTCGCCTTACAGCAGGATCTGCTGAGGATCTTCGTCTCAAGAGCGTTCGTTGGAATCAAACTGGCTCCGTATCATCTACTGACATTGCAAACGTAATGACAGTCGTAAACGGAACAGCATATCCAGCTACTGTTTCTGCAGACGGAAAATACTACGACACGAACCTTGGTTCAGGTGTAGTTATTCCAAAGGGAAACCAGGTTGATCTCTATGTCCAGTACGACATTGTTGGTGCAGGTGCGGCTAACCGCACTGTTGTCTTCGATGTTGACAAGACTACAGATATCTACGCAACAGGTGAGACTTACGGCTACGGCGTTTCGCCAGCAGTAGGTGCATCTTCTGTTCCAACGTCTCGCGGTACGATCACTATTACGAGCGGAACTCCGTTCGTATACTCTACTCAGGTAACTGTCTCTGGCGCATCGATTACATCGATCGGCAAGGCAAACGAAGTTCCTGCGCAGAACATCGCAATCAATCTTCCTAATCAGCCTCTCGGCGGTTACGTAGTTGACTTGAAGGGTGAGGCAATGACTGTTCAGTCAACTGTCTTCACTATCGCTTCAACAACTGGTTCAGGTACTGGTCTCCTTACCAATCTTACGATTGTTGATCAGAACGGTGCAGTAGTTGCAGGTCCTGTTGATGGCGTTTACGCTTCAGCAACGACTCAAACAGCTACCTTCACTGATTCAATCACCTACAAGGTTGGAAGAGGTGTCTACACACTCCGCGGTAAGGTTGCTTCAAACATCGGAAACGGTGGTACATACATTGTCACCACAGTTCCTTCGTCTGGATGGACCAACGTAAAGGGTGAAACAACTGGCAACACAATCTCACTTTCGTCAAATGGTACGTTCACTATGAACACCATGACCGTGAAGGCAGGTGCAGTTGCAGTTGGTCGTGCTACATCTCCTGCTTCGCAGAACATCACCGCTGGTGGCTCACAAACTTTGTTTGTGAACTTCCAATACGATGCAACGCAATCAGGTGAAGATGTACGATTCTCTTCAATTCCTACCGTTCTTACCTTCGCAACTGGTGCGGTCACTGACCTCACTGCCTGCGCAGCGTACGATGGCACAACTCAACTTTCGACAGGTTCGAATGTTGTAAATCCTTCAGGTACATCAGGTGCAACTCAGACATTCACACTTGATAACCCTGTTACAGTTGCAAAGGGCACAGTTAAGACTATCGGTATCAAATGTAATGTCTCTGGTTCGGCAGCGAATAACGGAACATTCGCATTCGATGCTGGTGCAGCTTCTGCCTACACCTTCACAGGTGCAACTTCAGGTACAACAATCACAGGCACTGACACATCTGACTCTGCAGTCACGATGACCGTCGCTGCTGGTTCTGCTACAGTTGCTCTCGATGCGTCAAGCCCAGGCTTCACGCTCGTTTCAGCTGGCTCAACTGATGTAGTTGTCGGCGCCCTTAAGTTCCGCGCTTCAAACGAAGCAGTCAACTTGACGAAAGTCGGTCTTACTCTTACCAACACAGCTTCATCTTCATCGTCTGACCTCGTAAAGGCAACGATTTGGAATGGTGCAACAAAGGTAGGCGAGGCATACTTCTCAGGTTCGAACGCTTCAGCAACTTCAACACTCACATCGATTGTTTCTCTTCCAAAGAACACAGATGTAACTCTTACCATCAAGGCTGACATCAACAATGTTGGTACTGGTGAAGCAGTTGCATTCTCTGGTCATCTTTTGGCAGTTGATTACTTGAACTCGGAAGGTACTGGCGCTTCTTCAGGCATCACTATCTCCCCAACAGGTTCATCAGCTTCATCAGGAGTTCGTATCATGAAGTCGTTCCCAGTATTCGCTCTTGACTCAACAGTCAACGGCACTACAGGTCTTGCCGATGGTCGCCTTATGCGATTCAAGGTAACTGCTGATGCAAAGGGTCCTCTTGGCATCACACAGTTTGCGCTTAACCTCGCAACAACGACCGCTTCAGTTACAAACGTCACAATCTACGGATTCACCGATTCTGGATACTCGCAGGCAATCTCGGGTATCAGCACGAGCGGTGATCTTCAGGCAACTGACGATGCAACTGTCCCAGGTACGGGCAATGTAGTAGTTGGAGTAACAAATTCAGGTGGTACAGCAACATCTATCCAGATTCCTGCAGGCGGCACTCGATACTTCGAGGTCCGTGGCTCAGTCTCGGGTAGTGCTACAGGTGCTGCGGTAACAACGAAGCTCCTCGGATCTTCAGCGTTCCCATCAACAGCAGCTGCAGTTGGTGCAAACCCATTGCTTATGACAAGTTCTACTGGTGTTGACTCAGCTACTAACACTTTTGTTTGGTCTCCTAACTCCACAACCACAGCGGTTCGTGCAGATCAGGACTGGACAAACGGTTACGGTGTCTCAGGTCTTCCAGCAGGTGGCTTGTTTGCGACTCGCTCGCACTAAGCCTTGCTCTAGCTAACACATTTGGTTAGCAACAAAAACCCACCCCTCACGGGGTGGGTTTTTGCGTACCCCACCAAGGGTAGAAGTAAGATAGATCATGTGGGACCTCGGAGGTCCCACATGATTGGCGGTTTCTATTTGTAAGAGGTGCAAAGTCTAAACTTCCGTGTTCTTTGTATTAGTAGATTCGTTGGTTTAGAATGAATGTATGAAATCAAAAACAGTATTATTTGTTACAGGCGTTCTTGTTGTCATTGGTGTTCTTGTTGGTATTGCTTATTTTGCCTCTAGACAAAAAAATCCAGAAGCAAGTGTTGCTATAAATTTCGATGGGGCAACTACTACTCCCAATTACACCATCGAACTTGAGCCGGAGGTACAAATAAAAGACTTGGCACCAAGTCTTGAGCGGGGGATTCACTTTGGTGCATCGGTGCCAGAGGTAGCTCGGACTGCAATTCAAAAGAATGCTGATGTGGTACTGGCTCGCTTAAAGAAAGATCTAAATCGTGCGGATGATTGGTTTACGCTTGGCGTTCTGTACCATAGTGCAAACGACTACGAAGGAGCAATTGGTGTATGGGAGTTTCTCTTGAAGGTAGTTCCAGCTCCAGGAGTTTCTACAGCGTACGACAATCTCGGCAAACTCTATAAGTTTGATTTGAAAGATTTCCCAAAGTCGGAGAGTTATTTTAAGCAATCCATTCAAGCAAATCCAAACTCAATAACACCGTACTTCGAACTTCACGAACTCTATCGCTATCTCTACAAGCAAAACACAACCTCAGCTGTAGATATTCTAGTATCAGCATCAAAGAAATTTCCTGCAAACCCTGACCCGTTAGTAATGCTTGGTGGGTACTACCGTGATACTGGAGACACCGTAAAAGCTCGTGATGCATTTACGAAGGCACTCACAATAGCTCGAGAGCAAAATGATGTTGCGCATGTAGAGTCGATCGGAGCAGAGATCGCACGACTTCCACAATAAAGTAAAAATTACATGAAAAAGTTTTTTACACCGGGATTTTTTCGGTTTCTCCTCGCTTTTTCAGTCATCATTCTTATTAGCTTCCTATTTTTGACTGTATTTGGAGTTGCAGCGAAATCTGCCTAAGTCTGGGTATCTGGAGAGCCTGAGTTTGCGTATATTGGCAGGTTCGTGATACTGTACCTCGTAGCACGACTGGAGACAGTGGGTCCCGAAAGGGTCAATGGCTACTAGCCACCTACCGAAGTCGAGGGTGCGGTCGATCCGCCTCGAAACTCCTAGTAAGAACGTGTGTTTAGAAAATCTTGAGTGAAGTGATTAGATTTTGTTAACCCTATTAAATACGCTTCGTTCCGAAGCGTCCCCGTTCCGGGGATTTAACAGGGCGTAAGATTTTCTAACTCACTTTGTTCGTAACAAAAACTAACGTGGCCATTACTCGAGCAAAAAAAGAGTCACTCTTAAAGGGAACAACTGATGCACTTCTGAAAGCAGTGTCTATTGTCTTTGTTTCTTTTAGAGGAGTGACAGTTCATGAAGTAAACGAACTTCGAGATGCACTCAAAAGCGAGGGTGTGAAGTACACCGTCGTTAAGAAGACGCTCTTGAAGAAGGCACTCGATGCGAAAGGTTTTTCTGGTGAGATGCCAGAATTAACTGGTGAAGTCGCCTTTGCCTATCTCTCTGAAGTAGAGGGTGTGGAATCCGACATCACAGCGCCAGCGAGAAGTTTGCAAGCGTTCGTCAAGAAATTGAAGGGCAAGCTTGTATTCCTGGGGGGTGCACTAGAAGGGAAGTATCTCTCAGGAACAGAAATTGTTGCTGTGGCTACCATTCCTCCAGTTGCAGTACTTCGCGGAATGTTCGTCAATGTTATTAATTCTCCTATTCAGCGTTTTGCGATAGCACTTGCTGAGGTAGGGAAAACCAAAGTCTAGTAAAGCTTCCAGCTTTCAGGTGCCAGCTTTTAGCTTTTAATTCAGAAGCTCAAGCTGAAAGCCGACAGCTGGCAGCTGAAACCTAATAAATTAATTTATGACACAAGAACAAGTTATTGAAGCAGTAGAGAAGATGACAGTCCTTGAATTGAATACACTCGTCAAGGCAATAGAAGAGAAGTGGGGTGTTTCTGCAACCGCAGTTGCATCGGCAGGTCCTGCAGTAGCAGGTGAAGCCGCAGAAGAAAAATCAATGTTCACCATTAAACTTACTGATGCAGGCGCAACTAAGATTGCCGTCATCAAAGTAGTTAAAGAAGCTCTTGCTCTCGGACTTAAAGAAGCAAAAGATCTTATTGATGCCGCTCCTTCAGTATTGAAGGAAGGGGTCAAGAAAGAAGACGCTGAAGCTCTCAAGAAGAAAATTGAGGAAGCAGGCGGAAAGGTTGAGCTCGCATAATTTTTGTTCGTCACTCTCAAATAAAAAACACCTCGCTCGGGGTGTTTTTTATTGCGCACACTAATTTCTCTTACGCACCGTTCCATTCCTTTTTGCAACTCTCTCCATAACTCACTCACCTCGGTTTTTTTGATTGTATAGTATAATTTAACGACCGTTAAATTATACTATACAGAGATTTTTGCTGTTTTTCGTGATTTTTTCAATTTTTGGTTTTTCAGAAAGGTGCAGGTACAATACTCTGCATGTTCAAAGATATCATTCAACTCTGTTCCTCGATTCCGCGTCTGAAGCTTTTGAAGTTTTTCTTATTTCAACCAGATGTCCGTATATCCACTCTCGTTGCCTCAAACACTACTGGCATTCCTAAAGCTATTACGGTGCATGAACTTCGGGCGCTTAAAAATTATGGCATCCTCACTTCACGGACACAGGGCAAAAATATGCTCTGGAGTTTAAACACGTCTCATCCGCTCACCGCTCCTTTCCGTGCATTTCTTGAGTCAGTAACACTTCCTGATGATTCTTCTATTGCATCAGCATTTAGGGGTGTCTCTGGTATTACGCTTCTTGTTGTTGCAGGCATACTTGCTGGGGAAGAGAGAGGACTTATTGATATTTTGATTGTGACTAAAAAACCAAACGATCCACGAATCGCTACATCGGTGCGTGCGGTTGAGCGCATGTCTGCACTACCGCTTCGCTATGCTGTACTAGAGAGAGGGGAATACGCTGAGCGTCTTGAAGCGCGCGACCGAATGCTTCGCGATGTCTTGGAATTCAAACACCGTACCATCATTGGCCGCCGTTGAACGAGGGTTTAGCCACTAGGGTTTAGGGAGTTTCAGATGTTCCCTAGTGGCTTAACCCCTATTGGCTAGTGGCTATTCTGCTATCCACATCCACCCTCCAGCACCTCTACAATGTGCTACCATTTTAAGTAGGAAGAAACATGAACTGCTTCATGTTTCTTCCGGTTCCGCAAAGCGGAAACCGCTAATGCTGAACCGAAGGTGAAGCGAGCGGTAGGAGGGACATAAAGTCCTTCATTATTAATTTTATTTATTGTATAACGTTTCCTCTATGATTATTCAAACATGGGCAGAAGTATTAACGCACTCGTTCCAGAATCTCTGGCTTACGCTCGTTAGCTTCGTTCCAAATGTACTCGTTGCGATTATTATTCTCGCTTTTGGATGGGTTGTGGGCGCAGCACTCGGTAGCGTCATTTCACAAGTTTTGGGTACGCTCAAAATTGACGGAGCACTTAAAAAGACTGGCTTGAACGATCTCGTCGAGCGCGCTGGTTTTACATTGAACACCGGAGCATTCCTCGGTGCTTTAGTGAAGTGGTTTTTCGTTATCGTCTTCTTGATGGCAGCACTTGAAGTTCTCGGACTTACACAAGTGAGTGTCTTCTTGCAGACAGTAGTTCTTGCATACTTGCCACAAGTAATTGTTGCGGCACTCATGGTACTTGTTGGTGCAATGCTCGCACAGTTTGCGAAAGACATTGTTACTGGTTCAGCAAAGGCAGCGGGCGTTCGCTCAGCTAGTCTTGCAGGACATGTTGCGAAGTGGGCAATTTGGGTTTTCACAATCCTCGCTGTTCTCTCGCAACTTCAAGTTGCAACTCCTTTTGTGCAAACACTCTTCACAGGAATTGTGATTGCAGTATCACTCGCAGTCGGACTTGCGTTTGGTCTCGGTGGTCAAGATGCAGCAGCTCGCTACATCGAAAAAATTCGCTCAGAAGTTGGACACAAGAACTAGTTCGCACAAAGTGCGAAAGCTGTTAGCTTACAGCTTCTAGCTTTCAGCTTAAAACACCCGCTCGAAAGAGCGGGTGTTTTTTTATTCTTCTTGACTCTTTTGTAATGGGAAAGTAGCATTGTTGTATGGCAGAAGGATTGCATCCACGTTCAGAGCCAGTCGCAGGACTCATACGAAAGATACGAATGGCTGGTAGCGGAGATTTAAAAACAGCTCCGCTTGTTGAGCGGGTGATGGAAATTTTTTCACCACTTACACCTGACGAGAAGCGTCGCGTAGAAGCAGAAGCTGGAGCTTTGTTAAGTATTTCTCAATCTCCGCAACCTTAGATTTTTGTAGCGATAACTTATATCTATACCCTAAGGTGAAACCTTAGGGTATTTTTGTCCCAAAGCTAGAACCTAGTCCCTAAAACCTAGCACCTAATTAGGAGTGGAAATCCTGTGGATAGGGTAATCAACTCAAAGAGGCTCTCCTGTAAAACCCTTTAAATAAAGGGTTTTTTATTTGAACCCTTTTTAGGGAGCTCATTTTGCCAAACGAGCCTGCGTTTCCTTGACATAAGCTCGCTCGGGGCGTATTCTCTTACATAGGTTTATGAGTACTAACACTAGAGGCGAAATGCGACGCTAGACAGTAGCTTTTAAGCTCCTGTACCAGAGGTCGCGAAAAGCGGCCTTTTTTGTTCCCTCATTCATCAGTTCATTGACAACTCATCACAAAGAGAACACCGAGCATAATAAAAATCACTGTTCGTAATTGAACAGAATCGTTATGTGGTTTTCAAGCTTCCTCGTGGAAGTTTGAAGGGTGTGTGGTGGATGCCTAGACTCTATAGAGCGATGAAGGACGTAGCCTGTCTGCGAAAAGTTTCGGGGAGCTGACGAGCAAGCATTGATCCGAAAATGTCCGAATGGGGAAACCCATCTTCTTACGGAAGATATCTCGAGCGCGTGTTCGAGAAGCGCACCTAGGGAAGTGAAACATCTCAGTACCTAGAGGAAAAGAGACCAACAGGATATCTCGGTCTCTCTGCAAATTTATTTTTGCCGAGGGACCGGGATTCTGGAATTCCCCGAGTAGCGGCGAGCGAAACGGGAGAAGCCCAAACCTACGCATCACAATGTGTGTGATGCAGAAAAAAAGATTTGAAGAAATAATATTCTTCAAAAATTTTAGTATCGTACATAGTGTGATGCGTGGGGGTTGTAAGGCGATAGCGTTCCATTTATGGAAGGAAAGTCATCAATGATTTTTGTAGCGGAATCTGCTGGGAAGCAGAACCCTAGAGGGTAACGGTCCCGTACGCGAAACAAAAGTCACTTTCTTGTTGTCGTTCTTGAGTAATCCGAGACATGAATAGCTTGGATGAATCTGCCGGGACTAACCGGCAAGGCTAAATATCTATAGAGATCGATAGTGAACCAGTACCGTGAGGGAAAGGTGAAAAGTAGTCCGATGAGGACAGTGAAATAGTTCTGAAACCACACATCTACAAGGAGTCGAAGAGGTGCATGCACCTCGACGGCGTGCCTATTGAAGAATGAGCCGGCGAGTTTACGCACACGGCATGGCTAAGGGCGTTAGCCCGGAGCCGAAGGGAAACCGAGTGTGAATAGCGCGAAAAGTCGCGTGCGTAAGACCCGAAGCCAGGTGAGCTTGTCATGAGCAGGGTGAAGTTTGTCGAAAGACAGATGGAGGCCCGAACCCGTTGATCGTATAACGTCTTGGGATGACTTGTGACAAGGAGTGAAAAGCTTATCGAACCTGGTAATAGCTGGTTCTCTCCGAAACAGCTTTTGGGCTGGCGTCTGATGTTTCTCCCGGGGGTAGAGCACTGGAAGGATCAAACAGGGAGCAATCTCGTTGATCCTATCAAACTCCGAATACCGGCGAGCGCAGTCAGGCAGTTAGACGATGGGGGCTAAGCTCCATATGTCGAGAAGGGAAGAGCCTAGATCTCAAGTTAAGGTCCCTAAATTCGTGCTGAGTGCATCACAAGGAAGTGGAAGTTCTAAGACAGTGAGGATGTTGGCTTAGAAGCAGCCACCATTTAAAGAAAGCGTAACAGCTCACTCATCGAGAACTTCTGCGCCGAAGATAATCGGGGCTAAGCACGATACCGAAACTGAGGGCTTAATGCGAATCCGTTTGCATTGAGCGGTAGGAGAGCGTTCCAAACCGCGATGAAGGATAAGGGGTGACCCATTCTGGAGCGTTTGGAAGTGAGAATGCCGGCACAAGTAACCACAATACGGGTGAGAACCCCGTACGCCGAAAGATCGAGGTTTCCTTGGCACTGATAATCAGCCAAGGGTTAGTCGGGCCTAAGCAAATGGCGAAAGCCGAACGCGATGGACATAGGGTTAATATTCCCTAACCTCGCGCTGGTGCGATGGAGAGACGGAGGGTTGTACATGGTGCACATAATTGGATTTGTGTTTGTAGCGTGAGGGCGTATCTTCAGGAAAATCCGGGATACATTACCCCAAGCGAAGCATAAACTTCTTGATTCGTCAGGAGGAATACCATGGAGCACGCTTCCAAGAAAATCTTCTAAGCTATAGCCAGCGAGAGACCGTACCGCAAACCAACACAGGTGATCAGGTCGAGTAGACCAAGGCGAACGAGTGAGAGGTCCTCAAGGAACTCGGCAAAACAGCGGCCGTAACTTCGGGATAAGGCCCGCCTCCTATTAAGTTAGGAGGCCGCAGCGAAAGATTTCCAATCGACTGTTTATCAAAAACACAGCTCCCTGCGAACTCGCAAGAGGATGTATAGGGGGTGACACCTGACCAATGCCAGAAGGTCAACTAAGGTTGGTGCATGGTAGCAATACTGTGTGCTGGACTTTATAAGCCCTGGTCAATGTCGGCGATAACTATAATCGTCCTAAGGTAGCGTAATTCCTTGTCTGGTAAGTTCAGACGTGCACGAATGGTGTAACGAGTTGGAAACTGTCTCGAGGACTTGCTCGGTGAAAATACAATACCGGTGAAGATGCCGGTTACTCATAGTTAGACGAAAAGACCCCAGAAGCTTTACTGTAGCTTCGTATTGGGATTGCGATGCATATGCGTAGCATAGACGGGAGAGGTTGAAGCGCTGATTTTGGTTGGCGTGGACTCAACAGTGAAATACCGTTCTTATGTGTTGCAATTTCTAACCTCAGGCAAAACACCTGGGAGACAGTGCGTGGCAGGCAGTTTGAGTGGGGCGCTCTCCTCCCAAAAAGTAACGGAGGAGCCTACAAAGGTCAGCTAGGCGCGAATGGAAACCGTGCCGGTCGTGTAATGGCACAAGCTGGCTTAACTGCGAGACGTACATGTCGAGCAGACACGAAAGTGGAGCATAGTGATCCGACCTTATGCATTAGATGCAGGGGAAGCCCAACGGATAAAAGTTACTCTGGGGATAACAGGCTAGTTCCGCCTAAGCGTCCATAGCGACGGCGGAGTTCGGCACCTCGATGTCGGCTCACCACATCCCGGAGCTGGAGAAGGTTCCAAGGGTTTGGCTGTTCGCCAATTAAAGTGGTACGCGAGCTGGGTTCAGACCGTTCAGTTGCTGAAAATTTTTCGGCGCTTGGACAGTCTGAACCCGATCGAGAAAATGAAAGTTATCCGAAATATATAAAAGGTTTTTCGTCAGAAAAAAGAGTAAAGAGTCAACCAATCACGGCGGTCTTGCATGGGAACATGCAAGAAGAAATCAACTTATATCGGTGAAGCCCAATTCACATTCGTGTGAAGGGTAATACCGAGGGAATAGACGCAGAAAGTAGTTGTCAGTACGCAGTTAGCAGAAAATTCATTCTGCATACTGCAATCTGTACACTGCCCACTTCTTCTTGCCCCTAGAGACTGAATGTTGAACATCCAGAACGGATGAAGTTACAGTCCAATGCACGAAGGTAATTCGTGAAAACATGCGTGAGACAGGTTGGTCTCCTATCTACTATGAGCGTTGATACTTGAGGAGAGTCGTCCTTAGTACGAGAGGACCGGGATGAACTGACCTCTGGTCTATCTGTTGTTCCGCCAGGAGCATTGCAGAGTAGCTATGTCGGGAAGGGATAACCGCTGAAAGCATCTAAGCGGGAAGCCTCCTCCAAGATTAGGTATCGTTAAGGCCCGTGAGAGATGATCACGTTGATAGGCTTTAGGTGTACATGCAGTAATGCATTGAGCCAAGAAGTACTAATTCGCCGATTCTGCGGGGAAGCATGAAAATCTATTAACGAAATATTGTGCTCGGTGTTTTCTTTGTGATGAGTGAAGTGTATCGAATCTTGTGTTCTGGTGATTTGACGCCGTGGTCACACCCGATCCCATTCCGAACTCGGCAGTTAAGCATGGTTGTAGCGATGGTACTCGAAAGGGGAGAGTAGCTAATCGCCAGAACAGAGGACTTGATACAGCGTTACAAATTAACAGCCCATTGATTTGGGTGTATTTTATTTTTTTTATGGATTTTGAAGACATTCATGCGCCCCGTGGTGGCAATCCAACACATAGTGAAGCGTCTGTCGGCGCATTGATAAGGGGTCTTTTGCATGGATCAGAGTCTGCACGTCCTCCAGAACATCCCGATAAGATGAGAGATCTCGCTCATAAATTGTTGAGAGCATTAGATCTCCACGTAGGAGAGTGGGGAGACCACTAATTTCAAAAACAAGAGACTCGAAATTAAATTTTTAATCACAAAACCTGCCGTAGCGCAGGTTTTGTGATTAAAAAGCTGGGTGTTTTCCTAGCGGAACCAATGAGGCATCGCCTGATAGATTAAATCTGTTAAGCTGTTCTCATGCGTTGGGCAGAAAAACGGCAAACTTTATATGCGGGGAGTATATTTCTAGGGATTATTTTGATTCTCGCTGGTGTGTGGTTTTTATTTTTCTTTCGTCTTCCTACGTGCTCTGATAACATTCTGAATCAAAATGAAGAGGGGATTGATTGCGGTGGAGTGTGTGCAACCTTGTGCCAAGCTCCTCGGGTGTCCGCTCTTTGGGCACGTTCAGTTGCTGTTGCCCCAGGTGTGTATCATGCAGTTGCACTAGTCCGTAATCCTGAATCTTCTGCTGGCACTGAGGCGCTTCCATACACATTTCAAGTTTTTGATGCAAAAAATATTTTAATTGCAGAGCGCCGTGGGGTTATGTTTCTGTACCCTGGAGAAGTGGTTCCACTCTTTGAAGCAAATATTCTAACGGGAGAACGTATACCTGCACGTACTTTTATCACTTTTGGCAACGCTGTGTGGGTGAAAATGGAGAGACCTACAGAGCCTATTCAGATAACTTCACGTGAACTTAATCAGGATACTTTAACGCTCACTGCACACGTTGAAAACAAAACGGCTCTGCCGGTGTACGGGACCACACTTACGGCGCTTCTGTATGATGCGGACGATATTATTATTACAGCATCACAAACAAAGTTTGATTCATTGCCAGCGAAAGGATCACACGATGCCGTCTTTACGTGGCAGGAGCCTTTCCCACGTCAAGTTGTTCGTACCGATATTGTTGCACGCACTAAATGATTGTTAGGTAAAAAGATAATGATGTCATTTTTTCGTCGTGTCGATTGGTTATTGCTCGGGAGTGCAGTACTCATTTCGCTTGCAGGACTTGCAAGTATGTTTGGGTTCGGCACGGAGAACCAATATGCATCGCACCAAATTATCTGGTTGCTGCTTGGAGTGGGAGTTTTTTTCCTAGCAAGCGCAGTTGATTTTCGATTTCTGCGCCGTACGGGTGTTGTGGTGTTCATATATGCGATTGCTATTTTCTTTCTCGGACTTCTCTTTGCGGTAGGTTCTGTGTTTAAAGGTGCGCAGAGTTGGTTCAATCTTGGAGCGTTTGCGGTGCAACCAGTTGATCCTGCGAAGTTTGCGCTCATTCTTGTTCTAGCAAAGTATTTTTCTCGTCGGCATATTGAAATTGCACAGATTCGGCATATTCTCGTTTCGGGTGCGTATACTTTTTTTATATTTGTACTGTTGTTTTTACAGCCCGATTTTGGTTCAGCGGTCATTGTGGCAGGCTTGTGGATGGCGATGGTCTTGCTCGCAGGTATTCCTGTTCGACATCTCCTCCTCTTGGCTGGAGGGGGTGTGGCAATAGTCTCGCTTCTTTGGATTTTTGCGTTTGCGCCATACCAGAAGGCACGAATTATGACTTTCGTGCACCCTTTGGCTGATATTTCTGGTGCAGGGTATAACGCATTTCAATCGACTGTTGCAGTTGGTTCTGGTGGCATCCTAGGAAAGGGAATCGGCTACGGAACACAATCGAGGCTTCAGTTCCTGCCTGAAAATCAAACCGACTTTATTTTTGCAGCATTTGCTGAAGAGTGGGGTTTGATTGGGACGCTTATTTTACTTGGCCTTTTCGGACTTTTATTTTATCGGTTGATTGATAACGCAAAGAAAGGTGCGACTAATTTTGAAACATTTTTTATGCTGGGTGTGGCATCACTCTTTGGAATACACGCAATAATACACATCGGAATGAATGTAGGAATAATGCCAGTGACGGGAGTTCCTCTTCCATTTATGAGCTATGGCGGTTCTCACATTATTACGAGTTACGCACTTTTGGGAATTGTGAACGCCATGCGACAGTATGGGCGAGAGGTGCACGAAGATGCGCGCTACGAGGTGGTAGGTATTGGTTCGTAAACTTTTTTTGTTTCGATAAGCATCGTCACCAGGGTGTTTTTTTCGCTCGATGTTTCGTTTGTATTCTCAGTAGTGCTGAGTGCAAGAATTGCTCGAGCGATTTCTCCAGGATTTTTTGGCGGAACAAGCATACCCTTAGGGTATGTGCGCATAACGTCAGGGATGCCTCCAACAGAGGTTGCAACAATCGGGCATGTTGCTCGGATAGCTTCTAGGGCGACATAGGGCAGACCTTCTTTGAGGGAAGGGAGTAAGAAACAGTCGAAGGCGTGAAGGTATTTCCATGCATCTGGGATAAAACCAATAAAAAATATTTGATCGGCAACACCAAGATTTTTTGCAGTATTCTCGAGCTTCGTCTTTTCTTCCCCATCTCCGATAAGGATGTAGAAGTGACTTTTTTGCTGTGTTTTCTTATTGAGTACCGCAATCGCTTGTATCCCATATTCAATACCTTTGTTTTTAGTGAGTTCGCCTATAGTGCCAATGATGCGGTGTGCGCCGAGCATGGTGAGCCTTTTTTCTTGTCCGTTGTGAAATTGTGCAAATGCAGGAGTTTGAAGAAGAAATTCTCGCGCCTCATCTTCAGACTGGTATGCGGTGGGAAGGGTGTCGATGCCAAGTGGAATATAGAAAATCTTTTTTCGCATTCCTGGCATTCGAATTCCTTGCGCGTAGTCTTTTTGGGAGACGGTAATGACCGCGTCACTCAAGAAGGCAGTAATGGAGCTGGCTATATGCATTGCTCCACGAGAGAGAAGACCTCGCGGTTCGTTAAATGGCCAACCATGGGCAGTGAAAATTATTCGAGGGACATGAGAGAGTCTGGCGGCGAGCGCACCTAAGCCCCCTGCCTTTGAGCTGTTGAGATGCACGATGGCATATGATTCTTTTTGCAAAAGCTTCATTAAAAAAAAGAAGGTTGCGAATTCTTTTTGTATCGAAATATCTCGCTCGAGTGACGGAATAGAGATCGTTTCTATTCCTGCTGCTTCAAGTTTTGTGCGAAGTAGACCGTTCCCCCCGAGAGCAACGGTGCACTCATAGGAAGATGAAAGTGATACAGCAAGGTCAAACACATAGCGCTGAGCGCCTCCCCAGTTTGATTTCGTGATGATAAAAAGTATCTTTTTTTTCATGTTTCTCTTGGAACCAATGGCTGTAGTACAGGGTATCAGAGGAATGAGCGTTTTGTGGCTCCCTATTTCTCATGTACTATTCTCTCATCAAATGTTTTTAAATCTTCGTCGGGAGGCGTTCATACTTCTAATTGGAGACCTATGTTTTCTCGCTTTTTCTCTATGGGCGACGCTTCTTTTACGCTATTCGGCTTTTCCAGATTCGCATACTGTATATACTCACTTCGTGCCTTTTTCGTTTCTTTTTCTTTTTTCAGTACTCGTTTTTCTTATCGCGGGTCTCTATGAGAAACATACACTCCTTGTAAAATCGAAGCTTCCTGAAATGGTGTTTTATGCGCAAGTGGCGAATATTGCGCTTGCAGCAATATTTTTTTTCTTGGTGCCGTATTTCGGCATTCAACCTAAAACGAATCTTGTTATCTACCTTATCCTTT
The DNA here is from genome assembly GCA_018062445.1 of Minisyncoccota bacterium. GTDB lineage: Bacteria > Patescibacteriota > Minisyncoccia > Phycocordibacterales > Phycocordibacteraceae > Phycocordibacter. The sequence goes on along the minus strand of JAGOSG010000002.1, from coordinate 77,128 downwards.
CCACGATATTCGTTTCTGCCTGGCGTTTATATCTTTTCCCATTTCTGTCTGTGGTGAAACCTGCTCCAGCATTGTTAGTAGGCGAAGGAAAGGAGGCTGAAGATGTTATGAGGGAAGTAAATGGCAACACACGCTACGCCATGCGGTTTGTTGCGCATGTCGACATGGGGGGGCGCTCTGTAGAGGAAATTCAGAAAACTATTCTTTCACATCTTAAAGAGACAGGTGTATCTATTGTCGTTATGCCATTTGGGTATCTTCGAGACCAAAGTTTTTCAAAGGAGTGGGACGCGCTCATGCTCTCAAGTGCTATCTTCATTGATCTTCCGAATCTATATGAAGATTTATTTGATTCGGTCGCACTGGCATCGCTTGATACTCGCTGGTTTTTAGGTGCCCGTGCTCGAACTCCAACGGCGCTCTATGATGTTCTTAAGAGAGTGACTGACATCATTCTTGCTTTATGTGCACTCATATGTTTATTGCCACTCATGTTAATTATCGCGCTCCTGCTCGCCGTTGGAGAAGGAAGGAAGCCTTTTATTTTCCAGAAACGCATTGGGAAAGGTAACCGTATAATTTCAATCATTAAATTTCGTACGATGCTGTTTGACGACGGAGAAGATCCAGAAAAAAAGAAGCATAATCGTGTCACACGCTTAGGTGCGTTTTTGCGACGAACTCAAATTGATGAGATACCGCAATTCTGGAATGTGCTTCGAGGAGATATTGCATTAATCGGACCACGCCCTGAGATACCTCATTTTGTTACTGAATATGCACGGGTAATCCCATATTATGAAACTAGGCATCTCATACAGCCGGGTATTTCTGGGTGGGCACAAATAAAGCACGCGTCTCCGCCAAAGTTTAAGCTTGATGTTGAGGCAACAAAGCAAAAACTGTCCTACGATTTGTATTATTTCAAGCATCGCTCGTTTGCACTTGATATGGAGATAGTTCTGCGCACTATTAAGATTCTCGTTTCGCGGGCTAGTCGCTAGCTGATTTTTTTCTGTTACACGAGCAGGGTCTGCTTTGTTAGATATTTTTTTATATCGTATAAAACGCCTTGGAAACCATTCTTAATTTTAAAGAGTTAGTAAATTGTTAAGCAGTATGTAACAAGGTAAACTGAATCACTATGAGCAGTACAAAGAAAGCGGTTGTAACTGGTGGCGCTGGGTTTGTTGGGTCCCATGTGGTTGATGCGCTTATTAAGGAGGGATTTGCTGTGTCCGTCATAGACGACCTATCTGGGGGAAAGCGAGACAATGTACATAAAGACGCAACATTGCATGTTGTAGATGTACGCGATTCCAAGGCGATAGCTCCAATTATTGCAGGTAGTGAATTCGTCTTTCATCTCGCAGCTCTTCCACGGGTGCAGTATTCAATTGAGTATCCTGAAGAGACCAACTCAGTGAATGTTGGGGGTACCTTGGCAGTTTTAAAAGCTTCAAAAGATGCTGGAGTAAAGCGTGTTGTATATGCAGCTTCAAGTTCCGCATACGGCAATCAAGAAACTCTACCGCTTTCCGAAGATGTGCCACCACAACCACTGAGCCCCTATGCGCTTCAAAAATATGTTGGCGAGTTGTACTGTCGGGTTTTTAGTGAAGTGTATGGGCTTTCCACGGTGTCATTGCGGTTTTTCAATGTATATGGGTCCCGACTTGATCCTGAGGGTGCATATGCACTCGTGATAGGTAAGTTTTTGAAACAAAAGAAAGATGGGGTTCCACTCACGATTACCGGAGATGGGCAACAGACTCGGGATTTCACCCATGTGCAGGATATCGTCCGCGGTATGATACTTGCCGCGAGAAGCGAGCATGTAGGAAAAGGGGAAGTAATAAACTTAGGACGAGGACAGGAAGTGTCTGTGAATGCCCTTGCAGAATTAATTGGGGGAACCACTGTACATATTGAGCCTCGACTAGAACCCCGCCACACGAGAGCGGATATCACTCGGGCGAAGGAGTTTCTGAATTGGACACCCGAAGTATCTCTTGAGGAGGGGGTGGCTGAATTGAAGAAATTGTTTGGAGTTTAATTTTTTATTTGAAAGAACTGAGCGTGCTCAGTTCTTTATTTTGTATGATTTGTCGCTATAGAATTATTTCTTTTTGAGTTATGATTCCAGCATGATAATTGACGGTCGCAAACTTGCAGCAGAACGGAAAGAAGAACTGAAAATCGAACGCCAAAAATTTGGCGCACTTTCTTTAGGGGTCGTTATTGCGACAACAAGTCCAGTGACTCAGTCGTATGTTGGTATTAAAAAACGTGCCGCCACGGATTTGGGTATTCACGTAGAAGAGTATCGTCTTCCTGAGACTGCAACGCTTGAGGAGATAATGGAAGCAACAAGGCAGGCGGGGAAGCATGATGGCGTTATTCTTCAGCTCCCATTACCTTCAGGTATTGATGTTGATATAGCAAAAAATGCCATTCCTAAAATGCTCGATGTTGATGTCTTGAGTGACCCTGCGTTTGAACTTTTTGCGCAGAATAATTTTCCAGCCATTCCTCCAGTGCCTGCCGCCATGTGGTACATCATGAAGCGAAACAATGTAGAGATAAAAGGAGCGAACATGGTTTTGATAGGTGGAGGGAGATTGGTAGGAAAACCAGCAGGAGTGTTGTTTGAAAGACTTGGTGCAAATGTTCGCACTCTTATAAAAGGTGACGATGTTGCGTCGGCAACGAGAAATGCCGACATTATTATTTCTGGTGCAGGTGTTCCCGCGCTCTTGAAGACAGATATGATTAAAGAAGGCGTCGTCATTATTGATGGCGGGACAAGTGAATCAGGTGGAATGGTAGTGGGGGACGCTGACCCAGCGTGCGCCGAGAAAGCTTCCGTCTTTACGCCAGTTCCTGGAGGTGTTGGCCCTATTGCAGTAGTTGAAATTTTCACAAATCTCCTTGCCCTTAAAAAGGTCGTCTAATTCTTTGATGTATACAGCTTGTGCTAAACCCGGGTTTAGCACGTATTGCCTGTTTTCCTCTCTAAACGCTCACCCCTAGCCCCTAAACGCTACTCGTGGCATACTCTGAGCATTATGTGGAAAGTACGAATTGTCGCAGTTGTCCTCCTTTTGATTGGTGCGGGTATTGGTTGGTTTGTAGTTAGCTCGGAGCAGGCGGGTCAAAAATTCCCATTTCGCTACGGTCTTGATTTGGCTGGCGGATCACATCTTTTATATAGGGCCGACACATCAAAAGTTGTTTCTGGTGATGTAAATTCTGCAATGCAGAGTTTGCGTGATGTTGTTGAGAAGCGAGTGAATATTTTTGGAGTGTCGGAACCATTAGTGCAGGTAGAGCGTGGGGGTGTTGTCGGTGGTGGAGACAATAGATTGATTGTTGAACTTCCGGGCGTCACTGATTTATCGGAGGCAGTGAAAGCAATAGGTCAAACTCCAACGCTCGATTTTCGCCTCCAGAAGACCGATGAAGCAGGCGCTCAAATTTATGAAGATATGGGACTTACGGGTCAGTATCTTGATCACGCAACGCTTGATTTTTCGTCAGGTCGCGAAGGCACACTCTCCAATCAGCCAATTATTGTATTAACCTTCAATCCTGAAGGGGCTAAGCGTTTCAAGGACATTACATCAGAAAATGTTGGTAAGGTACTCGCCATATTTCTCGACGATGTAATTATTTCAGCGCCAGTCATTCAAGAAGCTATTCCAAACGGAGAGGCAAATATTACAGGTACCTTTACTCCAGATGAGGCTCGTGAATTGGTCCGCAATCTAAACTTCGGAGCCCTGCCAGTGCCAATTGAGCTCGTGTCTTCTCAGACTATTGGCGCATCGCTCGGTGAGAAGGCGCTAACGCAAAGTGTGGATGCAGGCCTCTGGGGCTTTGGGCTCGTCGCGCTTTTCCTCATTCTTTGGTACCGACTTCCTGGGGTTATTGCAGTCGTTGCACTGTCACTCTATGTTGCCTTGAACCTCGCTATCTTTAAGCTCATTCCAGTAACACTTACAACCGCAGGCCTCGCTGCATTCATTCTCTCTATTGGTATGGCAGTTGATGCCAATATTCTTATTTTTGAAAGAATGAAAGAAGAGCTGAAGAGTGGGAAGGTTCTCGGTGAAGCAATACGGGAAGGATTCAGGCGTGCGTGGTCATCGATCAGCGATTCAAACCTCTCATCAATCATCACTGGCGTTATTTTGTTCTGGCTTGGTGGCACTGCGGTGATTAAAGGTTTCGCGCTCGTGTTCATCATTGGTGTCCTCGTTTCAATGTTTACTGCTGTTACGGTAACGAGAACATTGTTGCTTGCCCTTGGATTTGGCAAGTCTACCTCAAAGGCAGCACATTTCTTATTCGGTAATGGCTTAGGAAAATAGTATGTTTATTGTAAAAAATAGAAAACTGTTTTACTCATTCTCAGTGGCGATTATTGTCATCTCGATTGCCTCGATGTTGTTTTGGGGTTTGAAATTCGGTATTGATTTCAATGGCGGTTCCTTGCTTGAGGTTTCCTACACCAGCACACCAGCGCCTTCGACGGATGACATTGCACAAGCGGTACTCGATTCTGGGGTTGTTGGTTCATCAATTCGTCCCACAGGGGAGACAGGGTATCTTATCCGTACTCCATTTCTTACTCCAGCAGAGTACGATTCTTTGAAGGTAGGACTCACGAAGGGAGGGGCATGGCAGTACGATCAAAAACGTTTTGACTCCATTGGTCCTACCATCGGCTCTGAACTCAAGACTAAGTCGATATACGCACTCGCACTCGTTCTTTTGGCTATCGCGCTTTTCATTATGTTTGCATTTCGAAAAGTCTCGAAACCTGTCTCAAGCTGGAAGTACGGACTTGTTGCGCTCGTAGCGTTGGCGCATGATGTCATTATTCCTATTGGCGTATTCTCAATACTCGGGCATTTCTTTGGAGCTGAGGTAGATACGCTGTTTGTTACGGCCATCTTAGTGGTATTAGGTTTCTCCGTTCACGACACCATCGTTGTGTTTGACCGTGTGCGTGAAAACTTGAGGAAGAATCAGGAGAAAAATATGAAAGAAGCATTTGAAGATACGGTAGGGAAATCTATTGCAGAGACTCTGAATCGCTCTCTCAACACCTCACTTACAGTAGTTTTGGTGCTTGTAGCACTCCTTCTCCTTGGGCCCGTCTCAGTGCATTTCTTCGTCATCGCACTTCTTATAGGTGTGGTAACAGGAACCTACTCGTCAGTATTCATTGGTTCGCCACTCTTGGTAACGCTTGAAAAAATGCAGAAACCAAAGGAAGAGGAGCTGAAGAAAGGGAAAAAATAATTTTAAGAAATGTCATTAGAGGATTACATAACTCTTAAGCCTTTGGTACCTGGTGACTATAGACCGGAACCTCCAAACTGTGGGCGTAATTTGGGCGACAGTAAGTGCCGTAGAAAGGTGCACGGTGGTACGTGCCCCACAGATGCCCTCCAAACAGGAGTGTGCGGTGGTTGGAAACCTAGAAATGGACTGCGTCCATTGAGGTCTCTCATCGAGAAAATAGAAGGTTAGTGGACCTTCATAGCCAGAGAGAATATATGAAGTTTGGTACACCTAGATTTTTAAATGAAAGAAAGAGTGAGGAGACAAAGGAGATACCGCCAGCGGAGCTCGCTTTCGTGGGACGACGGTGGTATCACGGCTCACCTAAGGTTGGCATAAAAAAACTTCGCCCTGGTGCGTGGCTCCCCGTGGATGGTGATGGTGTACACATATCTTTAAATAGGAATTTTTCTGAAGGGTATGGGGAAAATATAAGCGAATGGAAACTAAAAGGTCCGCTCAAAATAGTCTCGTTTCCTGAGCTTGCTGATGTAAACAAAAAGGCTCTGCGGAGAGATGGTTATGTAGGTATTTATATGATTGACGAAGACGGTGTAGGTTCAGGTGTAGTGTGGAATGGTAGGGATTTAGAGAAGGTTACTGAAACCAAAAGCTCGAGACCTCCAAAAGGTAAATAGCTATGTGGAAATAGTGCTTCCTCGGAAGTTTTTTCCATCGAGGGCTTTTGCAATTTCGGTCAGTGAATTTCCGTTCACAATAGACACAGTCAATTTTGATTTCTTAGCGATTGCTGATGCTTTGACGTCGAACGGGGAAGAGAAGCCCGGTGTCCATTTTTTAGGAAGAAGTGCCAAGTATTCATTCCATGAAAGTTTTGGCAGTGGCCGAGCGTCAGGATTCTTTCGAGGATCTGATGTGTACACAAAATCGATGTTCGAGATGTTGACCACATTTTTTGCACCAAACATTTTTGCGAGAAGTACTGCATCAAAGTCGGTTGAGTGACCCGGCAACTCTCCTGCGCCAATTAAGACGGGTGTCTTGAATGTAATCTTTTTTCCATACTTTGTAACAACTTCTTTGTGTGCGAGCTTAGCAAAAGCGAGGCGCATGAACTCAGCGTTGAAGTGTGTGGTGTAGATACCCATCCAGTCATTTTCATTGTCAGAAACAGGACGCACCTCGGCAAGGGCATTTTGGTAGTTACGACAGGTTTTTCCTCCTCCTACAACGATGATGAATCGGCGACCTTTTTTAGTCCTCTCTGCAATCATTTTTACAAACGCCTTTACGAAGGCTGGGTCTGGAAGGTCTGGCACCACCATTGAGCCACCGAGGGAAATGACCGTTATATTGCTTTGCTTAGGAGTCTTAACTGTTTTTTTCGTGTTTTTTTGCATATGTTTTTCTCCACTATACCCTAAAAGCTTCCAGCTGTCGGCTTTCAGCTTCCAGCTTTTATTTAAGATTCTAGGCTTTAATTTAAAGCTAAAACCTGGCACCTGAAACCTGAAAGCTGGCTTCAAAAGCCCAGCTTGACTGCTTTGGGGCGGGGGAGTAGTATAGACAAACGCTTGCTGTGGCATGCGGTTATATTTGTCATATGGGAACAAACTGATTCAACGAAAGACGATTCACCCGTATGCCGGAGTAAAGAAAAAGCTTCGGCTTTTTTTATCGACAAGCGAGTGAGGGGAAGGAAAATTTATTTTTCATTTCCGAGCGAGTGCAGTCGTGTGAGGGCGTAAGCCCGAATACCACAGAGATCTTTGAAAATTGAATACGTACGTAAAAGTACGAAGACCAGTAAGTTTTACGACTAGCATAGGAGCCAATCGTAAAACACAAAAAAGTAAGTAGTAATCAAGAGCCAAGAAATCAAAAGATCCGAAGATAAAAGATTTTCTTCTTTTTCTTCTGTTCCGTGTATTGATTTCGTGCCCTTCAATTGGAGGCATGAGATCTTAAATTAGAGTTTGATCCTAGCTCAGGATGAATGCTGGCGGCGTGGATAAGGCATGCAAGTCGAGTGGGTTTAGACCCACGGCAGACGAGGTAGTAACACGTAGGAATCTACCCTAGAGTCGAGCATATTCCATCGAAAGATGGCGCAATTCTCGATAGTCACTAAGGTGTAAAGGAGCAATTCGCTCTAGGAGGAGCCTGCGTAATATCAGCTAGTTGGTGAGGTAATGGCTCACCAAGGCTATGACGTTTAGGGGAGCTGAGAGGCTGACCCCCACCGATGGAACTGAGATACGGTCCTTACTCCTACGGGAGGCCGCAGTCGAGAATCTTCCGCAATGGACGAAAGTCTGACGGAGCGACGCCGCGTGGTGGATGAAGTCCTTCGGGACGTAAACACCTTTTATGAGGGATGAAGTTTTGACAGTACCTCATGAATAAGGGGCTCCTAACTCTGTGCCAGCAGGAGCGGTAATACAGAGGCCCCAAGCATTATCCGGAATTACTGGGCGTAAAGGGTGCGTAGGTGGTTTTATTAGTCCTCCTTTAAATTCTCGGAGCTCAACTCCGAGGCTCGGGGGGAAACGGTAAAACTAGAGGATGTAAGAGGTATGTGGAACTCATGGTGTAGGGGTGAAATCCGTTGATATCATGGGGAACACCGAATGCGAAGGCAGCATACTAGGACATTCCTGACACTGAGGCACGAAAGCGTGGGTAGCGAAAAGGATTAGATACCCTTGTAGTCCACGCCCTAAACCATGTTCCCTAGCTATGAGGAGTATCGACCCTCTTCGTGGCGTAGCTAACGCGTTAAGGGAACCGCCTGGGTAGTACGGTCGCAAGACTAAAACTCAAAGGAATAGACGGGAATTCGCACAAGCGGTGGATCATGTGGCTTAATTCGTCGGTAAACGAAGAACCTTACCAGGGCTTGAAACCATACTGCATCCCAGTAGAAACATTGGGAGCCTTCGAGGGTGTATGGCAGGTGATGCATGGTCGTCGTCAGTTCGTGGCTTGAGCTGTTCCCTTAAGTGGGGAAACGAACGCAACCCCCGTTGTCTGTTTTATATGTCAGACGAGACTGCTCCCTCACGGGAGAGGAAGGAGGGGATGACGCCAGATCAGCATGTCCCTCTGATGCCCTGGGCTGCACACGTGATACAATGGGGGCGACAAAAGGAAGCAATACCGTAAGGTGGAGCAAATCCCAAAACGCCTCCTCAGTACGGATAGAGGTCTGCAACTCGACCTCTTGAAGCTGGAATCGCTAGTAATCGTAGGTCAGCTATACTACGGTGAATACGTTCTCGAATTTTGTACTCACCGCCCATCAACTCAAGGGAGCCGGGAGGACCCGACGCCCGTGTTTATCACGGTCTACGGTAAGCTCGGTAACAGGGAGTAAGTTGTAACAAGGCACGGCTAGCGGAAGCTGGTCGTGGAACAATTCCATGCGGAAAATGTTTTGCTCAGAATTTATTCTGTTCAAAATTAATCCGGTCGATTGTCAGGTACAGAGTATTGATACACAACTCTAAATGGTATCCGGCACCCCGATTGTCGAAACGGGGATATGCGGAACAGAAGAAAGAGAGGAACTTGATTGACTGCTTTGGTTTTTAAAAAGCTACCCTAACAGGGTGGCTTTTTGACATGAGTGAGGGGAAGTCATAGTATGCGGTTTATGGCGAAAGAAAATTTAGACAGATTCAAACCAAAACGCAAAGGTGATGATGGTCGAGCTCTTCGTGCAGCGGTACATGCCGCATCTGAAGGGCGTCCTTCAGATAGGCGATTTGTAGGACACCTTGAGCGCGAGCAAGGGGCTTGATAGCGTTGTTAGAGAGCCTTATTTTTGCTAGTATTTCCGATACTCGCGAGCAGTTAGCTCAAGGGTACGCACGGTAGGCATTTGCGCGCTTAGCTCAGTTGGTAGAGCATTCGACTGATACTCGGAGGGTCCTAGGTTCGAATCCTAGAGCGCGCACCAGTAATAAACCCCGCCCCAAGGCGGGCGTTTTTATTGCTGGTGCGCGCTAGCAAGGCATCTGCTTGCCTTGCGTCTAGGATTCGAATGCGGTTGAGTTTATGAACGAGCGTCTAGCGAAGTGAATGCGAAACCCGTACTGCGCCTGTAAGGCGAGAATCCTAGAGCTAAATTTCTATGACCACAAGTGTGCGCATGGGCTGTGACCGAATCCTAGAGCGCCCTTGGCATTTCCCAATTCTTAGGAGTAAAGTACTAAAGGATTTGTGAGCGAATCATAAAATTTACACCATGGCACATAATGAAAAAATAAAAGCGAAGAAAGAAACGGTAGGGTTTTGTTGCCCAACTTGTTCATTCCGCTTTGAGAAGAGGTTGAGTCCACAGCGTTCAACGCCACGAACAATCGTCGTTCTTTGCCCCAAAGGTCATTGGTGGAAACAGTCGTGGTAAAAGTTTGTAGAGCAACTATAGCGAATGTACTATGCGCCTGACGGGTGTGTGGCGGAACTGGAATACGCGTACGCCTCAGAAGCGTATGGAGCAATCCTTGGAGGTTCGAATCCTCTCACACCCACTTATATCTCAGGTTGTTGCTGGCTCATGCAATGGAAGGTGCCGAGTCCATACACGAGATAGGTTGCATCAATTCCTATAACTTTCCTGTCAGGGAAAACTGATTGAATGATGTCTAAGGCTTTCTGGTCGTTTGCAGTACCAAAGGTAGGAACTAAGACTTTTGTGTTTCCAATATAAAAATTTGCATAGCTCGCAGGCAGAGGCTCAACGTGGGCCGATATTTTTCCTGGAGTAGGGAGCTTGATAACAGAGAGGGGATTACCATCCTGGTCAGTAGAGTGTTGCAGTATTTCAAAATTCTCTTTCAAGATTGCGTGATCAGGGTGCGATTCATCTTCTTCGTATGCACACAGCACCGTTGTGGGGTTTACAAAGCGCGCGATGTCGTCAATGTGTCCGTCAGTGTCATCGCCTTCAATCCCTTCTTTAAGCCAAATGAAATGGCGGATACCAAGGTAGTCGCTTAGGTATTTCTCAATTTGTTCACGACTCAAGTTTGGGTTGCGATTTTTATTGAGTAAGCATTGCTCGGTGGTCATTAGGGTTCCTTTTCCGTTCACTTCGATGGAACCTCCCTCCATAACAATGCCTGGTTCAAACATAGGCAGTTTCATTTCTGCGTTCATAGCGTAAGGAACCTCGTTGTCCTTCAGAAGGATTTTGTATTTGTTACCCCACGCATTAAAAGTCCACTTCGCCATGGCGAGCTCTTTAGTTTCTTTGTTTGTTACAAAGATTGGGCCGTAGTCTCGGAACCAAATGTCAGCATAGTTAGCGGGATGGAAGGTGACTCTTTCCATATCTACACCTTTTTCTTCCAAAGCTTCAGTTACATGATCAAGCATCACCTCATTCAAAACCTGCAGTTCAACTTTCTCTGAAGTAGAAATTTCCTTTATGAATTCAGCAAAAGATTCTTCTGCTTCATTGAGGTGGGGGAATGAAGTGGTGTCGTGGGGCCATGAGAGCCACACAGCGGAGTGCTTTTCCCACTCTGCGGGCATAGAGAAACCCAAGTCGCTTGGCTTTTTTGAAGTATCCATTTATTTGGCAGGATTGAACTGATAGGTGTCAGGGCGACGATTCCTGAAAAATCCCCATCCTTCACGAATGCGTTTGTTATGTGAAAGGTCGAGCGTTGCGACGAGCACCTCCTCTTTTGTAGCACTAGCGCGTTTGAGTATCTTGCCGAATGAGTCGCAGGCAAATGATTGTCCCCAGAAATTTAGTTTATCTTCTTTGCCTGTGCGGTTGATGGCAACGACATGCACACCATTTGCGATGGCGTGTCCACGCATTATTGTTTCCCACGCATCATGCCAATCACCGTCAGGCGACTTGTAGCCCTGCACATAGCCGATAGCAGTGGGGTAGAAGATGATGTCTGCGCCAGCCAAGGTTGCCATGCGTGCAGCTTCAGGGAACCACTGGTCGTAGCAAATGAGCACGGCAAAGGTGCCAAACTTTGTTTTGTATATCTTGTAGCCGTCGGGGCTTTCTTTGAAGTAATTCTTCTCATAAAAGAGCGCATCCTGTGGGATATGGATTTTGCGGTAGGTCGGCAATATTTTTCCAGTGTGATCAATAACAACCGCTGAATTGTAGTAGTGGCCGTCTTTTGTTTTCTCGAACAGGGGAACAATGATAACGACGCCGAGTTCTTTTGCGAGTGCGCTAAAGGCCTTTGTGGATTCTCCCGGAATGGTTTCTGAGTACTTGTCGAATTTGTTTTTCTTGTATTGAGGAAAGTATTCGGTGCGGTAGAGCTCTTGAAGAGAGATTATTTTCGCACCTTTCTTTGCAGCACTCCGCACGAGCGTAAGCGTATGCGCAAGGTTTTTGTGCATATCGGCAGAGACCTTGCTCTGCACTGCTCCGATGGTAACGAGGGAGTTTTTTTTCATTTTTTTGAGCATTTTCTGAAACCCCATTCCGGCTCTGCGAAGAGTGATTTTTTGCTACGACACTACGCTTCGAACTCAAAATATCTCTGATATTCTTCGTTTTCCAGCTTGCGTCTCGCTTCAAAAATCACTCTCCTCGGTTCGAAAGCGGGTTTCCGAAAATACTCTAGATTTTAATTATATATTTTAGAGTTCCGATGTCCACTATTTTGGATTTGCCTCACTAAGGCATAATTGACACACCACTCATGTGAGATACCATTAGCACGATTTCAACTATGAAAAAAAACTCATCAAAAAAGAAGATAGATAAGCTTTCTCCAGCTCTCAAGAAGTTTATTCAGCCTGATGCTCGGGTCACCTCAGGCACTCTGTCCGCAAACATCAAAAAGAGTAAGAATCCTGTCAGTAGCTTCGCTGAACGAACACTCAATCACACCAACGGGGGAGCGACGATGGAGGCAGCGTTGTGGCTCAAAGACCACCTGAAAAATGGTGGAAAATTGGTGGTGACATTGGCAGGTGCCTTGAGTTCATTCCAGATAGGAATCATGCTTGCGGAACTCATTCGCCAAAACAAAGTGCACTTGGTTTCTGCAACAGGAGCAAACCACGAAGAGTCGTACTACCGCTATGTGGCGCACTCACACTACGCTAACATTCCTCGCTACACCGAACTCACACCCGCACAAGAAGCAGAACTTCGAGACGCAGGACTTCGTCGTATTACCGACACCTTCCTTCCTGAGGACGAGAGTGTTCGCATCATGGAACCGCACCTTTTGAAGATGTGGCATGAGGCCGCAAAGAAAGGTGAGAGTCACTACCCACACGAATATTTCCGCAGACTTTTCGCTGAGAAGTTAATCAAACCTGATGCAAAGGCGAACCCCAATGATTGTTGGACATACGCCGCATACGAGAAAAACATTCCTATTGTCGTGCCGGGGTTTGAAGATTCAACGATGGGTAACATTTTTGCAAGCTACACCTACAATGGCCCTCACAAAAAGAAAGGAGACACGGAAGTGGAGGCAGGTGTTATGAAAACAGGTTTGGACTACTTCCACCTGATGTACGACTGGTACATGAAGGAATCAAAGAATGCCCCAATAGCATTTTTGCAACTCGGTGGCGGTATCGCGGCAGACTTTCCAATTTGTGTTGTGCCATCACTCAAGCATGACTTACAGCTCAAAGGTGTGCGTGACTGGGCAGGATTTGTTGAAATTGGTTCATCCCCAATGTCGTATGGTTCTTACTCGGGTGCAGGTGGAAAAGAGAAAATAACCTGGGACAAACTTTCAACCACGAGCTATTACAACATCATTCAAAGCGATGTAACCGTAGCGTTCCCCTGGATCGCCGCTGTCCTTTTGGATCTCTAGCTTAAAATTAAAGCGGCCTCCAGCAGTGCGAGATCTCGCGGCACAATATATAAACGACCTTCGTCGCTCGTTGCTTGGCTTTCACTAAGTGCTTGTTTTGCTTTTTCTGGTTGCAGCCATATTATTTCAAAACCTCTATCTTTCTCATGTTGAGTAAAATCAGGTATTCCTTTTGCACCTTTTGTCTTTGCTACATAGCAATATGAAATTTGCCTTATATTGAAAATTTTTCTGTATTCCAAAATAGAACCCGCTTCAGCAATTATCTCAACTTCGCAACCTATTTCTTCTAGGCATTCTCGTTGGAGAGCTGAGAATTTATCCTCGGAGCTTTCAAGTCCGCCTCCCGGTAACTTGTAGTAGTTTTCTTTGGAAACATGCAGAAGTGCAATCATCCCATTTTCATCAGACACTACTGCACGTGCCGCTTCACGCAAAGGATAGCTTCCGGCTTCGTCCTTAGAGACATTTTCTGGATTTAGAAAAAGGATTTGTTTCATGAGCTCTGAGAGCGCACTTTGCTGGTAAGACTGTGTCTTACCAACCGAATTGTTTGCCCACGTCTTCTGAGGTCTCTCGTCTACGTGCGAGTTTAATTTCGCCGTCTTGGCAGATTATTTTTGCAGGGGAGGAGAGGAGGCAATGGTGCGAGGCAAGTGCGTCTTGGTATGCTCCTGTGTCGTAGAAGGCAACATACTGGTGGTCGTTGGTCTCCAAGTCTTCGAGGCGAGGCATGGAGATGTTGCCACCACCTGCGGTGTATTTGTCATCAGAATCACACGAAGAGCCTGCAAACCAAATGCGCTGAAGCTTTCTGTTCTTCATATTGTTTGCTGGTGTAACATGCCACTTTTGCTTCAGAGCCCATGTGTCCAAGAGGTCGTTCATGAAGCTCCCATCAATGATGTACCACTTGCGCTTGCCGTCTTCACTCACGCTTTTTTCAGTCAATATTTTATAGAGTGTAATTTGTGCAGGTGCAGCAACGTAACGACCCCACTCAACAATGAGGTTTGGATGTTTGATACCTGATTTGTCGCAGTAATTCTTTGCGGTGCGGACTATTTTATTTATTGCAGACTTTCCTGTGTAAAATTTTCCTTTCTTTTCGTATGGCACTCCTGCGCCACCGCCCATGTCGATGGTGTCGAGTCCTGGGTTTTTTACACGGAGCTTCTCGTAGATTTCAAGCGCTCGCTTCAAAGGTTCGACAAGCCCATCTACTTTCTCAAGCTGAGATGAGATGTGGTAGTGAAGAACACTGAGGTTGCGGATTTTACCAAGTTTCACTATTTCGTCTTCACGGAAACCGTAGCGGTTAAATCGTTTGTCCCAGTGTGACTGCACGCGGATACTCATATTCAAACGGATTCCCGTTTCACCTTTAAAGTTTTTCAAACGCTCGAGCTCGTTGTAGTCCTCGATGATAGGTATGACAGTGAGACCTTTCGCGTTTAATTGTTCAATGAGAGTGATGTACGCTTCTGTTTTTGGGCCATTGCAGGTGACGCGGATTTTTGGATTAAAGCGCTGTTGCTCGAGCATTCGCTTTACAATCCAGAGCTCGTTTACTGATGCGACGTCAAAGTGTCCACCCTCAGAAACAACAGGGAGCACGAACTCCTTGTTCTGGTTCACCTTCATTGCGTAGTGGTAGTAAAACTTTCCTTTGTAGCCGTGGAGCTTGATATACGCATCAAAAATGTCGATGAGGTTTCTCACGCGGTTTTCAAGAATAAACGGAAACACCATCTCAAGAGGTGAGCCGTACTTCTTAATGAGGTTGTGAACGTTGTACTGGTAGTTGCCCTCCTTTACCATCAAGTCTCCATCAGGGGTGATGTCGAAGTATTGCGTATTGTACTCTTCTTGGCCGAGTTTCCAGAAGTGTTTGTAGTTTTTTTTGGATCGAGGCATTGGATTGTAGAGGGCGTTATTTTAAAGAAACCTACCAGAATGTCAAGAATCTGGTATCGGAAGATTAACACCTAATAACGGTCATTAATAGTACAATGCACAGAATGGATTCGAAGGCGGAGTTTTTCAATGGGAAGCGAATAACCCTCATGGGCTTAGGGCTTTTAGGTCGGGGAGTGGGGGATGCAAAATTCCTAGCTGAAGCAGGGGCGGAGCTTATCATTACTGACCTCAAAGATGATGAACAGCTTCGTGCATCACTCGATGAACTGAAACATTTTTCAAACATACGGTACCGTCTTGGTGGGCACGAACTTGAAGATTTTCGAGATAGAGATTTTATTTTAAAAGCAGCGGGAGTGCCGATTGATTCCTTGTATATAAAGGAAGCGAGGAAGAATGGGATTCCTATTAAGATGAGTGCCTCGTGGTTTGCAGAACTCTCAGAGATTCCTGTGGTGGGTGTGACGGGTACACGAGGCAAGTCCACTGTTACGCACTTACTTGAAGACATTATGAAGCGCGCTCAAATGCATGTACTCCTTGGCGGTAATGTACGAGGAGTTTCAACGCTGGCGCTTTTGCCAGAGGTAACGCAAAACTCCATAGCACTTATGGAGCTTGATTCGTGGCAGTGCCAAGGCTTTGGAGATGCAGGCCTTAGTCCTACTGTTGCAGTGTTCACAACTTTCATGCCTGACCACATGAACTATTACAGAGATGATTTGGATCTGTATCTTAACGATAAGGCTCAAGTTTTTCTTAATCAAAAACCTGATGACACACTTGTGGTGGGTGCTCAAGTGGCGCCTGTACTTAAGAAAAAATACGGATCGAAAATTCTCTCAAGACTTGTTGTGGCTGATCCTGCGTACTTCCCGAGTGGTTGGGAAATAAGTATGCTCGGCGTGCACAACCTCCTGAACGCCATGTGCGCCATAGAAACTGCGCGAGCGCTTGGCATTGATGAGGAAGTTATTAAAGAATCTGTCGCTACCTTTAAGGGAGTACCAGGGCGCTTGGAGTTTTTACGAGAGATTCATGGAGTCGGTATTTATAATGACAACAGCTCTACTACTCCAGAGGCAACACTCGCGGCTCTTCGTGCTATTCCTGGATCCCGTGCCATTTTAATAATGGGTGGAGCAGATAAGGGGCTCAGTATGCAGGAGCTATTGTCCTTTGTTCCTGCCTATGCGAAAAGAGTAATTCTTCTTACGGGGAGCGGAACGGAACGACTTGTGACATCTAACATTGCGACATTCATGAACGCTCCAGTGTATGACCGATTGGAAGATGCACTTAAAGACGCTATGGATTCTGCCGTAGAAGGAGATTTAATACTTTTTAGTCCCGCCTTTGCATCGTTTGGGATGTTCACTAATGAGTTTGATAGAGGAGATCAGTTTGTTGAGTTGGTTAAAAAACTATAATATTTAAAAATGAGGAAGCTTCTCGTATTTCAGCACATCCTGCGTGAGCATCCGAGCAATATTGCAGAGTATGCACGCGACCGAGGCGTTACTCTCGATGTGATAGGACTTTGGAAGTCGGAGCCGATTCCTGATGTTGCACTGTATGACGGTCTCATTGTTCTTGGGGGTCCCATGGGTGTGTATGAAGAATACACAGGTAAGAACGAGGAGTTATCCGCGATTCAAAAACATATCGGCACAGTACCTATGCTCGGTATTTGTTTAGGTGCACAACTATTGGCGCATGCACTCGGGGCGAAAGTGTACCCTCACACCGTTGACGGGAAGCGTATAAAAGAAGTTGGCTACTATACTGTTCGGCAAACTCCTGAGGGAAAAAATTCGTCGCTTTTCAAAGACTTACCAGAACAGATGAAGGTGTTGCAGTGGCATGGTGACACATTCGATATTCCAGAAGGCGCCATTCATACTGCGATGACACCGACATGTAAGAATCAAGCTTTCTCGAAAGGGAATACGTACGGATTACAATTTCATGTTGAAGCGACACCAGAGATGATTGCAACATGGGTGGAGAGAGATTCTGAGTGGACACACACTGATTTCGATTTGGACGAAGAGCGTATCTTGAGAGAGGCAGAAGAAACAGCACCCCTCATGAAACAGCAGTGCTATCAGCTCCTTGATAATTTCCTGTCTTGATTTTGACGTTCTTGGCTTAAAAAGCTGAAAGCTGTAAACCATAGAACTATTTTCCGCCAGCACTCGCTCGGGAAAGAAGAAAAGTCCCTCTTTCCCCTCGACTCGTTAAACGGTAAGCTGACACCTGAAAGCTATGAAAATCCACATGATAGGTATTGGCGGTATCGGCATGTCTGCTTTGGCACAGCTCTATATTCAGGGTGGACATACAGTGAGTGGCTCTGATAGAGAAGTCTCGCCAACCACTGAACTTCTAGAGACAAAAGGCGTTCATGTGTCTATTCCTCAGAAACCCGAAAATGTTCCAGCGGGCGCAGAAATAATTGTGTACTCGGATGCCGTGTGGGAAGACAATGGAGAGCGCGTCCGTGCAAAAGAACTCGGACTGAAACAAGTTTCATATTTTGAAGCACTCGGCGAAGTTTCAAAAGGGAAGCGAACTATTGCAGTAACAGGAACGCACGGCAAAACGACGACGACGGCACTCATTGCAAAGATTCTCAAAGACGCAGGCAAAGACCCTACCGCAGTTGTTGGTTCTATTGTTCCTGAGTTTGGGAGCAATTTTCTTTCAGGCGCGAGCGATGTGTTTGTTGTTGAGGCATGTGAATATAAAGATCATTTATTGAAACTCTCTCCAACGGTGCTGGTGCTCACGAATGTTGAATGGGACCATACCGATTGGTTTGTAACACTTGAGGCGGAGATCGAGACATTTGCAAAGTCTGCAGAGGCGCTCCCCTCAGATGGTGCACTTGTAACTAATGCTCTAGGTTCAAACATTGCACCTGTTGTTGCACGCACAAAAGCACAAGTTATTTCGTATACAGATGAGTCGGTGCCAGAACTTCAACTTATTGGTGACTTTAACTTAATGAATGCTCGTGCAGCGAAGTCGGCAGTGAAAGCGTTATTCCCAGATATTCCCGAAGTTGTTATTGATAAAAGCCTTTCGGAATTTAAAGGAACATGGAGAAGATTTGAAGTGAAAGGGGAAACAAAAGAAGGTGCCGTAGTCATTGATGACTACGCACATCATCCAAGCGCTATTGAAGCAACGCTCAAAGCTACGCGTGCAAAGTTTCCTGATAAAAAAATCATAGTTGCATTCCATCCGCATCTTTATTCACGCACCCGGGATCTTATGAACGGGTTCGTACACGCATTTGTTGATGCTGATGAAGTAGTGTTTGCTCCAATTTATCCTGCGCGGGAGGAACCAATTGTAGGAGTTACTAGCGATGTGCTTGCCGAGAAAATCCGCGCCACTAGTAAACAGGCACAGGCGTTTCATTCACTCGAAGAAGTTGAAACATACCTCCGCTCAGTTTCCGCACCGAACACCATTTTGATGACTATGGGTGCAGGAGATATATATAAAGTGGCTGACCACTTAATAGACCATTAGGCTCATTACTTGCGGTCTGTTTAGTAAAGAATATAATCGCTATATGTCTACTCAAGAAGGCTCAAGTGAAAAAATTAAAAGAGAGAAAGGTCCAATCGGTAGATTTTTTTGGGCTATCACGAAAAAGATAGTTGATTCTAAAGTTAGACCCTTTGAAGAGAAATGGTAATTCCATAACTACCGTTGTGATACCGTAGAGCCATGGCTGGAATATTGTATGTAGTGGCAACTCCAATAGGGAATTTGCAGGACATCACGCTCCGCGCGCTTTCGACATTGAAGAGTGTTACCAGAATTGTTGCGGAAGACACTCGAGTTACGAAGAAGCTGTTAGATAGGCATGATATTCATGTTCCACTCTTTCCGCTCCACGCACATTCATCACGAGCACAGTTTGATAAGGTCGTGGAAATGGTTGAGTCAGGCCAGAATGTTGCGATGGTAACTGACGCAGGAACTCCTGGTGTTTCAGACCCCGGTGCATTAATTGTTAGGTTAGTCCGTGAAAAGTGCGGTGAAAAATCCGTCGTACCGATTCCCGGAGTCTCTGCCGTGGTGACAGCACTTTCAGGCTCTGGAATACCTGCTGACGAGTTTGTTTTTTTAGGATTTCTTCCACATAAGAAAGGAAGACAGAAATTACTTGATGAAGTTGTTCTTATGAAGCGCGCCGTCGTGATGTATGAATCTCCGCACCGAATGGAAAAGCTTATGGAAGAGCTTGTCGCCCGTGTTCCTGAAAGACATGTGGTTATTGCCAAGGAGCTTACGAAGATGTTTGAGCATATTGCAGGAGGCACAGCACTTGAAGTAATGGAGCGCCTAAAAAATGGGGATATCTCAGGCAAAGGGGAGTTTGTTGTCATCATCGCTCCTTGATACACTTACCGCATGTCAAAAGGCTCCACTATTTTAGTTCTCGGTTTTCTCCTCGCATTTTTACCATTCACCGGTTTTCCAAATGGTATTAAATTGGCCTTTACTGTTTTGTTTGGAATTATTGTTATGGTGCTTGGCTTCCTTGTCCGACAAGAGCGCTTGTGGCTTGTGCGTGCAATTTCAGGAGAACATAAAACTGATGCATATACAGAGAATGGTCCTTCTTTTGCAAACACCGCCCCTGTTGAGAAGGTGTAACTTCCATTTATGAATGAAGATGTGAGCATTGCTCGGACGGGCCCAGAAGGAGTCTATCCTTGTAAAGGAGGGTGTGGGGGATTGTTTAGCATGCCGGACAAGTGCTGCGTTCTTTGTTCAATAGCTCGCAAGTGCTAAGTTGCTGACAAACATACTTCTAGCTTAGGTCTCTTGGCTTCGGTACAATGAGCTCTATGGCAGAGGCTCCTAAAGAAGTTTTAGAGCGAGTGAAAAAACTTCGCGAGGCGATTAATCATTATCGCTATCTTTATCATGTAGAAGATAGGGAGGAGATTCCTGAAAGTGCGCGTGACGCCTTGATGCACGAACTCGCACTTCTAGAAGAGCAGTATCCGGAACTTGTTACGAGCAATTCTCCAACCCAGCGCATTGCAGGAGCACCACTACCTGAATTTAAGAAAATAAAACATTCAATTGCGCAGTGGTCATTCAATGATGTTTTTACAGAAGAAGAATTTCGGGCATTTGATGCACGAGTGCAAAAGGGAGTTACAGGGAGTTTTGGGAAACAGGCGCAAGCTACCTATGCAATTGAACTGAAGATCGATGGGCTCAAAATTGTGTTTACCTACAAAAATGGGGTTTTAGAAACAGCAGCGACCAGAGGTGACGGAAGAGTAGGTGAGGATGTCACTCAAAATATTCGCACTATCCAGTCGGTTCCACTTGTATTGAATGAGCCTGTCGACATTGTTGTTGAGGGTGAAGTATGGATGGGAAAGAAGGCACTTCAGGAATTGAATCGTCGAAGAGAAAAGGACGGCGAGGCAGTTTTTGCAAATCCTCGCAACGCTGCTGCAGGCACCATTCGTCAGCTTGATTCTAAGATTGTTGCATCACGCAAACTTGATACTTTTATATATGATATTGCGCACATCAGTGGGCACATTCCTGATACACAAATTGAAGAACTTGAGTATCTGAAAAAGCTTGGCTTCAAAGTAAGTAAGGATGCAGTGCAAGTGGCGGATTCGAACGGAGTAATTGCATTTTGGAAGGCATGGCACACAAAAAAGGATAGGCAGGATTATTTGATTGACGGCATTGTGGCAAAAGTGAATGAGCGGAAATATCAAGAACTTCTTGGGTACACAGGGAAAGCTCCACGGTTTGCCATTGCATTCAAGTTTCCTGCAGAGCAAGTAACTACTGTCGTTGAGGAAATTGCACTCCAAATAGGTCGTACCGGCATCCTTACTCCTGTCGCACATCTGAAGCCTGTTTCTGTTGGGGGTGTCGTTGTGTCGCGTGCAACATTGCACAATGAAGATCAAATTAATCGTCTTGATGTTCGCATTGGTGACACTGTAGTGATTCAGCGGGCGGGCGATGTTATTCCAGAAGTGGTGCAGGTGGTACCAGAGCTTCGTCCAGAGCATTCAAAGCCGTATCGTTTTCCAAAAAAAGTTTCTGAGTGTGGGGGAGACGGTTCAGTCGAGCGGGTGCCAGGGATGAGTGCGTGGCGGTGTGTAAATAGAACTGGACCAGCGGAGCAACGCCGAAGGTTTTACCATTTTGTGGGTAAGCACGCATTCGACATCGAAGGTATGGGTCCTCGCACGATTGACCTCCTCATGGATGAGGGATTGCTCACAAACTACGCAGATATTTTTACCTTGACTGAAGGTGATGTCGAAGGACTTGAGGGGTTTGCCGAGCTCGCATCGAAAAATTTAATTGAAGGTATTCAAGCACGAAAGAAAATTTCACTCGACAGATTTATTATTGCGCTTTCCATTCCGCAGGTAGGGGAAGAAACCGCACGCGATCTCTCGGCACATTTTAGAATACTTGAACGCGTAAGAGGTGCTTCAATTGAAGAGTTGCAGTCAATAGAGGGAGTTGGTGATATTGTTGCTCTCTCACTTCATGATTGGTTCCGAAATAAGGAGCATGTAGAGCAGTTGGAACAACTACTCAAAGAGGTAGTTGTGGAGAAAGGGGAAAGGCGCCAAGTAGGGGCTTTTAGTGGGCAAACATTTGTTCTTACTGGCACGCTAAGTGCACTCTCACGCGAAGAAGCTGGGGCAAAAATTCGTGAACGAGGAGGGAATGTTTCAGGTTCTGTTTCTAAAAAAACATCGTATGTTGTTGCAGGAAGTGACCCTGGTTCGAAGTACGATACAGCCAAAAAACTAGGTGTCCGTATTCTTTCTGAAAAAGACTTCCTATCCCTCCTAAAAACCTAGTGCCCTAGACCCTAAACGCTAAACCCTATACACTATTCCTATGATCAGTGCTGACGATGTTAAAAAGCTCGCCGTTTTAGGGCGTCTTTCCTTGACTGATGAAGAAATCACGAAGCTTCAAGGAGAAATTGAATCTATAGTGGCGTATGTTGATGTGATACAAAAAGTTCCACTACCGGAAACATCTAACACATCAACACATCTTGATTTGGAGAATGTAATGCGAGAAGACGAGAATCCTCACGAAGCTGGTAAATACACCGAAGACCTTTTGGTACAAGCACCACGGAGAGAAGGTGATTATGTAAAGGTTAAAAAAGTGTTGGGTTGATTATGGAGCTTACAGATTTATCAGTAAAGGAATTAGGAGAAGGCTACCGTGCCAAGACTTTTTCTGTAGTTGATGTGGCAAAGGCACATCTTGTTCGCATTGAGAAAGAGAATCCTACACTCAACGCATATCTTGAGGTATTTGATGATGTTGTTGCTGAGGCCGAGCGTGCTGAAAAAATTCTTACTGAGAAGGGAGCTGGAGCACATTTGCTCACTGGTATTCCTATTGCCGTCAAAGATAATATTTTAATAAAGGGAAAGAAGGTAAGTGCTGCATCAAAGATGCTCGAGAATTATGTTGCAACCTACGATGCAACAGCGATTGCTCGCCTTAAAAATGCAGGAGCATTTTTTCTTGGTCGCACCAACATGGATGAGTTTGCTATGGGTTCTTCTACAGAGCACTCGGCATACGGTGTAACAAAAAATCCACATGACATCACGCGAGTGCCGGGGGGTTCATCTGGGGGTTCAGCGTCAGCCGTCGCTGCGCATCTTGCGCCGATTGCACTTGGTTCTGAAACCTGTGGCTCAATTCGTCAACCGGTGAGCCTCTGTGGCCTTGTGGGACTAAAACCAACCTACGGAGAAGTGTCGCGTTCAGGGCTCATCGCTATGGGTTCTTCATTAGACCAGATAGGCCCTATTGCTCGAACTGTGTACGATGCAAAACTTGTGTTCGAAACTATTCGCGGGTCAGATTCTCTCGATGGTACGACATTGCCAAATCAAGGAGAGACTCGGGTTTCTAATAAGCGCATTGGTGTCCCGCGCGAATTCGTAAAAGATGCACAGCCTGATGTTCGTGAGAATTTTGAAAAAACTTTAGATACACTTCGTGGTAAAGGATATGAAATTGTTGATATAGAATTTCCTTCCGCTCCGTATGGACTCGCAGCGTATTACATTGTGATGCCAGCAGAAGTGTCTACAAATTTGGCGCGCCTTGATGGTATACGCTATGGACTTTCACATGAGGGAAAAAATCTTCTCGATGAGTATGAGCAATCACGCGCTCGAGGGTTTGGCGCTGAAACTAAGCGTCGTGTCATGCTCGGTGCGTACGTGCTCTCCAGTGGATATTACGATGCGTACTATAAACGGGCGACTGCACTTCGAAGTGTCATTGCCAATGATTTAGCGAAGGCATTTGAGAATGTTTCTTTCATTGCGACCCCAACGACGCCAGGGCCTGCATTTAAAATAGGGGAGAAAAGTGATCCTGTGTCTATGTATTTGGAAGATATATTTGCTGCACCAGCAAACTTAACAGGCATCCCTGCGATATCAGTTCCAATGAATATGGTGGTTCGTGACGGAGTGTCATTGCCGGTTGGTGTTCAATTCATGAGTCCTAAGCGCACTGAAAGTTCGCTTTTTGATATTGCCCGAGACCTCATAGGTGAGACTCTATGACCGACCCCGTGTATCTTTCGTATGTAAATATTCAATACTGGTACTGTGTTATTTATTCAATTTTTGGTGGGAAATGTACAGAAGTAGATTCAATTAATGGCAGTGTAGAGGCAACGCTGAGTGCAGGCGCAAATGTTGGTGCTCAATCAGGGAAGGTTGATTTTTGGAGTTGGCTTTTTGGTGGAAGTGCTTCAACTGATGTTGTATCCACATCGGCGCCAGTAGTGCATGGTGGCTTGTTTGGCCCTATGCTCGATACCGTTTTCTTTTTTGGTAACCTCATTGGAACACTTATATCTTTCCTTTGGTCTATATATAGTTTTTTGGCATACACCGTTTCAGGGCTTCTATTTCTCGCCATCGTAGGTCTTCTTGTGTATCTTTTTTCTATTCGCTTCAGTGAAGGAGCTCTCTATGGTTCACTGCCACCGCAATCAGTTAATGTGCACCCACTTCGAGACCGATGGCAATTACTTTTGAACGGCACTCGCTCTAACGATCCAAAGCTTTGGCGACAGGGGATTTTGGAAGCCGACATAATTCTAGGAGAAGTTCTTGCCAGTGTTGGATACATTGGAAAAACAACTTCAGATCAAATTTTGTTGGTACCTGAAAATGCTTTTGTGACACTTCCTTTTGCATGGGAAGCGCACCGTATTCGAAACTTTGTGAGTGCGTCTTCTTCAAATTATATTCTCACGCAACAAGAAGCATTTCGTGTGATGAAACTTTACGAGCAAGTGTTTCAGGAGTTTGGTTTTATTTGACGCAAAGCGTCAATGCAGAAACATGCAGAATGAAGGCGTGGCTTGAAATCGATGTTGGAATGAGTTATTGTCTTTAAAGCTGACAGCTGGAACTTAAAAGCTAAAAGCTAATTAATATAGCGGGGTGGAGGAGTGGTACCTCAGGAGGCTCA
This sequence comes from Minisyncoccota bacterium, assembly GCA_018062445.1. GTDB lineage: Bacteria > Patescibacteriota > Minisyncoccia > Phycocordibacterales > Phycocordibacteraceae > Phycocordibacter. The sequence goes on along the minus strand of JAGOSG010000002.1, from coordinate 52,508 downwards.
TAACCTCCAGACCCAGGTTCGAATCCTGGCCCCGCAACAAGATAAACACCGAGCATCCGCTCGGTGTTTTGCGTTGCGGGGAATGAAGCGTCTGCACGCTTCATGTCCAGGATTCGAAGTCCTTTGCTATATTTTTGAGAAGTTTTGCTTCGAGAAAATTGCAAAGGTGTACAGCTCCTGTAAGGAGAGAATCCGGACATCGACGACTGCTCGTCTTGCGTCAGGATTCGAAAACCGGAACCATGTCGCTCTGCGACAGGTGAGGTGGGGTCGAGAGCAGTTAGTATTTTTCGAACTTGTGGAGGTAAAATACTTACTGACTCGTGACCAAATCCTGGCCCCAGTAGCAGTCATATGCCAATCAGGTGACTGTCATGCATAAATCAAACTATGAAAAACAACTATGGGCTCCCTAAAGATGAGCTTCAACGTATTTTTAAAAGAGATAAAATATGTGTCTACTGTCACAAGAAAATGACAGATCACGGCGCACATAATAAACGCTCCAATTGGTACACAATCGAACACTTGAATTATTTGCCACCCTGGAATAACCCGGCAACCGTTACGATTTGCTGCTGGAGCTGTAATTCAAGTAGAGGAAATAAAAAAATAAGGGATTGGTTTAAAACAGATTTCTGTATTACAAGAGACATTAATGAAGATACAGTAGCGGAACCGGTAAGAAAGTATATTGAGGATATTGAAGACAGGGAGGATTAGGATTTTTAAGTTTGCCTGACACGTTTCCTTTTCTTGTATTTGTCGGTACTATTTGATTCATGCAAGCTTTAATACTCGCAGGCGGAGAAGGGCAACGACTTCGTCCACTCACGGACGAAAAGCCCAAAGGCATGGTGCTTCTTAATGGGAAGCCACTTCTAGAATATGTATTGGAGCAACTCCCTGATGTGGTGACTGACATTGTGATTATCATCGGGTACAAAGGAGAAAAAATACAAGAGTACTTTGGTACTGAATGGAAAGGGAAGTCCGTTCATTACATTGTTCAAGAAAAACAAATTGGAACTTGGGACGCAGTATATTTAGCGAAAGAGCTTATAACTGAAAAATTCATCATGCTCTATGGTGATGATATTGGTGACAAGCAGGCTTTCACAAAAGGAGTTGAGTATGAATACTGTCTTTTTGTAGCAGAGAAAGAACATCCTGAACGCTACGGTGTTGTTGAGTTAAATCCCGATGGCACACTTAAAGAGGTTGTTGAGAAACCAGAAAACCCTGTTGGTAATCTGGTAAATTCTGGCGCAATGATACTTTCTCCTGATATGTTTTTAATCACTCCGTTTGCTCACCCACGACTTGGCGAATATTTCTTGACCGATATGCTCTCAGTGATTGCGAAAGAAAAGCCCGTGGCCGTTGTTCGCCAAAATCAATGGATTACCGTAACCTACCCGGAAGATGTGGCTGTAGCGGAAACGCTTTTGAAGAAGACCTAAATAATGATAGATTAGTCTCATTGTCGGGATAGCTCAGGTAGTTAGAGCGAGGGACTCATAAGCCCTAGGTCGGAGGTGCAAGTCCTCCTCCCGACACAATATAAAGCGAAGCGACATATTGTGTCGGGAGAGCATTGTGCAAATGCACAATGCGTGAGGACTTGCAGCGCGGAACGATGTCCAGCGCCTCGCTGGACCGTGAGCGGGGGCCGAGAGAATCTTAAGCGACGGCGCAAGATTACTCGTGGCCTAGTCCTCCCGATGCTGATGCTAGGTTCTCCCCGCACTCGTTTTTAAAGGCTTTTTCTGGTAGAATCGCAAATACACGATCTCGAGGCAAGTTTGAGGTCGTATTGAATCAGGAGCATCTTCCGATGGGTTTGCGGGCTGTAAGCAAAGCTTTCAGCCGCGGCATTCGGGAAGAGTGAAAATAAACTTTCACTCTCTCCCTCATTTGCGGCTGTAGCTCAACGGTAGAGCACCCGCCTGTCACGCGGGAGGTCGTGGGGTCAGCACCCATCAGCCGCGCCAAAGAAAAAACGAATATCATAGATATTCGTTTTTTCTTATGGCAAGCGGCTGAAGCAGGCAAACTGCTTTGCCTGCGTTGGGTGCTGACAAGCGGAATGATGTTTTTTGCTTGCTACGGCAACAGTGCGCTCGCAGTGAATACCAAAAGATAGATACCAATTATATCTACAATAAATGCAAGGAGTAGAAATGTTTCGCGCTTCATCTTTGTGGTACTCATCATTGCAATGCCGAGTTCATCAGGAAATGGTGAAGCCATAATCATGACTCCCATCAGATTACGCATCCACTTTTTACATAGAATTCCATTGGCTGAACATACATTTTGTATCATCTTTGAAGCACCAAATCGTCGCACTTCTTTCTTTAAATCATCACGGACGAATTTAAAAATAGTGAAATCGGCAAGCGTGGCTCCAATGCCGCCCACGACGGCTAGCACTCCTATTGGGTGATACGGAACAAGCGCGATTAAAAGCAGAGCTCCGATAGCTGTGGTGAAGCTGTAGGTGTACAGAGCTCCAGCGACGATGACCCCAAAGATGCCAAATGGCAGTATGAGTGTTTGAAAAAATTCAGGACCAAGAAATATAAAAAGTAATCCCGCTGCAACATACGAGAGGGCAATAGTAGTGAAGCGAGGGTAATGCTTAAGCACCAATGTATTCTAGCAGTTCAAAAAGTACATTTACTTTGGCAATAGTCAGTTTTTCGGATACTATATTCGCACCCGCCGATGTAGCTCAGTTGGTAGAGCACCACCATGGTAAGGTGGGGGTCATCGGTTCAATTCCGATCATCGGCTCCAGCGAATGGAATACGCAAACTGCTTTGCGTATGTTCGGAATTGAAAACCAGAGCCATGCCGTATACGGCAGGCGAGGTCGGGCAGGAAGCACTTAGTAAGTCCTCGAGCTTAGTGACTTGACGCCAATTCCGATCATCGGCTCCAGAATTTTAGATGCTCCGTGATAGTATGAAAATACATTAAGGAGTATTTTTTGTAGACAGTATATGGTGCATCACATGACGAAAAAACGGGCAGAACTCCATTCACACCTCGGCTCATCCGTGGACCCCGTCATCATGTGGACGATTGCTCACCAGCAAGGCATCAAACTCCCCTCTAAAGACTATTGGGATTTTGAAGAAATGATTACTATGTCTGCGGACGAGCGAAATACCTCGCTCGAAGAAATGGATCGTAAATATTTTGAGTGGACAGAGCGCATCCAATCATCGCCAGAAGCTCTTGAGGTGTCAGTACACTCAGTCATTGGTGGGGGATATAGAAAATGCAACATTGTATTGCAGGAGCTTCGTTTTAATCCTATGCGTCGCAATCGCTCTGGTGAGCGAGATCTCGATCACATTATTAGTGCGAGTCTCCGAGGTATGGACCGCGCACTTCTGGAGTATCCTCAAGTTAAAGCAGGCATTCTTCTTTCCATGGATCGCCGGTTTTCAATTGAACAGAATGAGATTATTTTAGACAAAGCAATTCGCTATGCTAAGGACGGCGTTGTCGGTATCGATATTGCAGGTCCGCATGTAAAGGATTTTTCTATGGAGGCACACGCCCCTTTATTTGCTCGTGCGCGCGACAGAGGACTTGGTGTCACCATTCATACGGGAGAAGAAGGTTCAGTTGATGAAATGCGCTATGTAGTAACTACAATCAAACCAAATAGAATCGGACACGGCATACTCGCGGCACAAGACCCATCGCTTCTTGAGTTGGTGCGAGATGCTGGAATAACGCTTGAAATTTGCCCAACATCAAACTTGAAAAATAGCATCATTAAGAGTGTTGATGAATTGCGTTCTACGCTCCGCGCTTTTGTGGATAGTGGTGTGAAGTTCACCATCAATACTGATGGACCAGAAATGTATCAGTCCAACTTAGCCGATGAAGAAGCATATTTGCTTAAAGAAAATATACTCACCCAAGAAGAGATTGACCGTGCAACGGCGTGGGCATTTGATGCGACCTTTATTGCGGGTCGTTAAATAGTTGAACTCCCGCTGATTTTAGTAGCGTCGTTCTCGAAGTGGTTTTGTCAGTGCTTCAACTGGAGCGTAGTTATCAGTGAGAACAAGTGCTCCGCTCGAATTAATTTTCTCATTGGGTATTCGCTTCAGCGTCACAGGGTATTCAGTGAGAGTTAGTGTTCCACTTTCTCCGATTGCGCGCAGTAGTGATTCGCGACCTATCTCATCGGCACTCGCCATAACGATAATGTTTTGTGTAGCATTAAGCGATACATCTTTGATGCGGAAGACTTCCACATGTGTGAAGCTTGTACGCAAGGTTGAGAGTACACTTCCAAGGTATGGACTGCCCTTGCCCTCAAATGTGCCAATAATATTGAAGACTACGATACCCCCTGGAGCAAGTGAATTACGTAATTTCTCAAATGCTTCTTGTGTCATGAGCTGATAGGGAATTGAGAGGATTGAATTATAGGCATCTATGAAAACAATGTCGTATGGTTTTTCCCCATCGCCCGCCTCATTCAGAAATGTGCGTCCATCCGCATGAAAGATGTTCATGGTAGGTGGACGAACAAAACCAAACCAACGCTCTGCCATTGCCGTCATCCCTGGGTCGAGCTCAACAACATCAATGGTGGCTTTTGGTGCGATACGCGCTGTGTGTCGGGGATATGAATAGTTACATCCACCAATGATGAGTATGTGTTCTGGTTCTGGTATTACACGAAACACAGCATCAAATGCTTTTGTGTACTGGAAAATGGGCGTTTCATCTGCGTCCGTTGGGGCGTTGCCTCTCATGAGTGCTCCGCATTGTGTGCTATTTGGATCTGTACGCACTAAGCGGAGATATGTTTCGCCATCTCTGTGTGGTGCATCAATAATCCACATACGATTGTAGCGAGTGTCGATATCGGCAACGAGTGTTCCTACTACTGCTCCTGCGGCACTTGAAGCGAAGACGAGGTGCGTACTTATTAATGCACCTATAAAGAAAACAAAGAGAGTGGACATAGTCACTCTCTTTCCTTTAGTACTAAAAGGAATTGCAAGAACGATGAGGCTAATTCCAATACCAATGATTGATTCTTTTGAGCCCACATTTGGAATGAGCACAATGCCAGTGATGAGTGATCCAGCGACACTTCCAATTGCTGCGATGGCGGACAAACGCCCGACGACACTGGCAGAGTCTGCAAGAGAACGGATACGAATTTTTGCTGCGATGGGGGAGACGGCCGCAAGAAGGATACTTGCTGGGAATAAAAGGAAGAGTGCAACCATCGCAGCACCTACAGTAAGACCTGCGCTTTGTGCTAGTGCTGTGCCAACAATTGCAAATGCATCAGCTACCATCCACGTTGTGGCAATTGCTATACCCGCACCTCCAAGTGTTATTGCTAGTAGTGTGCGGAGGCGTTGTTCGTTTTTTGCACGATCAGCAAATATTCCACCAGCCCGATATCCTATTGCAAGGCCAGCAAGAACGACAGCAAGAATGCCAGCCCACACTTCTGCGGAAGAACCAAAGTAAGGAGTAAGAGATCTGCCGCCAACTATTTCAAGTGCAAGAATCGCCGCATTTGCAAAAAAGATAGCAACTTCAATCACGGGGATAATAGTAACATTGGGAGATGGCTTGTTTGAATATTGCTCTGTAATAGCTTAGGATTGTCAGACTTGCCGCCTTAGCTCAGCTAGTAGAGCAATGGTATCGTAAACCATAGGTCCCCAGTGCAAATCTGGGAGGCGGCTCCAAAATGATTTTGGCAAAAGGTATTTACCGTCATTACAAAGGTAGGGAGTATAGAGTAATTGGTGTTGCTAAACACAGCGAAACTTTAGAAGATGTGGTGGTCTACGAGGCATTGTATGAAAATACTTCGTCTCGATTATGGGTCAGACCTCTTTCAATGTTTAATGAAATTGTGTTAATTGAAGGGAAAGAAGTTCCGCGTTTTGAATTTCTCCGAGATACCCCCTAGACCCTAACCCCTAAACCCTATACCCTAGTTCATATGTCTCCCGACCAAGCAAAAGCTCGTATTACAGAAATTGAAACAGCGATGGCAGGCGCTGATTTTTGGCTGGATGTGGATAAAGCACAGAAGATGATTCGTGAAATGAAAGATTTGGAGGCCATTGTTGCGGGGCCTACTCGTTACGACAAAGGGTCAGCCATACTATCTATTCTTGCAGGTGCTGGTGGGGACGACGCTGAAGATTTTGCCGGTATTCTTTTTCGCATGTACCAAGGACATGCTTCAAAGAAAGGGTGGTCGGTAACATTTTTGGACGAAAATGAAAATGACCATGGAGGTTTTCGAAGTGTCACCTGTGAGATTGCAGGTACTGGTGCATACGGCAACTTGAAGCACGAGGCAGGGGTTCACCGACTAGTACGCATTTCTCCTTTTAATGCGAATGCAAAACGACAAACATCTTTTGCGCTTGTGGAAGTGGTTCCAAAGTTTGCACCAGGAGAAGGGCTAGAAATAAAAGATGACGAGATAGAAGTACAATTTTCTCGTTCAGGTGGGGCAGGGGGGCAGAATGTTAACAAAAGGGAAACAGCAGTACGCATTGTGCACAAACAAACCGGGCTCGCGGTGCGTGCTTCTACCGAACGCTCTCAAGCTGCAAATCGCGACCGTGCGCTTACTCTGTTGCGTGCAAAATTATTTATTCTTGAAGAAGAGAAGCGTGCCCGTGAGTTAAAAGGACTTTCAATTGCAGGTACCGTGAAGAATGAATGGGGGAGTCAGATTCGCTCATATGTGCTCCATCCATATAAATTAGTGAAGGATCATCGCACTGGCGTTGAAATGCATGACACTGATGCGGTGCTTTCTGGTGAATTAGATACATTCATACAAGCAATGCAGTCTGGAAAAGTTGCAGACTCCGATTCAAGTGAAGAGGTGTAGTATTATGTGTCTTGGGGTTTTCCTTGTTTTTGTTTTTCACTAAACCTTAAATGTTCCCTTCGGAACCGATGAGGCATCGCCTAACCCCTATCTTCCAATGATTTATTTCGACAAAGTTACCAAAATATACCAAGACAAATCTGTCGCACTTGAGGATGTGACACTATCATTTGGCCCCAAAGAGTTTGCCTCTATTGTGGGACACGCCGGTGCTGGAAAGACAACTTTGCTTAAAATGATCTTGGCAGAAGAGACACCTTCCTCAGGAGTGGTCTTTTTTGAATCCACTGATGTTCATAAGATACCTAAAAATAAACTTCATACGCTTCGAAGAAAAATAGGAACCGTTTTTCAGGATTATCGATTGATTCCAAATAAAACCGCTTATGAAAATGTGGCATTTGCAATGGAAGCCTCAGGGAGAAGTGATGATGAGATTGCCGCAGATGTCCCACATGTATTAGAGCTTGTAGATCTTGCTGATAAAGCATGGAATTTCCCCCGTGAGCTTTCAGGGGGGGAGCGCCAACGGGTTGCTATCGGGCGCGCGATTGTGAATCAGCCAGAGGTGCTTCTTGCGGATGAGCCAACGGGTAACTTGGATCCTATTAACACCTATCAGGTGGTTGAAATTCTTAAGCGTATTAATGAACTTGGTACGACCGTCATTCTGACGAGTCATAATAAGGGCGTTGTTGATTCACTTGGGAAGAGGGTTATCACGATGGATAATGGACATGTGGTAAGAGATGATAAAGAAGGGAGGTATGTCTTATAAAGTGTTATGAATGAAATGAGTTACACTTTATTAGACCCTGTTAAATCCGCGCTTCGCGGGACGTTGCCGAGCAACGTATTTAACAGGGTGAAAGTTTTTCTAATCTCGTAATCCTCGATAACAAAAACTAATCATGTTGTGGACTAATATCAGAAGAGTATTGCGTGCAGGATCAGTGAATGTGATGCGAAATAGTTTTGTTTCGCTTGCATCTATTTTTGTGATGACAATGACTTTAATCATCATCGGTTCGTTGATGTTTTTGAATACACTTGTTGGTGAATTTGTCACCTATGTGAAAGATAAAGTTGATGTAAATGTATATTTTGTAACGTCAGCCTCAGAACAATCGATTTTTGATTTTAAAACAGTACTGCAAAATATTCCTGAGGTTGCCTATGTTACTTACACATCGAGGGATGATGCAATAGCAGAGTTCCGTCTTCGTCACGAGGATGATCAATTAACCCTGCAAGCTCTTGATGAATTGAGCTCTAATCCATTTGGTGCCGCGCTTGCTATCAAGGCAAAACAACCTTCACAGTATGAAGCTATCGCGTTATTTCTTAATGATCACCTGAACGATTCCAATGGCAAACCGTTTATTAGTTCTGTGAACTATGCACAGAATAAAACAGTCATTACACAGTTGGGGAATCTAACCACCTATGTTCAACAGTTTGGTTGGTTTATGATCTTTATCTTTTCGTTGGCTTCAATATTGATTACATTTAACACTATTAGATTGGCTATTTATACTGCTCGCGAGGAAATATCAGTGATGCGTCTTGTGGGTGCGTCAAACATGTACATTAGAGGTCCGTTTGTGGTGGAGGGCACCTTGTACGGTGTTGTTTCAGGTCTTATTGCATTAATTACATTTTTCCCACTCGCATGGTTCTTAAAGGCGCCAGCTCAAAAAATGTTTGGTGCCGATATCTTTTCGCATTACCTAGGTGCTTTCCCCGTGTTTTTCATTGTCCTTATCTCAGCAGGTGCATTTCTTGGTGCTCTATCTGCTTTTCTTGCGGTGAGGAAGTACCTGTCTGTCTAAGCTTCCAGCTGTCGGCTGCCAGGTTTCAGCTTTGAAGTCAAAAAGCTGGCAGCTGAAAGCTGGAACCTGACAGCTTGTTGTGTTATTCTAATCCGATATGGAAGACGCTCGATCAACTAAAAAAAGATCGGGCCCAGCCCCCTCAAAAAAGAAGCGTCATAAATACATCTTTGTCATCGGTGGTGTGATGAGTGGTGTTGGTAAAGGTATTGCCACATCTTCAGTTGCACTCATTTTGCAAAGTAAGGGGTACAAGGTGAATGCCGTAAAGGTTGATCCCTATTTAAATATTGATGCTGGAACAATGAATCCAACCGAGCACGGTGAAGTGTTCGTACTTCGCTCAGGTCTTGAGACTGATCAGGATATGGGGAACTACGAAAGGTTCTTGAATGTCTCTCTAAATCAGGAGGATTACATGACGAGCGGAATGGTGTATCAGAGTGTTTTGGAGAAAGAGCGAAATCTTGGGTACAAAGGTAAATGTGTAGAGGCAATTCCACATGTGCGCGATGAAATTATTCGTCGCATCCGTCTTGCATCTGAACAAAATGGATCCGATATTTCAGTTATCGAAATTGGAGGTACCGTGGGCGATTTCCAGAATGCTCTTTTCATAGAAGCTGCTCGTGTGTTGAAACTTGAACATCCAGATGATGTTTTGTTTATTCTTGTTTCTTATCTACCAGTTCCAGGTGCGTTAGGTGAAATGAAAACTCGTCCAACGCAAAATGCCGTCCAGCAACTCAACTCATACGGAGTACAGGCGAATATAATAATTGCGCGTTCTTCGCAGAAGTTAGATCAAAGGCGCAAAGAAAAGATTGCCATTAGTTCCAATGTTTCAGCTGATCACATTATTTCAGCTCCTGACGTTGAATCCATCTATGATGTGCCGTTGAATTTTGAACGGGAGAAAATAGGGGAAATGCTTTTAAAAGCGCTACGACTTCCTAAGAAACCAGCAACAGGTTTAGCTGATTGGCAAAATTTTGTCTCGAAGATAAAAAATGCAAAGAAGGAAGTAAAAATAGCAATTGTTGGTAAATATTTTGATACAGGTGACTTTGTACTTTCAGATGCGTATCTTTCTGTTATAGAAGCAATAAAATTCTCGGCCGCCGCTGTGGGCGCACGCGTAGAGATTACTTGGGTCAATGCAAAAGATTTTCAGAAAAATCCGAAATCTGTTTCCGCTTTGAATAAATACAACGGAATTATTGTGCCGGGAGGTTTTGGGGAAACTGGTATTGAAGGAAAGATTTTGGCAATACAATATGCGCGCGAAAAGAAAATTCCTTATTTCGGCCTTTGCTACGGTATGCAATTAATGCTTATTGAATACGCTCGAAATGTTTTGAAACTACCAGGGTCTCACACGACAGAAATTGACTCGAATCCAACTCATCCAGTCATTGATATTCTCCCAGAACAAAAAGCAATTCTTGCAAATGAAGATTATGGTGCGACTATGCGTCTCGGTGTGTATCCTGCCCTCCTAAAGAAGGGCACTATTGCGGGAGATGCATATGCTATGGAGAGTGTAGAAGAGCGTCACCGTCATCGTTACGAGGTTAATCCAGAGTACGTTCGGCAGTTTGAAGAGGGAGGTGTGGTGTTTTCAGGAGTCTCTCCTTCAGGTATTTTGATGGAAATAGCAGAACTGCCTCGCGATGTTCATCCATTCATGTTAGGTACTCAATTTCATCCTGAATTACAGGCACGGCCTCTGGCGCCACATCCACTTTTCACTGCTTTTTTGAAGGCGTGCGTACGGAAAGACACTGTGATTTAATGCCGAGATGGATGGGAGTCTTGAGACAAAACCTTACGCAGTACTGACCTCTTTAGCTGAAAGGATATGTGGATTGTGTAAGGGTAGCGGTGATTGCCGTCTGAATTGTAACCATGGTCAAAGGCGGGGTTCTGTTGAAGTGTGTATAGAATGTTCTCCAAGTTCAGGTGGGCGTACTGTTCCGCCGGGCGCATGTTCTGCGTGTGGAGGTTCAGGTAAAGATTCTCGTTTTAAATTTTTCTAACCTCCCCGCTAGTTTTTCAAGCTTAAGAGTCTGTTACTCTAGAGTAGTATGGTTTCATTTAAATCACATAAAGGGTTTACTCTCATTGAACTTCTTATTGTCATTGCAATCTTCGGCATTCTTGCATCGGTGGTTTTAGCATCACTTAGTGTTGTTCGAATAAAGTCTCGCGACTCGCGTCGTACTTCAGATATTAGGCAGTTACAAATCGCACTTGGTGCGTATGCAAATGCGAATTCGTCTTCGTATCCAACAACACTGAATGGTCTCGTGCCAACCTATATTGCCGTTCTTCCTACAGATCCTTCCGGCACCGCATCTTCTCCCATTTTCTATCGGTACGCAGGACTCGGTGTTGGCGCTCTATGCTCGAGCTATCATCTTGGAGCTACGCTAGAGGACAGTACCAATCAGGTATTAGGTAGCGATAATGATGCCACTGCAGGTTCAAAATGCACAGGCTCTTCAAATGACTTTACGGGGACTGACCCCATGTTTGATGTGAAGCCGTAATGTTTTTAATAAAAAATCCCTCGTCGTATACGACGAGGGATTTTTTATTTTAGGTACGATACTTTTTAAATCTTCTCAATATTTTCCCACGGTCTACCTTCAACTCCGAAGTGTCCATATGCCGCTGTCTGTTGGAAGATAGGGCGGGTGAGACCGAGGCGCTCGATGATTGCTCGTGGACGGAAGTCAAAATTTTTCTGTACAATCTCACTTAAATCTTTTCCAGAATCATCGAAGGCTTCTACCATCACCGGCTCCACACGGCCAATAGCATAGGCGACTGAGACTAATACTTTAGTTCCGTAGCCATTTGCAACGAGATTCTTTGCAGCAAATCGGCACATGTATGCGGCCGAACGGTCAACTTTCGTGGCGTCTTTTCCTGAGAAAGCTCCGCCTCCGTGTGGCATGAGGCCTCCATAGGTGTCCACCATTATTTTTCGTCCAGTGAGTCCTGCGTCTGCCTCAAAGCCTCCCTGAATAAATTGACCTGTTGGATTTACCAATATTTCAATTCCAGACAAATCTCCGAGGACCGGCCCGAATAAATGCTCAATGAGTTTCGTGCGGATTTCTTCTTGAGAAACATCTGCTGTGTGTTGAGTTGAAGTGAGTGCAGTAATTACTTTTCCGTTTGAAATAGTGACTTGTGTCTTTCCGTCAGGCCGTGCCCATGGAAGTGTGCCTCCGCGGCGGAGTGCTTCAAGGCGTCGTGCGAGTGCATGTGAAAGTACAACACCGAGCGGGAGCATTTCTTTTGTTTCATTCGTGGCATAACCATACATGATGCCTTGGTCGCCTGCGCCACCGGTGTCCACCCCCATCGCGATATCTCCAGATTGTTTTGCGATGTGTTCAAGAATGTCTAATGGTTCTGTGTAGCCAATATCTGTATATACCTGTTTTGCAATACCTGCGTAATCAATAGTCGCCTTTGTGCGTACTTCACCACCAAGCATCATGTACCCATGACTGCCGAAGGATTCAACGGCGACTCGACTCGTTGGATCCTGCGTTAAGCATGCATCTAAAATGGCATCTGATATTTGATCGCAGACTTTGTCGGGATGTCCTGCGGTAACGCTCTCGGTTGTGTATGTCTTAAGTAAGTGAAGCATAAATTATTTTTTAGTTGGTGGATAATAAATAAAAAATCTTTCCCTATTAAGGAAAGATTTTGTTTAAGATATCTTTCCCCGAAGGGCTGGTAGCACTTTATCTTTCGACAAGTTGCTGGTGAATCATAGGCCCAGATGCCTCCTCACACTCTTGATACGTATTCAGTTGTAAGGATGTGTCGGGGAATCCCGCCAATCCTTTCTAGCGTCCTCGGTTCGGAAATCCAAAAGCGTACTTTTGTATTTCTCTCACTCTACGTCGCTAGTCAAACCCTATTCTAAACTACTGGTTGAGGAAGGACAAGGTTACCGGAAAGTATGTTCTTTAATACCTCAGGGTAGAGAGCTCGTTCCTCAATCTTGATTCTCTCATGAAGGGTTTCCGTGGTGTCGTTTGGAAGTATTGGAACACTCCTTTGTGCAAGTATGGGGCCATCGTCGAGACGCGCTGTTGCGATGTGGATGGTGCATCCTGTTTCTTTTGCTCCAGCTCCAAGTGCATCTCTCACCGCATGGTCGCCTTTAAAGAGGGGAAGTAGAGAAGGGTGTGTATTAAGAATGAATCCGTCGTATTCAGTAAAAAGAGACTCTCCAAGAATGGTCATAAATCCTGCCATGGCAACAAGATGAATGTCGTTCGTACGAAGTACTTCTAGAATTTTTTGTGTGTACAGCCCTCTGTCGAAGGTAACGCCAAAGTTTTTGCGCTCTATTAGTTCTGTGGGGATTCCCACTTCTTTCGCTCTATCGAGCGCTTTGCATGGACGGTCAGCAACGACTAGTTTTACAGGAATATGCTTATCCAGCATGGCTTCAAAATTAGAGCCCGTCCCTGACACAAAGACGGCTATATTTTTAGGTGTTTTTGTATTCATATTTTGTGTGTTTTCCACCTAAACCTTACTACTTGGCGACCCTGTGCCAATTATGGTATCCTGAGGCATGGGGAAAGTACACACAGGGAAGTTTCTTACTTTCGATGATGTCTTGATTCGGCCTGCTCGAAGTTCTGTTGAGCCGCGCGAAGCAAATGTAGAGACCGCGATTGCTCGTGGTTTTTTTCTTACCATACCAATCATTTCTGCTGCGATGGATAAAGTGACAGAAACTAAAATGGCGATCGCTCTTGGCAAACTCGGAGGTTTAGGAATCATTCATCGTTCAAATACATTGGAAGAAGAAGTTCGTATGGTGAAAGAAGTTAAGAAGGCAGGTGTGCGGGTTGGTGCGGCATGTAGCGCGTTTGATTTGGAGCGAGCTATTGCACTAAAAAAAGCAGGAGCCGATGTGATTGCTGTTGACTCAGCACACGGTCACAATATGAATGTGGTTGCGGGTGCCAGAAAAATAAAGAAAGCTATAGGCAAAACACCACTTCTCGTCGGAAACATTGCCACAAAAGAAGCAGCTCTCGAGCTGGTCAAATTTGCAGATGGAATTAAGGTTGGTATCGGCCCTGGTTCAATTTGTACAACACGCATTGTTTCTGGTGTTGGTGTGCCACAGCTTTCCGCAATCATGGAAGTAGTTTCAGTTGCAAAAAAATTCGGAGTCCCAGTTATTGCTGATGGTGGTATTCGTATGTCTGGAGATATTGCAAAAGCTTTGGGTGCTGGTGCATCTGCCGTCATGCTCGGCAACACTCTTGCGGGTACTGACGCCGCACCGGGGAAAATGGTTACTGTTGGCGGAAAGAAATTTAAAGAATACCGAGGTATGGGTTCAATGGCGGTTTTGAAAAAAGGAAAAGCAAATGATCGCTATCTCGGCACTTCAAAAGGTATTGTCCCTGAAGGTGTTTCAGCATTGGTGCCCTACGCAGGTACGCTTGAAGATGTTGTTTCAAAACTTGTTGGAGGCATTCGAGTTTCTATGGGATATGTTGGCGCCAAAAAACTTTCTGATTTTGAAAAGAAAGTGCAGTTCATGGTAGTTTCAGGTGCATCAGTCAAAGAAAACAATCCGCACTCCCTCGCGAAAGTTTTTGAAGATTAAACATACGCTTTCAGCACACGGCACACTGATGCAGAATAACCACAGATAGATGTGGATTTTTTATTAGATTTTGTTGCCATTTCGTTGTTTGTTTTCCCTCCCTATGTATCACTGTAGTACTACAGTGATACATAGGGAGGGGGAAAGAGAGAAGAAAGCTTCTCATCTTTGAGGATATACTGACGATATGTTTCTGTTTCCTGATTTTAAAATTATAGCTACCATTCTGGTGCTCATTTTTGGTGTAGTGTCGTACATACCCTATATACGAAGCATGGTTCTTCGGCAGACAACACCGCATCCATACACCTGGCTTATTTGGGCGATTACCACGGGCACTGCCGCTGTTGGTGGGTGGTACGGAGGTGGGGGATATGGTGTTCTACTGCTTGCCTTATGGTCGGTGCTTACATTTTTGGTTTTTCTTCTTTCTTTTAAATATGGAACAAAAAATATTACGAAAGGAGACGTAACGCTCTTGGTGCTTGCTCTTCTTGCGATTCTTGTGTGGTGGCAACTCAATGCTCCTCTTCTTTCGATTCTCATGGTTACAGCAATTGATGCCTTTGGGTATGTGCCTACCATCCGCAAAGTACTGGAAGAGCCATGGAGTGAATCTCTAGCTTCGTGGCTTCTTTTCACGGTGACAGCGCTCATTGGACTTGTAGCCCTTGCTCAATACAATTTCCTCACGGTTGTGTATCTTGCGATGAGCGCCACCCTCAATAGTATTGTCATAGGCATCTGCCTTTTCAGAAGACGAGCCATCCTAAAACCCACTTCTGTTCCGCGTTGAATCTGCTTTGTTTCCATAGTATTCTCTAAAAGCTAACAGCTAGAAGCTGAAAGCTTGAAAGCTAGTTAAGAATTGCGGGATCGTCTAATGGTAGGACACCTCCCTCTGGAGGAGGCTATCTTGGTTCGAGTCCAGGTCCCGCAGCTGAATTGATGTTTTTAGAAAACGAAGCTTTATAAAAAGCTTCAATTCACATCGCGGATGATTTCCTAATCACCAAGATGATGCATTGCACGCGAAGCGTTCCACTATAAAAAAGCTTAAGATCTCTTCGCCAGTGCCATAGATATGGCACCAAGAAGTCCTAAGTGCAAATTCGCGTCGCGGACGCCCCGCAAGGCGCCAAGACGAGAATTTTTGAGTGACTACCCGTTTCCTTGTTTCTTCCCGCTAAGTACATTAGGGTAGGCGTATGGCAAAACTGATGGTAGGAATGGGGCTTCCAGGCTCTGGCAAATCGACAAATCTCACCAAGCTTGCTCAAAAGTATGCCTATGAATATATAAGTTTCGACACCGTTCGAGAGGCGTTCGGCCTTAGTCGTGCGGAGTCATCTACTCCGGAAGTGTTTGAGCATATCGGCTCACACATGCTCGAGCTCTATCGTAGAGGTAAGACTGTAGTCCTTGACGGTACTTTTCTCAATGGATATCGACGAGAGCTTATTGCATTCGCGCGGGCGAACGGTGTGAAGAGAATACAAGGAATATTTGTTGATACTCCAGAAGAACATGCGTGGGAGCGTGTGCAAGCACGGAGTGCTGAAGAAAAGACAACTCGAAAACTATTTGATGGGCGAGTTCGACATCTTAAAGAATTTCCCCCGCAGATATCAGACGGTTTCGACTCTATTTTTGTACTCAATGAGGTCGGGGAATTAGTAAAAGCAAAAATGCCCCGTGAGCGCGAGCGTGAATTCAATTCCCGTCGTCTTTCATAATTTGGTATATGTTTTTTGCTACGCTCACTGTATGAAGCAGAAATTGTTTCAGGCAACACCTGAAGTTGGTGGGGTCGAAGTAAAACACGCTTATTATAGGCGTTGAATGTCTGGAATCGTTTAACGATAGAGCACAAAAAGAGATGCTACAATTTTGAGTATGAAAAATTCAAAACTTTTGATTGGCGCTGGAGTAGTTGTTGTTGCATTACTACTTTTCGTACTCGCTTCATTTAATGGTCTCGTACAGAAAGATCAAGCGGTAACTTCTGCATGGGCACAGGTAGAAGCAGACTATCAACGTCGAAGTGATCTCGTACCCAATCTTGTTTCTACTGTAAAGGGTGCAGCCGCATTTGAAACGAATACATTTCTTGTAGTCACCGAGGCTCGCGCAAAAGCAACGAGTATTCAGATTGACCCAACCAAACTCACTGCGGAGAATATTGCTGCATACGAACAAGCACAGACAGGGCTCTCTGGTGCTCTTGGTAAGCTTCTTGTGATTGCAGAAAACTATCCAGCTCTCACAGCAACCGAAAGTTTCCGTGGACTCCAGACACAGCTTGAAGGAACAGAGAACCGTATTGCAGTATCACGCAAGGATTTCAATAGTGCGGTACAAGCATACAATGTAAGTACTAAAACTTTCCCGAATTCGCTCGTTGCTTCACTTTTTGGATTTGTTCCAAAGGCATACTTTGAAGCAGTTACGGGAAGTGAGAATACTCCGCAGGTGAACTTCTAATCCATGCGTCGTTTTTTACTCCTATTCATTAGTAACGCATGAATAGTTTTCTTGTTGTTGCCTTGAATGTCGTAGCTGGCATGTCAGCGTCGGTAGGACTGCTTATGGCATTTTTAATGACGGTTGTTGTGGATAGTCCCAATCCCGATCCTTCAATACGCGTGTGGGCGCTTTCTTTTTTTGCGTCTTCGATAGTTACCTTTGGAGCAATACTACTTGCCTTATATCTACTAAAGCGAAAAAAATCGTTCTCGCTACTTTTTAGTCTAATCGCTTTAGTTGTTGCCGTGGCGCCGGTTTTTCTGTTCTTCAACCAAGGCAACACGCAATTTGTTTGTGCTGGTGACATTGGTGCTTCAATATCTTCATCGGGCGGTGCGTTAAATCTAACGTGTGATGGAGAAACGCTGAAAACGGTACTGGTAAACTACGTTCCCTCGTTTGATATGGTGGAGGGTAAGCCGTCAGTACCAGAGAGTGACTACGCTTTTGTAATGAATGACACCTCGCCCAGGTATGCACGCGGTGAGGTTACCGTTACGGTAAGAAACATTGTTAATTCAGGGACGGGCGTAGATGCGGGGGGTATAGTTGTGTATAGTCTCAAAACCAAGAAATTCCGAGTGCTAGCTACTTTCAATACGCCACTCCCGTGACGGGCGAATATAACAATTCTAAAAATCATTTCATGCAACGCTTCCTCTCCGCAGTGGCCATGTTTCTCCTCTTGGTACCAGGAAGTGTGTTTGCGTATACGTCTCCAGGTAGTTCGGACGGATACATCACTGATTTTGCAGAAATTCTTTCTCCAGAGACAGAGAGTATGCTTGAGTCGGAACTCGCACAGTTCACAGCATCTACCACGATAGAAATTGCTGTGGTGACCGTGAATTCTCTCGATGGCGATGATGTCGCAACATATGCAAACGAATTGTTTCGTGAGTGGGGGATAGGAAAAGAGGAAACAAACAACGGTCTCTTACTACTTGTGGCGCCAAACGAACGCGAGATGCGCATTGAAGTAGGGTATGGGCTCGAGGGTGTAGTGCCTGACATTACTGCCGGTCAAATAATAGAGGAGCTAATCACACCAGCATTTAAACTGGGTGATTATGACGGTGGTGTGATTGCTGGAGTGCAGGCGCTCGAGCACGTTGCTGAAGGTGAGGTATTTGTTAGTTCTGCGCAAGACACAAACCCACTCCTTGATTTAATTGGAACGGTCTTTGGTGTTGGGATGTTCGGTATGTTTGGAATTATATTCCTGTCTCAGTTTTTGATGCTTCTTGCGGCGATACTTTCTCGTTCAAAGTCGTGGTGGTTTGGTGGAGTTGCCGGTGTTGGGCTCGGTATGTTTCTTTTCTATATGACGGAATCACTACTCGTTGGAATCACGGCTTCGGTAGTTCTCGGAGTATTAGGTGCCCTCTATGACTATTTCGTATCAAAAGTATACAAAGAACATGTAGATCATGGACTTACTCCACCTTGGTATATTGGCGGTGGTAGGAATGGTTCAGGATGGGGTGGTGGTTCATCTGGAGGTGGTGGCTTTAGTGGAGGGTCCTCAGGCGGTGGCGGTGCAAGTGGTTCGTGGTAATTACATGATGTATTCAAAGTTCAAGGACACACTTAGTTCCTTAGTAGAGATTGCCCTCTATATGGGTACTGCAGTAACGGCATACCTTGCATTACAGTCACCCGCTCTGTACACAACATTTCTTGGTCAGAGTTTTGAGTTCTGGATGGTGAGCGAGTTTTTGGCAATACATAGCGCTGGCATGCTCTCTGCGCATGCTCGAGAGAAATTCGGTACTCGCATTGTCCTCTCACTCTTCGCTTTTTATGTACTATTCATGGTGGTTATAACAATGGTCTTTTCTCAGTGGGTGCTAGGTGCGTTCATGTTGGGAGTGCTCGTGGTGCGTACTCTCAAGATACTCATTAACCCCCGGTCGGCAGGAATAGATTTGCTCATTCGTACCGCAGTATTTTTATTCACACTCTTTACGCTGGGTATTTTTATTCATTTTTTTGGGTTACTTATTCCAGATCTTGTTAGTACCTCCGATCCGACATATATGGAGTTGATGGGTAAATCGGGCTTAGTCGTGTGGGTTGTAGAATACTATGGACTCATTGCCGTAGCCTCGCTTATAATGTTGATGATGAACCTTCTCTCTTTTTACCGTAAACCTTAATATAACTATATGGAATTAAAAGTTATTTCTTGGAATATTTGGGACGAGGGACATTTTGATGAAATTGCACAATTTCTAAAATCCTCAGAGGCAGACATTATTGGCCTTCAGGAAGTTCTTCCATTTAGTAAAAGCATTCCAATAATTGAATTTCTGACATCGCTCGGCTACGAACATGTATATGCTCCTGCAAGGCTTTCAAGTGGTGAGAAGGAAGAAATGGGTAATGCTGTTTTTAGTAAATACCCAATAATAAGCAATGTGGTTCATGTGCTTTCTGACGAAAATAAGCGCATTGCCGTGCAAGCTGACATTTCTGTGGAAGGAAAAACAATACATGTGTTTTCCGTTCACCTTCTTCACACACATCAACAGCCCTCTAGCGTTCAAGAATTGCAGGCGGAAAACTTGTTACGGGTTCTTCCTCCGGAAAAAGCAGTTGTGATGGGGGATTTTAACGCAACCCCTGAAAGTGTGGCTGTACAAAAAATGCACTCAGTACTTACCGATACAGACACTACCTCAGCTCCTACGTGGAGCGTGTACCCTGAAGGATGTCCTGTTTGTAACCCACAGAAAGTAGACATACGGTTGGATTATATTTTTACGAGCCCAGATGTTCAAACTATCACTTCAAAAGTAGAGAATTCAAAAGGCTCTGATCATCTACCGATATCAGCTACTATTGAAATATAAAAATCGTGCCTCACCTACACGAGCAAATTGATTTTACTGTTGAGGTGTTTGTAGTCTTCAAAGGCAAAGTCCTTTTAAGAAAGCACGACAAATACGGTATTTGGCTTTCTGTTGGTGGGCACATTGAACTTAATGAAGATCCCAATCAAGCGGCACTCCGGGAGGTACAAGAGGAAGTGGGGCTCACCGTAGAACTTTATGACACAAGAGAATATCAAGGAGATGCAAAAATAAAAGAACTCATCCCACCCATTTCAATGAATCGTCACAGCATTTCTGATACACACCAACACATCTCGTTGATTTATTTCGCCACTACAAACACCGATGAAATTGTTCCTGAAAAAGCAACTGACGAATGGAGATGGTGCACCAAAGAGGATATTGATGGAATGGAGGATTTACAAAGCAATGTTGCGTTTTACGGTAAGCGGGCGATTGATCTGGTTGAGAATAAAAAGTAGGCGGGCTATGCTTGAGGGCAGTGGTCTTCAGGAGCTATGAAACTAATACTCATAAATGGGCCGTCGGGAGTGGGGAAGTCTACTGTCGCAGAACGCCTGCATAGAGAAATTCCACTATCACTTTTGGTGGAGGTTGATGTATGGCGGAGATTCATTAGTGCATACAAGGAGCACACAGATGAGAGTTTGAAGCTTGCATACCAATACACAACGGATGCCATTGAGTCGTATTTGAAAACTGGCAATAGTGTCATTGTCGATAAAGTTCTTCTAGATGCGCCAGAAATCCTTGATGCCATAACGCTACTCGGAGCAAAGTACGGCGCCGAGATTCATGAGTTTGTGTTGACTGCAGAGAAGGGCAAGGTAATCGAGCGTGCAGCACAGAGGGGATACAGTGCTGATAGTCTACTCACCCCCCAAAAGGTGGAAGAGCTGTGGGAGAGCTCAGAGCAGTTTCGAAAAGAAAGATCAGGAGCGACAGTGATAGATACCACTAACTTGAATCCAGAAGAGGTCTACACTCTCATAAAAAATAGCGTTTTCTCCACTCACTAGTGCCTAATTTCGTTAAATGAGGTGAGCGCTAGTGTTAGTTGGGTACGCATGCATATATCTCTACATATTAATCACAAACACAACAATATAGTATAATTTAACGATCGTTAAGTTATACTATATCGAGGTTTTCCACTTAATTACGATGGATTGGGTGGCGCATTTTCTTAGAAGGGGAAAGATGTATATGTGAAGAGAACTGTGGCGACCATTGTCGTTCTATTTTTCGTTCTTGTCTTTTTTCCTATACCAGTATTTGCTGACACTGCACCATGTGGATTGTCTTCTCTTTCCGCCAGCGGTTATTTTTTTGATTCGTACGAAAATGTACAGTACTCAGACGGTGACTATTTGATTTATAGTTTTCATAATTTACCTGAATATGCAGATGGGCGTTCTTTTAGCCTTCGTTGGTCATATCTCGACGATGAATGTAATCCGCTAACTTCCACGAGCTCGTTTGTTTCTATAAGTCTGCCTACTGGAGTGACGAATTGGAGTATTCGTTTTAGTTCTGGCGAGCACTTTGATGTATGGGATGATCAAAATGAAGCAATTGTGACTGGCTTTGACATACCCGCAGTACCTCTCTATACGAGAATCGCTTTTGAAGGAACTATAGATAATGGTGGGAGTGTTTTTACCTCAAAAACTCTGAACATACAAAAAGATGCAGAGCCCCCTTCATTTCAAAACACAATAGATACACCCACTCCCTGCAGTGCAGGGAGTGCAAGCGGGTATTATTTTGACTCATCAGAAAGTGCAGAGTATGTAGACGGGTTACTTCGTGTTCATTTGAGATTGAAGACTCCCTATAACGATGGTAGAGCTTTTCGTACCTCAGTCTTGGTAGTTGGTGATTTGTGTGTGACAAATGCACCCGACTATTCATCACTGGCGCCCGATACCACTTTCACGCCGTACATCCGCTATTTTTCATTTCGTATGACCTCGTCGACCCACTTTGTGTTGTGGGACGACGAAAACGATGTTGCACTCTCTTGTGTTGGGTGTGCAGGAGATATACCTGACGATTCAACATATGTTTCTTTCTACGGCACCATTGATGGAGATGCCTCCATTATTCAAACCACGCCATTTTCTCCAACTGAGTTTCAGAAGTGCTGTTCGAGTGTCCTGTTTTTGCCTGGCATTAAAGGGAGCCGTCTCTATGTGGAGACTGATGGCTCGGAAAATAAGTTATGGGAACCGGACTTGTTTGAAGGAAACGATGATGTGCGAGGCATGTCACTCGATTCAAACGGCAAGAGCATCGGAAATGTATATGTGAAAGAGGGGAGCGTTCTTGATTCAGCAGGAGGAAAGGATTATTACAAATCTTTCATTGCTGATATGGATGCTCTGGAGAGTAGTGGAGATATAGAAGACTGGCAGTCTGTTGCATACGACTGGCGCCTTTCTTTGGACGATATTCTTGCAAATGGTGCCGAAGTTGATGGAAAGATTTTTTATGGCACGGCCACCTCAACGCCCTATATTACTCAGACGCTCCGAGCACTTGCATCACAATCGCAAACAGGAAAAGTGACCATTGTGGCGCATTCAAATGGTGGATTAGTAACGAAAGCATTACTAGAACAGCTTGGAGATGTAGAGGCTCAAAAGTTGGTAGATAAGATTATTTTGGTGGGTGTTCCGCAAAGCGGGGCACCACAAAGTATTGGTTCGCTCCTGTACGGCTACAGAGAGGGGATACCGGACTTTTTTCCATTCGTAGTGAAGGCTTCCGTTGCTCGTGAGTTTGCAGAGAATTCCCCGATGGGCTACCACCTGCTCCCGTCACAAAGATATTTCGATGACACGAAAGACATTAATCACCCTGTCGTTATTTTTGGTGGTGAAAGAGCTCTTGAGAAAGAGCGAACTGCGTATGGATTAGTCATTGGTAATCAAATAGAGCTTGGTGATTTTTTACTTGCGCGAGATGGAGGAAGAGAAAAACCTCTTTCAGGACAAATTGGCAGAGCAAATGTTTTGAATTCGACTCTTGTTGATTATGCGCATTTACTCCATGAAACCCTTGATGTGTGGGTGCCACCAGAAAATATCACCCTGTATCAAATCGCTGGGTGGGGGAAAGATACTGTGGCAGGTATTGAATTTTATGATGCACCACAGGTGAGTGCCTTCACTGCTCTTAACCCAAAGGCATATCGCCCACTCTTTGTTGAAGACGGTGATGGAGTCGTACCTATTCCGAGCGCTCTCATGATGAGCACGAGTACTGAAAATGTGAAGAGATATTGGGTGGACTTAAAAGACTATAATAATGACCATAGAGATAATCCAAGTGATCATGGAAATATTCTGGAAGTCTCTGAATTGCGTCAGTTTATTAAAAACATTCTTGATGAAACAAAGGCTCTTACTAGTTATGTTCAAATAGAGCAACCCACTCCAGCAGAGCAAACAAAAAAACTTCGCTTCTTTCTTCACTCTCCACTTACGCTCGAGCTGTATGACTCATCTGGAAATCATGTTGGGCACAATGCAGATGGCTCATTTGACCAAGAAATTCCTGATGTTGAATACGGAGAGTTTGGAGATGTGCAGTACATCATTGCTCCACAAGGTCCAGAGTATCGGCTTGTATTAAATGGACTTGATGTAGGAACCTTCTCGCTCGATATTCAAGAAGTTGAAGGGGGTAGTGTAACTAGGCAAACTATTCTCGCCAACATACCCACAACTGAAAATACACTAGTTACCTTAAACATAGGAGATGGTATTGAGAGCACATCACTCCTTGAAGTTGATGAAGACGGTGATGGGGTAATCGATATTACACTTCAGCCGTTAGTTGGGGAAACTGTAATCTATGAAGAACCTGAACCTGAAGTGCCTGAAGAAAGTTCGGTTGAGAATGTCGTCGTACCCACTGGAGGAGGACCTATTTGGAATACCCCTATAGGTATTGTTGCTGGCACCAGCACAGTCGCTGTTTTTTATGAATCTACTTCAACACAAGCTCATGCAACAACTACGCTGGTAGAAACTTTTCAGGTTCTACCAATAAAGAATATAGAGACACCAACTAAGAAGCCAGAAAAACAGTCTATTCAAAAAACTCCCGTTACCACGCAGACAGCTTCAGCTTTCGGCGCCCTTTCTCAACAGAGGGATTTCTTCCGCCTTATTCGGGGGGTATACAATGACTTATGGAAATCCTTTAAGCTTTTGAATTTTCTTTTTTGATTATTTAAAAATCTATGAAAATAAAACAGTTCATCCCGTTATTTTTGATACTTTTTGGGATAGTATTAGATTATGTTGCACATTGGTGTGTTGATTCTCTCGATACCTGTTACGGATCATTAGTACATCAGTCTTTTGATTTGCTCATACCCGTTTACCTTTTTTCAGTTGTAGTTCTACCTCTCGCCTTCTTTCTTATTTTTGTTTCTTCCTCAATTTTTAACTCCTGGTTCAAATTCGCACGATGGTGGATTCCGCTTTCAGTGTTGGTTATTTTGGCCGCATCACAACCAGGTAGTGCAATGATGCCAATCTACTCCTTTATTCAAAAAGACGCCGTATTTTTAATGAGCAGTCTTTTTGTCATGGTTAGTGTGGGGATTATCGTTGGCAAGTTACTGGCGGTATTCTTGGAGAGAAATGTCAGCAGCTCTCACATTATATTGAGAGCATGGCTTAAATTTGTTTACTTTTGGGTTCCATTTTCGCTCGCGTTTGTTCTGATGCCACCACTTGTACACGAATTTCTAGAAGGGTACTTCTTTAACTTTTTCGGTTTTCCAATCAGCCTTGAGTATAGAGCGTGGTTTGCGGGAGGGCTGTTTGCGGTGATTAGTTTAGGAATTATTGTTTGGAAAACTATCGCTCTTCGAAAAAAGAACTAGTGTTCTCGGGTATAGCTGGTTTTGCACTATATTCCTTATATTCTCACGGTATAGTATAATTTAACGATCGTTAGATTAAACTATATCGTTATTATTTAAGCATTTTTGCTACATTATTTTTTAGAAAGGATTATTTATGGGGAAAATTGAACAGGCACTGAAGGGGAAGATTCGTCGAACAAAAATTAACAACGCGATTGTCAGTGCTGTTGCACTGACAGGCACTCTTGCTGTGGCAGCTGTCGCACCAAATGTTTTAGGTGCGTTGGGAAAGATGAAATTTCTTAATCAACGACGCTATCAGGTGAAAGAATCTTTTTCACGAATGATTCGTGAGGGGTACATTGTTCTTGAAAAAAGAAATGGCACTTCGTATGCGTCTTTAACTCCGAAAGGGGAGCGATTTGCGATGCTGGTGCATGAAGGTGCGCTGACTCCTAAAAAACCAAAGCAATGGGATGGTAAGTGGCGTGTGCTTGTTTTTGATATCGAAGAAAAGCGACGAGGTTTGCGCGACAAGATGCGAATGGCACTTATCAATCTTGGGTTTGTTCGCCTGCAAAATAGTGTGTGGGCGTATCCGTATGATTGTGAAGATTTGATTATTCTCATTAAGGCTGACCTCAAGATGGGACAGGAGGTTCTCTACATCATTGCGGACACCATAGAGAATGACGGAGCTCTCCGAAAACGCTTTGGTTTGTCTCCAGCTAAATAATCTTCAAGGGTTTCACCAAGATATAGAGAGAAAAATCGATATAGTTTAATCTAACGATCGTTAGATTAAACTATATCGTCTCTACTTAATCATTTAGCCACTTAGTCTTTTTGTATATTTGTGTCTTCGCTAGACCCTCAACGCCAGAACCAATTTTAAAATCTGCTTTCGAGCCGAAAGGCGGTATTTCAGAGCGAGAGCTTTCGTTGGAGGACGAGGCATATCCTGAGATATGTCGAGTTTGAAACGAAGCATCGCAGCCTGAAATCCAACCTTGCAGAGCCGGAATGAGATTTTGAAATGGGTTCGAGACCCTATACACTGACCCAATGGATTGGGGTGGCAAAGTGACCTACATCGGGAAAACAGCTTTTCGTGATGGTGTGGTGCCGTTTGGTATTAAAGACGCTGACCGCTTAGAACACTTTTCTGTGATGGGGAAGGCTGGCAGTGGACGCGCAACTCTTTTTGCAGGCATGGCTCTGCAAGATATTGAGCGAGGAATGAGTGTAGTTATTTTGGATGCATCAGGAAATTTGGTGCCAATGCTTTTAGAGCGTTTAAGCGAGAGTGCCCGCGAGCGACTTGTATTTCTTGACCCTTCTGACGGGGAGCACCCTTTTTCGTGGAATCCTATTAATGAATTTCGTCCGCTCGGTGAAAAAGCCGTTGGCGTTTTTTCTGAAGCACTAGCCAGCATGTATCGCATTGCTCCGAGTGCCCTTACTGAATACATTGCTGAATTTTCTCTTGCTCGCCAAGACGTAAGTGCGCTTTGTTTATATAACGCAGTTGCTGATCCAAAAGCGCGCGACAAGATGTTTGGTGTGCAAACTCCAGAGAGTATTCGTTTTGAAGAGATTATGAAGTCGAACGAAGAGGATGTTGCGTTAATTATTGAGCATGGCCGTTACATTGCGAAAGATACTTTAGTGCGCAATGTTCTTGGGCAGACAGAATCAAAATTTTCGCTCGCACAAAATAACACTGGGGCTGTGATTGTTGTTGATATGTCGCGTATTCGAATGTTTCCAACACGCATAACGCCCTTGGTGCGTATATTTACCCATGCAGCTCGTGCTCGAGGGGTACTTGGTGAAAACACTGCGCTCTATTTATATGACTGTTTGAAATACCTTTCTGAAAAAGATATTGAGCTCATACTGCCAGAGCGGAAGGTTGCATGTGCGTTCGCAAGTACGCCACAAAATGAAGAAGATGAAGAGTTATATGAAAAAGCATTTCGACGATGTGGATCGGTTCTTGCCTTTGCGCCACATCCTGCAGATTTCTCACTCGCTGAAAAGATTTTTTATCCGTATGTTTCGCCAGAGGATTTATCAAAATTGAAGGAGGGTGAAATGTGCGTTGCACTCACCATTGATTCAGTACGTGCGCGTCCGTTTTTTGCCATGGCACTTCCACGCCCCGAGAGAACGGGGGAGTCGTACCAAGATTTACAGACCTTTTCTCGAGAAAAATACACAACTCAGCGAGTAAAAGTTGATGCGCTTTTCAAAGCTCCTAAGGAAGAGGATCCAAAAGACAAAGGAAAGGGGGGTGAGCCGGGGTCATTTTCAGATACATTCCGCTCTATCTTTAACAAGCGTACAGCTACGCCAACACCAGGAGAACCAGTAGGAGAAAAGAAAGTTGACTCTGGCGAAAAACCAAAACCAAAAACTCCTGATGCGAAGGCGGATGATGCGACTAAGAAAGAAAATACTTCTTCAAAGAAGGAAGAAAAACAGGCTTCAGAGATTCCCGAAGATGATCTTCGGCGGATGCTTCATGTGGAGCCTATTTCTGGTGTAGGTCTTCCGGCGTAGGCTTTAAAAGGCTGTACTATGTAGTAATAAAAAATACTACAGCGTATGGTGCAGTGCTCAAACACGCAATGTAAATACTCGCTCCTAATTTTAGTCGCTCTCTTTTCCTTTTTTCCGATCTGGTCTTTCGCCTCCGTTTCTATCTCTGAGGTTATGTATGACCCTGCTGGGTCGGATGACGGGCATGAGTGGATTGAAGTGTATAACTCGGGCGCGTCTTTTGATCTTTCAAAGTGGAAGCTATTTGAAGGGGGGACGAATCATGGCATTAGTGCGTACACAGGCGGTTCTACATTAGCCACTGGAGGCTACGCGGTCTTGGTAGATAATCCTTCGAAATTTCTTGCCGATTGGCCACAGTTTTCAGGGCAAATTTTTGATACTGTTTTTTCTGGCGGATTAAACAACGCAAACGGTGAAGCGCTTACGTTGCGTAATGATTCCTTGGTTGATATTGATTCAATCACCTATAACCCAACAATGGGTGCGGGAGGCGATGGTAACTCACTGCAGAAAGTAGGTTCTTCGTTTACTACATCTTCGCCTACACCGAGCTCTGCCGTTGGTGGAGGTAGTACATCTGGCACTTCAGGTAATCAAGGTACCAATATTGAAACTTCTAACTCGAGTGTTGCGTCAAGCACCCCCTCGAATTCTAGTGGCTCATATTTTATTGAACCAAAGATTAGTGTATCTACGGGAGGAGATAGGACGGTGGTTGCGAGCGCAGGTACTGTATTCGAGGGGCGTGTGCAGGGATTGAAAGGGGAGGCTATTACCAACGCCCGTTTGGTTTGGAATTTTGGGAATGGTGAGAGTCGCGAAGGTCGGTCAGTTTTGTATACATTTCCATATCCTGGGAGATATGTAGTGATACTTGATGCATCATCAGAAATATATAGTGCGACTACACGACTCACTGTGACAGTCGTGCCCGCACAAGTTTCAATTACCGAAGTCAATTCTGACTTTGTGGAAATTACCAACAGCTCCAACATCGAACTGAATTTAGGTTTGTGGCAACTCACCGCTGATGGTCAGATTTTTAGGTTTCCCGCTAATACGATTTTATTTCCGCATGAATCTGTTGCGATATCGAATATCGCAACGGGGCTCACCCCATCGTCACCCCATGCTGTGTCATTGCTATACCCGAATGGGACACTCGCTGCTGCATATGGGACAGAGTTAATTGTGGCGCGAAAAGCAGTTGGGGAAGCAGCATCATATGAAAAAGAACCTTCTTTGAACATAGTTCAATCTTCAAACACGGTGCGCCCGTCTAACTCATCTTCAAATCTTCTTGCTGCACCTGTTACTGCTCTTAGTTCAACCTCAATGCCAGAACTCGCTTCATTTGGTATGCTTCCTTGGATTGTAGGGCTTCTTGCAGTTATTGGGATTGGTATAGGTGCAGTGTTACTTATTAGAGGTAGCAAAGGTACGACAACAGGCTATACAATCATTGAAGAGGAGTAGATTCAAAAAATAACATTCATGGCTCAAGACTCAGGAAAGAAAACAATACTTGTTACCCCAGTAGCAGAGCGAAGCTCGCTACGGGGCAGGCGGGCGGTGCAAGGGGTAGTTGTATTGTATGAATAAGAAAACAATATTGGTAACCGGGGGAGCTGGATTGGTGGGTTCGCATTTGTGCGAGAGGTTGGTAAAAGATGGTCATACGGTCATCTCACTCGATAATTATTTTTCTGGCTCAAAGGATAACCATGTTGCTGGGGTGGAGTATCGGGAAGGGCATACGAAAGATATAGAGAAATTCATACCAGAAAAAATTGATTTAATTTACCACCTTGGTGAATACTCACGTGTGGAAATTAGTCTTGCTGAGCCAGAAGTAGTCTTTGACTTGAATACAGTTGGTACGCTCGGCGTTTTAGAATTTTGGAGAAAGCAAAAATGTAAAATAGTGTATGCAGGTTCTTCAACGAAGTTTGGTGATGGAGGGCTCAGCCGTACTGCTACTCCGTATGCGTGGACAAAAGCGGCGAACACAGAGCTCGTAAAAAATTATGGTGAGTGGTACGGACTTCCGTATGCGGTTACCTATTTCTACAATGTGTATGGTCCTCGAGAGCGCGCAGGGCAGTACGGCACACTCATTGAGATATTTCGTCAGAAGCGTTTGAAAGGAGAAGTGCTTGGTGTAGTGACTCCCGGAACACAGAAGCGTTACTTCACGTATGTTGGCGATATCGTCTCTGGATTAATCTTGGTTGGTGAAAAAGGTGAAGGTGATAATTATGGACTTGGAGATACGCATGAATATTCAGTTTTGGAAATTGCACAGATGTTTGGGGGCGAAATAGAGATGTTGCCAGAGCGAGCAGGAAACCGACTCAGTTCTGCCATTGATATTTCCAAGGCTCAGGCATTGGGATGGAATCCAACAAAGGGTGTCTTAGAATACATTCAGGAAATAACAGCAAAGAAATGAAACGAGTTCTCATTTTTTCTCTCGCATACTATCCAAAATATATAGGGGGCGCCGAGGTTGCAATTAAAGAGATTACCGACCGTGTGGCTCACACAGACATTGAGTTTCATATGGTGACACTTCGTTTTGACTCAGCCTTGCCAAAGGTGGAGCAAGTAGGGAATGTGTTGGTGCACCGCATTGGATTTGTTACGAGCAGTCCATCAATGGCTGATTTAAAGAAGTTTCCTCTGGCTTTAAATAAATTTCTTTTTCAAGGACTTGCTCCTTTCTACGCACTCGGTCTTCATAAGAAGTATCACTACGATGGCGTATGGGGGATGATGGCGCATTCAGTTGGTATTGCCGTGGGAATATTTAAACTTCTCAAGCCTAGAGTGAACTATGTTCTTACGCTTCAGGAAGGAGATCCGCCAAAATATATTGAACGCCTTGCATGGCCAGCGTGGCCTTTCTTTAAATATGCTTTTACGGGTGCAGATAGAGTGCAGGTTATTTCTACTTTTCTTGGAGCATGGGCAAAACGAATGGGGTATGCAGGTGAGCCGATAGTAATTCCTAATGGTGTGAACACGGTGGCGTTTTCAAAAGAAGTTCCTGAGCAGGAGCTTATTGTTCTCAAAGAGAAATTACAGAAAAAACAGGATGATGTTTTTCTCATTACCGCATCACGGCTCGTTCATAAGAATGCAATTGATGATGTCATTCAGGCACTCACACTTCTCCCTGAGAATGTGAAATTTCTTATTCTCGGCACTGGCCCGGATGAAGAAACTCTCAGACTGCAGACTGCAGACTGCAGACTGGATTCTCGTGTGTTGTTTCTCGGTCATGTGACCCATGAGGATCTTCCGAAGTATCTTCAAGTGTCCGATATATTTATTCGACCTTCACGCTCAGAGGGCATGGGGAATTCATTTATAGAGGCTTTTGCCAGTGGCATCCCTGTGATTGCAACCCAAGAAGGAGGTATTGCTGACTTTCTCTTTGACTCAGTGCGTAACTCAGAGAAAGCACCAACTGGTTTTGCGGTCGACGCAGATAGCCCTCAGCAGATAGCTGAAACGGTGAAGCATATATTGGCGCATCCTGAATCCGTAGCTGTAGTGGTACAGAATGCCCGTGATGTTGCGAAGAAGGGGTATGACTGGAACCTCATTGCAAAAGACATGAAAGAGAAGGTTTTTAGTCTCTTTTGAGGCATTATTCTCAATCTAGATAGGCGTTTGTTATAGTGCACTCATGAAAGTCCTTATTGCGACAGGACTCTATCCGCCCGAGATTGGCGGACCCGCAACCTATTCAAGGAAACTTGAGGTGGCGCTTCCTCAGTATGGAATAGAAGTGATAGTGTTGCCGTTCATAAAAGTGCGCCGTTTCCCGAAATTCATACGCCATATAGTGTATTTTTTCCTCATACTTAAGGAAGGTCGTCGGGCTGACATTCTTTATGCGCAAGACCCAATGTCTGTCGGTGTGCCGACGATGATTGCTGCATTTTTTATGAAAAAAACTTTTGTACTGAAAGTTGTTGGTGACTATGCATGGGAACAGGCGACACAGCGATTTGGTTACACGGGAACACTTGAATCATTTCAATACGCAACACTCCCTTTGATTCCTAAACTATTTCGCTCTATTGAACGAGCTGTTGCAGGTCGTGCTGACAGAGTGGTGGTTCCGTCAAAGTATTTAGCAAAAATCCTTGGCGCATGGAATCTTTCTCATAAAAAAGTTTCAGTTATATATAACGGCATCGAAGACTTAGGGGACACTGGCAACAAAACAGTGCTCCGTGGATTATTGCGATTTCATGGAAAACTTCTTGTGTCGGTAGGAAGGCTTGTGCCGTGGAAAGGTTTTGACACGCTCATTCGACTTTTACCGAAGATTCAAAAATCTTTCCCAGAAACAAAATTGCTTATTATCGGTTCGGGTCCTGATGCAGGAATGCTTGAGCGCCTTGCAGTAGAGGTGGAAGTTGAGAGTGACGTTATCTTTGCAGGGTCACTAGAGCGAGACATTCTCATACGTTATCTTCGTGCATCTGATGTGTTTATTCTCAATACCGCATACGAAGGATTTTCACACCTCATTTTGGAGGCAATGGCAATTGGTGTACCTATTATTACCACTAGGGTTGGAGGTAATGTTGAAATTGTTGATCATGCAAAAAATGGCTACCTGGTGAAAACAAATGATGCGGACGCAATTATGAATCATACGAACTCTCTTTTGGGCGATGCAACACTTCGTGCCAATCTCGTTGCCTCAGCGAAACGGCGCGTTAAGCAATTTTCTAACGAGCGCATGATCGACGAAATCGCCAAGCTTCTGAAAGGGATGAACATACATTGATATGCGCCTGTTGATGCTTTCAAGTGATGTAAAGATTTTTGATGCAGATTCACGCGTAGCAAATCGCATGGCTCTTTACGGCAGTATTGTTGACGAACTATTGATTGTTGTGGTGGGCGTTGGAGCACCAAAAGAGATCATGCTTGCGCCAAGCGTTAAGGCAATAACTTCAGGAGGGGCAAATAAATTTACTAGTTTTTTAAATACACGTCGTGCTCTTCGTGCGCTCACTAAAGAGAAGACATATGACATTGTGTCAGCACAAGATCCTTTTTTCATCGGCATGCTGGGGTACGGTATTGCAAAGGCGCGTCACATTCCGCTTCAAGTGCAACTGCACACGGATTGTTTTTCTTTCGGTTTTCTTACAGAATCACCTCGCCGTGTTATTGAGGCATTACTTGCTATTTTTATTTTAGGTCGCGCTACCTGCATCCGTGTTGTTTCAGAGCGTGTTGCCAAAAGCGTGCGCAAAATTACTAATGTTCCGGTGACAGTGTTGCCTATTCATACTGAATACGACGGAGGAGGTAAGAGGGTAGAGGTAGAGTCTCCACGAAATTTAAAATTTCTATCAGTTTCTAGACTGACGAGCGAAAAACGAGTTCATTTAATTATTGATGCGATAGCTCTTACCCCTGAGGCTGAACTTACCATTGTGGGCGATGGACCACTGAAGAAGAGTTTGGAGTTTAGGGTAAAGCGTTTAGGGTTAGGGGACAGAGTGCATTTTGTTGGTTGGCAAGATCCAGCGCCATACTATAAAACTGCAGATGTGTTTGTTCAGGCGTCTCGATTTGAAGGGTACGGAGTATCTCTTATAGAAGCAGGGCTCTCGGGTCTTGCAATCATAACCACTGATGTTGGGATTGTTGGTGAAGTGCTCGAGGATAAAAAGGAAGCCCTAGTAGTTTCGGGAATTAGCTCGGCAATTGCGGACGCTATGAAGCGTTTTATTGCAGACAAAGAGCTTCGCGTGCTTTTAGCTACCAATGCACTCAAGTCTGCCAAGGAGCACAGTATGTCTATGGAAGAGTATCTCCTCTGTTACCAAAAGGCACTCTCGAGGTGTTCTATATAAAGTATCGCCTAAAGGCGTTTATTTTAGTACTATTCACCCTATGCAAATTGGTTTTATCGGACAAGGATTCATTGGGAAAGCGTATGCTGACGATTATGAGCGCCGAGGCTTTTCCGTAGTGCGGTATTCAAAAGAACCTGCATATATTGCGAACAAAGATGCGATTGCGGGCTGCGACATCGTCATTATTGCAGTGCCCACACCAACCACCCCTGAAGGTTTTGATTCGTCTATCGTTGAAGGGGTTATAGATCTTGTTGGGGCAGGAAAAATTGCAGTCATTAAGTCTACTCTTCTGCCCGGTACGACTGAGAAGATTCAAGAAATGTACCCTGACAGAGTCATACTCCATTCTCCAGAATTTTTGCGTGCACGCTCAGCTGACGCAGATGTTCAGAATCCTGACCGGAACATTGTTGGTATACCAAAATATACTCCTGAACATCGAGCAGCAGCGGAAGCTGTTTTGGCTACATTTCCTAAGGCACCATTTCAAACGATCGTTGCATCAAAAGAGAGTGAGCTTGTGAAGTATGCCGGGAATGTTTTTTTGGCAATGAAGGTAGTGTTTGCAAACATGCTTTTTGATTTATCGAATACCATTGGAGCTGACTATGAAAAAGTAAAAGATGCTTTTGGTGCTGATCCGCGTATTGGCAAAACGCACCTCACAGTGAATTTTGAAGGTGGCCGTGGAGCCGGCGGGTACTGTCTTATAAAGGATCTTTCTGCGTTCAATGATTTTTATTCGTTACATGTCAATGACAGTATCGGGACACAGGCGTTAAAGAGTCTTCAAGAAAAAAATATTCAACTTCTCAAGAGCACGGGGAAAGACCCAGATCTTTTGGAGGGCGTGCACGGACCACAGTAGAAGTATTTCACCATGGGAGAATCTCAAAAGAATATTGTGACTATTGGTGGAGGCACGGGCACCTTCGTTGTTTTGTCAGGTTTGAAGCATGTCGAGGGGGTCTCATTGAAAGCAGTCGTTTCAGTCGCTGATGATGGAGGTTCTACTGGCCGTCTTCGGGATGGATACGGCTTTCTTCCGTTGGGAGATGCCAGGCAAGCGTTGATTGCTCTCGCTGACGATACGGGTGCTCCGCTCATGCGCTCTTTATTTAATTACCGATTTCCGAAAGGGGACATCAATGGGCATAACTTTGGAAATCTTTTTCTTATTGCACTCACCGATATTCTTGGCTCAGATGCAGCTGCAATAGAGGCTGCATCAAAAATTCTTCGTGTCGAAGGGCAAGTAGTACCGGTTTCAGATCGACCTGCAACTCTCGTTGCACACCTTGAAAATGGAGAAACAATTGTCGGTGAGCACCTCATTGATGAGCGCACCCGAGGGCGATCACCAATAGCTTCACTTGAAACAAAAGAACCTGTAGCGGTTTCAGCGGATGCACTCGATGCCGTTACTAAAGCTGATGTGCTCGTTTTGGGTCCTGGAGATTTGTACACCTCGACTCTCGCCAACTTCACCGTTACTGGACTTGCCGAAGCAGTTGCTGGAGCACGTGCTCATCTTGTATACATAGTGAATCTATTTACGAAAGCAGGACAGACAGATGGTTACAGTGCGTCGCATCATATTGAAGAGATAACGCGCTATGTAGGAAGGCGGCCCGATACAATTATTATGAATGTCGGTACATTTCCAGATGATGTTTTAGAGCTCTATAAGAAAGAGAATGAGCTTCCTATTGTTGATGATTTACCACATGACACATCGGTTATCCGTGGGTCATTTGCTGATGTGGTTGTGGCTCCGAAGGTTGCAGGTGACACCGTACCAAGAAGTTTTATTCGCCATGATTCAATGAAGATTGCTACAGCTATTCGTGAACTACTATGAGCAAGAAGCCCCACATCAACATTCCTCGTCGTATCGGAACGCACTTCCGTGCTATTTTTGGCCCTTCACGTACTCGGGAAAGTCGTGTCCATGCAGTACGTAATGCCATTGTTTCTGGTCATAGATTTGTCACGAATGCTAAACGTATCGTTACTATCGGTGGAGGTACGGGAACATTCGTTGTTCTGTCTGCTTTGAAGTCGTTGCCTGGCGTTTCTCTTTCCGCGATAGTTTCTGTAGCGGACGACGGAGGTTCAACTGGCCGTTTGCGTGACTCGTATGGCTTTCTTCCATTAGGAGATGCTAGGCAGGCGCTCGTTGCTCTTGCAAAAGATGGAACGATGCTTCGAGATATTTTTACGTATCGATTTTCAAAAGGGGACATAGCTGGACACAATCTTGGTAATCTTCTACTGACCGCACTCACTGACAAACTTGGTTCTGACGGTGCAGCCATTCGTGCTGTTTCAGAAATCCTTCGTGTGCGTGGGTATGTGGTGCCAGTTTCTGATTTCCCAGCCACCTTAGTCGCAGAGCTTGAGAATGGTGAAAAAATTGTTGGTCAGCATGCTATTAATGCTCGCCCTGCAGATGGACCGGCGATTGTAGGACTGAGTGTCTCGGAGAAAATTTCGCTCGCTGATCAGGCGGAGCTTGCCGTGGACTCAGCTGATTTTATTATTTTAGGCCCTGGGGATCTTTATACGTCGACGTTAGCAAACTTTGCTGTGCCGGGACTTAAAGAGGCTGTTCGACAATCACATGCGTGCCTTATTTATTTTGTAAATATTTTTAGTACTGCTTCTGAAACGGGTGGATACAGTGCATCAAAGCATGTTGCAGAGATTGAAGCGTACGCAGGCAGAAAGCCGGATCATATTATTATGCATGTCGGCACTATTCCCACTGACATTTTGGAGTACTACAAAAACAAAAAAGCATTCCCTGTGGTCGATGATCTGGGGAACGATCCGCGTGTAGTCCGCGGTACCTTTGCTGATGTGGTGCCACTCCATAAAATTGAAGGCGATGCGATTGAGCGGAGCCTCATTCGTCACGATCCGAAAAAAATAGCCGATATCATTCAATCATTTCTATGACGTACTTTTTAGATTTCGATAGAACACTTTTTGATACTTCAGCTTTTTTGGCCTACATCTTAGAGCGAGACAATTTGAGTCGACTCCTTTCTCTCTCTGAAGTTGAAATGGCGACTGAGTTAAATTTGCTCACAGCGCAGGGACTACTAGGCTTTGCTCCAGGAGAATTGGATCGTTTTATGTATGGAGACGCTAACGATTTTTTAAGAAAGAATCACGGCAATTGTATCGTAGTTACTGCAGGAAATGTTGAACTTCAAAAGGCAAAATTAGAGAGTGCATTTCATTCTGACCCGTCGTTGCCGATTTTTTATAATGGTGATGAAAGAAAGGGTACATTCATTGCTCGCATGATTACTTCCTATCAAGAACCGCTGATTTTCATTGACGATAAAATTAGCGAACTTGATTCAGTGGCTCTACATTGTCCTACAATTCAGCTTTATGAAATGCGTCGTGATGGAAAATCTGGAGCAGGCACGCATACAGTTATTCGCTCTTTCGATGAACTTCCGTGAAGCTCCTACTTGTCACACAAATCGTTGATAAAGATGACCCTATTTTGGGATTTTTTCATCGTTGGATTGAAGAGTTTGCAAAGCATGTAGAGAGTATAGAAGTGATTTGTTTGAAAGAGGGGAAGCATGAGCTTCCGTCAAATGTTCGTGTCCATTCGATTGGTAAAGAGCAAGGTGGAGGCAATGCAGTTTTGTATTCGATTCGTTTTTTGTATCTCGTGTGGATGCTACGGAAAGAGTACGAAAAAGTGCTTGTGCATATGAATCCTGAATATGTTGTACTTGCGGGATGTTTCTGGAAACTTTGGCATAAGCCTATACGGCTTTGGTATAACCACCCGCATGCAGGTGTGCGACTTGCCATTGCTTCGGTATTTTCGGATATTATTTTTCATACATCAGCATATGCTGCTCCCGCACATCTTCGAAAAGCGAAGTGTATGCCTGCAGGAATTGACGTCGATGTTTTTAAACCTCAAGCGGTAACGCGCAACCGTCACCTCATGTATATGCAGGGACGCATCATGCCTTCTAAGAGGGTCGCCATTGCACTTCAAGCTCTACGCATTCTTCGTAAAAATATTCCTGATGTAACGCTTATGTTGGTTGGTCCCGAAGATCCTGTGTACGGTGCAAGTTTGCGAAAAGAATATGCCGACTTAGTTGAAAGTGGTGCTGTCCTTTTTAAAGGTTCGGTGCCAAATCATGAAACCCCACTACTGTATTCAGGTGCCGGTGTGTCAATAAATCTTGCGACGTCAGGACACTTCGACAAGTCAGTTCTCGAGTCGATGGCGTGCGGTACTCCTGTCGTTATTTCAAGTAAGGCATTTGCGAATCTTGTTCCAGAAGAGTGGATTGTTTCCGAGAATGACCCGCAGGCCCTTGCTGATGGAGTGGGGCGTATGATGGGTATTAGTGATGCCGAATTTGAGGCACTTCAACAAAAAGGAATAGAAGTAGTTCAAAAAGCCCAGAGCCTTAAGGCTCTTTCGGAGATGCTCATCAAAGCCTTATAATTAAAGATTCATGGCAACAAAATCATTTCTGCGTCGTGAAGAATATAAAGCACTTTCGAAGCTTTCTATAGATGGTGCAATTCTGGATGTGGGTGGGTCAAAGAAATCTGGGTATCACGAGCTTATACAAGGTAGTCACACAATCACGACCGGAAACATAAATGAATCGTACGGAACCGATGTCATTTTCAATGCTGAAGACGCGTGGCCCTTTGAAAACGCATCGTTTGACGGTGTGCTGTTTATAAATCTCCTTGAGCACTTGTATAAGTATGAAAATGCAGTACGTGAAGCATCTCGTGTTTTAAAGTCGGGAGGCGTTGTTGTGGGTGTTGTGCCTTTTATGTTCAATGTGCACGGCTCTCCTAATGATTATTTTCGTTACACTCGAAGTACATTGGAAAGACTTTTTACCGAAAATGGTTTTACTCATATAGAAGTGAGGGAACTAGGCACTGGAGCTTTTAGTGTCATCTACCACTGTCTCTTAGGATTTGTTCGCTGGAATTGGCTGGCGACGCCTCTCATAGCGCTCTGTCGAAGCCTTGATGGATTCATTAAGTTTCTTAAACCAGATAACTTGCTTTCTCAAAAACAAATGCCGCTCGGGTATTATTTTGAAGCACGAAAATAATCTCATGGAACCAATAAAACTCTATGCTCCCGATACGTATCGTGAGCCAAAAATTTCTATGCACACGGAACTCATGTTTCCGTTCTGGGGCGTTACCGCAAAAGACACAATGCCGTATATGAAAGCTGCTGCGTTGCAATACCAGTATTCAAAAGATGATTTTGTACTTGTTGAAAAAATTGAAGATGCAGATTTTGTGGTTATTCCGTATTCATACGAGCGCTTCAAAGTCATTAACCCTGCAAAAGTGCAGATGATTGTAAGTGAGGCGACGAACGCGCAAAAACCCATTCTCGTGGATGGTGCGGGGGATTTGGAGTACAACATTGATATTCCAAACTCTGTTATTTTTCGTGTCAGTCAGTATCAATATTCAAAAAAACCTAATGAAATTACAATCCCATTTCCAGCCGAGGATCTCTTAGAAACATACAGAGGTGGGGAACTCCAAATAAGAAAGAAACCAGAGCGTCCTTCGGTGGGTTTCACTGGATGGGCGGGAATGTCTTTAGAGAGGCGGTTTAAGACATACGTGAAGGAGTTGCCAGTAACCTCTGCGGCACTTATAGACGAAAAACGGGGAGCAGAGCATAAGGGTGTGTTGTTCCGTGAGCGCGCACTTAAGGCGCTTCAAAAGAACAAGTTCTTGGAAGCACGCTTCACCGCACGGTCTTCGTACTCCGGTCATGTGGCGACCATTCAAGGGTCCGTCGCGGACAACAGACGCGAGTTTGTTGAAAATCTTCTAGGTTCAGATTATGCGCTCTGTGTTAGGGGAGACGCGAATGCATCCGTCCGTTTTTACGAGGCGCTATCCTTGGGACGCATTCCACTTTTCTTGGATACTGCGTGTGTACTCCCACTCGAAGATACAATTAATTACCGAGACTTTTGTGTCTTCGTTGATTGGAGGGATACGGACAGGATAGGGGATATATTGGTAGATTTTCATTCGTCGCTTACACCTCAGCGTTTTGAGGAAATGCAACGAGAAGCACGGAAGGCATATCGTGAGTATCTCCGCTTTGACTCGTTCTCAAAACATCTTTCTGCTATGCTTCGAACATACACAAACAAAATATGAATTTCTTGAATTTTTTGAGACCAAAACCAGTCTATAAAGAAGGGATGCCGAAAATTCTCATTACCGGAGGATTAGGCTTTATTTTTTCCCATGTAACAGAATATTTTGTGGCTAAGGGTTGGAATGTAGTGGTTATTGATAACCTCTCTGAAGGGTCACACCCAGAAATAATTGATGGTTCGTTTGTGCATTACAACATTCACATGGCTGAGAAGGAGGCAATGGAGACTATCATTAAGGAGAAGCCAGACTATGTCATTCACGCTGCGGCCATAACCGATGTTGATTACTCAGTGAGAGAGCCAATGCGTACTTTGAGTAAGAACAATCTCGGCACCATTCATGCGTTCGAGGCGTGTCGTGCACTACCGGATCTCAAAAAGTTTATCTATGTTTCGACTGATGAAGTGTACGGTGAGTGTGATCACAAAATGCATGAAGATGAGATGCTTGCTCCTAGAAATCCATATTCTTGCTCCAAAGCTATCGGTTCACTGATGCGTATTACGTATGACAATACATATGCGAGTTTGAAAGGCAGAACTACCGAAACCCGATTTTGTAATGTTTTTGGCCCACGTCAGGATACCCGTAAAATCATGCCAATTATAAAACGTGCGCTCGAGACAGGTACCCCTGTTCCCGTATTTGATACTGGAGAGAGTTATCGTGAATATATATATGTCGCTAACATCCCACCGGCTATTGATCTCATTCTCGCAAAGGGCACTGGT
The DNA here is from genome assembly GCA_018062445.1 of Minisyncoccota bacterium. Lineage (GTDB taxonomy): Bacteria > Patescibacteriota > Minisyncoccia > Phycocordibacterales > Phycocordibacteraceae > Phycocordibacter. Next base: position 12,411 of record JAGOSG010000002.1, on the reverse strand, counting down.
GTCTATAACATAACGAATAACGCTGGGTATACAGTAAAGAACCTAATACAAAAGACGGAAGAGGTGACAGGAAAGAAAGTCCCCACGACAACCTCGCATCGCCCCGGTATTGATATGCGCTATGAGATGGATTCGGGTCGCATACGTGAGCTTGGATGGGAGCCTTTATATTCGTTTGAAGAAGGTATTCGTCAGTATTTAGTTCCTCAGGAACCTAAGGCATAGGGCATTCCTTGAGAGATTATAGGTAACCAGATAGACTGTAGGTGTGTACTAATGCATATGAAAGGAATACTCCTTGCCGGAGGTAACGGCACCCGTCTTGCGCCTCTTACGGAGGTCACGAATAAACATCTCCTTCCGGTCTATGATCGGCCCATGATTCTATACCCACTCCAGACACTTAAAGATGCAGGCATTGAGGATATTCTTGTAGTCACCGGTAGTGCGCACATTGGCCGTTTTATTGAGTTTCTTGGTGATGGTTCTAAATTTGGTGTACGTCTCACCTATAGGGTTCAGGAAGAGGCAAGTGGTATATCAGGAGCACTTGCTCTCTGTGAATCATTCGCGGGAAGTGAATCCGTAAGCGTTGTACTCGGCGACAATATTTTTACTCCTGGGTTTCGTATTACACCATCGAAGTATGGATGCACTGTGTATCTCAAGGAAGCTGACGAGACGACAGTGCGTCGTTCTGGTTGTGTTGAAATAGAAGGTGATCGCGCTGTTGGTATTGAAGAAAAACCAGAAAAACCCAAGAGCACTCTTGTTGCAACTGGTTTTTATCACTTCTCTCCAGAGGCGTTCCAGATTGTGAAAACGCTCATGCCATCGGGGCGTGGTGAGCTTGAGATTACTGATGTTATTGATGTATATGTAAAGAAGGGCGATTGTGGTTTCGTGATGGTAGAGGGTCAGTGGTTTGACGCGGGTACATTTGATTCGTTACTTGCCGCGAGTAATTTTATGGCGGGTCTCAAAGCAATATGATTATTGAATCAACAAAGATAAAAGACGTGTATGTCTGTACGCCCAAAGTGATAGAAGATGATCGGGGCTTTTTTATGGAAACGTACCGTTACGATGCTTTTTCGGAAGCAGGGATTGCCGATGTTTTTGTGCAAGATAATCATGTTCGTTCACCGAAACGAAACACCGTTCGAGGGCTACACTTTCAGTGGCAACCACCCACTGCAAAAATTATGCGTGCAACACGAGGTACGGTTTTTCTTGTTGCTGTTGATATACGAAAAAATTCTCCAACGCTAGGACAATGGGTTGGTATAGAATCGAGTGCGGAAAATAAAAAACAACTCTATGCGCCAGCTGGCTGTGCTCGTGGTTACCAGACACTTACCGATGATTGCGAAGTACAATATAAGTGTAGCGATTTATACGATCCTCAGGGTATAAGTGAAATAGTTTGGAATGACCCTGCTATAGGTATTAATTGGCCTATAAAAGAACCACCTCTCATATCGGCGCGGAGTAGTGGCGCAGGTTCTTTGCAAGACTGGCTCAAGAATCCTGCTTCAGAATTTTTCGTTATCTAGTGCCTATATAAAGCTCGTAGTACCATACTCTTTCTATATGAAAATCCCCAATCAAGACGTGAAACCTGGCACATTAGATCGTTGTCAGATTACCGGGTCAAAGAATCTTTTTGAAGCCATTGATCTCGGCTTTCAACCATCTGCTGGGGCACTACTCACGAGGGAGGGTCTTAATCAGCCGGAGACTCGTTACCCGTTGCGTTTAATGATATGTCCAGAATCAGGACTCGGACAGTTGGATTATGTTGTTGATAGTAACGTCCTTTTTTCCGATACCAACTATGTATATCGAACCGGTATATCCGAGCCACTACGACAACATCTTAAATTGCTCACTGAAGAAATAACAGAGAAACTTCAGCTACCCAAAAAATCATTTTGTATTGATGTTGGGTCTAATGACGGCACACTACTTAGTTCTTTTCGTGATCAAGGCATGCACACCTTAGGTGTGGAGCCGACAAACATGGCAAAGACGGCCCGTAAGGAAAATAAGATTAATACGATTCAAGCCTTTTTTAATCAGTCAGTTGCCAAAGATATCGTAAAGAAATACGGACGCGCAAAAGTAATCACGTTTACTAATGTATTTGCGCATGTTTCTAGTTTAGGTGAGGTCATGCGTGGATTAAAAAATCTTTTGGACAAACAGGGTGTTGTGGTGTCTGAAAGTCAGTACCTACTCGATGTTTTTGAAGGTAATCAATTTGATCAGATATACCACGAGCACGTTCGCATCTACAGTCTTAAATCGTTAGTGAAGCTTTTTCCGTATTACGGGATGGAAGTGTTTGATGCGAGTCGGGTGAAGACTCGCGAAGGAAGTATTAGAATCTACGCAGGATGGAAGGGACAGCATCCGATTAGTGCGGAGGTTAAAAAGTTACTTCAAGCAGAAGAAAAAGCTGGATTGTTTACGCCGACAGCGTGGTCAAAATTCAGATCACGCGTAGAAAAAAGCAGGGAGCAATTTCTCGAGCTGGCATATACAGTGCAAAAGAAAGGTCTTAAACTTGTTGCAGATTCATGTCCAACGAGAGGTGTGGTAGTCATGAATTACTATGGTCTCAATACATCGCTGGTGCCCTATATTGCACAACTGCCAGGCACTGAAAAGGTCGGCAAATACATGGCCGGAACTTACAATCCGATTGTGAGTAATGAGATTTTGCTAAAGGAGAAACCTGAGTACGTTCTTATTTTAGCCTGGCATTTCGCTGATTTTATTATAAAAAATTGGCGTGCAAAAGGTCTAAAGTCTAAATTTATTGTTCCACTTCCAGAATTTAGAATCATTGAGTAACGGTGTAAGGTGTACTCACTTTTTAGATGAAAAAAATACCTTTATTTAAATCGTACATATCGTTGCGCTCAATTTGGAACGTATGCTTTTTATTGTTCAAATCTAATTATGGAACCTACCTCGGTGAGGGACCTGAAGTAAAAGCATTCGAAAAAGAATTTGCAGAAAAATTTGGATTCGAATACGTCGCATCGGTCAATTCCGGTACTGTAGCGCTTGAGTTAGCGTATGAACTTGCCGGCATTGGTGAAGGAGATGAGGTTATCATTCCTGTATTGACCCACCCAGCAACGGGGCTTCCTGCGCTCCACAGAAAGGCTAGTATAGTTTTTGCTGATATAGACACGGACCTTAATGTTTCGGTGGAAGATGTTAAGAATAAAATAACACCGCAGACTAAGGCTATACTATTTGTGCACTTCGGTGGTAACAATAGGGGACTGAAGGAGCTTCTGCAGATTGCTAAAGAGAAAAACATTATTTTGATAGAAGATGCTGCCCAAGCGATTGGCTCAGATTTTTGGGGCAAGGCTGATTTCACCTGCGTATCGTTGCAGTCTATAAAAACCCTTACTTCTGGTGATGGTGGTTTTTTGATTACCAAAGATAAGAGTCTTCATGAAAAAGCAAAACGGTTGCGTTGGTTTGGATATGATAGGGAGCTCAAACAACAATTAGGAGATACCGATATCGTTGAGCCTGGTTATAAATATCATATGAATGATATTACTGCGTCTATAGGAAGAGGAAACCTCAACGCCATAGATGCAATAATTTCTCACCGTAAAAAACTATGTGCGGAGTATGTGAAAAACGGAGTGTCGTCATCAATATGGTTTGCTCATACGCTCTCACCTGACCGAGCGAATCTAATACAATTCATGAAGAAGAGAGGGGTTCATACGGGTGATTACCACTACCGTAATGATAAATACACGATTTTTGGAGGCAAACAAAAACTTTCTACAATGGACGCACTTGAAAATCAATATCTTCTCTTGCCACTGCACCACGGGGTATCAGTAAAAGATGTTGGCGTTATCTGCTCACTCATCCGAGAGTTCAATACGAAGGTGTAACGCATGCATTTGTTATAGTACCTAGTATGCAGTATAAGAATCCCGACCTCGATTCGTCTTACAGGGCCAATGATTTGGGCAGAACTCTATACGATGCGGTATTGAAATATAAACCGAAGAAGATAGTAGAATTTGGCTCTCTCTATGGGTATTCCACCGTGGCCATGGCTATGGCACTCGATGAAATCGGGGAAGGAAAAATATATGTCTATGATTTGTTTGAGTCGTATATATACACGCATTCCGCACATAAACACACAAACCAAGAGGTACTTAAGAAAAAAAACTTACAGTATTATCTTGAGGCGATCCGAATGGATTTCCCTATGTGGCTTCACCCGAGCCGTAGCATGATTACGAAAGGGCATCTAATGAAGAACATTGAAAAATATGGCGTTTCAAAATACGTCTCGCTTAAGAAAAAGAATTTTGCAGACTGGGTCAAGTCGCCAGAGTCGTTCGATATGATGCACTTTGATATCAATAACACCGGTGCAAAGATAAAAATTCTATATGATGCGGTGAAGTCTTCCATCGACCAAGGGGCTGTTGTGTACTTTGAAGGTGGAAGTCATGAGCGGGACAACTTATCTTTCATGACGAACCATGACTTAGAGAAAATAGAGGAATCCGGCGTGCCGTATCGTGTAGCAAATGAGAAATTCCCATCATTATCAGTAATAGAAAAGGTATGAAAAAGCTCGCTGTTGTCGCTGGTGGATGGCACTTCCCGTATCTGTTTTATAAGCAGATTGCTGAGCAAAAGATTCCTGAAGGATGGGAAGTGGATCTTTTTTGTGTTGCTCACCGGGATCCTTCTTACTCGACACCTGAGAAGAAAGAAGTTTTGAGAGGACTTGGGTATGATCGTCGTGCTTTGTACGATCGTCTTTTGTATGCGGAAGAATCCTCGGTTGAGGCCATTGAAGCACTTGGTTTTAAATATTCATTGGAACCAAACACCATGGGCGATTGGGGTATCACAAATCAATGGCTTGAAAAGCACGACTATAAGCAGTACGACAAACTACTGTACACGCACGACGATAATTTTATTTTGACCGACAGAATGTTTGAAGATTTACTGCCTCAAGATGATTGGCTCATCCTTACCAATTCAACGGGGCATTCGCAAAGGCGTTTACGACAATGGCTTCACTTGCCAAAACCTTTCTTTGCTAGAGGTTCGTTTGAATTTTTTACGCGTGAAGCAATGGATAGAATCGGTGGTAGCTTTGATTTATATAAAACAACTCTCACACGCATAGGAAAGTTCGATTCACCGGCAGATTTTGGAGAACTCTCAGACTGGAACGAAAGTGACCGAGCGGTGAGAGAGGTAATTGAGAAAAAAGGTCTTCTTCCTCACATAAAATCTCTCTCCCAGTACTATCGAATGAGTACCTATTGTTTAGAAGGGGAGCGAGGGTTCATTCATAAGACAGAGCCGATGAATACAAAAGAGGAGGAGCGTGGACTAGACGCAGTTGAGCGTCACTATACACGATAATGCATTTATTGCTTTAGAGATTTGAGTCTACTTGGCATCTCATACCCACTATGAAAGTCATCTACGTTACTAACGCTCGCATCCCTACTGATTGGGCGCACGGGTTACAGATAATGAAAACCTGCGAGGCATTGGTGCTTGCTGGAGTATCTCTTGAATTGTGGACTCCACGGAAAAAACTTTTTATTACCGAACCGCCATTTTCTTACTACGACATAAAAATCAGGTTTCCTTTAAAGAGAATTTTTACATTGGAATGGGATGTACTAGGACCTATAGGATTCTTTATACAAACCCTCTCTTTTACACTCGGTGTTTCAATGCGATTACCACGAAACAATACAGAATCATTTGTGTATTGCCGAGATGAGATTATTGTCGCTCTCTTAGTTTTGTTGGGTTTTCGCAATGTTATATGGGAATCCCATAGTGGTGCATGGAATGTGTGGGCACAGGTAGCGGTAAAGCATGCATGGAAAATCGTTGTTGTTTCAAAAGGTTTGAAAGAATTTTATATTGCAAAAGGAGTGAGTTCAGAAAAAATATTTGTTGTTCCAAATGGAATTGATTTGTCAGCGTATGAAGAAGTGTATTCAAAAGAAGATGTTCGAAGTGAACTTGGAATACCGCAAGATAAAAAAGTTGCACTGTATGTAGGAATGTTAAACGGATGGAAGGGAGCGAATACTCTTTTGTCCGCATCAGATTTTTTACCTGTAGATACAATACTTGCGGTTATTGGTGGAGAAGATGAAGTGCTGATTGCGGGGCTATCAAAGCGCTACTCTAAGGTGCTGTTCTTGGGGTTTAGAGAATCGAAAGAACTTGCACGCAATCTTGCTAGTGCAGATGTGCTAGTGCTTTCTAACACTGCCAAGAATGCTGAATCGGCGCACTTTACATCGCCTCTGAAGCTCTTTGCGTATATGGCATCAAAAAAACCGATCGTGTTGCCTGATTTGCCTGCACTGCGTGAAATTCTGAATGATGATAGTGCATATTTTGTGGAGCCTGATAGTGCTGAGGCACTTGCTCGTGGCATACAAGAAGCTCTCAGTAGCAAAGAGGATGCAAGGCTAAGAGTGAATAAGGCATATGAACGTGTTAAGGAATACACTTGGAAGACGCGGGCGGTGCGTATACAGAGTATATTATGTAGTATTTGAAGCCTGGCAGGTACATTGATTGCCGCACTACTTCACGTAGGGGTTAATTTTCCTGTAAACTTCTACGGTCGTTGTAATATTTATTTACATATCCATGAAATCGCTCATTCGAAAATTCTCCGCACTCAAAAGTAAGCTTCTTTTTTCTATGAGAAGTAAATTTTGGCACCTCTTATTTAAGGAATGTGGACCGGGTTTATGTGTTTATGGTCGTATCTCTGTCCGTACACCCGAACTGATTACTGTTGGACATAATTGTCGCATCAATGAAGGGGTGCTTGTTGTCGGGAGCGGACCACTGATATTAGGAAATCATGTGCATATTGGAGGACAAGTCATTCTTGCGACATCAGGACTCGATTATAAGAAAGAAGGGTGGCCACATTTTTCCGCACAAATAGAATTAAAAGATTATGTGTGGGTTGGTGCAGGTGCCCGGATTCGCCCAGGTGTTACGGTCGGAGAAGGTGCAATTATCGGTATGGGTTCAGTTGTGACTCATGATGTGTTGCCTTATACAGTAGTTGCAGGATCTCCAGCACGCTGTATATCGTTGGTTGAGCACCATCTTCAATGCACCTGTAAACAGTGATTATTTTCTCTGCATTGCTCTGTTCATGAAAAAACTTACTCGCGGAAAGATAAATAGTTTTCTTGCAAAGCATGCGAGCGATAAAAGGGTGCTCGATATCGGCGCTGCGTCAGGTGATCATGCTTCAATGTTTCCGAATGCGATTGCACTCGACATTGATCCAGCGCGGAAGCCAGATATTGTAGGTGATGCACATAATCTTCCATTCCCAGATGCAAGTTTCGAGGTTGTGGTGTGTTCAGAAGTCTTTGAGCATTTAGAGGATCCAAGAAAAGCTGTAAGCGAGATGCATCGCGTTCTTGTGTCTGGAGGCATTATTATTCTCACTACACGTTTCCTTTTTCCAGTACATGACGCACCCGGAGATTACTTTCGATTTACGCCGTATGGTCTCCGGCTTCTTTTTGCGAACTGGGAGATCTTCGATGAGGAGTGCGAAGCAGATTCATTCTCGACCATCGCAGTTCTTCTTCAGCGGATTATATTTCAGAGTGAACTGCGTGGTGGAAAAATCACGAAAGGAATATTATGGCTTTTCGTATTGCTTTTCAATAAGCTCGATTTTCTCACAATACGTCGCTATGGTGATATACGTCGCACCTCCATAGTTTCGTCGCTTCTCTCGTCTGGTATTTATATTGCTTGTCGGAAGAATGGCTAGAGGGGTATTTGAAGTGAAGAATTCATTTTTTGTACGCGTGCTGCGTATATGAATGTGAGCACTACCCCAAGAATGAGAAAAAAGAATCGACCTAGTATGCGAGCAATAACTGCACCTAGAAGCCCCATTGTGGACACAAACGCAAATAACACCGCAATTTGAAACACGGGGCCGACAGTATTGTAGATATATAGTTCGCGTTTTGCTGCATGTGCTTCAAGGAGCGCCACTGGTACGACTCCACTTGCCGCAACGAGGCTTATTGCATATAGAATGCTATAAAACACTGCTTCGTGGTATGCGGGAAAGAGTACTGAGAATATTAGAGGGGCTACTAGTATATAGAATCCAATGACTATAATCGCTAGTGCTGAAAAACCTAAAAGTCGATAGATAAGGGTTTTTTTTGTTTCTTCAAGCGGGCGCTTCACAAAGCGCGGAAGTGCAAGTGTCGCAACGCTGTTAAAAAGAGTCTTTATTTGTTCAGGTATTGCGGTAGCAAATGCATATATAGCAAGTTGAACTGCGCCGAGATAATGGAAAACAAGAATACGGTCTACTTGCTGTGACACTGTATTCAAAATATTCATTACACTAAAATGTGCGGACAAAATGCCGAACTCTTTTGATTCTATGGCGGTATGTATATTGGGGTTCGAATGGTGTTTTCGTACTACGATAAATGAGATTACGAACCCTGTGAGTGCGCTTGTGCTTAGATATATTAATAAAAATATGACAGGGTCGTGCACCATAAACATGCTTGCAATGAGTGCAAGTGCAGGAATCGCATTGAGGGTGATTCCTGAGATTGCATTGTCGCGAAACGCTTGCTTGCCTTCAAGAAATGATCCATACAAGTAGGCAGTTTGCATAAATGGTCCAATAAGGGCGATTACGAGGGAGCCCAGTGCGAGCATCGCATTTCCGTTTAAAAAATAGTAACTACTCATGCTAAGTCCAATGAGCACCATGGGCATGCTCCAAATGAGACTCAGTCGCAATGATTTTTGATATGCGTGACCTTCGCCACGCGCTATTGCTCGTGCAAGCACTGTGGAAATGCCAGTGAATGAGAAGGCGGTGAGTGTCCAAAATATCGATAAAAGAAATCGGTAGTTACCATATACCTCCTTTGGTATAAAACGTGCAAATGCGATAGAGATAAGGAGTGCGGTGATGCCGATTCCTACTTGCCCGAGAGCAAGCCAAAAGCCATTTCCAGCCAAATAGACCATATCGGTCTTTGTGTAGCGTTCTGACCAACGAAGTAGTGACACACTGCGTGTCTTAATTTCTTCAAGCATTGTATTTAGTAGAGTATCATTTGATTGCAGGCAGTGTAGTATTGATAACCTTACACAGCCCACTAAAGTGACTCTTAATATGAATAGCGTATATCAGATTCTCAGGGCTCAGTTGAAGCTATGGCTCGGAAAGGGAGTGTTTAAGTCGTATAGTCAAGAGGGCGAAGATGTCCTTATGCGCGGTCTCCTTTCTGAAGTTGGTAATAAGGGAATATATGTAGACGTGGGTTCTTATCATCCAATTCAGTACTCTAATACCTATGCACTGTATAGGAGAGGCTGGAGAGGGTTTGTGATTGATCCAAATTCGAATCTCAAACTACTCTATTGGTATTTTCGGCGCCATGATCGGTTTATTAATGTCGGTGTTGGGGAACAGTCAGAGGAAGACGCCGAGTACTATCGATTTACTGACGGTGCATATAATACTTTTGATGCCACAGAAGCTGAAGTAACAAAACAGAGGCAATACCCGGTTTTTATGGGTAAAAGTATTGTTCCCATTATTCCTTTATCGAAGATAGTGAACGATTACCAGATAAAGAAAATAGATTTGCTAACTATTGATGTTGAAGGTATGGATTTGCAGGTCCTGAGATCACATGACTGGTCGATTCTACCTACCGTAGTTATTGTTGAGGATAATTCGCTCCGTGTCGAAGAATTCAATAAAAGTGAAGTGTTTATTTTCATGCATGCAAAAGGATACTCTCTTGAGGCAGTAGTGGCTAGAACTCTAATTTTTAAAATTCATACGTTGTAGTATTAATCGTTGACTGACGTGGAAAGGTGTAAGGATTTGTGACCGAATGGTATAGTGATCAGCATGAAATTAGACTCATGGTTGCGATGGGGGATAGTCATTGGGGTTCTTGCGGTATTCTTTACTCCTACCATTGTGGCGACCCCACTGTTTTTCCCCTTTATTACGGGTAAGAATTTTGCCTTCCGCATTTTGGTGGAAATTGTCTTTACGCTTTGGCTTATTCTTGCGCTCCGCGATCCTAAAGTTCGACCCCGTGCGTCCCTCTTGTTTTTTGCGCTCACTGCCTTTGTTGCAGTTATAGGTATTGCTGACATATTTGGTGCAAACCCATTCAAGAGCTTCTGGTCAAACTTTGAACGCATGGAAGGATGGATTGGTTTAATCCACCTCTACGCATTTTTTGTCGTTGTGTGGTCAACACTCCGCGAAGCGAAATGGTGGAAGATGCTTTTTGAAACGAGTCTCGCAGTTTCTATTGCCGTGGGGGTCTATGGTGTGCTTCAGCTTGCTGGTGTATTTACCATCAATCAAGGAGGTTCGCGTGTTGATGGGACATTTGGCAACGCAACGTATCTGGCTGTGTACATGCTTTTTAATCTTTTTATTGCAGGATTGCTTTTCCTTCATCACCGACATGAATACTTCAGAACGGGAGAAAAAGTTGTTGGTGTTTTTGGCATCATCGGTGCGACACTATGGCTAATTGCGAGTTTGCCTCCAGACACCTCGTTACCGCCTTTAGGATGGTTTATTTTTATACTATTTTTCACTCTTGGTATTGGTAGCTTGTTCGTTAAACGACAATGGCTCTACGGTCTCGCAATTGCACTGCAGTTCACCATGATTTTCTACGCAGCAACTCGAGGAACCATTCTCGGGCTCATTGGAGGAATTCTTGTTGCTTCAGCCATTTTTATTTTCTTTGGAAAAACAGCGCCGAAATTAAAAAAGGCAGGTATTGCGATTCTCATTGCTCTGGCAGTAGTTGTGGGTGGTTTGTATGTCGTTCGTGATACTTCGTTTGTACAAAATCACGGGATACTTTCTCGCATTGCCAACATCTCTCTTTCTGATGGCGCCGCTCGCTTTTCTATTTGGGGCATGGCTTTCAAAGGTGTTGCTGAAAGGCCACTTTTAGGCTGGGGGCAAGAAAATTTTAACTACATTTTTAATAAACATTACGCTCCATCAATGTATGCGCAGGAGTCGTGGTTTGACCGTGCTCACAATGAATATCTTGATTGGCTTGTGGCTGGTGGAGTGTTTGGTTTTGCTCTCTGGATTTCTTTGTTTGGTCTTGCTCTCTGGTATTTATGGCGACCAAAATCTTCTTTTCAAATAGTAGAGAGAGGAATGCTGACCGGCCTTCTTGCCGCGTATGCCTTTCACGATTTATTTGTATTCGACAATCTCGTCAGTTATATTTTCTTCTTCACAATTCTTGCGTACATTGCTCACCGTAGAGAAGATGTAGGGGATACTGTTACACCAGCAGGACAACCAATGGGCGCGCTACATTCCTTGTGGGGTACAAGTGTTCCGTCAGGATTATTTGCATTCGGCGCCCCAGTTATTGTTGGGGGAATGGTTGCTGTATTTTATTTTGCCAATGTTCCGGGGCTTGCGACAGCATCGAATCTTATTGAAGCATTAAAGCCTCACACTGCAGGACTTTCTGAAAATGTGCGGTACCTCAAGAGTGCAGGAGAGACTACCGGTCTAGGCAGGCAGGAAGTGCGTGAGCAAATTGTTCAATTTGCTATTCAAGCAAAGAACTCTTCTATCGGAGACACTGCATTTCGTGAGGGTGCAACAGCATACGCATTAGAGAAGATGTCAGATGAGATTGCGCTAAACCCTAACGATGCCCGTCTGCGTGTTTTTCTTGGTTCGTTTTTTCAGCAGATAGGAAAGAGTGACGATGCACTGCGAGAACTTACAACCGCATTAACACTGTCTCCAAAAAAACAACAAATACTCTTTCAGCTTGGAAGCTTGCAAACATCTCGAGGAGATATGAATACCGCGTTAGATGTATTCCGCCAGGCGTATGAGTTAGAGCCTGCGTATGATTCTGCGCGAACATTGTATGCATCTGCTCTTATACGGGGCGGCAATCTAACTCTTGCTCGCGAGATTCTTATTGAGCGTTTTGGTACTGCTACGCCTGACGACGACACTATTTTGCAAGCGTATTTTGATGTACGAGATTACACAAACGGCCTTTTGATAGCTAAAGCTCGTGCTGATAAATCGCCAAAGGATGTAAAGGCGCGCGTTCAGCTTGCAGCGGCGTATATGCAGGCAGGTGATAGATTAAATGCAATACAGGCACTCCAGGATGCGATTGCCATTGATGCTACATTCAAAGCTCAAGGTGAATACTATATACAGGAGATTGCGGCAGGGAGAACGCCTTAGTTAGTGGTTAGGGTTTAGTGGATAGCGTTTAGGGGGAGATGGAAAGGAGA
>JAGOSG010000004.1:4437-50193 GCA_018062445.1 Minisyncoccota bacterium | reverse complement strand
ACAATAAAGAAGCTTATAGGTTCCAGCTGTCAGGTTCCAGCTTTTAACTTCAAGCTGAAAGCCAAAAGCGGAAAGCTAGAAGCTAGCTCAATGACTCCCAAACAATGGAAACGGCTCTTTGCTCGCATTCTGCTTTGGACAGGTTTTTTGGTTGGTGGGGCAATTTTGATTGTATTTGCCTTTACCACGTGGCATGTGTACACCAAAGAACGAGATGCTCGTATTCAACATAAAAATGAGGTGCATGCGCTATCTGAGCTTTCAAATCGGAAGGTTGTACTTACTGAAAATCTGCAAAAATTTGATACTCCACGAGGAATTGAAGAAGAAGTGCGAAAACGCTTTCCTGTAGCAAAACCAGGAGAAGAGGAGATTATGCTTATTGCTCCAAAGCCGACCCCAAAAGCAACAAGCACTTCCAGCGCTACTTTTTGGAAAGGGTTTTTTGGTTGGTGGCCGTGGTAATTGTGCGGAATGGGAGAATCGAACTCCCGCCCGATGCTTGGGAAGCACCAGTTCTGCCACTAAACTAATTCCGCTCCTCAGCAGAATAGTAAGATAGCTAAGACTCTAGAGCAAGGAGTGGCAAGCTTTTTGAGGAATGATATACTAGTCAAACTAATAAATTAAAACTCTATGGATCAGCCAACACAGCAAAAAACAGTCACTATATACTCAACACCTACTTGCCATTTCTGCCAAATGACAAAGGAGTTTTTCACTGAGAAGGGAATAGAGTTCACTAACTATGATGTCTCAAAGGATCTTGAGCGCCGCCAAGAAATGTTCAATATCACCAGCCAAATGGGTGTCCCAGTAACAGTTATCGGAGATGATGTAGTTATCGGCTTTGATAAGGAAAAACTCTCAGAGCTTCTCAACATCACCGCCTAATAAAAAAACCCGCCAATTGGCGGGTTTTTTTATTGTGTGGTCACGAATATTTTTCCTGACGGAAAAATTTCTCGACCTCCTCTCGGTACGATTTTCTAATCGCCGGCTCACGGTCGCTTTGCGACATCGCTCCGCCTGGCACCAAGTCAAAAAATGCCGAGCAGTCGGCATGTTTTTGTACTTGGTGCCCTCAGCCAGAATCGAACTGACATCCTCTCCTTAGGACGGAGTAGCTCTATCCATTGAGCTATGAGGGCGGTTGGGCAAATGTTGCGTGCCCTAGTCTAACACGGTGCTATACTTTTTTGCATGGATGAACAAAAATTGAGCGAGATGTATGAGTTTACAAAGGAGAATAACCATATGCTCAAAGCAATGCGCCGTGATGCATTTATTGGAGGCATTATAAAGTTCGTAATTTGGGTTGCTTTGTTTATTGTATTGCCTTATATAGCATGGCTCTTCATTCAACCGTATTTGCAAGGAGTAGTGGATACCTATCAGAATGTTCAAAAAACGACGAGTGCCGTGAGTAACACTACAACCGCTAATCTTTCTAAAATAGATGAGCTTTTAAAGAAGTTTGGGGGTGGGCAGTAGAACCTAGATTTTAGCCATAAATTCGGCTAGAATACGCAGATTGCTGGGATAGCTCAGTTGGTAGAGCGCGCCCCTGAAGAGGGTGAGGTCCCCGGTTCGAACCCGGGTCCCAGCACATTTAAAAGTTTGTTATAATTTCTTAAACACTATGGATTTTAAGGATGTCCCTAAACACTACGCATCGCGAACGCATGAAAAAATGCAAGAGGTTTTAATGAATCCAAGCGCTCCAGGGCCTGCAATTCATTACTACATGATCCGAGGGGGCTCTGACCAGCGTAACGTTACCGTTTGGGAACCAGGGCTTGTAGACGGTGAATATATCAAGACCTATGGCCATTATCATGTCGGCGATCTTGATGAAAACTACTGGATTATTCTTGGAGAAGGTATTGCGCTCCTTCAGAAGCGCGCACTTGATGCATCAGGGAATCCGCAAGCAGATGTTATAGAAGAGTTTCGTGCGCTCTCTGTAAAAGCAGGGGATACGGTATACATGCCAAAAGATTTTGGGCACTTGGTAGTTAACACGGGGAAAACATACTTCGTAACAGCTGATGATAGTCCTGTCGATTTTGAAGAGCGCGACCCAGTATCCTTACCAGGGCATGCTGATTACAAGCCAGTACAACAGATGCAAGGTTTTGCCTATTATGTAATCGAAAAAGATGGCAAGCCTGCACTCGTGAAAAATCCAAAATATAAAGAGATTCAGAAGACTGACTTTGGTGGGATACCTGTTGTAGGTTAAGGCACAAATAAAAAAAACCGCCCTTAAGGGCGGTTTTTTTTATTTAACCTTTAACTTTGAGTTTCGTTTGTCGGTTTTTGTTTATTTTTGGAAGTTTGAGCGTAAGGAGGCCGTGTTTTTCACTCGCTTCAGCTGAATCAACATCAATTTCTGCAGGAAGCACGATTGTTCTCGCGAATGCTCCCCAATACAGCTCTCGGTATACATATCCATCCTCACTCACTTCTTTTTGGTCAACTCTCTTTCCTTGTATTGTCACCATGTCTCTAGTGATAGCAATATCCAGATCTTCTGGGCGTACTCCTGCCACGAGTGCACGAATCATAATGTCTGAATCATTTTGGTACACATCGACGGTAAGCTGTGCGGCACCTGGTTCTTCGCGTTCAGGAACACTGACAAGCGCACTATCTTCATCGTATGAAGAGCTTTGTGCAGGTGTTTTTTCTTCAAAGGTATCAAAGTCATTGTCAAAGTTGGCACCAGTAAGTCGATCGAAGAATGAGGGTTTTTTTGCCATGGTACTAAAATTATTATTTTTTTCTTCTTCTCATAAATATCTTTTCCCACCAAAGTGGACGGGTCAGACTTTTGATACGTTCAAGTGCAAGTAGTACGAAAATGATACCAAACCACACGCCCAAGAAAACCGTGAGTGTAGCACCTGATCCACTAGTGATTATAAGGAAATTAAAGAATGCATGCAACAGAATTGCGAGGATAACTCCTATGATGCCGTACCAAATTTTTTGTATTCGTTCTCGATAGTATGCAAATGCGAGTGCTCCACCAATCACCGATGATGAGAGAACGTGTACTAATGTTGCTCCGATAAAACGAAGATTTCCAGACACTAAGCTTTCAAAGAATTGTCCATTTGCGAGAGGAGTGAAAATAAAAAGCGTGTTTTCGAGAGCAGCAAAGCCCAAAGAAACGGTGATGAGGTACATTGGAAAATCAATAGGTTCATCGGCATCGCGCTTTCGGAGAATCATTACATACGCAATTAAGAATTTTGTAACTTCTTCAATGCCTGCCCATATGAGGATGAGTGGAAAGCTCATATCGAAATACATCGCAGCGACTTGCTGAAAGGGGAGAACAATGAGGACTCCCACCATACCCGACGTAAACGCTAGGAAGATGAGTCTTCTAGGTTCAGGGCGTTTAGAGTCTTCAAAGAGCCAAAAGGTAAGCCAAATGAGTGTTGGTATTAAGCTCAAGAGAAATGCCACGATAGCTGATTCAGTTCCTGAAAGCATGGGGAGCATACAGGTATTCTAACGCATTGATTAGCCACTAGGGGTTAGCCACTAGCCATTAGGGAAGTATAGAATAGTCCCTAAACCCTACACCCTAGTGGCTAGTTCCCGGCCAGGGAGCCACCATTAGTAGCTTGGTCTCCTTTTGAGGAAGATACGTCCATATTTCTTCAGTAACGAAAGGCATGAATGGGTGGAGGAGTCTTAGGAAGTGGTTCAGTGTCTCGTAGAGGAGTTTTTGCCTGGAGGCTTTCTCTTCTTCATTAGCTCCCTTGAGTATTGGTTTTGATGCTTCAATTATTTCGTCCGCAAATCTGTGCCAAATGAAGTGGTAAAGAATATCAAACGCAAGGTCGATTCTGAATTTTTCGATGTGCTCAGAAACACTTTTTGTTACTCCGGCTACTTCTTGAGCTAGTAGTGCATCTTCTTTTGTGTAGGGAGCGTCTGGCGTGCTTCCGCCTCCATTTTCAAGTACGAATCGAGTAATGTTCCAAATTTTGTTTGCAAAATTTTTATATCCTCGTATTTTTTCTTCAGAAATTTTACTATCGGTTCCTGGTGCCATGCCAGCAATCAAAGAAACACGTACCGCATCCATGCCGTATTTTGCTGCCATGTCTAATGGGTCAATGTTGTTGCCTAAGGATTTTGAAATCTTTCGCCCTTGTCCGTCACGAACTAATCCATGAAGATAGACTTTTTTGAACGGTACCTCATCGAGGAGGAATCCACTCATGAGAATCATGCGGGCTACCCAGAAGAAGAGAATATCGTATCCAGTTTCTAGAATTGAGGTGGGATGGAAAGTTTTTAAATCCTTTGTCTCATTAGGCCAGCCTAATGTTGAGAATGTCCACAAGCCAGAAGAGAACCATGTGTCGAGCGTATCGGGATCTTGCTCCCAGTCAGTACCTTCAGGTGCGGTTACTCCAACGTAAGTTTCTTCGCCTCGATACCATACTGGGATACGATGCCCGAACCATATTTGGCGTGAAATACACCAGTCTCGGAGGTTATCTATCCAGTGGAAGTATGTTTTTTCGTATCTCTCAGGTGTAATGTCTACTACCTTGCTCTCGACAGTTTCTCGCATCATTTTCTTTAGGGTCGTTTTCTTTCCATTTTTTTCAAACTCGGTATTGACCCCCACAAACCATTGGCGCTTTACTTGAGGTTCTATAGTGCCTCCACCACGGCTATTCGTCGCGATGTTGTGGACATATTTCTCATCAATTTTATCAATGAGCCCTTTTGCTTTGAGCTTCTCAATGATTAGTGGACGAGCTTTTTTGATATGGTTCCCTTGAAATTCTCCCGCTATAGGGAGGAGAAGTCCGCGGTCGTCTATGACTTGCTCTATATCAAGCCCGTGACGCTTCGCAATCTCGAAGTCCACCACCGAGTGCGCCGGTGTAATGGTCATTACACCCGAACCCATTTCCATGTCAGCTGCTTTGTCTTTGATTATTGTTGCAGTGATGGGTCCATTTATCCACTCAAGATCAAATGTCTGTCCATGTTTCCATTCGCTGTACCTCGTATCATCTGGATGCATCACAACATATTTATCACCGAACTTTGTTTCAGGGCGTACAGTGCCGATGACAAATGGTCCGTATTTGAAATAGTAGAATGGAACGGATTCTTCTACGTAGTCCATTTCATCATCCGAAACGGTAGTTTGGAGTTTTGGGTCCCAGTTTACGATTCGGTATCCGCGATAAATGAGACCAGCATTGTACATTCGTACAAAGGCCTCCATGACGGCATGGTATCTCGCGCTATCCATAGTGTAGGCGTAGCGAGAAAAATCTAGTGAAGCGCCGACACGTTTCATCTGTTCAACAATAGTTTTTTCGCTCTCTTTCACGAATACATCTATTCGTTTCAAAAGCTCATCTCGTCCAAGGTCATGACGGGTTTTTTTCTCTTTCTTATAGATTTCTCCCTCCACCTTTGACTGGGTAGCGATTGCAGCAGAGTCGGCGCCAGGAATCCAGAGTGTTTTTTTGCCACTCATGCGAGCATGGCGAATGAGTATGTCTTCAATAACGAGCATCAATGCTGAGCCCATATGGAGAATGCCGGTAACATTTGGTGGGGGAAGTATCATTGAAAATGACTCCGCGCGTTCTTCCGTACCTTGTGGTGTAACAATAGGTGGGAGGTTGTCGGGATTGAAATAGCCACTTTCTTCCCAGCGTGTATAGATGGCCTCTTCCGTTTCTTTTGAATTATATGGTTGTAGGAATTTTGGATCCATAATAGAGAATGTTACTCTCCAAGCTTTAAATTCCCAAGCGCCGACAAATTGCTTGCGGTATGTGTTCCCGATAGGTGACGGAGATAGCCAGCTACACCAATCATGATGGCGTTATCACCAGTGAGTGTTGCATCAGGAAATAAAAGTTGAATGTCTGAAAACTCTTCATCTATTAATGCGGTAAGTGCGCGCTTGATTTCAGTATTTGCAGAAACACCGCCACCAACCGCTAGGATTTTTGGCTCAGTTGCCTCAAGTGCTCGTTTGGTTTTTATTATCACGACATCGCGTGCAGCGTCTTCGAATGCTTCTGCTATTTGCTCTTTGACTTTATCGTCAATTTTATCCATGTCACGAAGCTTATAGAGCACTGCGGTTTTTAAACCTGAAAATGAAAAGTCACAGGTGTCATCTTGTGCCATTGGTCTTGGAAAGGAGATTTCATTTTTTTCACCCCGTGCCCGCGACCTTGAAGCAACTTCAGCAATCTGAGGCCCCCCTGGATAGGGAAGGTCAAGGAGGCGTGCAACTTTATCGAATGCTTCGCCAATAGCATCATCTCTTGTTGCCCCGATGTGTTCGTAGACAAAAGGTTCTTTCATTACTACAAACTCTGTATGTCCACCTGAAATGAGGAATGCAAGGATAGGGAAGTGTATGGCGTTTAGGGTATAGCGTTTAGGATTAAGAAGAGCTTCGGATTGTTCTGCTGACTGCTGACTATCTACTTCCTGCTTCAGCAAAGCAGAGAAGATGTGTCCCTCCATGTGGTCGATCCCAATGACGGGGATATTCCAAGCTCGTCCCAAGCTTTCAGCAAAATTAATACCTGTCCAGAGTGCCGGCTCAAGACCGGGGCCTTTTGTTACCGCAATGAATGCGATGTCGGGTTTTTCAGTTGAAGCGAGAAAGTCTTCTATGTTGCTTTTGAATGTTTGGTCACGGATATTTTCGAAAGAGGAATCATTTACAGGAGTGTCTTTGGTTCGTGATTTCCAAAGTCCGCTTGCCTTGAGGGCCTCAGTTGCAAGTGGCGCAAGATTATTTTGGTGTTCGCGTTTTGCCAGATTGGGATATACCCCACCGTATGGAGCATGAAGGGTTGCTTGCGAGTAAAGGGCGTTTCCGAGGATGGTGAACGACGCGCCCTCAAATGAGCCTTCGCACTCAAGAATAGCTACCCCTGTTTCATCGCAACTGGTCTCAATGGCTAAGATTTTCATGTTCGGTGTATTATAGCGTAATGCCAAGAAACGACCTCCTTGTATGGATGGACCTCGAAATGACGTCTTTAGTGGACGTTACCAAAGACTCAATTATAGAAATTGCGGTGGTTATTACTGACACTAACCTCGCTGTTGTCGCTGAAGGTCCCGATATCATCATCCACGCTGATGCTACGGTTTTTGAAAATATTCCGTCGGATGTATTAGAAATCCACAAAAAAAGTGGAATTATTGAATCTTCCACTTCGAGTGTGATTACCACCGAACAGGCTGAAAGGGAGGTACTTGCATTTGTTGAGGCACACACCGCCCCACAATCGAGCCCGCTTTGTGGAAATTCAATTCATATGGACAGGATGTTTTTACGTCTTCATATGCCTACTCTTGATTCCTATCTCCATTACCGCTGTATAGATGTCTCAACCTTAAAAGGGCTTGCGGAGCGTTGGAAGCCTGAGGTGTATGAAAGTTGGAGATCGTCGCGAGGTGAAAAGAAGCATCGTGCAAAAGATGATATTTTGAAGTCTATTGAAGAATTAAAATTTTATCGCGAACATTTTCTGAAAATATAAAAATAAAAAGCGTTACTCCTCCGATTAATCGGAGGAGTAACGCGAAGCATACAAACATATGAAATCCCTCTGGCGTGAAGACTTTCCTAAAGACACAAATCCTCTCCACTTTTTCCTCTTTTGCTCACGGCCGTATTGGAAGCCGGCAACGATAGCGCTCATCGCTGTTGTTGTTGCGGGTTCATTTTCGGCAAGTATCGTCTATGTATTTAAGTTAATAGCAAATGCTGCTGCGGCTCTTTCAACTGGTGGTTCGTATGAGGCATTGGCGTGGGCCTCTGGTATGTACGTTCTTTTTCTTCTCCTCGCCAAAGCATCATGGCGTGTTTCAGGATTTGCAGGGATGCGCTGGGCAACAGGCGCTCGTGCCACTGCCCGTCAGACGTTGACGTCATACGTGACGCTTCATAGTCGTGCGTATTTCTCTGATAGGTTTGCAGGCTCTATTGCGAACAAAATAAGCCATGCCGGAGCTGGAATGTTAGAGATAGTCGAGAAAATCCTTTGGGATTTTCTCGAACTCATTGTCGCCGCCGTGGCGAGCCTCATCATTGCGTTTTTCGTTTCTCCCGCGATTGCGTGGATTCTTCTCTTTTGGCTCCTCAGTGTTGTGGTTATCAATGTGTATTTCGCGCGCAAACGTCGTCCGCTTTCGATGCATGCTCAAGCGCTTGAGACCAAGCTCACTGGTATGACGGTAGATCTTCTCTCCAACATCACCACAATGCAGGAGTATGCCAGACGTGAGTTTGAAATGGACAATTTCAAGGATGCAATATCGGAGCGCCGAACGGCAGGATTGAAGAATTGGAGCTTCAGTGAGTACGTACTCGTGTTTAATAACATACTCCAGTTCATTTTTGGTAGCGCAATGCTCTTTATTGCGGTGACACTTATGCACAATGGTGTTATTTCTTTGGGTGACATTATTCTTGTCATTGTGATCATATTTAGAATAGAGGGTCAGCTTCAAGGTCTCGGGAACAATATAAATAGAATGTCCAACACTTGGGGCGAAATTGAGGAAAGCCTTCAAGAAATAATTGCACCACACGAAATTTCAGATTCTGCTGATGCGAGCACCTGTAGTATTTCTGTTGGCGAAATACACCTCAAGGATGTGAGTTTTAGATATGGTGATATACCAATATTTGAGAATCTCAACCTTTCAATACCAGCGGGACAGCGCGTGGGAATAGTTGGAAGAAGTGGCGCAGGTAAGTCGACCTTAATGCGCATTCTCCTTCGGCATCATGAACTTAACAGTGGAGCAGTTATGATTGATGGCACCGATATAGCTTCAGTTACTCAAGACAGTCTCCGTTGTGGTATATCGGTGGTGCCACAGGAACCATTGCTCTTTCATCGCACTATTAGTGAGAACATTGCCTACGGTAAGCCTGATGCATCACAAGCAGAAATAGAGGAGGCAGCGCGTCTTGCGCAAGCTCATGATTTTATTAAGCGACTCGAAGAAGGATATGAATCTCTTGTTGGAGAGCGAGGCGTAAAGCTTTCAGGTGGTGAGCGTCAGAGAATTGCGATAGCCCGTGCAATCCTCAAGAATGCACCTATTCTTCTTATGGATGAGGCTACAGCTTCTTTGGACAGTGAAAGTGAAGTGGCTATTCAGGATGCTCTAAAGGAGCTCATGAAAGGCAAGACGGTTATTGCGATTGCACACCGACTTTCAACCTTGCGTGAGATGGATCGCATCATCGTTATGGATAGAGGAAAAATAATAGAGGAAGGCACTCACGAGGAACTGGTGAAAGCAGGTGGTACATATTCAGAGCTCTGGAATCACCAAGCGGGAGGTTTTTTGCAGGAGTAGTTATTGGTCAATAACCCACAATTTAAATGGTTCGTCCCCATTTCGTTTCGGAAATTTGACTCTCTCAATAAGTACATTTCCTTCATGGAAGTCTGGGACCATTTGCTTAAAGGTTCTTTGCTCGTCAACACCTTTGTTTGTATTTGCTTCTACTATTGCAGTGTTTAGAAAACCTTCTAATTTTTTCCACTGCTCTTCGATTCCTTGAATCTCAGTTTGTGTTAAGGGAGTACCAAGTCGATTCTGAATACGCTCTCTGTCTTCGGTAGTGCCAGAGGAAAGCGAACGAACATCCTCAATGGTCACACCGCTGTCTATTTGTTGCATCAGCATGTATTGCCTTTGATCTTCAGCAGAAATAGGGGGAATGAGATATCCGTAATGCTTTGGAAGTCCTATCCATTCAGGCATGAGTCCTTTTCGTTTACCATTTTCGATGGTTCGGTAGAGCCCGTCCATTCTTTCAAGTGCCCAGTGGACTGACTGTTGAGTGCCAGCTTCTTTGATAGCGATGCCCGTTCTTCCTACTGCATACACGCTACCGTTTCCTTCTCCGCCTAAATATTTACGAACATGCGCAGCTTCCTTCTTCTTGTTTGATGAACGTTTGAATACTAGGAGTTTCTTCAAGAGTCGATCGTTGTGTGCAAAGAGTTTTTTACCCTCAGCGGTAACGAGTAGGGTAGAGTTTTTTGGTACCAGAGAATTTTCTGGTACTTCAGCAATAGTCGTGTGAAACCACTTTTCACCGTCTGCCATTTTTTCTTCTTCCCATTTTGAAGATGGGCTTAGAGATTCAAGATTCATTTTGTGCGCGGTGAGGGGCTCGAACCCCCGACATCGTCAACGTCAATGACGCGCTCTACCAACTGAGCTAACCGCGCAAGGTGAAGAGGAGGGTATCACATGCTTCATGTGTACGCTCTCTGAACCGTAGCGCGGGGAGCGTTTCGCTCGCAGCGCATAGTTCATTTCTTCCGAATGTCCACGCTCTGCGTGAGTATTCTTTCCGAACGCCTGCGCGGGGAGCTTAAGCTCTCCACGCAAGTCAAGAAAGAGTAGCTCGTTTTAAGGCTTTTTTCAAGACTGCCTTCTTTCACAATGACATATTTGACACGTGTTACGTTCAGAGTACAATCAAAAATTATAAGTCAATTTTAAACTAATACTCATGTTTGGCGATAAATCTTTCATTACAATACCAACACAAACGGCAAATTGTCATGGGTGCGGTTGGCGTATTTCTGCAAGCAGAGGTACTTGTGCTAATAAGAGATGTCCTTTGAAATCCTAAAGGATTTTCAAAGTGTTGTAGAATAAAAGAGTCTCAGTAATGAGACTTTTTTATATGAACCCTAAAAATATATTAAATGGTGGCGGTATTCTTTTGTATCCCACAGACACCCTCTACGGACTTGGTGTGGATGCGTTGAATGTTGAAGCACTCAAAAAACTCCGAGCACTTAAGGGAAGGGAAGATGACAAGCCAATTTCTATTGTTGTTTCCGACATGGAGATGGCTGAAGAGTATGCTGAAGTGACACCGCTTGCATTAAGACTTGCAGAAGCATTTCTCCCAGGGAAGCTCACACTTATTCTGAAGGCTAAATCTAATCTTCCTACAGAGCTTACGGCAGGTACAGGCACTGTTGGTATTCGTATTCCGAACCATGTTCTTTGTTTAAATATTGTGCGTGAGCTCGGACGACCTTATACGGCAACGAGCGCTAATGTAAGCGATATGGATTCTAAAAACACTGTGTCCGAGATACTTGCTCAATTTGGTGCTCGGGCGGGGATGATTGATCGCATCATTGATGTGGGCGAACTTTTAGAGTCGCTCCCTTCAACTGTTGCGGATGCACGAGGGCTTTCGCCTCATGTGATTCGGGAAGGAGCGATCTCTAAAGAAGATATTCAAAATATTTTTTAAATTAACCAACCGTTGTTATTAGTTAGGTAGTAATTAGAAGATCAACCCAACAGCAGTTTCTCGCCTTATTTCTATGTGAATCAGCTGTATAGTTTAATTTAACGATCGTTAAATTAAACTATACAGCTATTTATAAGATGAGTAGAGTAAAGCTAGAGAGTGCAGTGAGTAGAGAGACGAGTGGCAAAGATGAATTGGGGTATTTATTTTGGAAATATATCAGTGAGTTCGTCGGAGTAATAAAATAGTGCGCCGAGCTCTCCAAACAAATATGCTTTTCCGCCTGTGGTAATTTCGCTACCTGCTGTTATTGGGGAAGGGTTTGGCTTTGAGGCTTGAAAACCAAGATTAAACAGCGTTACTACTGTGCCAGGATTTTGTGTGATGTCGTATCCAGCTTGTTTCCACTGCGCTTCAACCTCCTTTATGAAGAGGGCTGTGTAGAGGTATGAGAAGTAGTGGTCTTTTGGGTCGGTGAGCCGTCTGTAGAGTTCGGCGTCATGCCCTACGCCCTCAGGGTAAGCAACAAGCGCTCGCATGTTTGGCCCTGGGAAAAATGGCGAGGTGACATTTTGAGTGTTGAGTTCAATGGCATTTGCGGTTTCTTGTTTGATGCCTGAAACACCTAAGGAAAACTGTGAAAGTGAGCCTAGTATTTTTAATGGCTCAAAGTAGCTTTTAAATACTTCTCGTTCCGAAGTAAAGAAGCGGATTTGCTCGGGAATGACCACAGAAGCAATCATGCGTTTTGAAACGCCCGTTTCTGTTGAAACTCTCGTGATTATTTCCGCGTCTTTGCGGAGTCCTTCTCTGACAGTATCCCATTCAGGAGTTTGGTTCCACGCACACTCTTCTTCTGCAGTGTTGAGGCAGGGGATACTATTTGGATTTCTATCAAAAAACTGATTTCTCTCTTTAATAGTTCCGCGTACATTCAAGAGTCCAAATTGCATACCAATGAAGACAAGTGTAAAAGCTACTCCGATGAGGGCAAATGCGAAAACAATTACAAAGAATATTCTTTTGAAAATAACTCGCATACTTTTATTTTACAGCGAACGGATTGAAATTGGTGGCGGTATCGTAATAGTCTTCTTTCTCTTTCTGTTTCAAAAAGTGAATGACTTTGTATGTGAGCGGTGTGAAAAGTACCTCAACGGCCGTTTTGAATATGTAGTTTGAAAGAATAAGTGTAATGAGTAGTGAGCTTGGTAGTACACCCCAAAAAGCTATCAAAATAAAAAGAGTGCTGTCGACGAGTTCACCAACGACCGTTGAGCCTATAGTCCTTGTCCAGAGTAATTTTCCTTTTGTGAGTATCTTCATTTTTGCAAGAATGAAGGAGTTTGAAAATGATCCACAAAAGTATGCAAATAAGCTTGCTAGTACTATGCGTGGGGTGAGACCAAGAATGGCATCGTATGCTGCTTGGTTTCCCCAGTCCGCCGCTCCAGGTAGTGCTCCTACAATCATAAACACCACTGACATGACGAACGCAGAAATGAAGCCGAGCCATATAACATTTCTAGCTTTCTTATAGCCGTACACTTCAGTCATGATGTCGCCGAAGATGTAGCTGAGAGGGAAGAGGAGTGTGCCCCCATCGAAAGTAAACCATCCGAAATCAACAATTTTTGTTGATGCTATGTTTGAGATCAGTAAAACTGATACAAAAAAAACGCTCAGAGCGGTCAGATATTTATAACTTTTTTCCATTGTAGTTTTATTGGGAATCAGTCACGGTTCACTGACTATTTTACTCTGAGCACTTGTAAAATACTATTTGTGGTCACCCGTCACTAAGTGTATTGCTTCAAGTTTTCGCAATCCACTAAGTGCGCTCGACCCCACCTCGCCCGTCGCAAGCGACATGGCTCCGGCTGTCACAAAGTCAAAAAATGCCGAGCAGTCGGCATGTTTTTGTACTTTGTGACCCCACCGGGAATCGAACCCGGGTTCCAAGCTTGAAAAGCTTGTGTCCTAACCGTTAGACGATGGGGCCGAACGAGAAGGAGAACGAAAACTCGTTTTCACTCTCTTCGAGAGAGGCTCCGCTTAGCCGAAGGCGACTGGGGCCTACAACACACTGCCGAGCAGGATGTTCGGCCAACCCTAGAGAGGTTGAGGCCGAAGCAGAAAATATAGCATTTCCAACAAAAAATGCTAGAATCTTCAAGTTCTACAAGTATTTTTGGAGAGGTGGCTGAGTGGTCGAAGGCACCACACTCGAAATGTGGCGTATGGGAAACTGTACCGAGAGTTCGAATCTCTCCCTCTCCGCCCACAATGAATTCAACGAATCTAAAGACCGCTCTCAAGTATCTCCGTAAGGATATACATTTAGGAGATGTGGTAAAGAAGCATCCAAAGCCCGACTTTAAGCCTACACGTGATGTGTATGCGGCATTGGTGCGTTCTATTGTGTACCAGCAACTCTCTGGGAAGGCCGCGGATACAATACTACGGAGATTCCTTGCTCTGTTTCCAGGTACTGGGTATCCGAAACCAGAAGCTGTTCTAAAAATGAGCATTGCAAAAATGAGGAGCGCGGGGCTTTCGGGGCAGAAAACTGAGTACATAAAAGATCTTTCAAAAAAGTTTCTTGATGGAACTATCGAACCAAAGAAATTTCGCGGAATGGAAGATGAGGAGATACGTCAGCACTTAATTGCCGTTAAGGGTATAGGGAGGTGGAGCGCTGATATGTTTTTAATGTCTGGGTTAAATAGGCTCGATGTATTGCCAACGGGGGACTTAGGTATTCGTAAAGGCTTTCAAAAGCTTTTTAAAATGAAAACATTGCCTGACGCAAAGAAAATGGAGCGTCTTGCTGAGCCGTGGCGCCCCTACCGCACCATTGCTTCTTGGTACTTATGGCGCCTAGCCGACGAGGGTAATCACTCTCGATGAGTTGCAATAAAGAGAAATATGTGTTATAATAAACATGTAAGTACATGTTATGAGTGAGAAACTACAACTCAATCCACTAGTAAACAATTTTGAACAAGGACAGCTAGCTGCTACAGCAGTAGGGGTTCGTGTGTTTAAAGTTGGCGATTTCGATGAGGCGTCACTAGCTGTATTTAAGCATCAGGTAGATACCGTATCTCATTTTGTATCGACACTCGGTACTCTCACACCAAAACCCCCACATGTAAAAATTATTTCAAACGAAGATCTGTCCCCGGAGGGAAAAGAAATATTGCAAAAGTCGGGTCTTGAGGTTGTGTGGGTAAGTCCCGTTACTACGAAGCGACGCGCACGTCTCGGTGCGAAACTCATCGGTGAGAATAGTACATCGAATGGTGATTTTAGTTATGTTGATATGTTGAACTCAGTACAGGGTGGTTTAAATGAGTCGCGTGCCGTTTTTACCAGCTACGATGTTACTGCACGACCAGAGACTCTGTATCGACAGATGGTCGGCATGCAAACTGTTTATGATGCATGGGAGAAGAAAAAACCAGGAGGTCTCGCTATTGTAGGTTCAATGATGGGAGGGGTTCATGATTTCTCCATTCCACAAGGGGCAATAGACGGTACAACTAAAATTGCAATTGAAAATGTGAGTCGGGCATTTCCTAATAATGCGCTCTCAATGGTGTCACAGGATACTCATTTTTCTGGTATCGCTGATAATGCTCTTGCCGGTAAGGTTGAAATTAACGGAAAGCTTGAACCAGTAGGTGGTAACGAAGATTTCGAACATGCATTTGAAGGAATGTTGTTTCGTGGCCAAGATGCGGTACTTCTGATAGACCCATGTGTAGAGAACGAACGCGTAGGTGAAGTGAAGGGTATTGAAGCAAAGTATGAAAGACGAAAAACTATTTATATGGTCTATGCAAATAGACTAGTTGATCGGTTGCGACGAGTGCCATTGCCAGAGGAAAGACAAAAGCCTGAAATAGCAGATGTGTCTAACTATGATGTAGCAAATGCCACACTTACGGAGCATTTATTTTTTGCTCGAATTGACGAAAACGGGAAGCCTGAAGTTTTACTTACCGCAGCTCAGAAAGAAAAGGGAATTCAGGCTCCTATTTAAATTGAAAGGCATCCCGCATCAAAAATGCACGGCGACATTTTGAAACACCCTGTATAGTATAATTTAACGATCGTTAAATTATACTATACAGGGTGTTTATCTTCTTTAGTTCTTTTTCTTTTCTCTAGAAACTGAAAGTTAAAAGCTACTACCTAGCCTAGGTACCCTCTTCCCAGCTTGAGAGGTAGTGCTTCTGTTCTTCGGTGAGGGTATCAACGTAGATGCCCATAGAAGCGAGTTTTAAGTTAGCGACACGGTTTTCTATTTCTGGGTCAATTTCATACACGCCAGCTTTCAGTGTTGCTTTATTGGCAACAACCCATGATGAAGCAAGTGCTTGTGTTGCAAAGCTCATATCCATAACGGATGCGGGATGACCTTCAGCGGCTGCGAGGTTTACTAAGCGCCCTTCCCCGATGACATAAAGTCTTTTGCCTCCCACGAGGTATTCATCAACATTTTTGCGCACATCTTTTGTCACTTTTTCAGCCATTGCTCCAAGTGCTTTTAAGTTTATTTCTACATCAAAGTGACCTGAATTGCAGAGAATAGCTCCGTCTTTCATAGCAGGGAAGTGTGCTTTGTCGATGACATTGATGTCCCCTGTGAGTGTGCAGAAGATGTCGCCAATTTTAGCGGCCTCTTTCATGGGCATAACCTCAAACCCGTCCATAACGGCTTCAAGAGCCTTAATAGAATCCACTTCAGTAACTATAGTGCGTGCTCCCATACCACGAGCGCGCATGGCAAATCCTCGTCCGCACCAGCCGTATCCTCCAACCACAACTACTTTGCCGGCGATGAGGGCGTCAGTTGCACGAATGATACCGTCCAAGGTTGATTGGCCAGTACCGTAGCGATTGTCAAAAAGATTTTTTGTTTTTGCATCGTTCACGGCAACAACAGGTATTTTTAGTGCACCATCTTTTGCCATTGCACGAAGGCGGATGACTCCTGTGGTTGTCTCCTCCATGCTTCCCATAATTTGTGTTGCTTTCTCAGGGTGATCGCGGTGAATGGTAGTTATGAGGTCTGCCCCGTCGTCCATGGTGATAACGGGGTTGTGTGCAATAGCGGCTTCAATGTGTGAGAAGAATTTTTCTTTATCTTCAGCGCGAATGGCATACACGGGGATGCCGTAGTCGACAACTAAGCTCGCTGCGACATCGTCTTGTGTTGAAAGGGGATTGGAGGCCACTAGGAGCACATTAGCGCCACCAGCTTTTAGTGTACGCATGAGGTTTGCGGTTTCAGCGGTGACATGGAGGCATGCTGAAAAATTCATATCTTTAAACGGGAGTTCTTTTTCAAATTGTGCACGCACATCACGAAGTACCGGCATGTCGCGTTCTGCCCATTCGATTCTTTTCTTTCCAAGAGGTGCGAGAGCTATGTCTTTAATATCGTATTCCATATTTATGAAGGTAGTGATTCTTTAAAATTTTCTTTATAACGCGCCCCCAAACTTATTGGATTAAAGATGTGGGTTTGGGTTCCTCGAAGTTCAACTGTATAGCACGCAACGAGTCCTGCAAACTTTCCTATGGTTTCAAGTGTCCAGCCTTTCAAAAGCCCATGCATAAAGCCCGCACGGTACGCATCTCCTGCGCCAGTTGGGTCAATACTGTTCTTAGGAGTTCCTGCTGGAACTTTAATAATCATATTGCCCTTTCTTATTTCCGAGCCCTCTCTACCAAAGGTGGTAACTAGTATTTCTGTGTGCGTTAACATGTCTTCCGCGCTCCAGCCTGTTTTCTTTGTGATGAGCGCTCGTTCATAATCGTTTACGATACATACCTTTGCACCCTCCATGCCTTTTTTGATGTCATCGTCAGAGATGTTGCTGATTTGCTGGCCTGGGTCGAACATAAAAGGAATGTTGTGTGTACGGCAAAATTCAGGAATAGCACGCATATCTTCTGGGTTGCCGGGAGCAACAATGACGAAAGAATCTTTGTCGATAGTGTGCTCGCTCAGGGCGTACGGTAATTGCATAGCGCCCGGATAAAACGCACTAATCTGATTGTATTTTTGGTCCGTCATGACGGTAGCGAACGCCGTGCGAAGGCTTCCATTAATGCGTATGCGTCCGGTCCCAATGTGGTGTGAGGTCATCCACTTCATATACGGCTCAAAGTCGTTTCCCGCGTTTGCCACTATGACAGCTTCATCGCCGAGGAGGGAGAGTGTGTAAGCAATGTTGCCTGCAGTACCTCCGTAGGATTCTTCTAGGGAGTCCACATAGAAGCTCACATTGATGTCGTGGATTTTTTCCGGCAGGATATGATCACCAAAAAGGCCTTTGTAGTCCATGATACGGTCGTAAGCAAGAGAACCTGAAATGAAGATTTTCATAATGAGTAGGTGTCAGCTTTCAGGTTCCGGCTTTCAGCTTCAAATTCAGAAAAGCTAAAACCTGACAGCTGGCACCTGAAAGCTTATTCGAGCAGTTTACCTCGGGGGCTCAAAAAATAAAAGAAAACAAATACACTAGCGGGTCTTTAAATGCACGTATATGTCTTCTAGTGCCTTCACCGCATCTCCTGCGGCGATGTTGTTTTGGTGGTACAGACTGCTAGTGCAATCACCAGCAGCCCAAATTCCAGCGCAGGATGTTTTTTGTGTTTTGTGATCAATAATAATGCGTCTGTATTGATCGAGTTCAACTAAGCCGTCAACAAATTCAGTTGAAGGGACCATGCCGATTTCAACAAATATTCCTGAAACAGCGAGTGTAGATTCCGCTCCAGTGACGAGGTTTTTATATCGAAGACCATTCACAAACTTTTCTCCAGTGATTTCTAGTGTTTCAGCGTTTAGCAATCCGCGCATGTTTGGGTGCGCTAATACTTTCTCAACGGTAACAGGGTCAGCGGCGTATTGTTCTCCTCGGTGTAAGAGTGTAACGCTTTTTGCGTATGCCAAAAGTTGGGCGGCTGTTTCAAACCCAGCATTACCTCCGCCGATGACTACAACATCACTACCACCAAACAAAGGTCCATCACAAGATGCACAGTAGGTAACTCCTTTATTATCGAACTCATGAGCACCTGGAACATCTAATTTTCTTCTTGAGCCTCCTGCTGTTACGAGAATAGTCTTCGCATTGTAGGACTTACCAGTCTTTGTAGTGATGGTGAAATGTCCATCTTCTGAAGCAACTTTGAGTACACGTTCTCCCGTAACGATATCGACAACGGAGCCTGCGTATGCGCGCACATGTGCTTCAAGATTTTTTGCTAGATCTGCACCTGAGATTGCTGGCGTGCCAATCCAATTTTGTATTTCCTCTGAGACAACGCTTTGTCCGCCGAAAAGGTCAGTAATCAGTACTGTTTTTAAAAGTTTGCGTGCTGCGTATACGCCTGCCGCTGAGCCTCCGGGCCCACCTCCAATTATTGCAACATCGTACATTTGATTTAGTGAAATTATGCGATTCAGCAGAATCGTGTCGGGCACTGTCCACTGAAGCCCGACCCGACGTCCATTAAAGCGCGGCGCCTGACTTCAGTTTCTAGTTTACAGTGAGTAGTTAGAAAAACAAAATCAACAGCTTTCAAATACACAAAAAAGCTGGAATATTCCAGCTTTTTTGTGTATCTCTATCTGATTATAAATCCTCGTTACTAGTTCTTACGATTTCTGCGCAAGAATGCAGGAACAGCTGCCCATTCATCATCTTCTTCAGCTGGTTTTGGTGCTGGCATATCGCGTCGTACTGGTGGGACGATCTCCTCGTCATCTACCCGACTTGGCATTACGGTGTTGTATATTTTTCCTGCCTGTTCCTCTTCTTTCTTCTCTTTCTTTGCACCGATTTGGAAGAGAGGTTGTCCATGTACACTTGGTGCCTCTTCAGGGAACCCAGTTGCAATGACTGTTACACGAACTTCGCCCTTCTTAAGTCGTTCATCTTTTGATGTGCCGAAGATAACTTTTGCATTTTTGTCGATTGATTCAGTGACAATTTGCGCGGCAGCCTGTACTTCAAGAAGTCCCAAGTCTTCACCTCCAGCAATTGAGAGTAAGACGCCTTTTGCGCCATTGATAGAAATATCGAGGAGAGGGGAGTTGATTGCCAAGCGAGCCGCTTCTTCTGCTCGTTTATCGCCTTGTGCAATACCGACGCCCATGAGTGCTGAGCCTGCATCTTCCATGATTGATTTGATGTCAGCGAAGTCGAGGTTGATGTTGCCCGGTGTCGTGATGAGGTCAGAAACGCCCTCAACAGCTTGTCGTAATACTTCATCGCAGAGTGCGAATGCGCTTCTCACCGTTGTGTTTTGGTCAACGACAGCAAGTAAGCGATCGTTAGGAATAACAATCAAAGCGTCTACTTCTTTGCGGAGCTCATCCAAGCCTTGCTCTGCAAGGCGCATACGTTGCTGACCTTCAAATGAAAATGGTTTAGTAACAACTGCTACCGTGAGTGCGCCAGTTTCTTTTGCAATTTTTGCAACGATAGGTGCAGCGCCTGTGCAAGTACCTCCACCCATACCTCCTGCAATAAAGACCATGTCAGATCCACGGAGTGTATCTTGAATTTCAGATTGTGTTTCTTCAGCGGCACGCTTACCAACTGCGGGATTCATTCCAGCGCCGAGACCTCGTGTGAGATTTTTCCCAATGTGGATTTTTGCTTTTGCCGCTGACTGCTGAAGGTCTTGCGCATCAGTGTTGATGACGATGAAATCAACACCTTTTACTTTCGATGCAACCATGTGGTTGATGGCATTTTTACCAGAACCGCCGATACCGATGACGCGAATTCGTGCTGATGACTCCATTTCTGAATGTACCTGTACCATGGTGTTTTTTGAGTTTTATTAAGCTAGTCGCCTTATAATAGAGAAAACTGAGGGCTGTTGCAATGTTTGACTTTTATATAAAATTGATTCGTGATATACGATGTAAAATTCCAAAATTACTACCTACGTATCGTTCCATTTTCATTAAGAGCGAGCACTGCTTTTGGTGAACATCCGCAATGGTGATTGCTTGGCTTGCGTAGCAAAATCACCATGAGGACGAGCGAGGCTTTCGCAGGAAAAGCAGAACGTTTCGCCAAAAGCAGTGCGAGCGAAAACCTACGGTAAAAACTGTCGCAAAAATCCCATGACGGAATTACTGACTTCTTTGATAGCAATGCCAGCAGTAGGACGAGCGAAATTATCACCAGTCAGCCCCCATATAGTGAGTCCATAGGCTACCGCCCATGACGAATCTTTTATTTTTGCATCACTCGCAATATTAAGTGAAGCAATTTTTGAATGGAGTTTCAGTGCTGACTCCGCAATTTCTTTTATGGGGCCAATACCGGAACCACCTCCTGAAAGAACAATGCCTGCAGGGAGTAGTTGATCCTTACCAAGTTTTTTTAAATGACCATCGATGAGTTCAAAGATGTCAGTGAGTCGCGCAGTCAAGATGTCATCAAATTTTTTCTTTGAGTAGGTAGCGTTGGTTATTGCGCCGAGTTTTAATTGCTCCGCTTCATCAAGTGAAATTCTGAGCCCTAATGCAATATCTTTTGTGATGTCCATCGAGCCAATGCGAAATACTTTCAGTGATACCGGCATGCCGTTATCAAATACAACTATTGAAACTGTTTCAGCGCCTATGTTTGCAAGAACGCACCCGGCTTTTTTTTCAGCATTTGAAAGGGTAATGATGGATCCTGCGAGAGGTGACGCCATAGTATCAGC
This sequence comes from Minisyncoccota bacterium, assembly GCA_018062445.1. Classification (GTDB taxonomy): domain Bacteria; phylum Patescibacteriota; class Minisyncoccia; order Phycocordibacterales; family Phycocordibacteraceae; genus Phycocordibacter. The sequence goes on along the minus strand of JAGOSG010000004.1, from coordinate 29,102 downwards.
CACGGCAATATCAGCTCGCTCAACGGACTCAATGAGATCGTTTACATGTTGCTCTAAACAGGTCACGAACAGTGTTTCGACAGAAAGTTTTGTTCCTTTCATTCCATGTGGGCGACCTAACACTTCTGAACCATCTATTGAAAACACCAAGGGTACCGTGTGGAGAATTTTCCTGTTTACCAGTCTTCCTGATACATTTTCGCGAGATGCGTCAATTGCTTTTTCGATATCAAGATCAGTAACTTCAGCGTCAGCTCGAGAAATAATTGCATCTCCTTTGCCTCGTACCTCATCAAGTCCAATGCCACCGATAGAGAGAAAGGCGGTTTTTATTTTTACACCTGCAAATTCTGAAGCTTGCGTCGCGGCAATGCGAATTGATCGAGCTACATCGTCTGCGTTTACAATGTAGCCATGTCGAAGCCCTTTTGATTCTGCATATCCCGTGCCTATGATTTTTGGGAATAGAGAAGTGCGGTCTGCTGATTCGCGCGCAATGACAACGCGCACCTGATAGGTGCCAATATCGATGCCAACTGCGATACGGGGTGCCATTGTAACTTAGGGGATAGGGGTTAGTGATTAGGGGATAGGCGACGCTTCGTCGGATCCGTAGGGATCATGTGGTTTTTGCCACAAAACGTTGTCGTCAAACGTATCCTATCACGCATACCCTTAGTAAGGACTCGCAATTCTCAACAGTTTGCAGAATTTTTGCTCGAGCGCTTCCATTTTTTTGCCGTGGTCGTGTCCTTGTAAGTGGAGCATTCCGTGAACGAAAAGAAAGGGGAGATAGGTGGCGGTCTCCATTTTAAATTGTGGTGCCTTTTTTTTCACCACACTCATACAGATATATATTTCTCCAGTTTTTTTGGATAGAGGGAAGGAAAGAATGTCAGTTGGAACATCTTTCCCTCGGTAGCGCTGATTCAGTTCCTGCATTTTTCCCGGTGGGACGAAAACAAGTGAGAGTGCATATTCTTTACCAAGTACTTTTTCTTTCATCATTGAAAAAGGCACTCGCGGAAGTGAGTGCCTTGCTGTATTTGCGACGACGAACTTCATTTCTTGTCCCTTCCTAAAATTCAATAACTGAAATTCTGTAGTCTAGATATTGTTTTATTTCGCACGCTTTTGAACACGGGCATTTGGATCAACGAGACCGAGTCTCTCCAAAGTAGCTGATTTTTCATGCTTAGCGATACGGCGGAGTGCTCCGGCACGGCGCTTACTCTGTGAGAGTTCACGTTGGCGGTATCGATTATTTTTGACGCGACGGATAATTCCAGCTCCGAGTACTCTCTTTGAGAAACGGCGCACTAAACCCATCGTGTTTTCGGTCCCGGTCTTTGTTACTGAAACATTAATCATTGTGGTGTGTATTAAAGCACAGCTTAGACTGGTACGCAATAAAAGGCTTCTAGGTGCTAGGGATTAGGTTCTAGTTTTAATTAAATGTCAGAAAAGCTAGAAGCTAGCATGATCCCTTCGGATCCGACGAAGTGTCGCCTAACACCTAAGCTCTGTGTCCTCGGCTTACGTACTGTGCAAGCTTGTCGAGAGGTAGTGTCATTTGTGCTTGTGTAACGACTGAGCGCACGATAGCTGTTTGATCCAAGGCTTCGCGTTGTCCAATGATGGCAATATATTTACTGCCCGAGTCTGTTCCTTTCTGTACTTGATCACGCAGGCTATCCAACATCAATGCCTGACCTACTGCAACTTGAGCACGCCAGAGTGCCTCAAGTAATGCGAAAGAGCGAAGTTTTGCAGCATCCCCAACATGCACAATAAAGCACGCTGGTTCATCGTCGAGTGAATCAATATCAACTCTTCCCTGCATTTCCAAGCTTATAGCAACGGCTGGCTCTGCCGTGTTACCTCGTGCGCGTTTTGCGCATTCGTCGTATCTACCACCACTTGCAACACGCACCCGTTCGCCTTTCTTATTTGTTCCTTCAATTGCGAATAAAAGTTCTGATTCAATACCAGGTTCTGCAATCAGTCGAGACTGTATAGAATAGGCAATACCTACTGATTCAAAGAGGGAAAGAGTCGAGAGCATTGTCTTGCGTGAATTTTCCGAAAGGTAATCGATTGAGCGTGGCATTTGTTCGACGCCCGGATCGTTCCTCATAATCATGGTGCGGTAGGCTGAGTCTGGATCATGTGGGGTAATTTGCTTCAAATCTTCTGGAATTACTTCGGGATGTTTTTTGAAAAAGTTTCCTAACTCACGAGTGAACCTTTTGCGTGACTCTGCATCACCTACTGATGATACGAGCACAGAAAGGTCAGTGAATCCCGCGACATCTACAATAGAAAGCGCTGTTTTTATTACTATGGCTGGTGCAATTGCGTGGCGCGTTGAAAAGATACCAAATGAAAGCAGTGTGCCTGTACCTTTGCGTGATACTCCCCAAGATTGTGTTGGTCCTTTGCCACTTTGAGCGAGGTTAACAAGTGCAACTGATGCTGTTGTTTTTTGATTTGTAGTTGCACTTGTGGCAACGAGCGCCCGGCGTGGAATTGTTGCAGGCTGCGTTGTGAATCCGTATGCGTAGGCAATGCGTGCAATTGATTGCTCGAGAGATTCATTCTGTTTTCCTTTTTCAATTGATCGCATGTTTGTGAGGGATTAGTGGTTTGGATTAATAAGAAAACATCATTGTTGCAACAGAACCGCACCAGGGAATAGATGTATTCGATCCAGTGGGAAGAGTCTCACTACGGGACGACCAATTATGTCAGCACGCGGTAGGTTGCCCCACGACCTTGAGTCAGAACTTTCGTTGCGGTTGTCACCCATGACGAAATATTCGTCGCTTCCGAGTGTGTATGTTGCGTGTTCATCACGCATTCGAGATCGATCGATGAAAGATTGATCAATAGTGAACGGTTCTGTGTTGGCTCCATGAATGATTATTTTTTTATTTGTAGTTTCAATTTTTTCATTTGGTAAACCTATGATGCGCTTGATGAAAAATGTTTTTGGGTCTTTAGGGTATCGCATAATGATGACATCGCCACGCTTTGGGTCTTCAAAGTGGTAGGTAAGCTGATCAACAATAAGATATTCATTGTTTTCAAATGTGGGCACCATAGATGCACCACGTACAACAAAAGGTTGTGCGATAAACCAGCGAACAGGTATAACAATGAGGAGTGCGATGAGCGCGAATTTGATTGTGTCGGTGACAATCTCACGGCGCGTTTCATTCATAGAAAGAATTGTACGCTTCGCCACTATTGCGCGCAAGGTTGTTTTCGTTGTGCAATGCTATTTAGGAAGTGTACAGATGACAGTGAGCAGATAACAGAAGAAAAATTTTCAGATCACTATCTTTGCTGTTTGCTGTAGACTGTGTACTGTAAACTGTTTACTGATTTCATGTACATCATCGTTGGACTTGGTAACCCTGGAGAAAAATACGAGCATACACGCCACAATGCGGGACGTATGGCACTTGATTGGTTTAAAAAGAAGTATGATTTTTCTGATTGGGAGTTTAATAAAAAATTAAACGCACACACTGCAGAAGGGAAGGTGGGAAAAGTGAAGGCACTCTTGGTTATTCCGGATACTTTCATGAATAATTCCGGTAAAGCTGTCTTGGGGTTGGTGAAATCAAAAAAAGCCGCATCAGAATTACTGGTTGTATACGATGATCTCGATATCCCGTTCGGTACCTTTAAGATTTCATACGGAAGAAGTTCTGGTGGACACAACGGTCTTGAGTCAATTATCCGTGCAGTGAAAACGAAAGATTTTCCACGCCTGCGTTTTGGTGTTTCGCCAGCAACACCATCTGGAAAATTAAAGAAGCCAACGGGAGAAAAAAAAGTTCTCGATTTTCTTTTAGGGGATTTTTCGAAAAAAGAAAAAGAAGTGATGCCAAAGATTTTGAAGAAGGTAGGGGAGGCGATTGAGATTTCGGTTACGGAAGGTTATCAAATAGCGATGAATAAATCTAACTAACCTGCAATGCCTAGACCAGGGTACGAACGTCATCATACAGGGAGAGCATTGGATGAAATTCAGCAAAGTTATTTAGTTGAGCAGAGAGTAATGAGGGATTTTGCTCTTCTTCAAGATCTCTATAAGCGTGGTGAGTATCCTGGTGAAAGTTTATCTGACATTGAGAAAGAGGTCGCCACTCGTATGGCAGAAGCAGAAGCATTTCGGATATCTCGAAGAACACAGTTACACTAAAAAACACCCCGGGCGGGGTGTTTTTTAGTGTAAGGAATTTATTTCTTAGTTTTCACGAATGAAAGCGTCATACGATGCTCTTTTGGTTCAAAGAGCGTAATGGTGAATGGATATGTTTTTCCAAGACCCAACGTTTCGCGAAGTTCAGCTTCTGAAGCAAATTCTGAAACATGCACTAATCCAGCCACACCTTCTTCAATTGAAGCGAGTGCACCGTACTTGTTGTACTTAATGACTGCGGCATTCACTTCGCCGTCTTTCTTGTACTTCGCAGCTGCGATAACCCAAGGATCTTCCTGAAGTTGTTTCAAAGAGAGGGAAATCTTACCGTCTTTGATGTCGATGATTTTTACTTTGATTGGCTCGTTTACCTTTGCAAACGCACGAGGATCCTCAACGAGACCCCAGTCGATTTCAGAAATGTGCACCAAGCCTTCGAGTCCGTCCTCAACTTTCACGAAGATACCGAAGTCGACGATCCCTGTGACCATTCCTTCTACAACATCTCCAACGGCATAGCGGTCAACAAGCGTTCCTCGAGCCTCTTTAGAACCTCCGCGTTCTGAGAAGATAAGTTTTCCTTCACGAGGATCTGCGGTGATGATAGAAACCGACATGTTGGTGCCAATCAATTTCTTCAATTCATCCAAGATGAGCTGTTTTTCGCCGTTTGCGACTCGTGGGTAGTGCTCAGGCTTCAACTGCGAAGCAGGAAGGAAGCCTTGAATGCTCTGCCACGCAATAATAAGTCCGCCTTTGTTTGCATCTTTAACAGGAAGTTCAAAGACAGTACCTGCGGCGATTGCTTTTTCAGCATCCGACCAGATCATTGCCTGACGTGCCTCCTTGAGGGAAAGTTCTATGTAGCCTTCTTTGTTATGACTTCCGACTATCTTTGCAGATACGGTGTCGCCAAGTGCAACTTTGCGAAGTACATCACGAGCAGAAAGATATTCGCGTCCGTAAATGATACCCGTTCCGAAAGGTGGAAGATCTATGTAAATTTTTCCTGAACCAATGAAAATAACCGGTCCTTCGACCGTATCTCCTTCTGCTGGTGGAATGACACTTTCAAGGAGAAGTTTCTCCATTTGCTCATTCACCACAGGTACTACTATTTCTTTTTTCTTAGACATTTAATCAGTAATCGATTGGGCGCTTCTAGGTTCCAGCTTCTAGGGGCTAGGTTCTAGGAAGGATTAACACCAACCAAAGTGATATAAAAAAGCCCTAGGGCTTTGTCGGGAATTTATACCATATATATCAGCCGAGAACAAACTGATTGACACTGCTTTCTTAAAGTTCTAGGTTGTGTGAACTAATATATAATTTTATGGCAAAACCAGAGAAACTGACGAAACCAGAAAAACGCTTCTCTGTCACAGGAGACAGAAATGAAGACGCTAGGATAGCTGGTCTAATTATGGATGATATGGGTATTCCGCGCTTACTTGATCCAGTGCGTCCTCATGTGAGAATGAGTCCGGATCGAAAGGCAGGTTTTGATTTGCTTATGGCGTTGCTATTGCCGACAGTGGAAGAGCTGGAAGAAGAAAGCAAAGCAAGAAGAGCGGGGCGTGAGACAGAGTAGTAACTTTTCACCTAGCTTTTAAAGTGAAGGTATTTCTACTTTAAGTCGTGTACCTGTTTTTTGGTATACGATGTACGTAATGGCTGAAGGCAATGAAGGATTTGGAGGTACGGATTCATCTGAGAATCCACTGGTTACGTCACGGAATGATATTTTTTTTCAATCAGTTTTTAATCTCGCGATGGCTTCAAGGTTTGGTCCATTGTGGTGGATGCTAGTGTCTCGTCCTCCTGCGTCACAGGGCCAAGGTGGAGTGAAGTAAGCGCTGGAATCTGAAAGCTGTCGCGTGATACAATCACTCGCATGATCATTCAACGAGCAGGCGGATATTGTTTTAAGATTTCTTCAGGCGATACCACTATCGCTTTAAATCCTCCGTCGTCGAAGAGTAAGCACAAAGTTTCTAAGTTTGGTTCAGACGTCGTTGTTATTTCTGTACCGCATACCGATTGGAACGGGGCAGAGCAGGCAACGCACAACGGTAAAGAGCCTTTTGTTGTGTCAGGTCCAGGGGCATATGAAGTTGGGGACATCATTATTACTGGCTACGGAACTCCTGGGGCTTACGGTGATGTGATGTCTGATGTTGGTAACACTGTCTATATAATTGAAATGGACGGCATTCGAGTATTGGCACTTGGCGCTCTCTCTGCTCCCAAACTACCTCCAGAGGTAAGAAGCGAGCTTGATAACATTGGCATTGTTCTTGTACCAGTGGGTGAGGATACTCTCGATGGGAAAGTTGCACATGACTTAATAAACACAATTGAAACCAAAGTAATAATTCCCTACGCTATCGGCAAGGATGATGCCCTGAAAGTTTTCTTGAAAGCAGAAGGTGTTGCTGACACAAAACCAACTGACAAACTTACCGTGCGTGCAAAAGAGCTTGCCGCTATGGATGGGGCAGTGGTGCTTCTGTCCTAAGTTTTTGGTCCACCTAAGTACTCCGAGTATGTTCAAAGCTTTTGAAAAACTACGACGAGCTCCACACCATACTCGTGAAAAGTTTACGGCATTAATTAGTGTGGTTATTGTCGGGCTCATTACTCTCGTCTGGTTTGTACTATTTCTGTTTTCTGTTTTATCTACTGATTTTTATAAGGCACCTACATCCAGTACAACCTCTGAGGTTTCTCAGGTTAACCTTCAGGTGCCATTTTCTGAATAGTTTTTTCAATAATGTATAAGTGGTTTTTACCGCACCTCGGTGCTATAATTTAAGAAGAATATGGCTCGAAAGAAAGTGCAAACAGCACCTGAAGATAGTACCCCGGAGGCCGACATGGGCCTTCGTGTCATTTCGCATTCAATTGTTACTGAAATGCGCGAGTCGTACCTCGACTACGCAATGTCCGTTATTACTGCGCGCGCTTTGCCTGATGTGCGCGATGGTTTGAAGCCAGTACATCGTCGCATTCTCTACACCATGCATCGCATGGGTCTGACTGCTACCTCAAAACCTCGAAAATCGTCTGCGGTAGTTGGAGATGTCTTGGGTAAATACCATCCACATGGCGACACCGCTGTGTATGAAGCAATGGTTAAGATGGCGCAAAATTTCACCATGCGATATCCCTTGATTATTGGTCAAGGAAACTTCGGCTCAATCGATGGCGACTCAGCTGCTGCTATGCGTTACACCGAAGCGAAGATGTCTAAACTCTCTGCTGATCTTCTGTCTGACCTTGATAAAGATACCGTTGAATGGCGTCCAAACTACGACGGTACGCAAAAGGAGCCCAATGTTCTTCCTGCTGGAGTTCCAAATATTCTTTTGAATGGAACTCTTGGTATTGCTGTTGGTATGGCAACTAATGTCCCTCCACATAACTTAGGTGAAGTAGTAGATGCCACGGTGCATCTTATTGATAATCCGGATGCAACCGTTGATGAGCTTTTACAATTTGTTCAAGGGCCTGATTTTCCAATTGGAGGTATTGCATTTAATTCAAAAGATATTGCACATGCATATGCAACAGGGCGCGGGCCTGTGGTGGTCCGAGGTAATGCAGAAATCACTGAGGATAAAAAGGGTAATAACATCATCCTTATTACCTCTATTCCGTACCGTGTAAACAAAGCTGACCTAATCATAAATATTGCAGATTTAGTGCGTGACAAAAAACTTGAAGGTGTACGAGACCTCCGTGACGAATCAACGACTGATATTCGTGTTGTGGTGGAATTGAAAAATAATGCCCAACCACAGCAGGTATTGAACTACCTGTATAAGCACACACAGCTTGAAGATGCGTTCCATTACAACATGGTGCTTTTGGTAGATGGTGTGCCTGAAACACTCTCGCTTTCCGCAATTCTTTCATATTTCATCGAACACAGAAAAGTTGTTGTAAAGAGGCGCACTGAGTTTGATTTGAAACGTGCACAAGAGAGAGAGCATATTTTGCTTGGACTTAAAAAAGCACTCGATCACATAGATGAAATCATCAAATTAATTAAGGCGGCGAAGGATGTGCAGGGCGCTCACACTGATCTCCAAAAGAAATTCAAATTCTCTGAGCGCCAAGCTACAGCAATTCTTGAAATGCGTCTACAGAAACTCGCAGGCTTGGAGCGCAAAAAAATCGAAGATGAGTTGAAAGAAATACAAGCATTCATTAAGGAATTAGAGGAAATACTTTCTTCAACGAAGAAAATAATGAAGGTGGTGAAGGCTGAGCTCTTGGCGCTTCGCGAGAAGTACGCTGATGAGAGACGTACCAAAATTGTGAAGGGTGGCATTAAGAATATGTCAGATGAAGACCTTATTCCTGACGAAGCTGCGATGCTCACGCTTACTTCTACTGGATATGTGAAGCGCACCAGCCCAAGCGAATATAAGAAACAAAATCGTGGTGGCGTGGGAGTTATTGATTTAAATACAAAGGAAGAAGATTTCGTGACACGATTCTTGGAAGGCTCCACACATGACTCGGTCTTGTTTTTCTCTGATCGTGGAAAGGTATATCGAACACGCATGTATGAAGTACCTGAAGGAAGGCGAGCCACAAAAGGTAAATCAATTATGAATGTACTCCCGCTTTCTGCGGAGGAGCGCATTACTTCAATAGTTGCATTGACTAAAAAATCAGCAACATCTTCCTTCATGCTCATTACCGAGAAAGGTGTTGCAAAGAAAGTGAAAGCAGACCAATTTGAAGATGTACGCCGTTCAGGCATCATCGCGATGTCACTACAAGCAGGAGATAGTTTGATTGCTGTTCTTCCTGTTGAGAAAGGCGAGAGTGTTATTTTAGTAACCGCAGGAGGTCAGGCAATTCGCTTTAAGGAATCAGACATTCGTGAGATGGGACGCACCGCTGGCGGAGTGCGCGGTATGAAGTTTGGAAGTAAGGACAAGATAATTGCAGCAGACGTTATTAAGAATGAAAAAGAAAGCGAGGTGTTGGTTCTTGCTGATATGGGATACGGTAAGCGAACACCTGCAAAGGAATACAAAATACAAAAGCGTGGTGGCTCTGGTATTAAAACGGGCAAGGTAACTCCAAAAACAGGTTCAATTATTGCAGCGCGCGTCGTTACTCCAGAAATGTCAGAAATAATCGTTGCATCAAAAAATGGACAGGTAATTCGAACAGAGCTTTCACAAGTGCCAACACTTTCGCGTGCCACTCAAGGAGTGCGCATCATGAAGCTTCGTGAAGGTGATAAAATTGCAGCGTTCACCGCTTTTTAGCTGCCAGCTGTCAGGTTTCAGGTGCCAGCTTTCAGCCTCAAACTTCGAGCTGTCAGGTTCCAGCTTAAATTTTTTCTGTATGATATATCATACAGAATTTGTGGATGACTCAAGGGGAAAAGAGGGATTTCCCCTCATCCCTAAAAGCTAACAGCCAAAAGCTAGAAGCTAGGCTGTACCTTGTTCTTGCCCCGTGGAAAATTCAACCACCGACACACTTGCGGGGTACAATGCAAAGAATGTTCCTGAACCCTACAGATATTCTTTCCCATCTCCCGATAACCGCACATGCAAAAGTGGGAGATTTTGGCGTAGGTGCTGGGCACTATTCATTTGCTTTGGCCGAAAAACTTGGCAGAGAGGGTACTATTTACGCTTTTGATGCGTTTGGTCCAGCACTTGATGCTATTCGTCGGAAAGGGGAACACTATCCAGCTGAGTTTCATACATTGCAGTCGGATTTGAATGAGCCTATACCAATCGGAGAAAATCTTCTCCATATTGCTGTGGTGGCAAATATACTTCACCAAATTCGTGAGCGTGAGCGTTTTGTGATGGAGGTTGCGCGCGTGGTACGCCCTGGAGGTACTGCACTTGTTGTTGACTGGATCTCCTCATTTAAAAATATGGGGCCATCATCTGAGGCCGTGCTAGCCCCAGGGGAGGCAGTCCGTCTTTTCAGGCAAGCAGGTTTTGAAACTGGAGACATGCTTCCTGCAGGAACACATCATTTCGCATTTCTTGCGACGTTAAAGTAATTCTCTGGAAATCTATGCAGATTAGAAGCATGAGAGGCGGTATACTGGCACTATGAAGCTTTTCAATGTAATCGTCGTTGGTATCTTTCTTGCGCTCGCCATTGGTGCAGTTATCATTTTTTCAACGTTCACCGCACTAAATAAAAATAGTGTTGGCAAAGTGTCTGTATGGGGTTCGCTTCCTCTCTCTACTTTTGAAGCAGTAATGGGTGGTTTGCAGGAAGGAAACAGCACCTATGATGGTGTTACGTACACATTTGTTCCTGCTCCTGAGCTCATTCCAAATCTTGTTGAAGCTATTGCTGCAGGCAGAGGTCCTGACTTGGTTATTTTTCCTGCTGAATATTTACTCTCTCAAGGCGACAAGCTTGTCTCTATTCCTTATAGCAATGTGAGTCGACGTGAATTTCAGAACACCTTCATTCAGGCAGGCGAGGTGTTTTTGGCCAATGATGGCATAAAAGGAATCCCATTCACCGTTGATCCTTTAGTGATGTATTGGAATCGTACATTGTTTGCAAATGCAGGTCTTGCACAGCCACCAAAGTTTTGGGATGAACTTTCTGACATAGCTCCGCGTCTTACAAAAACACAAGAAAACGGAACACTGACTCAAAATTCTGTTGCACTTGGTGCGTGGGATAACATCTTTCATGCAAAGGCTATTTTTCTTACACTCGCCCATCAACTTGGAAACCCTGTCGTTGGAAGAAATAGTGAAGGGGTATATGTATCTATGATTTCAGAAGGAGCTGTGGAGAGCGGTGCCCTCACGCCTGTAAATTCAGCTGTTCGTTTTTATACTGATTTTTCTGATCCAGTAAAACCTGTGTATTCATGGAATCGCTCAGCACCTGAATCGCGAAATGCATTTCTTGCGGGAGGAGTGGCCATGTATTTTGGTTCCGTGAGTGAGCTCTTGGGGATGCGTCAGGCAAATCCAAATCTAAACTTTGATGTGGCACCAGTCCCGTCAGTTCGAGGTGGTGGAGCAGGAGTTTCGGCGCAGGTGACAGCGCTCTCGATTCCTCGAGGAAGTCGCAACATTGGGGGATCACTTGCAGTTGCGCTCGCACTTACCTCTACAAACTCACAGCAAGCGCTCTTATCGCTTATTTCACTTCCTTCAGTTCGAAGAGACGCGGTATCAAATAATCCAAATGATCCATACGGTGCAATGTTTCAAAATGCCGCAGTGCTTTCGTTTTCGTTTCTTGATCCAGATCCATCAGCAACGGACGCAATCTTTAAAAGGATGATGGAAAGCGTATCCTCTGGGAAGCTTCGGGTAACAGAGGCATCACAAGGCGCACACAGTGAATTGCAGGCACTTTTGAGGTAAGAATTAGGGTATATAGTGTTTAGATAAATAGGAAGAAAAAAATGATAAAAAAAATATTTGCACGAGCTCTCCCGTTTTCTCTGTCGTTAGCACTGCCTTTTGTTGTACTTGCATCTGGTTGCGATAGCGCAAGTGCTGGAGGCCTTTGTAATCCTCTTGGATATAATTCTCTGTGGGAATTTTTACAGCGAATGCTCCAGTTGATTACTCAAATTGGTTTTCCTGTGATTGTGCTTTTCATTGTATTCATAGGGTTTAAATTCATCACTGCCGAAGGTAAACCTGAAGAGATTGCAAAAGTTAGAAGTCTCTTTTTCTGGGCGATCGTTGGCTCTTTAGTGGTGCTTGGAGCTCAAGCGCTCGCACTTGCAATACAGGCAACTGTTAACGATATTCAGGCTGGCTTGTAAAAATATTTATGACACTGACATCGATTATTAACACCATGACGGATGTTGTGACGTTAGCGGTTCCGTGGGTTCTCGTATTTTTGATTTTTTATTGGAATGCTTACAAAATTATTTTTGACGCCGACAACGCAGAAAAAAGAAAACAGGCGCTCCCTCGTCTTATATGGAGTATTGTTGCGCTCGCTATAATCTTTTCTTTAGGAGGAATCGTCAATATAATTAGCAACACACTTCTTGGCTCAAGTAATTCAACATTTGCACCTTCTAGCTCTAGTCCTTCACCAGGGTCACCTGAACTGTTAGGTGGGCCAAGATCTGGAACAGTAGGGACACCACCATCAGGAACTTCCCCAACTACTCCACGCTCACCAATTAACCCAAATATAGACCCAAGAGGAGAAATACGAACACTACCTTCTTCTGGAGCTAATCCAGTGCGGGATATTTAAAAAATTATATATTTTCATATGAAAAAAATAATCGGAATGACTTTTATTGGCGTAATGGCACTCGTACCAGTTTCAACATTTGCAGCTGCAAGTACCATTCAGGATGTGCTCCGTAACCTCAACCTTCCACTTCAGCTCGCAACAACGCTTGTAGTAATGCTCGCACTTCTCCTCTTCTTTTGGGGTTTAGCTATGTATGTTTTTGGCTCATCTAATGATGAAAAGCGGAAAAAGGGTATACCTATGATGATTTGGGGCGTTGTTGCTCTATTCGTGATGCTCTCTATCTTCGGTATCATTAATATGCTCCAGGCTACCTTTGGGGTTGGTTCTGGAACCCTCCAAATCCCAACCATTAGTAGAGGGCAATAGGCTATTGTGGTTCTCCACATCCCGTTTATACATTCTCCTTTGAAACAGGGGAAATGATACAATTAAGGCTGACTTATTATTCAGGAGATTTATCTCATTATATTTAATTGTTCGTAATTATATGAAAGGATTTTTAAGAACTGGTATTGCCACTGTCGTCGCTCTTGCTCCATTTGCTGCATTTGCTGCAGGCGGTGTTGATAACGCACTTACAAAAATTGGTGCTTTGATTACACAAGCAACACCGATCGTCGTTGCTCTTGCTCTTCTTGCCTTCTTCTGGGGTTTGGTTACCTACATCTTCGGTTCTTCAAATGATGAAAAACGAAAGAAAGGTATCCACATAATGGTATGGGGCATTATCGCTCTCTTCGTCATGCTCTCTGTCTTCGGTATCATCAACGCTCTTCAGAGCACATTAGGTGTTGAAAATACAACGACGATTCAGATTCCACAGGTGACTCCAGGTACTAATGGAGGAGGAACTGCTCGTTAGGATTTCCCAAGTCTTGAATAACCACAAGAATTAAGAAGTTGTTTGGTTCATTTAAGTCCTTTTGTATTGATTAGTTATGGATGTACTGTCTAAATTCATTGGTAAGATTGTTGAGTTGATACTCACACCAATCTTAGGCCTTTTGTTTGCCTTAGCTTTAATGTACTTTGTCTGGGGTGTAACGGTATTCATTGCACATGCAGATAATCCTGAGGAAAGAAAGAAAGGAGAACGAAAGATGCTTTGGGGGATCATCGGGTTCTTCATCATGGTATCTGTTATAGGCATCCTGACTGCGGTTACTGGAACCTTCGGGGTTAGTTTACCGAGGTAATTAATACAAAAAAAGAGATTAATAAAACACTCCGCGAATAGCGGAGTGTTTTATATTTGAAGTGTATGTAAGCATACGCACGGCACTCGCTCGGGTATATGGAAACGCTACTGTGTTTCCATATACCCCTCACTCACTTGTTTGTGGGCGGAAGAGGACTTGGTCACGCATAAAATTTCTGACGAAATTTTTGCCCGACCCTGGCTCGGCAATTTTGCCTTATGCTTCGCATAAACAAAATTATGCCTCCGCCTTTCAAGTCCTCACGCACGCAAAACAATTTGCGTGTTTTCCGCCTACACTCGTAAACTCATTGTGGGCGGAAGAGGACTTGAACCTCCACCCCTTGCGGGACCAGCTCCTAAGGCTGGCGCGTCTGCCAATTTCGCCATCCGCCCAATGCTTGAAGAGTAGCATTAGACGCCTGCTATTCAAAGATTCATGCTTTTAAAATGTACTTATTTCTGTTAGAGTTTCTCAATCTGCTCGAAAGCTATGCTTACGGGTGGAAATAAAAAAGAGAAGAAACATCCGCCCGTAAGCATAGCTTTCGGGCGCTTCGCCCCAAGATAGTGAAAACAAATTTTCACTATCCTTCTCGCTCGCGCCCGTAGCTCAGTTGGTAGAGCGACTCCCTCTTAAGGAGACGGTCGTAGGTTCGAGCCCTACCGGGCGCACAGCATAAAAAGCACTACGCAAGTAGTGTTTTTTGCTGTCCGCCCGAGCAAGCAAATAGTTTTGCTTGCGTGTGGGGCTCGAAAAGCGGAGCGTTACTTTCTGCTTCAGAAAGTCGCGAGCTGTGGTCGAGGAAATTTACGAACGTAGGTGAGTAAATTATCCGTGACCGAGTCCTATTGGCTCCAGAGGGATCAATTATGGATGCTAGTATTTTAGTTACCCATGGCCCTTCTTCATAATTTCTGGTTCATTCAATTCCTTGGTGCGATAGCTCTCGTTTTTGTAGTGCTCGCATGGAATGCAAAAACTCGTAGAAATATACTCTTTTTACAATCTATCAATTTAATTTTCTTTATTTTTCACTACGCACTTCTTTCTGCATATGCAGGTGCTGCAATGTGTTTAGTGGTTCTGGGGCGAAATAGTGTTTTTATTCAAGCAAATCAGAAAAAATGGGCAAAACATCCTGTCTGGTTTTACCTCTTCTCATTGATGTCAGTGGCAGTGCTTGTCGTTTTTTGGAAAGGATTGATTACTATTTTGCCTGTTGTAGGAGTTATTATCGGCACCTACGCTATCTCAAGAGATCATCCTAAAGATATTAGATTCTACATGCTCATTGCATGTGTCATTTGGATTCCGTACACCATTGTTGTTCAGTCATATTCAGGACTCTTGAGTCAGATAGTTGGCGCTGTAGCTATTCTTATGGGGATGTATCGACACGACCGAAAGAAGGAACCCATCCCGTTATGAGTATAAGACTTTAAAGAATTACAGCGCTGTTGTAGAGTTTAAAACTCATACACATACAGTGTGTGTTTGTGTCTGCCTGCAACAACTATAGTTTCAATTGGTTCTTTTGTTTTGAAAGGGAAGTCACAGGAAACAACTCGGGTTCCTTTTTTTAATTCTGCTTCGAACTTTGGCAAAAGTTTTTCCACGACTTCAGGAAATAAATACATGTATATATGTGTTGCATTGTTGAGCTGCACGCGTGAGAAGTTTTTGAAAAGAGTTTTTACATTTCTCAATGGTTTTCTCCAGAAACGAATTTGGGTGAGTGTGTAGGGAAGTGGGGCTTTCTCCACGCCTGTTGCAAACGCATCTGGATAGGCTGAAGCCATTGTAGCGATGACACGCCCGTCACCAGAGCCGAGGTCGTAAAATTGATCGCCTGTCTTCATTGGCAGTAATCGCTTTACTTCATCAATTACATGCTGAGGTATTGGCACATAGGGTACTTTAGTTGTGACGATACCGTAGCTCATCAACAGTAAAAAAAAGAAGCACACTAGCCAAATAAGTATTAGTAATACATAAAGTGCTAGAACAAGGAAAAGGGTCATATGTGCGAAGCAGTATATCGTATCTTTTCTTTTGCTTGCACTGAGTGAGCGAAGCGAGTCGAAGTGTGCCCAGGGTGGGACTCGGTCACGGATAATTTACTCACCCATGTTCATAAATTTCCTCGACCTCCTCTCGGTACGATTTTCTAATCGCCAGCTCACGGTTTTTCGAGACGAACAACATCGCTCCGGGCTTCGAGTCCCAACGCAAAGCACGCAGGTGCTCTGCTCCCTAGTCACCGGAAAATCGCATATGCATGCGATTGTTTTGTGCCCAGGGTGGGACTCGAACCCACATTCCTTACGGAACTCGATCTTAAGTCGAGCGTGTCTACCAATTTCACCACCCGGGCGGGTGTTGCTTGATTATGATACAGGATTAAGGAATTAAGGGGAATTGGCTGAGGGCAGTAATGGAATCGGTCACCCGTCATTTTGTGCCGTCGCACAAAATGCGCGCGACCCCGCCTCACGGTTTTTCGCAACGAAAAACATCGTTCCGGCTTTCGATTCCCGACATATTCTGCACTAGCAGAATATTCCGTTGGAGGCCACGGCGGAATTGGTCACAAGTAAATTTCCTGACGGAAATTTCTCGCGACCCCGGCTCGGTATTTTTGCCTTGCGAAACGCAAACAAAAATATACCTCCGCCCTTCGATTCCCGACGTAAAGCATGCAGATGCTTTACTCCATGGAGGCCACGGCGGGAATCGAACCCGCGCAATATCGGTTTTGCAAACCGCTGCGTTTCCACTTCGCCACGTGGCCTGTAGTCCTAGAGTACTACGCTACTTCACTTCCCTCAACGCTCTCGCCCATATCAGGGTCGGGAAGAAAGGTAACTCTAGGTACCGTGTGGAGCCTTGCTTGTGTTTTTAAGAAAGCGAGAAATTCTTGTCGTTGGCGCGATAGGAAATCTGCGACCGCATGCGTTTGTTCTTTCGGTAATACGCTCACAAAGATTTGTGCAGTTTTTCCACCATCAGTAATATGTACTTTTGTGACGGTAATAAGTGAACGACGATTTGATTCACGGTTAATGAACTGTGCGGCTGCGGCACTTAGTGCTGATATGAAGCGTTCGTCTCTATGAATTTGATCTCGTGGCATGGAGGATTATGTTTTCTTGAACAGTGCACTCACGGTGTCACCTGCAACAATGTCTGCCTTGGATTCAATTTGTGCCCCGAATTCCATTCCTTCGGTGATTTCATCAACATCAGCACGCTGTGTTTGGAGGTTTACCACTTTTCCCACTCCTACCTCGATGCCCCTGCGGTGTATCAGCACCTGATCTTTGAGGTGGATGATTCCTGTGAGCACTTTTCCTCCCACGACATGTTTTGCACCAGAGCTTGAAAAATGTTTAATGATTTGAGCGGTACCAGAAATCGCACCTTCTTCCATTTCTGGTTTGAATTTTTTTATTTCTTCTTTAAGCCAATCACCAAGTTCGTAAATGATGGCACGCGTTTCAATGGTGATGCGCTGTCTTTCGGCAAGGTCTTTTGCCGAAGCGTCTGCCTTTACATTGAAACCAAGAACAATAGCAGGGGAGAAACCAATGAATGGTCTGATGTCGTTGTCAGAAATTGGACCAACAGTGCCAGAGACAATGTGCAATTCAATTCCTTCTTCTGAAATTTTTGCGAGTTCGTGTTCAAGTGCCTCAAGTGAGCCGGCGGTATCTGCTTTTAGCGCTAGTCGCACGAGTGTGCGCTTACCACCACCCTCTATTGCGCTACCGCGTGGTTTCGCTTGAGTGGGCTGTCGTACTTCATCAGTGAGTTTCTCAGCTTCTTTTTTAGTTTTGACTATTGAAAGAATACTTCCAACTTTTGGTTCAGAGTCAAAACCAGTTATGCGTGCAGGTTTACCACAAGAAATTTCTGTAACCTTTGCTCCTGTAAAATCTTCTAGTGTACGAAGTGGTGCCATGGCGCTTCCTATTACAGCAAAACCACCAATAGTTATTGTTCCTGAGCGAACAATTACAGTTGCGCTTATTCCCGCTTTTGGATCACGAGCAGATTCTATAACGATTCCTTCTACTTCTTTTGTTGCATCGCAGGTGATGGAGTGTAGGTCAGCGGTGAGTCCAATGAGGTCAAGTAACTCTGATACGCCAGCACCTGTTTTCCCAGAGACTCCCACAAAGGATATATCGCCACCCAAGCCTTCAAGATAAATGCCGTTTTTCATCACGCTTTCTTTTGCGCGGTCTAAAGAGGCAGTGTCTTTGTCAATTTTTGTGAAGGCGACAATAAAAGGAATACCTGCTTCAAGTATTGCTTTATGTGCTTCCAAAGTCTGTGGCTTTACACCGTCATCAGCTGCAACAATGAGAATTGCGATGTCAGCAGCAGCGCCAGCTCGGGCTCGCATTTTTTGAAAAGCTTCATGTCCTGGGGTGTCGATGAAGGTGATATGTCTTTCTCCTTCAGCTCCTGTATGAGTGACCTCATATGCTGATACACGCTGAGTGATACCGCCTGTTTCCTTTGCGGCGACTGCAGATTTTCGTATGTAGTCTAAAAGTGTTGTCTTGCCATGGTCAATATGCCCGACAATTGCGACAACTGGTTGGTGACATTCTTTAGGATTGGCTGATCGTGGACTTGTCATAGTGCAAGAGAAACACAAAAACGCTTCTTAAGCAAATAGCATGCGAGCTGTATCTCAGGCTTTTTCTGACAAGAGTGTCTTTTTTGCGTCAGAAATCGCACCCCGTTCTTCTTCAGATAATTCGCGCTCTGACAGAAATTTTTTCACTGCCTTTGCATACACACGTACGCCATCTCTTGCATGAATACCAGAAAGTACCGCACCGTCTCCTTTTTCATCAAGTAATGCAACAATGAAACTTTGCTGTCCACCTTCTCCGCCAAATGGATCGAAGCGCCTCATCGCGATCCCGCGAATGCAGGTTTCTAGTCGTGCATCAACATTGTTAAACGCCACGGTCGATTTTGTGGCATGTTCTTCTAATGTACTTACGCGTTCTTGTAGTTTTCGAATAGTACCTTCAAGTGTTTTTCCGTCTCCACCCCGCACGAGCCGTCGTAATCTTCGGAAGAGAAATAGGTCTTGAATGAGGGCCCACGCCACGAGAATAGTAAGTCCAGAAAGCACGGGGTTCCCTTGCACGGACTCAAGAACATTTTGAAGTACGATGTGAGCGGTTTCCATGAGTATTAGAAGAGTATAGCGTATGTTTTGTGTTGCAATCGCTGTATTATAGGAAGTATGTCTTCCATAAATAATCGCATTTATCTTGATAACGCGTCTGCTACGCCAGTGCATCCTAAAGTGGCCAGAGCCGTCTATGGTGCTTTAGAAGATGTTCCGGGAAATCCAAGTGCACCTCATACCGAGGGGCGCAAAGCCTATGAAGCGATTGAGCGCGCACGATCTGATATTGCTCAAACACTCGGAGTTAAGTCAGAAGAGCTCATTTTCACATCAGGTGGCACTGAATCAAACAACCTCGCTATTTTTGGTGTCATTGATGCGTTACATAAAAAAGGTATCGCGTATGCTGACATGCATATTGTCACGACATCAGTTGAGCACAGTTCTATTTTAAAAACTCTCGAGATTTTGGAAAGCAGGGGTGTAGGAGTTTCGTATGTTGCTCCTGACTTCGATGGGATTGTTCGTGCGGAGTTAATTGCGAGTGCGATACAGCCTAAAACAGCACTTGTGACTCTGGCGCATGTGAATAGCGAGACGGGCGTCATTCAACCATTAGCCGATATCAGTACTGAAATAACAAGATGGAAGGGGAGGGAAGTCAGTACCTTTAGACAATTAGTTCCTGAAGTATCGTTTCCAATTTTTCATGTTGATGCTGCGCAATCGCCTTTATATAGTGAAGCGAGCCCACATGCATTTCGAGCGGATATGGTTTCGTATGATGCGCAAAAACTGTGCGGACCGAAAGGCGTTGGTGTTTTGTATCGCGATTTTTCTGTCCCAATGGTTCCTATGTGGGGCGGAGGAACCCAAGAGCGAGGTATTCGACCAGGAACTGAGAATGTTGCTGGAATAGTTGGTGCTGGCGTAGCGTTTGTCCTTGCTAAAGAAGAGAGGGCGACAAGAGAATTGCGAGTACGAGAATTGCGAGATTATTTAATTGAGTTAGTGCGGGATGTTGCACCTGACGCTGAACTTATTGGACATCCAAAACGACGCATTGCTTCAAATGCACTCTTTGCGATTTCTGGTATTGACGGTGATTACCTCTCGGTATTAATGGATGAAGCCAATGTTGCAGTGTCACCACGGAGTGCCTGCGTAGGTACCGGGGGAAATGTATCGCATGTGGTGATGGCACTTACTGGCGACGAAAAGAAAGCAAAAGGCACTATTCGTTTTTCACTTGGAGTTGATACAACTAGACTTGATATTGAACGAGCCGTCACGGCCTTCAAAGGTGCCCTGAAAGTAGCGAGGGCTATGTAAGTGATGCACATTATTCTCTTGCTGTTTACCCCTAAACCCTATACCCTAAACACTAGCCACTTCTTACTATGGATATTGAAGATCTCTCAAAATTTCAAATAGTTCTCCTCGTCATTTTGGTGTCATTCGTTACATCAATTGCTACTGGCATTGTTACCGTATCGCTTCTTGCTGCGGCGCCTACAGGAGTAACGCAGACAATTAATCAGGTTGTTGAACGAACTATCCAGACTATTGTTCCTACTAATATTTCGACACCTGCAACTACTAAAGAGACTACTGTTGTTGTGAAGGAGGATGACCTCATCACTGCTTCAATTTCCGCATCACTAGGGAAAACTGGCCGTGTCTTTGCTGGGGTTTCCACTACGACGCCAATCGTTGGTCTTGCTGCGCAGATTGGCCCTGCACTTTTTGTTACTGACTCAAGTATTGTCGACAAAGATCATCTTGTTGTTGTCGGTGGTACGTCAGCGGTATACACAGTGTCACAGCAGTTTCCTGAAGTAGGTATCGCATTTCTTGTTCCAAAAGATTCCGACACAAAACTCGGTGCGCCGTTTAGGATTGGTGATGTTGGTGCTTTGAAGCTCGGTGCAACTACGGTGGCACTGGTAAGTGTTACGCAAGAACGTGTAGTCATTGGTGCTGTGTCGTCACGTACAGTATCTACCGATGTTGTTCCAGTAAAAGGGGCATCGGCGATTTCAGTTCGAAATATTGATACAAATATAAATGCGACCCTAGTTCCAGGAACACCACTGGTGAATATTTTTGGTGACCTCGTGGGTATTTCAACGAGTGTTTCTCAAGCATCTGGTGGAAGTGGAACCTTCATTGCTACAAGCGATATTTTGACGGTCTTTTCGTCATCACACGCGAGCTCTACCCCAGCGAAGGCGAAGTAACCTTAGAAGCCTTTAGGTTTCAGCTGTCAGCCTTCCGAGAGGAGTTTGTATTTGTTCTGCCTATAAGCTAAAACCTGAAACCTAAAACCTGCCTTTCTGGTATAATAGACGTATGCCACCACCATTTGGAAATTTCACAACAAAAGCAAAAGAAGCTGTGCGCAAAGCGCATGAAATTGCTATTGAGCGTGGTCAAAACCACGTGAGTTCACTGCACCTTGTTGGCGCCCTTGTTATGCAAGAGGAGTCAATTGTGCTCGCTATTTTGGAGCGACTGGATGTTGATACTGTTCTTTTTACAGATTCCGTTATTGAACTTTTGGAAGTTCCTCCAACAGGCTCTGTGCTCTCGCCCTCGTATCAGCTCTATTTGACACCAGACTTGGCGCAGGCGCTTGAGGCTGCGGTAAAAATTGCAACAACATTTAACGAGTCGTTTGTTTCAGTTGAACATCTATTCCTCGGTATTCTTGAAAATCCAGGGCCCGCTGCTGAGATTTTTAATCGCTTTCGTATTGACCGCACCGCCGTCGTGTCTGTTATGCAAGAATTTCGTGCAGGACGCACCAATGAACCCGAAGCACCAAAGAAGATGCGTGCCTTGGGTAAGTACACCAGAAATCTCACGAAGCTCGCGAGCGATAACAAGCTCGATCCAGTTATTGGTCGTGATATTGAAATTAATCGGGTTATTCAAATTTTGTCGCGTCGCACAAAAAATAATCCAATTCTTATTGGTGAAGCAGGTGTTGGGAAAACTGCAATCGCAGAAGGGCTGGCAAGTCGCATGGCAGTGAATGATGTACCCGAGTCTTTGAAAGGCAAGGAGCTCTTGATGCTTGATCTTGGCATGCTGATAGCTGGTACGAAGTATCGTGGCGAATTTGAAGAACGATTAAAGACAATCATGAAGGAAGTGGAAAAGTCTGACGGTAAAGTCATTCTATTCGTTGATGAGATTCATACTCTCGTTGGTGCAGGTGCCGCTGAAGGTGCAATGGATGCATCCAACATGTTAAAACCCGCTCTTGCCCGTGGGGATTTCCGCGTTATTGGCGCAACAACATTAAAAGAGTATCAACAGCACATTGAACGAGACCCAGCGCTCACGCGTCGTTTTCAACCAGTGTTTGTGCAAGAGCCTTCTATAGAGGATGCGGTGGCAATACTTCGAGGCCTACGAGAGAAATATGAGTTGTATCACGGCGTACGTATCACTGACGCTGCTATTGTTGCTGCGGTAGGACTTTCGAGCCGTTACATCACTGACCGATTTCTTCCAGACAAAGCTGTCGACTTAATTGATGAGGCCGCATCTGCCCTGAAAATTTCTCTTGAAAATAAACCACCAGCACTCGAAGAAACTGACCGGAAAATTCGCCGACTCGAAATTGAATTTGAAGCACTCAGAAAAGACGAAGATGCACATGTAGGGAAGAGTACGAAGGTGCGTTTGCGTGCAATTGAAAAAGAAATTGCTGAACTTCGTGAGAAAACAGCTGATTTGGAAGTGAAATGGAAGAATGAAAAAGAGGTGCTCCTTGCTATTGGAGCTACCAAGAAAGAGCTTGATCAACTTCGTGCAGAAGCAGAATCTGCTGAGGCTCGCGCAGATTTGGCACGCGTGGCTGAAATTCGGTACGGTAAATTGCCAACTCTAGAGAAAAATTTGGAGCGAGAACTCGACAAACTAAAACGCTTCCAGCGCTCTAGGAGAGTACTCCGTGAAGAGGTAACTGATGTTGATATTGCTGAAGTGGTAAGTCGATGGACCGGTGTGCCGGTGTCGCGCATGCTCGAGGCTGAAGCAAAGAAGCTTGCTCGAATGGAGGAAGATCTCAAAGCTTCTGTGGTGGGACAAGATGATGCTGTGCGTCTCGTGTCGGATGCAGTAAAACGCTCACGTGTAGGTATTGCTGATCCCAACCGCCCAATTGGTTCGTTCCTTTTCTTAGGACCTACAGGAGTAGGAAAAACAGAGCTATCCAAGGCATTAGCGAAGTTTATGTTCGACGATGAGTCCGCAATCATTCGTGTCGACATGAGCGAATTCATGGAAAAGCATTCCGTATCTAAAATCATTGGTTCACCACCGGGCTATGTGGGACATGAAGAGGGGGGCTCGCTCACTGAAAAAGTTCGCCATCGTCCGTACGCTTTGATTCTTTTCGACGAGATTGAAAAAGCACATCCTGAAGTATTCAATATCTTGCTCCAAGTTCTCGACAACGGACATCTCACGGACGCTAAGGGTAGGAAGGTTAACTTCAAAAACAGCATCATCATTTTGACCTCAAACATCGGAGCTGAGTTCATCGATAAGATGTCGAGTTTTGGATTTAGTTCAGCGAATGGTAGTGATGTAGCTGAATATGCCATTGCCAAAGAGAAAGTCATGGGTCGTCTGAAAGATTACTTCAGACCGGAATTCTTGAACCGTCTTGATGAGATTATTGTCTTTAACATTCTTTCAGTAGAGGCAATAAAGAACATCGTTGATATGCAGGTGAAGATCGTGGAAGAGAGACTCGCCACGAAAGACATTAAGCTTGCGATACATCCTGAGGTATATGCGTACCTTGCTAAAGAAGGCTATAGCCCTCAGTACGGTGCTAGGCCGTTGAAACGCTTGATTCAATCTAAGATTCTTACGCCAGTAGCATCGTTTATGGTGTCCCGTGGTGTGATGCAAGGGGGTACTGTGAGCGTCAGTATGAAAGGTAGTGAGTTTGTTTTTGATGTTGTGAAGAGTGCCCGTGCTACTAAGTCACACCGTGCGAAAGTCGGAGCGGCGAGTTCAAAAAACTAAAGAAAAGTGTTACTGTAGCAACTAGCCATTACTGGCTAGTTAGTTGCGTCGGTACTCAAGTGGTCAACGAGGGGAGACTGTAAATCTCCTGACTTCGGTCTTCGTTGGTTCGAATCCAACCCGGCGCACAGAAACAAAAACCAGCCCCCTCAGAGGGGTGTTTTTTGTCTGTGCGCCGGAGCGAGCGAAATGATTCGCTCGCGTGTTGGATTCGAAAGGTCGAGCATTTGAGCAAGCGGAGCGCTCAGGCGAGACCTGTACAGGGTTCTGTAAGAACCGAATCCAACCCCGCTGTTTCGCAGAAAATCTCCGTCAGGAGATTTATCTGTGTCCGCACGCTCGAAGAGCGATCGAATGTCTCGATCTCAAGACGCCTCGTCTCCCTTTGAGGGTCAAACGCGAGAGGCGAATCCAACCCGAGATCTGTTATATACTGAAAGAAGTTCACTTATTTATATATTTTCTATGAAACAACTAGACAAAAAAGCGGTGTGGTTATTCTTTTTGAGCTCTGTATCTAGCACCTTAATTTTTAGTTTGATTTTTGTCGGATGGACACTCTTTGCCGTTTTTGAAGACTCTTTTATAGGCGGTAATGTGCTTTCCACTATGCTTGGATGGCTCATTTTAGTCGTAGCGGTTTTCACTGTACTCTCATTCATCTGGGCAAAGCTCTCATATCACTACTACCGCTACGAGTTAACTGATTTAGGATTTCGTAAGGAGTCTGGAGTAATTTGGAAAAAATACGTCACTATACCCTATGCACGAATCCAAAATGTCGATATTA
>JAGOSG010000004.1:0-4337 GCA_018062445.1 Minisyncoccota bacterium | reverse complement strand
TGGGCAAAGCTCTCATATCACTACTACCGCTACGAGTTAACTGATTTAGGATTTCGTAAGGAGTCTGGAGTAATTTGGAAAAAATACGTCACTATACCCTATGCACGAATCCAAAATGTCGATATTAACCGTGGCATTCTGGCGCGCTTACTTGGCCTTTCAGATTTGCATATTCAAACGGCAGGGGCGAGTGCTTCGATAAGCCGATATGGGATGGCAGGCATCAGTGCAGAAGGGAGGTTGCCTGGAGTATCAAAAGCAGATGCAGAGGTTTTGAGAGATGAGCTTGTTAAGCGAGCAAGTGGGTCTTTAGGGCAGGGGGTATAAGAAAACTCTCGGATTTTGACCCATCTTAGAACCTAAGGTATAGTACACGGCATGTCACAAGATAACCTCATCAAGATGAAATCCTCGGCTTCTGGCCATGTTATTTGGACTACCAAAAACAAAAAGAAGCTTGCGAATACAAAAATGGCGCTTAAAAAGTACGACCCGGTGGTCAGGAAGCGCGTGACCTTCAAAGAAGCTAAAAAGTAAGCATTGCTTATTTTTGATGTTTGAAAGGGAAATACTTTTTCCCTTTTTTCATTTATACTGGTGACTCTAGGGCCTCGGCATCAGAGACTGGTGCGTAGGCCCGTCACTCGAAGAAAAAGCACTAGTACGTGTTTTTTCCTTCTCATTAGGGCCTATAGTTCAATGGTAGAATTACGGTCTCCAAAACCGTCGATCAAGGTTCGAATCCTTGTGGGCCCGCAGTTTTGAAACGCAGTGAAAAACTGCGGTACCAAGAAAAGCACTTGTGTGCTTTTCGTCAAGGATTCGAAGTCCCTGAATATATCGCACGGAACCTGTCTTCAGGTGAGTACGATATGAAGGGTGTACAGCTCCTGTAAAGGGACTTTTCAGGAGCTTCGCTCGGACGAGATGAAAAATAGATTTTCGTCTCACTCCTCACTTGCTCCTGTAAGGAGAGAATCCTTGTGGGCCCGCCTTCGAATTTCATGTTAAGTTTCCATTATGGAAAGAGTTATTATTGTTGATGAGAATGATAATTTCGTTCGCATCTGCGAACGCGATCAATGGAATGATGGGGAAATTCATCAGGTCTCTGCTTTATGGGTTTCAAACTCCAATGGGGAAATCTTACTCGCTCAACGAGCGTTAGCTAAGAAACATGCCCCAGGATTGTGGGGGCCTGCAGCTGCTGGGACTGTTAACGAGGGTGAGACGTACGAAAGTAATGTTATTAAAGAGGCTGAAGAAGAAATAGGTCTACAAGTAAAACCGGAACAATTAGAGGTTGGACACAGAGAGCTTGTTGGCAAACCTGACAACAGACGATTTAGGCAGTGGTTTATGGTAAAGATGGATGTTCCTCTTGAATCCCTGAAGCTTCAAGAGGAAGAAGTGATGTCTGTAAAATGGATGCACTTTAGTCATTTAGAACTAGATTTAGTTGAAAATCCAGAAAATTATCAAGGTGCCAATCAATCTTCATTTCCTACTTTGATTGAATGGACAAAAAATTCCCTCCGCTAATTCAATTTTAATGACATAACAAACTCTCCAAAATTTCCCCACTAACCTTTTATGTCCAAACCTTTAACACTCCTGATACAAAAAGATATTTACCAAGTTTTTTTGATGGGTTGCCCCGCCACGATGCCATTGTCCTTTGCATTGCATCCGTGGTTTGTTGTAAATAAAAAAGGAGCAGTGTCACGATTCGGAGTCGGTCGTTACAATACCGAAGAAAGTGGAAAGTTTTTTGGTGAGCACTCTTGCGAAGAGTGCTCTGGTCGTTTACATAAAAATGCCAAACCTCCTTTTGAAGGCTTGGAAATATTTCCCTCTATGCACCAGCATCATTGGAAAGGGGCAATTATAGGCATGGTAGAAGGTGGCGTAGGTTCAGTTGCGGAGCGTATGACTGAGTACATTGAGCACTCCATCTCTTCGTACCCACATCGAGATCGTTATTCGCTTTTTGGTCCCAACAGTAACACCTATGTACAGTGGGTTTTGAATAATTTTCCAGAGTCAAATATACAATTGCCTTGGAATGCTTTTGGTAAGAGTGAAGTATAAAAAACGATCTAACTATTTCTGTACACCACCTAGACGTTTTTTATTTTTTTAAACACAATTCTGACTACTGTGTGCAACAGCCAACTCATACCAAGCAGTAGTGGTATGTATAGTGCCGTGGCTAGCCATGCAGGCAGATTCTGGTAGAGAATGTCGTACCGTGACATGAGTGGCCAATGAATAAGATAGAGTTCATAGGAATAAATCCCCAAGAGATACAGAAGGCCAACACGAAAAGGCTTAAGAATAAAAAGAATGAGAAGCAATGCAGTTAAAAGGAGGCTTATGTACTGCTGTGTTGGCGTGCCAACGCCAGAAAAATAAGCAAAGTAAGAAAAGATTGCTCCAAGAAAAATGATGCTCGGAATTAGGATCCAGATATTTATTCTTTTTATTTGTCCTTCTAAGTTTTCGCGTTTTTTTGAATACCTCTCATAGAGTCCTGCTACTGCTACACCCAAAGGAAATGCAATAGTATGAAGGAGGTAGAGATGTTCGGTGTCTTTTAAAATCGGCAGATGCAATAACATAACACCCTGTACTGCGCCGTACATGAGGAGCGCTGAAAATAGTGGTCTTTGTTTAAAGAAGAGAAGGGGGAATAGGAGATAGAAAAAGAGAATGAAGGTGAAGTACCAGAGAGGTGAATTGATATCGGTAAATAGATTGGCGTGAGGAAAGAAGCCGGCAAATGATTGCGTAATATAACTCCACGAATAGGTGCGATTCAGTAATAGAAAATCAGCGACAAAAAGCACTGCAAGTATTATCCAGAATGGAACATAGAGCTTCGGCAAGTGCCGTAGATAAAAGGCTTTCAGTGGGAGCTTCTTTTTGAGAGTAGACAGTGCAAGCCCGAAGCCAGATAGAAACAGGAAGAGATCAACTCCAACGCCAGCGAGAATTGAAAGGGGAAAAAGGAAACGATGGTCATTGACTAGAAAATATCCAATGTGCGCCAAGATGATTGCAAGCATGGCAAACCCCTTAAGTTCCTGTGAAAGAGTTGGAGGTAGGAGCTCCGTACCTTCTTTTTTCCTCAACGAAAACATCAGCCCCACGAAAAGCAGTACTGCGAAGATGTATGTTGAAGAAATAGGGTTGAGTATGTCTATTGGCATTGATTACAATCCTATCATTTCCGCAGTACTGAAGACCCCTTTTAGTGTTTTAGAAATAGTAAAGAGACACTAATTTGAAGCGAATAGTGCCATTCGAGCTGAAGAGACCATATAGTATAATCTAACGATCGTTAGATTATACTATATCTTGATTTTAAGTCTGAAAGATGGAAAAAGGTTCTGTAGTATTTTTTGAAATGGGTGAGTTACACTGATCCTATGACAGAAGATCGCATACAAAAATTAGAAAAGGAAGTACAGCTCATCCAAGCACGAAACCTGAAGGTAGAAGCCGAAAAAGCTTGGGAAGTAAGCTGGTTTCGTATTCTCACTATTACTATCATTACCTATGTTGTAGCGTGTTTCATTCTTGCGATCTTAGGAATCAGCAACTTCATATTCAACGCATTAGTACCAGCTGTTGGATACTTCCTCTCTACACAATCACTTCCGTTAGTAAAAAAGTGGTGGATTCAGAATCATAAATAAAAACCTGCCCGTTGAATGTGGGCAGGTTTTTTCGCTTCATAAGTATGTGTAATTAAGGATTTCCTCCGCGACTTCGACGATCTGCTTCTGCTTGTCTGCGTCTTTCGTTCGCATTATTAAGAACGGATAACTCTCGGTAGGCTTGTGGACTGCAGGATGAAACATCTTCTTCTAGGTATTCCGGATATTCATTATTTTGTATTTGTCTTCTTGTAATGGCTATGATTTCCTGACACTCAGATGACATTGCTTCACTTGCTCTCCTCCTTGCTTGGGCTTCATTAAATCTCCTAATATTTTCTGAGAGGGGACGATTAGGGTCATTGTAGTAGGGGTCTTGGCTCTGCGCTCCTGCCTCAAAAGGACTCAGTAATGCACCAAGAAACGCTACTCCAGCAAGAAGAGGATTCTTCTTTGAATGTTCGCCTCTTTCCATATCTACTTTCACCATACTCCTCTCCCCGTGGAGGTCAAGATATGTTCCCTATGGTTGTGGAATGGTCTCATATACAGACCAGGAAGAGCTTTCAAAGGTATATCCCATGAGATACAGTTTTTTTATTATACCCATTGCCTAATGCAGGTAAGTTATCTCACGGGGTATACTCATTGTGTAATGAGAAAGATACTGATACT